>NZ_JBIIYV010000054.1:0-19665 GCF_044346625.1 Aquidulcibacter sp. | reverse complement strand
CCGCTAACACCCACGTCAAACCAACGCTTCGCTCCATAGCCGCTCACACGCGACACCAACGTGTCACCACCAGAATATAATCCATCCATCCGATCAATACTCAACATACGTCCCCTCCTCACGTCGGGTCCTGAGACCAGTCACAATCTGCTGAATTCCTAGGCTTCAGGACTTAAAGAGGCCCGCCTTGAGAATTTGAAGTTGTGACAAGCAAACAATATGCCAGTTTACCTGCAACCAACTTGCTAGTCTTTACGGAACGCCTTTTAGGGGTAATTTGCGTCAGTTTTACAACTGACTATGCTTTATTTCTGCTCTGTTCTGCCCAAGTCGAATGCAGTTTGATAGGTCTCGGCGAGGCCTTCTCTCAGGGCACGGGCGCGGTTCCATCCCAATCCGTTTAATTTTGAGACATCGGACAATTTTCGGGCCGTGTCGTCCGGTTTTGATACATGAAATCGTAATTGGCCTTGAAAACCAACTGTCTCGCAAACAAGCTAGGCCAGTTCTTTAATCGTCACTTCTGCGCCCGAGCCAACATTGACGTGCTCTTCGTCGCTATTGACTTTGGCGAGATGGACAACCGCATCTGCCAAGTCGTCGACATAGAGAAACTCGCGCCTTGGACTTCCAGAGCCCCAAACAACGAGCTAGTCGGCACCGCCCAATTTTGCCTCATGCGCTTTGCGTAGAAGCGCTGGCAGAACATGGCTCGATTCGAGATCATAATTGTCGCCTGGACCATAGAGATTGGTTGGCTGGGCCGCGATGAAGTCGCAGCCATATTGACGACGATAGGCCTGACACAGCTTGATTCCGGCGATTTTGGCAATCGCATACTACTCGTTCGTTGGCTCCAATGGCCCGGTGAGGAGAGCGCTCTCTGGGACGTCATCGGCTCCCTCGCCACCATGTTCAAACTGCACAAATGCCTAAACTACTTAGCAAGCTACGACTATAATGCAGAATGATCGGAACATGCTCTAGAGTATCAACTGGTTCAATTTTCTTACCGGTTTCAAAAAGAATGCCAAATCAACCAGCCCCGTCTCCAACCAACGGCGCCTGGATTCTAACGACTCCAAGTTACCCTTGACGTATGCCGAGAGACTTCTTGTGCTATTGCCTCCGCCCTGCATATCTATGACAATCTCGTCCACGAGACCAATTGAACAACTATTCAATTCAATTGCTCTGAGCATCCAATCATAGTCAGCGGCAACTCGCATGTTCTTGTCAAACAGGCCGGTAGCATGAGCCACGCTTTTACGAACATAGAAGGTTGGATGTGCTGGCATCCAGCCAGCTTTAAAGCTCCCCTTGTGATAGTTCGTACCCTTCCATACTCTAGTTCGCTTTTTAGAAATGTGGCTCTCTACGAACTGAAGGTGGCCATGAGCCACATCATGCATTTTTAATTTGGTGGCGATGGCGGATAGACTTTTGGGTGTATGATAGCAATCGTCCGAGTTCAAGAATCCGACTGCATCGCCTTGGAAAACTTTCAGACCCTTATTCATCGCGTCATAAATTCCTTCATCAGGCTCGGACAATATAGTAATCAAGTCTGAGCGGAAAGAATTCACGATATCTAGAGTTTTATCCGTTGAACCTCCATCGATCAAATAAAGTTCCTTGTTATCATAGTCCTGATCGAGAAAGGATTGAATAGTTTCTCGGATAGTTCGCTCCGAATTGAAGCATACTGTAATCACTGAGATTTTCATAGCGGCGGTGCTCCAACTATTTTGAATTTGATAGAACTTGCCGATTCACCCAAGCATAGGTCTTCTCAAGTCCGTGGCGGAGAGGTTGACTTGGCTTCCAGCCTAGGACTTCTTCGATTAGTCGATTGTCGCTGTTTCGTCCGCGAACACCGGTAGGTCCATCAATATGATTTTTTTGGACAGATTTTTGCGCTATGTCGGCTACAATGTCTGTAAGCTCATTGATGGTTACCATCTCTTCAGAGCCGATGTTGACTGGCCCAGTCCAATCCGATCGCATCAAACGAATTGTTGCCTCTAGGCATTCGTCAATATACAAAAAGGACCGCGTCTGCTCGCCGTCTCCCCAAACTTCAATGTGTCCACCGTCTAAGGCTTGGGCTACTTTCCGACAAATTGCGGCAGGAGCCTTCTCCTTGCCATCGTTCCAACTACCTTCAGGTCCAAAGATGTTGTGATAGCGGGCAACTCGAGCCTCAATCCCTAAGTTGCGAGCAAAGGCCAAATAAAGTCGCTCAGAAAACAACTTCTCCCATCCATACTCACTATCTGGAGCAGCCGGATACGCTGAATCCTCTGAACACATCGGATTTTCTGGATCACGTTGATTGTATTCAGGATACATACATGCAGAGGACGAATAGAATATCCGCTTAATGTTGCGCTTCTGGCACGCTTCTAACACATTCAAATTTATCAGAGCTGAATTGTGCATTACTGCGGCATCATTCTCTCCGGTGAAGATGTAGCCTGCACCGCCCATGTCCGCGGCGAGCTGATAGACCTCATCGAAGCGCTGATCGATAATCTCACGTACAAATGACTGCTCGCGTAGATCCCCGACTGCAAAATCATCTGCGTCAGTGCTTGAGAACCTTGGGAATTTTAGGTCCACACCTCGAACCCACGCTCCTTCTAACTTGAGCCGGCGAACCAAATGGTGACCAATGAACCCACCAGCTCCGCATACCAGCACTTTTTTACCTTGCGTCATAATAATTCCCTTCGATGTTTAGCAGCTCATTAACAACAAACTGATTGAATTCATTGAAATCTGCTTGGCTTAGCTTCTGGCGGCTGCATTGTTTTTCAGTAACAATGCAGCCGCCAGATTACATAGTAAGCAAACTCAATTTTCGTTCCAGTTTGAGTTCTTTCAGCGACTAGTGAGCCTTGAGCTCTGGATGATAATGAGAGTTAATCCCTCAAACTGGCGCTCCGTCAGACAGAAGTGCATCGAAATAGACGATGGTTTTACCCAAGCCTTCGCGCAACTGCACGTTTGGTTCCCACCCGAGTTGGGCCTTTGCCTTCTCGATTACCGGGCGACGCTGCTTGGGGTCGTCTTGGGGTAGCGGGAATTCCACGATGCGCGATTTGGAGCCCGTCAATTCAATGACCAATTCTGCCAACTGACGAATAGTGAATTCACCAGGATTGCCCAGATTAATCGGACCAATGACGTCATCGCCTGTCGCCATCAGCTTCATAAAGCCCGAGACCAAATCATCGACGTAACAGAAGGAACGGGTCTGTTCGCCCGCCCCATAGACCGAAATATCCTGGTTTTGCAGGGCTTGGACGATGAAGTTTGAAACAACCCGGCCATCATTGGGATGCATGCGCGGTCCATAGGTATTGAAGATACGCGCGACCTTGATCCGCACTTTATGCTGGCGATTATAGTCGAAGAATAAGGTCTCGGCACAACGCTTGCCCTCGTCATAGCACGAGCGTGGCCCGATTGGGTTCACATTGCCCCAATATTCTTCGGGTTGAGGATGGACGCTGGGGTCGCCATAAACTTCCGAGGTAGAGGCTTGGAAGATTTTGGCACGGACCCGCTTGGCCAAGCCCAGCATGTTGATTGCACCATGCACGCTGGTTTTGGTCGTCTGGACCGGATCATGCTGGTAGTGGATGGGTGAAGCCGGGCAGGCGAGATTGTAGATCTCATCGACTTCCACAAACAACGGGAAGCACACATCATGGCGCATTAATTCAAAGCGCTTATGGCCAATCAAATGTTCAACGTTTCGACGGGTGCCGGTAAAGAAGTTATCCACGCAGATAACCTCGGCCCCCGCTTCCAACAGGCGCTCGCACAAGTGCGAGCCCAAAAAGCCTGCCCCGCCAGTGACCAGAACGCGTTTATTAGCATGATACATCGTGTAGTTCCTTAATGTTTGAAATCTGGCGAGAGTTCTCGGGTCTTCCTACACCAAAATAGCGAATTCCATATCTGTTCATTTCAGCGATGCTGAACATGTTCCTTAGGTCGACCACAATTGGAGCCGAAAGCATCGTTTTTAACTTGCCGAGTTCTATCGCTTTAAACGCGTCCCATTCGGTCAGGATCACCAACGCATCGGCGCCCTCAATGGCGTCAGTGGTGCTGGCGGCATAATCAATGTTTTTGAAGTGGCGCTGCGCCTCATGCATGCCTTCAGGATCAAAGGCCCGAATACGCGCGCCTTCGGCCTGTAGCGCTGGAAGGATCTCGAGTGACGGCGCGTCGCGCATATCATCTGTATTTGGTTTAAATGTTAGACCCAGAACCGCGATCGTTTTGCCTTGAACATCACCGCCCATAGCCTGAACAATTTTCTGCGCCATGGCCTGCTTGCGGGCATCATTGATGCGAACAGTTGTTTCAATCAGTTCAACTGGTGCCCCGGCGTCGCGGGCCGTCCTCATCAAGGCCAAAGTATCCTTCGGGAAACAAGACCCGCCATAGCCTGGCCCAGCTTGCAAGAAGCGCTTGCCAATCCGCTCGTCCAAGCCAATGCCCAGGGACACTTCTTGAACGTCAGCGTCGACCTGCTCGCACAGGTTCGCGATTTCATTGATGAAGGTGATCTTCATTGCAAGGAATGCGTTCGCCGCATACTTGGTGAGTTCCGAGGTCCGGCGCGATGTAAACAAAATCGGTGTTTCTTGTGCCATAAGGGGACGGTAGAGGTCCTGCATGATCTGGCGGGCGCGCGGATCGTCCGCACCTCCGATGACAACGCGATCTGGTTCCTGGAAGTCGCGTATCGCTGCGCCTTCGCGCAAGAATTCCGGATTGGAGACCACTGCGAATTCTGCGCTTGGTCGCCGCTTGCGAATGATGGCTTCGATTTCATCGCCAGTCCCAACAGGCACCGTGGACTTTGTCACGATGACGGTGAAGCCCTTGATCAAGTCCGCGATTTCTTCTGCTGCAGCATAGACATAGGACAGATCTGCATGACCGTCAGAGCTACGCGCGGGTGTGCCGACACCAATAAAGACAGCATCGGAGGCTGAGATTGCCTGCGCCGCGTCGACCGTAAAGTGCAGCCGACCTGCTTCAACATTGCGCGCGACCAAATGATCGAGCCCTGGCTCAAAGATGGGCATGACGCCTTGGTTCAACTGATCGATCTTGGTTGAATCCTTGTCAACACAAGTCACATCGTGACCAAAGTCCGCAAAACAGGAACCCGAAACAAGGCCTACATAGCCCGAACCAATCATCGTAACGCGCATTTACTCTACCTTTGACAAGTTCGGCGAATTCCACAGATAATCAAAAGTAAGAAATTCATCCGAAGCACTTGCTGACCGCCCCAATGTCCTGAAACGTGACGTCTATCCTTGAGGTAGCAATTTCAATGCCAGACTCTTACCTCAAGTTTATGACAACAGTAGCGCATTTTGACTAAGCCGATTTGATGAGGCGAAACCCGGGCTCGCCATTATTCATGAATCTCTCAAATTTATCTAATCGGCTTAAGCGGGCTGAAATACGCGCGGATTATATGAAGCTTTCTAGGGGGGGAAGTTGGGGATGGGCAAAGCAAAACCAAAGGGTCTGCGCGACACGACAGAAGCTCAAGCAATTGACTTGGAATCTGTCCATAAGCATGCGGAGATACAGGTGCAGGATGCGGTTCTGGTAACTGCTGAAAATGCTGCACGTTTTTCGCGAGATCCCGCTCATGTTCCTTCGCCCGTGCAAACCATTCAAGAGCGACTGGAAATGGAGTTTGCGGCGCAAATCCATGAAGATAGCGACTCTATGAGGGATTTGCGCCCTATTGGATTTGCCATCGCTGTGGTCTTCTCGCTCATCGCATGGACCCTGATCATCCAAGTCGTACGGATTGGCCTCTAAGTACTTCTCGTAGCGCCGACTAGGCTATTGCGGGTCTTTGAAGTCGCGATGGGGGAAATTGGGGCCGTAGGTGCGCTGTTCCATCGTTGCGGCTGGTCCTTTGGTCACCTGCTTTTTGCCGGCGGCGTCTTTGCTCATATCAAAGCTGTCATAGAGTTCGCCTGTCGCGGCATAGGCACGATATTGCAGCATGCCGCCGTTGATCTCGATGGTTTGGAAGAATTGTGTGCCTTCACCAAAGCGGTCCAGCCTTACGCCCGATGGGGCATATTCGTCCCATCGTGTGGATTTGAACTTATATTGTTTTGGGCCTGAAACCGAATTGACAAACATCATCGCAACATCTTCTGCACCACCAACAACTGCCCGCTCCGGCCGTTGCAGATCGGTTTCAGCAATGGTGCCACGGGCATAGGTATGATCATGGCCTTGCAGGATCAGATCGACCTTATGTTTGCTAAAGACCGGCAATAGAAGATTGCGCCGCGAGAGATTGTCCCGTCCTTGGCCGGACGAGAAAATCGGATGGTGCATGGTCACGATGCGCCATTTGGCCTTGGACTGAGTGAGGGCTTGGTCCAACCAAGCCGCTTGACTGGCCAAGTCTTCCGACGTGGTGTCCAGCACGAAGATGTCGAGGTCTGGTCCATAGGCGACCTTGTAAACGGTCTCGCGCAGGGTGGCAGGCAAGCTTTCTACCGAGTTCAAGCGGAATTGCGGTCGCCACATCGCAGAAAGAAGCCGGCGCTGGGCTGGCCCGACGCCAAAACTATCATACTCGTGGTTGCCTGAAACCGGGATGGCGGGGATCATGCCATGGATAAAGCCAACAGCCTTGAACCATTCTGCCCACTCAATGTCGCGAGAGCCGCGATTGACCAGATCACCTGCGTGAATGATGAAGCGCGCGTCCGGCATTTTTTGATAACCAGCGCGGATCAGTCGCGACCAATGCGACAGTACGCCATTTTGCGCGTCGCCGACATAGAGAAACTTGATCGGGCCTGACTTAGGCGCTGTGCGGATTTGGAACCATTCACTCCATTTACCATCGCCACCGCCGACGCGGTACGCATAAAGCGTATCTGGTTGCAGCCCGTCGAAGTTAATCGAGTGATAGGTGACAGGTGCCAGACCGGCATTCCATGTCATCTTTAGTTCTTGCCCTGCCGTTTTGATGGTCTCGAGATCGAGCGGCTCTGAATCCGCCGCTTTGCGGGTCGCGCCCAGATCAAAGCGGGCATCGGGCGTGGCTAGGACAATCTCTGCCACAGCTTGTGTAACGCTGCCATCGGTCCGCCATGTGACAGAAAAACTGGTGGTTGGGTCGGTTTCAAACGTCGTGATGATGCGGTCTGGCCAAATTGAGGCCTGTTGCCAAGGAGCAAGTGGGGCGAGGGCAGCATTATGATTTGGATGGGCGAGGGCAGGTGCTGCTAGGCTCAATATGGCCAAGACGCTGGCTGCCAAAAATTTCCGCTGTCCCATCCTGTACTCCCCTGAAGGCTAACCCGCCCGATTTGTTTGATTGCTAGGACTATCTCATGACGGGCTTGTGACGAACGACGCATAAGGTGTTGGACTTGTTGTCACCTTATTGTGAGGCATACTTTGCACCACCTCATTGTGGCTTGCCGCTGCCAGGGCTGCGGCGGACGGCAAAGATTGCGATAACGAGGGCGGTGCCCAGAAAAAACGAAGCCGTCAGGAACGGGGCCCCGGGCAAGCCCAATCCGCCGGGCAATTGTTTTGCGACGCCTAAGGCAAACAGGCTGGTATAAAGTGTTGGTGCGAAAATTCCCATCAAAGCCATGAGCGACGCAAGGCCACCCTGCAATTGGCCTTGTGCACTGGCTGAGACGCGCTGGGTCATCAGGCTCTGCACGGATGGGTTGAAGAGCGCCCACAAAGTCATCACGGGCATCGAGGCCCAAAACCATACAGGCGTCGGGGCTAAGCCATAAAGGGCAAAGCCGCTCATCCCAAAGAAAAGAGCGATCATGAGGGATCGCCGCTCACCCAAGCGTCCAACAACCCGCTGAACAATGAAAAGCTGTGCCAAAATCATCAAGGTGGAAGAGGCGGCCATGGTGGCGCCGGTTGTGATAGTGTCAAAATGGTAACGGTGCTCCGCATAAAGAACAAAGCTAGATGGGAACACATTCTGAGCCAACGCAAACAGGGCATAAACCGGGATAAGGGCGTAAAGCATGGGCTGGCCCTTAAACACAGCCAAGGCCCCAATCGGATTGGCTTTGCGCCATCTAAACGGGGTGCGATTCTCGAGCTTATGGGACTCAGGCAAGACGAAATACCCATAAGCCGCATTGATAAAGCACAAAGCGCCAGCGACATAGAGGGGTAATCGGACATCAATTGACCCCAAAAGGCCGCCCATGGCAGGGCCAAAAGTAAAGCCAACACCGAATGCCGCGCCCAGCATCCCAAACGCCTTCGCCCGCCCAGCAGGAGGTGTCACATCAGCCACATAGGCATTGGCTGCCGAAATATTGCCAGCCGTGGCGCCGGAAATCACGCGCGCGGCCAAAAATGCCAGAAAGGTGGGCGCAACAGCGGTGGCAAAATAGGAAACACCCAAGCCCACACAGGACATGAGAATAATGGGTCTGCGTCCAAACTGATCTGACAAAGCCCCCAAAATCGGTGACATGAAGAATTGCAGGAAGGCCCAAATTGTCATGGACCAGCCAAAAGCGTGGGCGGCAGACGTAACATCGGTAAAATAGGTCTCAACCAAGCGCGGCATGATCGGCACGATCAGGCCGATCGACAGCATATCGAGTACCACGGTCGCAAGAATAAAGATCATGGCACCGGGCCGGGCTGCAGGTGGCGTTGCCACTACTTGGCTTGATTGGTCTGTCACACGTGCCCCGGCTTTTCGATCACTCAAATGTTATCCGCTTTACTTAAAGGGTTATCAAGGCAGTGCACAGGGCAGAATGGAACTTCGCGCATCTTCTTCATTGCGGCTTCACTCGCAGCATCTTAGACTGACCGCATGATGGCCCGAACTTTTAGCTTGGCAGCTTTGGCTGTTGCAACTTCGACCTTGGCTGGTGCGCAAGAGCCGCTGGCCTATGTGCCGCCGCCCTTCACGTCCTCTGGCTCGGCTGAATTTGACGCCTGGCGCAGTGACTTTGCGACGCGTGCCGTCCTAATCAGCAAGAAACAGCCCGCCATCGTCGATGCTACTCTGGCCAATATCGCGCCCAATGGGGATGTGAAACGGCTGAATGAAAGCCAACCCGAATTTGTCCGCCCGATTTGGACCTACATGGCTGGAGCCGTATCTCAGAACCGGATTGAGCAGGGCCGTTCTGCCTATGCCGCGCGCAAGGACGCGTTGGCCCCCCTTGTGGAGCGCACGGGTGTGCCGCTCGAGTTTGCGATCGCCATTTGGGGCTTAGAAAGCAGTTTTGGCGGCAATAAAGGCTCCTCGGATGTGGTTCGCTCGCTAGCAACTTTGGCTTACACCGGTCGACGTACTGCCTTGGGTGAATCCGAATTGCTGGCAGTTTTTGACATTCTAGAGCGCGGAGAAGCGACACGCAGCGATCTTATCGGCTCGTGGGCGGGTGCTATGGGTCACACTCAATTCATGCCGAGCTCTTTCCTAAGCCGCGCGATTGACGGTGATGGCGATGGCAAACGCGATATCTGGTCCAACCCAATCGACGCTTTGGCCTCCACGCAAAACTATCTGGAGCGCGCCGGATGGCAAGCAGGAGAGCGTTGGGGCGTAGAAGCCACGGTGCCAGCAGATTTTGATTGGAGCCTTGCTGACGGTGTTCGCCGGCCACTGTCGTTTTGGAAGGCGTTGGGCGTCAATCCAATTGTGACCGAGTTGCCGGAAGGCCAAACCGCCTCAGTTGACACGGATACGTGGCAAGTCCGGCTTTTAGCACCCGCTGGCGCGCGTGGCGCGGCGTTTCTGGTGGGCGTCAATTATGGCGCGATCCGGGCCTATAATGCGGCCGATGCCTACGCCTTGTCAGTCGCGCTTTTGGCCGATCAAATCGCTGGACGTGGCCGAATGCCGACCCGTTGGCCGACCGATGACCCGCCCATCGGTCGGGTAGGGGCGACCGAGTTACAGAATTTGCTCAACGGTCTGGGCTTTGATGTCGGCATACCCGATGGTCAAGCCGGTCCGCGCACGCGGGCGGCTTTGCAGGCCTATCAGAAAAGCCGCGGGAAAGTTGCCGATGGCTATGCGTCGGTCAGCGCTTTGGCCGCCATCCGAGCCGAAGTGCAGGCCAGCCAGCCCCCGGCTGCAACATCGGTTTCGACCCCCAGCACGATTGTGCCGCCGCCACCATCTGCGGCCGACCCCAATTACAAAGGTCCGCCGCCTGTGAAGATGACATGGTAGGCTATTTCCCAAACAAAAGAAAACGGCGGAGCAGAAACCAGCGCCGCCGCCTTGCAATCCCCCGATTGCCCCACTATCTGTGCCGGGCCTAGCCCGGGCAAACGCTAATGGGGTTGGTTCTAGAAGAGCTTTCCGAGCCTAGTTCAGGCGCAGTTCAGCAAAAAGTGAGACGATTCTAGGACTATCTTTGAGTCAGAATTCTATTCGTCGCTTAGGACTACAAAAATGCCAGCTTCGACGGACTGAATCGATTCAAGTTCGGGAAAATGTCTGGCAAGATGGAATCCGGCACACCCAACCAACTTGCTAGAGTCGCACAATATTGCTGATTACTGATCGTCGGAATTGCAGTAGGCGAGTTGCCAATATCGAGGATGTCGTTTCCATTGATAGCCATATCCATCAGCGATCCATAAATGTCCCCGCCTTTCACCGCACCGCCCACCACAAAGCTCCCCCCGCCCCAACCATGGTCGGTTCCACTGCCGTTTGAACGAATGGACCGACCAAATTCGGTAGTCGTGAAAAGAGTTACGTTGTTTGAGAGGCCCATGGCTGCCATCGTGTCATAGAAATAGCCAATCGCCGCATCCATGCGGATGAAGTTTCGTCCATCCAAGTCGAGCACTTGATTGCCATGCGTGTCAAAGTTCCGCATATTGATGAAGAAGACTTGGCGGTTGACGCGCAGAACATTACGCGCAGAAATACATCTCGCGACGGTTCTAAGTGCGGCTGCAATATCATTGTCGGCCCAAGCGGTGCGGAAGTTTGGTAAAGAAGAATTGGTCGGTAGCGGCGCAAGGTTTCTTGTCGCATTAAATGCATCGTTGAGTTGACGATAAGATTCCATAATCCGACGATTCACTTCCGCATAATCTTGGCCCATAGCGGTGGGCAGGGTTTGACGCTGCATCAAGGCATTCAGTTCTGCGGTAGCTACAGTCGAACCAAAGACTGTACCGCTAAGCCCGGCAATATTGGAAGCCTGACCATTGATGTCTGCTTTAATGAGGTCAATTGTGCGACCTGTGCTGAACGCGTTGTTGAGTGGCCCAACGCCCATACTGGCGAACAAATTGTCCTGATTCATGGAAGCTAGGACGTCCATGGCCAACCCGCCCCAGCCATAGCGCGTACCATCGTCGCCAAAAGTATGGATTTGGGCGTCCCCATTGTTGTGCGACCCGGCAGCTGAAGGCAGGCGTGCAGTATAGTTCGCGTATTCATTCTTGGTCGCTGGCGCATTCATGCCGCCGTGGCCATAAACGATGGCCATCTTTCCCTGGTCATAGATTTGGCGCATCCGGGGCAACATCGGATGAAGGGCTGCCGTGCGACCACCTTGAGATGACCGAGTTGCCAACGACCGAAGATTGCTGCGGTTGGGCAAACTGATGCCAGGACGAAGGGCGCGTAAAGCTTCGTAATTAGTCGGATCAGATGGAAGGATGGCGTGAAGATGATCGAGGCCGCCATCCAAGTAAAGGCAAACCAAAGCCTTGTAGTCGTTACCAGCGGCTGATGCAGTCGACGCTGCCATTTGGAGAGCCAGCGGTGAGAATCCACCAGCTAATGCGGCTCCACCTAAGAAGTGACGGCGGTTGATCCCTGTTGCGCTGAGGTCAATAGACATAACTTTGCTCGTTTCTTTTTCTTCTATCGTTGGACACGATATTCAGGGGTCAACATCGTCAACATGATTGCGATTTTGATCCGATCAATGCGGTTTGCTTGGGTCGCTGCGGGGATACTATTGATCGAACGGACTAAAGCGGGCCGGAGATCTGTCCAATTAGCGCCCGGGGCGAGCAGCAGAAGAACTTTATCAGCCAATTGCTCGGCATTCGCGCTCTCGGCCCAAAACTCGTCATAAGCAAAGCTGTTCTGGCGTTTCGCAGCATTTGCACAACCTGTGCCACCACGTTGAAGTGTTTGCTGAACAAAACGAGACCAATCAAGCGTGGTGCTGGTATCGGTGATCTGCATTTCAGGCGCGACCATATTCTGCGCTGCCACTTTGCCAGAAGGAGCAGCGAAGGTTGGGCGATAGTAGTTAAATACCGTAGCAGAGTTGTAAGGACGTTCCAATTCCGAGACGATATTGTGATGAACGCGGCAGCCAGAGCTTCCCGCCCAGACATTTCCCTTTCCATCGTTCGCGTTCAAAACACGATTGAGCTGAGCAATAGCAAGTATCGGTTCGCGAATTTTTCCAAACTCGTAGGGGGTTTGGACGGCAGGCGTTCGCGCCTCGGGGTCTAATAGAATTTGTTTTACGATAGCTTTGAAGTCACCCCGGACGCCTTTGCCATTTTTGGCGAAAGCAGCCGCGACACGGGCAACATAGGCTGGACTGGGGTTGCTTGTGGTGAAGCGTTGGATAAGCAATTTGCTGATGAACGGGGCTGTGTTGGGGTGGTTCGCTAAAGTGTCAAGTGCGATGCCAATATTCTTGCGCCCATTATCTTGCAGAATCCGGGCCGAGCTCCACTTTGAGATGGCCGGGATTGTAACTCCCAAAAAGGAATGCTGGCGCGTAGAGGCATAGGGCCAAACAGAAAGCTCGCATCGCCAAAGTAATTTCATGTCATTAGTTGCCGGCAAAAGTCTTCCAGCATCGTCACGGCAGGTCCCAACACGGTCACCGCCGCTCTGCAGATTCAAGCCCGTAAATACATACGAGAGGCCCGTAACATCGGCTTGAGAATATGTTGGAATACGTTGACCCGACGCGTCGAATTTTAGTGTCCCATCCGCGTTTAACTGCCAAAGTCCGATGGAGAACAATTGCATAATTTCGCGAGCATAGTTTTGGTCTGGAATACGCCCGTCTCTGTCGGAGTTCTCCCGGTAATCCAAGAACTGGGCCATAACTGGACTAAAGGTCATAAGTTGGAGCATTTCCCGATAAGTGCCAAAGCCACCATCAGCAGTTGTGTCCATCCACAAGATGATATTGCCGCCTACTTTTGCGCGGCTGACCACAAAAATTTGCGACAAGGCCCATGCTGTGCGAAGCCGCAATTGATCTGGTTGATTTTTGGCTAAAGTGTACCAAGCCGCGCTTTCGCGGTCCGAATTCCCATCTGCAAAATCTACTGGGTTCAAGCGCGGGCCATCGGTCTTTATCCATTTTGCGTAGGTTTGCTGTCGGGGAAGTGCGAACTGCTCATCAATCCAAGCCGAATAGCCCATGGACATCAGGCGATCGACTTCCACGGATGTTGCCCCAAAGGTTGCTTGATTCAAAAACCGCGCTGCTTCAACGCGGCTTTCTGGCTTGTCAGCAATGAGTGGAGTTTGCGTTGCAGACAATGTGGACGGGGTTGCCTCTATACCTTGAGCGGCGGCGGAAGTGCTCAACCCAGCGTCAAGAATTGGCACGGCGATTTCCGATTCGCAGCTTGCAGTGAGGATGGTGGCGGCCACCAAAGCACATAAGGTCATTTGCTTGCGATTTGTCATTTTATTGCCTAACCCACTTGGCTCTCTTGGATTCACCATACCAAAGCAGTGATACCGATTGCCTAATCTTCGTGGTTAAATTGCGGTAAAAGAATGCGCGCAGGCCAATGGTGAAAGGAGTTCGGCAGATTGTTCATTAATTTAATATTTAAAATCAATAGGTTGAGCTCTGAAGACTGCCGAGGTTACTAAAGGACTCTGCCTTGGTTACCTTTGTGGGTTGGCTGCTAAGTCGGCGGTCAGGATCGTTTTCTGTGGCACCAATACGAACAGGTCTGGCGAAAGCCAGGACAATTAAGGGCTGAACTAACAGCGGCTGAGTAGCAATGTATGGATGCTTGTGGTCGCATTTACGAGCAGCTTGCCCTGCTCTCATGCGCTTAAGTTTTATGGGCCGAGGCCGCTTCGCGCCGTGTCAATTAATTCACTTGGGATCGAGATTTTCAGCCAAGATCGCCATCAGGCATTGAGGCGGCTGCAAGCAAACAACTACCGCCAGTCAATCCGACTTGGTTGGTTAGGTCCTGCGCAAAAGAAAACGGCGACGCAGAAATCTGCGCCGCCGCCTTGCAATCCCCCGATTGCCCCTTGATCTGAGCCGGGACTAACCCGGCCGCAGGATCAATAGCGATAGGTGTCTGGCTTGAATGGGCCGGTTTCTGGGACGCTGATATAGTCCGACTGGGCCTTGGTCAGTTTCGTCAGCTTGGCACCAACTTTCTCGAGGTGCAATATCGCGACCTTTTCGTCGAGGTGCTTTGGCAACACATAGACTTGGTTCTCATACTTATCGCGGTTGGTGTGCAACTCGATTTGAGCCAAGGTTTGGTTGGTAAACGATGCCGACATCACGAAGCTTGGGTGACCGGTGCCATTGCCCAGATTGACCAAGCGGCCTTCTGACAAGACGATGATGCGCTTGCCGTCTGGGAATTCGACTTCATCGACCTGTGGCTTTACGTTGTGCCACTTGTAGTTTCGAAGGGCTGCGACTTGGATTTCGCTGTCGAAGTGGCCGATGTTGCAGACAATGGCGCGATCTTTCATCGCGCGCATGTGGTCGAGCGTCAGAACGTCGAGGTTACCGGTGGCGGTCACGAAAATGTCTGCACGAGGTGCGGCATCTTCCATGGTGACGACTTCATAGCCTTCCATCGCGGCTTGCAGCGCGCAGATGGGGTCGATTTCAGAAATCATCACGCGGCAACCGGCGTTGCGAAGTGAAGCGGCAGAGCCTTTGCCCACGTCACCAAAGCCTGCAACCATGGCGACTTTACCGGCCATCATCACGTCTGTGCCACGGCGGATGCCGTCGACCAAAGATTCCTTACAGCCATAGAGGTTGTCGAATTTCGACTTGGTCACGCTGTCGTTCACATTGATGCCTGGGAATGGCAGATCGCCACGCTCAGCCATTTGATACAGACGGTGCACACCCGTGGTGGTTTCTTCCGACACGCCCTTGATGGCATCGCGGATCGCCGAATAGAAGCCTGGCTTTTCGACCAAATAGCGCTTCATCACAGTGTAGAGCGCTTCTTCTTCTTCGTTTTGTGGGTTGTTCAAGATGCTGGGATCTTTTTCAGCCTTGGGGCCCAAAACGCACAACAAGGTTGCATCGCCACCATCGTCCAGGATCAGGTTTGGATAGCCGCCATCGGACCATTCAAAGATTTTGTGGACATAGTCCCAATACTCAAGAAGCGTTTCGCCTTTGATCGCGAAAACCGGCACGCCAGCAGCAGCAATCGCGGCGGCAGCTTGATCTTGGGTCGAGTAGATGTTGCAAGAAGACCAGCGAACGTCAGCACCCAAAGCGGTCAAGGTCTCGATCAAGACGCCGGTTTGGATCGTCATGTGCAGGCAACCAGCGATGCGGGCGCCTTTCAAAACCTTACCTGGGCCGAATTCAGCACGCGTTGCCATCAAGCCAGGCATTTCGGTTTCAGCAATTGCCAATTCCTTGCGGCCCCAGTCAGCCAAGCCGATGTCGGCCACGATATAGTCAGTCATGAAGTGTCCTCGAAGAGTCGATGCCTGCGCCAGCGACCTTCGCGCACAGGGCCTAAGAAGGCGGCTTCTAACCGAGGCTTCGACAAAAGGCAAGGAAAGATATAAACATGTCTTTATATGATTGCAGATGGACGTGGGTTTGGGTGCTGCCCATCGGGCTTAGACTCAGTCCAATCCCTTGTTTTTTGCGCGCTCTTAGATTAGATCGCGCCTCCCATCTGATCGTCCGGCGAAACGGCATGCCGTGGCGGTTATTTTAGCTGACTTGAATTCTTTATGAAAACAAGTCCGTGCATCATAGCACAGGAGAGCGAAATGCCGAAACTGAAGACTAAGAGTGGCGTCAAAAAGCGCTTCAAGATCACGGCTACCGGCAAAGTTATGCATGGTGTTGTGGGCAAGCGTCACCGTTTGATGTCGCACAAATCCAAATATATCCGTCAAAACCGTGGAACGTCGGTGCTCGCTACAGGCGATGCAATTCGCGTGAAACTTTGGACGCCCTACGGGCTGTAAGGATATAGACAATGGCACGTATTAAAGCAGGGCAACAAACCCGCGCCCGTCGGAAGAACATCCTGGCAGCCGCTAAAGGCTTCCAAGGCCGCCGGAAGAACACCATCCGCACCGCGACCGCCGCCGTATGGCGCGCTGGTCAATATGCCTACCGCGACCGCAAGGCCAAGAAGCGCAACTTCCGCGCTTTGTGGATCCAGCGCATCAACGCAGCAGCCCGTCAGCATGACATGACCTATTCGGTCTTCATCAACGGCTTGTTGAAAGCAGGCATCCAAGTCGACCGCAAAGTGTTGAGCGATATCGCGATCCGCGAACCCGCCGCCTTCGCAGCTGTGGTTGAAAAGGCAAAGGCCGCACTCGCGGCTTAAGTTTCAACCCAATTGACATGACTTGAAAACGGCCCTGAGGTATCTCGGGGCCGTTTTTGTTTGGGCTACTTTGCAAAAGCACCGAAAAACTGCGCCTGCATCGGGGGACAAGTGCATGCCGACCATTCAAGCCAATGGCATTGAGCTTTATTATGAAGAACGGGGCGAGGCCTCGGGCGTGCCGCTATTGCTGGTTATGGGGCTGGGGCGGCAATTGATCGCGTGGCCGGAAGACTTCATGGCAGAGCTGGTGGCTGCCGGGCATCGCGTAATCTTGTTTGATAATCGCGACGTGGGCCTATCCACGCATTTACATGATGCCCAAGTGGCAAGCCCCGTGCGCGCAATTGCGGGGCTTTTGTTCGGGATCGGCTTTAAGACTGCCTATCACGTCAAGGATATGGCCCAAGATGGGGTGGCGCTGTTGGATTATCTAGGAATCGATGCCGCCCATGTTGTCGGGGTCTCTATGGGTGGGATGATTGCGCAAAACATGGCGATCCATCACCCAACTCGGGTGCGCAGTTTGATCTCCGTGATGTCGACCAGCGGTGCACGCGGCTTGCCCAGTGCCCCGGCCAAACTGCGCCAACGCCTGACGGCACGCCGGAGCAAGGCACCAAACCGCGATGAAGCGATCGAGATTGGTCGGCGAACACTAGAGTTGATCTCTTACCCCGATCCCGCGCGAGCGCCCGACGCCTTTGTCAATCATTCGACCGCTGCCTATGATCGCGCTTATGATCCCAAAGGCACGCTGCGCCAGCTGATTGCCATTCTGGCTGACGGGGCGCGTGCCGAAAAGCTGGGGTCAATCCAAGCGCCCACCTTGGTCATCCATGGCAAGCAGGATGAATTGGTACCACTGGCATGCGGGGTCGACACCGCGCGGCGCATTCAAGGCGCAAAGCTAGAGGTCATCGACCAAATGGCCCATGACCTCCCACCGTCAAAGACCAAGCACATGGCTGATCTGATCATCAGCCATGCGCAAAGTGTAGAATAAGGTCTGGCGAAGGCGGCTTAATTGCCGCTGGTGCCGTCCGCGAGGCCGCGCATTTCCAGAAGAGCTTTTGGATCTGGATCGCGGCCGCGGTATTGGCGGTAAGCTTCTGCCGGATCACGCGCATTGCCAGCGCTATAGACATAGGTGCGCAGGCGCTTGGCGACATCTTTGTTGAAGATATCGCCTGTCTCGGTAAAGGCGCGGAAGCCATCGGCGTCGAGAACTTCCGACCACATGTAGGAGTAATAGCCAGCCGAATAACCGCCCGAGAAGATATGGCCGAAGTGGGTTGGCCGGTGGCGCATTACGATCTCCTGCGGCATGCCGATCCGGGCGAGGCTTGCCTTTTCAAAGGCACCCATATCAAAGCCCTTGGGCAGATCCGGTTGGCTGTGCACGTCCATATCGACCAAGGCAGAAGATAAAAACTCAACCGTGGCAAAGCCTTGATCATGGTTGCGCGCAGCCATCACTTTGTCCAAAAGCTCCTTAGGCATGGCAGCACCTGTGTCGCTATGGCGGGCAAAACGCTCCAACACTTGGCGCTGGCCTAGCCAGTGCTCATAGATTTGGGCAGGGAATTCCACAAAGTCGCGCGACACGGCGGTGCCTGCGAGGCTCGGATAGGCGACATTGGACAATAAGCCATGCAGGCCGTGGCCAAATTCGTGGAACAAGGTCTCGGCGTCATCATAGGACAATAGGGTCGGCTTGCCCGCGGGGGCTTTTGTGTAATTCAACACGTTCACGACCATGGGCTTCAGATTGCCGTTAACCCGGTCCTGGCCTTGATAGCTGGACATCCAAGCCCCGCCTTGCTTGCTCTCGCGCGAGAAGAAGTCGCCATAGAACAGGCCGATATGGCGGCCGTCACCCTCCATCACTTTCCACACCCGCACATCGGGATGATAGACGG
This sequence comes from Aquidulcibacter sp., assembly GCF_044346625.1. Classification (GTDB taxonomy): domain Bacteria; phylum Pseudomonadota; class Alphaproteobacteria; order Caulobacterales; family Aquidulcibacteraceae; genus Aquidulcibacter. The sequence continues at coordinate 1,111 of NZ_JBIIYV010000054.1, read as the reverse complement.
GGACGGTACCGGTGATTTCTTTAAACTTCAGGCCAAACAATTGGTTGGCGACCCAGAATTGCGCGTCCAACATGGCGTCGAGCGAGAAATAGGGCTTCACTTCATCTTCGTTCAGATTGTATTTCGCCCGCCGCTTTTGCTCGGCATAGAAGCGCCAATCCCACGGCTCCAGCTTGTCACCCGTAAAGCCTTGCGACTTGGCCAGCACCAGATATTCGGCGGCATCGCGCGTCACGGCTGCTTTGGCAGGCTCCCACACGCCGTTCAGCAAGGCGCTGACATTGGCCGGGGTTTTGGCCATGGTGTCATCCAAGGTGAAAGCGGCATGATGCGCATAGCCCAAAATCGCGGCGCGCTCTTGGCGAAGGGTGACAATCTCGCTGGCGGTCGCCTTGGTGTCTTCGGCATCGTTATTATCACCCCGCAGCACCCAGCCGCGCCAAGCCTTCTCCCGCATGGCGCGATTGGTCGAGAGCTCTAAGAAGGGCTCCACGCTTGAGCGGTTCAAGGTCACCACATATTTGCCAGGCGTTCCCCGCGCGCGGCCGGCTTCCAAAGCGGCATCGAGGAAGAATTGTGTTAGGCCGGCGCGGTCGGCCTCGGTCTCCAGAACCAGCGCGAACTGGTTGGTGTCCGCCAAGACTTTTTGGCTGAAATTGGTGCTGAGGCTCGACAGACGTTGATTGATTTCCGAGACGCGGGCCTTCTGCTCTGAGTTGAGTTTGGCACCAGAACGAACAAAGCCTTGATAGACGCGTTCAACCAGGCGGCGCTGCTCAGGGGTGCGCAGGGATGCGCGCTTGTCATAAACCGCTTGAACCCGGGCAAATAGCTTTGGATTAAGGCGGATCGAATCCGAATGGGCGGCCATTGCGGGGCCCATCTCGCGCTGAATGGCGCGGATTGGCGCGCTGGAATTGGCTGAGGTCATATTGAAGAAGACCGCCGAAACATCATCAAGGAACAGGCCAGTCTTTTCCATCGCGAGAATGGTATTGTCGAATGTGGGGGCCGTTTTCGCATTGGCAATGGCCTCAATCTCAGCCCTTTGTTGGCGCATCCCTTCATAAAAGGCCGGCCGGAAATGTTCCGGGCGAATCCGGTCAAAAGC
>NZ_JBIIYV010000112.1:0-6389 GCF_044346625.1 Aquidulcibacter sp. | reverse complement strand
CCGACGTGAGGAGGGGACGTATGTTGAGTATTGATCGGATGGATGGATTATATTCTGGTGGTGACACGTTGGTGTCGCGTGTGAGCGGCTATGGAGCGAAGCGTTGGTTTGACGTGGGTGTTAGCGGGCTTTTATTGTTGTTTTTGTTGCCATTTCTGTTGTGTGTCTGGGTGGCGGTGAAGGTAACGAGTAAGGGTCCTGGGCTTTATTGGTCGCGCCGTGTGGGACTTGGCGGTGGATTGTTTATGATGCCGAAGTTTCGCACGATGCAGGTAGAGGCTCCGTCGATGCCGCGGGAGGCGTTTGACGGGACGTGCGGATATTTGACGCCGATTGGCCAGTTCTTGCGCAAGCTGAGTATTGATGAGCTGCCCCAGCTATGGTCGGTGGCTGTGGGGGATATGAGTTTGGTGGGTCCGCGTCCGTTGTTGGCCAATGACCCGACGACGAAGATCCGCCGGACGCTGTTTCCGGAATGTTTTAGCGTGCGTCCCGGGATTACGGGCTTGGCGCAGGTGAATGGTCGCAACAGTGTGAAGCCGAAGGCGAAGGCGCGTTATGATGCGTTTTACGCAGTGCATTGCCATGCAGGGATGGATTTTCACATTTTGTTGCGGACGGCGGGAGCTGTGTTGGATTTGCGGCGGATTTTGTGATCCCCGCTCGCAGGCTGGAGCCTGCGAGAAGTAAAGAATATCAAGCGGGTTGGAGCCTGCGAGAGGTAAAGAATATCAAGCGGGTTGGAGCCCGCGAGGAAATCAAGATCAAGCGGGTTGGAGCCTGCGAGAAGTTAAAATCAAGTGGGCTGGGGCCTATGAGATTGAAGGACAAACAATGCTTGTATCTGGTGAAGGTATGAAGAGAGTTTTGGGCGGTTTGTTGCTGGCGTTGAGCTTGGTGATGAGCGCGCTTGTGTTGAATGCTGGGTTGGGTTTCGCGCAGGTGCAGGCCCAAACCCCGACGAAGTCGCAATTTGTGCCCTTAGTGAGCCAGAGTCAGAACCAAATGGGCGCGGCGATGAATGCGCAGGCATCGGGCGCTGAGGCGGTGAGCGCTGTGGGCGCGGGTGCGGGGTTGGATTATGTGTTGGCCCCCAATGACCGGGTACGGTTGATGGTGTTTGGGGAAGCGGATTTATCGGGTGAGTTTGTGATTGATTCTGGCGGTATGGCGTCGCTGCCTTTGGTGGGCGAGGTTCAGGCTGCGGGAATGAATTTGCGCACGTTCCAACGTGAAGTGGAGCGTCGATTGAAGAATGGCTATTTGGTGGATCCCCGTGTGAGTGCGCAGATTTTGAACTTCCGGCCGATCTTTGTGTTGGGGGAAGTGAAGATGCCGGGTGAGCATCCGTTTGCATCGGGTCTGACGTTATTGAATGCGGTGGCTCAAGCGGGTGGATTTACGCCTTTGGCCAATACCCAGCGTGTGTACATTCGCCGGGAGGGTTCGCCTGAAGAAGAAGAGCTTGTGGTGCGCAGTGGGGTTCCGGTGATGCCCGGCGATACGATCCGGATCGATAAGTCGGCTATGTTTATTTATGGCGAGGTTCGCACCCAAGGGGAGCTGCCGATTCCGCCGGGTTTGACGGTACGTACGGCGGTGGCCCAAGCGGGGGGCTTTACCGAATTGGCAGATACCCAGACGGTGTTTGTGAAGCGTGCTGGCAGTGAGAAAGAGATTGCGGTGCCGTTTGATTCAGGTGCCTTGGTACAATCTGGCGACACCATGCGGGTCGACAAATCGTCGTTTTTCATCACGGGTGAAGTGGCCTCGACAGGCGAATTACCGATGCGGCCTGGTCTTTCTGTGACGACGGCAGCGATTTTGGCGGGCGGATTTACGACGCGTGCGGATACCCGCAATGTATTTATTCGCCATGCTGGAGAAGCAAAAGAGAAGCGCTATAAGTTGACCAATGATTTGGTCGTGAAAAAAGGTGACACAATCCGAGTTCCTGAGAGGTTCTTCTAGGTAAGACTGGACTCTTAAGGGTTGCTCCTTGATAATAACTAGGCGATTGCCTGAGAGCTGACTGAGAAGTCAGGTGGGGATATTGGTGATGATGAAAAAACTGATGATTGGCCTGGCTGGCATGACCGTTCTTGGTCTTGGCAGTGTTGCGGGTGCGGCGGAAACGTCTCAATCCCTGCAGATGAAACTGATTGGCGCGGTCCAAGCAGCAGCCAGCGCGAACCAGCCTGTGGTACCGGCGGTGTCGGCGACGATTGAAGCGTCGGGGGCAAGCTCTGCGGTTGTGGTCGATGCGCTGACGCGCTTGCTGAACCAATGTCCATCCGGGGCTTTGCTGGAAGAATTGCGCAAGCGCGCTCCCGAGCGGATCCCTTTATGGTGCAGTGAAGCCGATCAAGCAGGGCTTCGTGGCTTGCGGTCTTTGACCTTGGCTTCCTTGGGATCGGCGACCGGGGATACCGGGGGTGGCACGGGTCTGCCTTTGCCACCAGCGGGATCTGGGGCTTCCACAGGCTCAAGCCATCAACCAGCACCTTGATGAAGCCTTTGATGGGCCCGTTGAGGGAAATAGACTTTTGAGGAAGTCTGGTTGCGACAATTTTCATGGGGACAGACTTTAGGTCTGTTGAAGATCAATCCGACGCTGGTAACGGCGTAAGTGTGGTGAACGAGATGATACGAACGATACAAATGGGACTGGTTGCAGGCCTTGTTGGGCTTCCGGGCTTGGCTTTTGCCCAAGTTATTAATCCCAATCCGACCTTGATCCAATTTGGGACCTTGCAAGCGGTTGGCTCCAACGCTTCGGTGTCGAGCTATCGTGGCCAGTTTGTTGATCGGGGTCGCAACAGCGGCGTACGCGACAAGCCTCGGGCGTCTGCCAGCGGCTTGCCGTTAGAGCCGGTCAATGTGCGTCTGGGTGCTTTCATCTTAAGCCCGACGATTGATTATGATACGTTCCAGACCGACAATGCCAAGCGGGCCAACACCAATGGCCAAAGCGATACGGGCTATATTATTCGCCCCCGTATGACCTTATCGTCCAATTGGAGCCGCCATGCGGTGAGCTTGGGGGCAGGCTTTGCTGGTACGGTGTATCAGGATTTCTCGACTGAAGATGCAACCGATGTAGAGCTTCAAGCTTCGGGTCGTCTCGACGTCCGCCGTGGAGCCAATCTGCAGGCGGCTTACCGCTATTTTGAAGGTACCGAGAGCCGCTCGACAGCAGGCCTACCCGTTAATGTGGCAGAGCCTGGCCAGTATGAGCAAAGCGCTTTGACCGTGGGTGGTGTGTGGGAACTAACCCGTACGCGTTTGTCGGCCAATGTGGATGTGAGTGACATCAGCTTTGATCCTGTGCCTTTGACCAATGGCACCATTCTGTCGCAGGTTGATCGCAACTCGGAAGGGGCAGCTCTGACCTTGCGCGCCGACTTTGCGCTCACCCCCAGCACGGCGATCTTTGCCAGCGGGACCTATGGCACCCGCAATTATCAAGAGCGCACAGGTGGTTTGTTCCCCGCGCGCGATTCCGATCAGAACCAAGCCATGGTCGGGGTCAATTTTGACCTCTCCGACCTTGCGCGCGGCGAAGTCGCTATTGGCTATTTGTCGCAGAGCTTTGATGCAGCTCTTTATGATGATAGCGAAGCTTTTGGCTATCGGGCGGCTGTGGAATGGTTCCCGACGACCTTGGTGACCGTCGGTTTGGTGGCGACGCGCAACATCACCGATTCCCCCGTTCAAGGTTCGGGTTCGGCGATTACGACAGGTCTGGGTGGCCAGTTGGATTGGGATGTGCGTTCCAATTTGGTACTTTCAGCCCGCGCCCAACGCGAGATATTTGAGTATGACAATGTTATGCGCCGCGACGAGCGTACCACTTTGACTGCTTCAGGTGCGCTTTTGCTCACCCAATGGCTGTCTGTGGTGTTTAATGTCACCAATGAGAAGCTTGAAACAAACAATGTGGCTGGCCTGAATTTTGAAGAGACACGCTACGGCGTACGTCTGTCGCTGCGGCGTTAAGCTTCTAAAGGGTTTTGGAGACATCTCTGGAACCCTAGCAGGGCCTGAGCCGGTCGAAACGGTGTGGGGCGTCCCAATTTGGGATGACCATGTTGTATCACAGCAGGATTCAAGCTGGGCTGACTGAGGCATTCTCAGTGCGCCTGTGTCAGTATGTGATTGGAGTTAGTAATGTCGGACGCAGCCTCGCTGTCGTACTCAAACGCCCGTACCACCCGAATTGCCCCTAGTGATGACGGTTCAATCGGGGCGATGGTGGATACAGCGTTTAATCTGCTGCGTCGTCGCTGGCCGATTTTGCTGGCGGGCATTGTGCTGGGTCTGGTCCTTGGCTTTGTGAAGACAGCCGTGACCCCGGTCCGCTATGTGTCCTCAACCTCCATTCTGATTGAAGATCAGAGCAATCAGATCGCCAGTGAAGATACTGCTGCGGTTAAAGCGGTCAGCCCACGTCTATCCAATGAAGTGCAATCCTTGCGGTCACCAGCTTTGATGGAGCGGGTGGTACGTCAGTTGAACCTGCAGAATGATCCAGAGTTTAATCCCTATCTGTCCTATCAGGCCCCGGCTCCGACCTCTCCCGCAGCGGCTAAGCCGGCATCGGCTGGCCAGACAGCCGTTCAAGCACCCGATGCCCGTCAAATCGAAGTAACTAAAGCCATTCTATCCCGCGCGCTCAGTGTTGAAACCGTCACCGGCAGTACGGTTATCGTCATCAAAATGACGGCCTCCAATCCGGTTAAGGCTGCCCAGATCGTGGATGCGGTTGCGGAAGGCTATTTGGCTGAACAATTGGATTCCAAACTCTCCACCACCCGTCAGGCCAAGATCTGGTTGCAACAGCAAGTTGAGCAGGTGGGTGTCCAACTCAAGCAACAATCAGCAGCCCTGCAAGCTGAGCGCGCGGCCAGTGGCCTCAATGTGGGCGGAGCCGGTTTGGCCGATCAACAAGTCAGCGCGCTGTCAGCCCAATTAAGCCAGGCCCGCGCCGATGTCGCCGCCCGCCAAGCGCGTGGCTCTTCAGGCTTTAGCAGCGCTGGTGTCGACTCTTTTGAATCCCCATCTGTCCAAGCCCTGCGCATCAGTGAAGGCGAAGTCCAGCGCCGCATCTCTGAACTCTCGGTGCGCTACGGACCTTCCCATCCTCAAATGCAAGTCGCCCGCGAACAACTCAACGATATTCGTCGTCAATTGCAACAAGAAGTGGCCAGGTCATCGCGGGGCACTTCCAACGAGTTACAAGTTGCCCAGCGCCGGGTGGCTGCCATTGAAGCAGAGCTCGCCCGTTGGACTTCTGTTCTGGGCCGCGACACCCGTCGCGCTTCGATCCAGCAACAGTTGCAAAGCCAAGTCACCGCCACAGAATCCACCTATCAGGGCTATGTTCAGCGCCTCCAACAAATCACAGACCTTGAAAAACTCCAGCGCCCGGATGGTCGCATCATCGTGCGCGCCCAAATCCCAGGCCGACCAGACTCGCCCAAGCCTACCCAAGACCTTGCCCAAGGCCTGCTCGCAGGCCTCGCCCTTGCCGCAGGTCTGATCGTGCTTCTGGAAAGCCTCCAGCGTGGCTTACGCACCCCCCAAGCGGTTGAAGACTGGACCGGGGCTCCCTGCCTCGTCTCCGTCCCCAAACTCACCGCGCGCGAAGTCAAAGACCTCGCCGCAACCGGGGGGCAGGGCCCAGCTGACTATGTCGCCGTCAAACCCCTCTCGCTTTATGCCGAGGCCCTGCGCCAACTCCGCGCCGACCTCATCCTCGCCCCAGATGGCGAAAAAGTCCCCCAAGTCATCCTGTTCTCGTCCGCCGTCGCCGGAGAAGGCAAGTCCACCACCGCTCTGGCCTTCTCCAGAACCCTTGCCATGTCCGGGGCTAAAACCATCCTCATCGAAGCCGATATCCGCAGGCCGACCATCGCCAATATCGCCGGCATCGAAGCCAAAACCAATCTAATCGAGGTCATCAATCATCACGACCGCCTGGAAGCCGCCCTGTCCCGCGATCTCCTCACCGATCTCGACATCTTGCCAACCCAAGCAATCAACGACCGTACCGGTGTCGATCAAGCCCTCGAGCGCTTCTCAGGTCTCCTCGACACCCTGCGCCCTCACTACCAGTTCATCGTCGTCGATACCGCACCCGTGCTCGCTGTCGCCGAGACCCAAACCATGGCCCGTCAAGCCGACGCCGTCATCCTCGTCGTCCGCTGGGGCGCTACCACCGGCGACGCCATCCGCATCGCCGTCCACGAACTCCAATCCGCCCACATCACACCCCGCGGCGTCGCACTCAACTCCGTCGACTTCAAAGCACAATCCAAATACACACGAGGCGACTCCGCCTCATACTATAACTCTTACTCAAAATATTACTCTTCTTAAGGATTGGC
>NZ_JBIIYV010000111.1:0-6396 GCF_044346625.1 Aquidulcibacter sp. | reverse complement strand
ACACTCAATAAATCCATGTTGATCACTCCTCATCCCCCAACTCTCAGCCAGGGGACAGTTCAAACATGGGTCAATTCTCAATGAAAATTTGTGCCTCTACCGGGTCACTTCTCGGCGACAATCAACAGGCAGTCCTTTGTGCTCGCTCGATATAGCCTTTGGCCGGCTTTGGTAATGCCAGATCGTGGCGTTTGGTAAGTGCGATGGAACTGCACCAACTCTTTGCCAGCGGGACAGGTATAGCGGTCTCTTTCGGGTTCCCAAGTAAAGTCAGATCGCGAGAATGTTCCGTCTGTTCGTATGGACTGGTCGAAGACAGGAATATGAGGTGCGATATCTCGCTCTTTCACCAACCAAGCTAGGTTATGGGCTGAGCCATAAGCGCTATCGGCTGCCAGATAACTGGGCTTTAGGCCAAATCGAGCTTCGGTACGATCAATCATCGTGCGCGATGCGCCAACTTCAGCCTGGCGAATTGCGCGTGTAGCTTCAACATCAACAATGACGCCATGATCGGTATCGATCAAATAGTTGGTCGCATAAGCAAAGAAGGCATGACCTTTATGGGCACCGGTCCATTGTGCAGCAGGATCGGACTTTGCAACAAACTTTGGTGGAACCGGTGAGGCTGCGCCAAAGGCCTCGTGATCAAGGACAGCCAGATACTCTTGGACCGCGCGGACTCTTTTTTGCTTTAACAAAAAAGATTTTTTGAGTATCCTAGGGCTGCCAACTACTCAACTGCTTGGGTTATGCCCACAGCTGTTTTTGAAGTCGTTGTAATTGGTCACCGCTTCGGGATCACGATTGTTGCTTTCACGCCACCAAGGCTTGAATGACCTAAAATCAGGCTGCCACCATGGGCTTTGGCAATTGCGTTGACAATTGCCAGCCCCAGGCCCGTTCGACCTGTGGCATCCGTACCTTCTTCGGTCCCATTAACAAAAGCCGCTAACAGTTTTTCAGGCGGGTCAACGGGCCATCCGCTGCCATCATCATCGCAACTAATGGAGATGTCGTCTTTGAATGATTGGATAGTCAGGGTCACATGTGTCCCACCAGAATGCTGGATCGCATTGCAAGTAAGGTTTGAAATTGCGCGCTCCAGTCGTCCCGCGTCGCCAGCCAACGTAACGCCTTCGCCTACTACACTCACTATAATTTCTCCCTTCTCGGCTAGCGGCGCCAAGCTGTATCTCACCGCCTCGCAGATCTCGCAGATATCTACTTGCGACAAGTGTAGCGCTTGGGAGTATCCAGTGGTGTCGCACAATAAGGTAACATCAGTGGTTAGATGGTCGATCAATTCAATCTGTCGCAACAGACTTGCCACCAGCACTTCGTCTGCGGGATAAACGCCCTCTTGCACCCCAATCAAACGCGCGCGCATTACCGCAAGAGGCGTTCTGATCTCATGGGCAATCCCACGCGAGCGTACTCTCAAGTCATCGTCTGAGGCTTTCAGACGCTCATTCATGCGTGAAAAATTCGTCGCCAAATCGACGATTTCTTGCCCGCCTTTCACGTCGGGAATGACGATATTTGCCCCACCGCTACGAATTGCTTTGGTCGCTTGGGTCAAAGATTGGATGGGTTGAGCGATGCGCGCGGCATAGCGGATAGCCAAATAGGTACACAGCGCCGCCGCAGCCAGTGTCACGATAAACCTGATGCCGGTGAAGTTGAGGCGCCACGCTGCAAAGCCACGGCTTTCCTTAAATGATTGTACCAAAGTGGAGCATCCACAATGATCCTTCAGGAGCGCTTTCAGCGTGACCTGATCGTCTGGGCTGAGCGACAGCATAAACAAGCCATCGCGGGCTTCATAAACATATTGGGGCAAAAATGATGCAGAGAGGGCCGCAAACAAACTGATGGCCAAAGCCAATGTTGCGATTTGCGCACGTAATGTCTTCATTGGGAGACATCGAGCCGATAGCCTTCACCGCGCACAGCGGTGACTTGGACACCTTCTACCATACCGATTTTAGCCCGCAAGCGGCTGACATGGGCGTCAATAGAACGGTCCGAGACATCTTCATTGAGGGCTTGTTCAGTTAGGGTCATGCGGGTCAGCAACTTGCCTGGCCGTGAAATCAGCGCCTCTAAAATTCGAAACTCTGTGGGGGTGAGGTTTAAGAGTGCTTCGTTGATAAAAACGCGACGGCTATCGCTTTCCAGCCGCATGCAGCCGGCGCAATAATGGGCGGACCGGGACGGCACATCGCTATCTTGTGTCCGCCTGCGCAGGACCGCCCGCACGCGCGCAACCACCTCTAATGGGTTGAATGGCTTAACGACATAATCATCTGCCCCGAGCCTAAAGCCGGTTAATCTATCCAGATCGTCGGCTAAGGCAGTGATCATGATCGCCGATACATTGGGCTCAACCTCTTTATAAGCGACCAACACCGATAGGCCGTCGCGCTTTGGCATAGCAATATCGAGCAGGAGCAGATCAGGCGACCAGCGGCGTGCTTCGTCAAGCGCCATTTGACCGTCGCTAACCAAGCGCACATTGGCTTCTTCACGGCGCAAAAAATCGACGAGCATTTGCCCCAATTGAGGCTCATCCTCGGCAATCAAAATTTTTCTCCCTTGAAGCGTGTTCACATTTGACCTCAAAATGTACTGCTGAAGGTTATCTTCAAGCGGCTGTCGCTGCTTTGATCACGGAAAAAGCGCTGTGAGGCAAGCCCACTCGCGCGGCTATCGACGAAAAACTGTCGATCCCGCTCGATCACCCGATCTGTCAGGTTTGATAGATCCAGACGCAGCTTGCCATTTTCGAAGCCGCGAAACTCCAGAAAGCCAGCAACATTTGGGTTATTCGACGCGCGGCTAATCTGGTTGAAGAAATAGCTGACGCTCTCGACGCCCCACCCAACACCGACACCCCAAGCCCACTTTTGCCGCGCGAAGTCTTGGCGTAAGCTTGCGGAATAATGAAACTCGGGCGTATCAGATTGTAGTCTCTCCCTGCCCGTGACAGGGTCATTCACGCGACTGGCATGATTGTGGGCTAGATAGCGCAACTCCATTCCCGAGATGCCAAGAGGCGCGGTGAAACGATCAAGGGGCAAGGTGCCGCTGAGTTCGATATTCCAGCGTTTACCACTGCCAATGTTACCGGGTCCATCAAATCGGCCTATGATATTGCCCGCGTCATTAAAGACACGGACCGGTACTAGGTCCTGAAAGTCTGTCACGTCCTGATAGTTCACAATGAGCTCAATGCTGCCTTTGCCCCAAAATCTGTGCCGCAGCGTCCCTTGAAAGGTCAGTGTGCGCTCAGGGATCAGTTCGCGATTGCCGAAATCTACTTGGCCATCAGCGGCCAGATCAACACTGGTTGCAAAGTCATTGAAGTTAAGTTGTGCCGCATCCTGAGCAATCTTGAACTCAAGGCTTGTTGCATCTGAAATCTTCCAGTCCGCGATCAAACTGGGCTTCCAGAAAAGAAACCGGCTTTTTTTGGCACCAGTACTCACAACGTCCAACGTTGATCTTTCCGCGACCAGGCTTGCTTCAAGATGCAGATTTGGCGAAAATTGCCAGTTCGCAGAGATGAATGGTTCAGTGCGCTCTTCACGAACCCGCGCGGTAGTAGTGGCTGTAACACCACCTGCCACATTGGTGAAATCTGCATCTAACCGATTTTGGGCAAACTCCACACCAAACTCTAGCTTTAGGCCGTTACTAAGAGACAGGCTGTTTTGCTGGCGAATGATAGTTTCTTGAGTGGTTTCGTTGTTTTCCGTTAGACGGACAGTGGAGATACCATTGGCGTCAATCCGCTCTACCCTGCCAGTCGCGCGCGGGCTTTCACGATTGTAGACGGCCAAAAGTTTGGATGAGAAATTCGGGTTCCATTGCGTTTCGGCATCCCCTGCCAACTCATAATTCGTGCCGTTTTTTGGGGCATCCGAGATCAGCCGTTCTTGGCCTGTCGAAAGACCAAGTCCCGAAAAGAACAAGCCTGTGCGGTCAGTACGCGCGCGGGGCAATGATATTTTCGCGCTGGCGTTTAGAGATACGTCACCCCAAATCTGCGCTGCAGCCAGCGAAAGGGCTGTTTGCGTGTTGCGCGTGACGCCATCAAATTCGCGCCGTTCGGTGAGCGCACCCGCACTATTTGTAACCCATTCTGGGCCAAATGTGCGGCTCACCTCTGGGACGCTGGTGAGACCGAAGGTGAAGCTATTGTCGATACCTTTGAACGTAACCGAAGACCGACCTTCAAAGGCTTCATCGCCGCCTTCGCCCGCTGATGCAGCGAGGCTATAAGTGCCACTCCTAATCGTTTCAGTGCTGAGCACCACATTAGCAACGCGACCAAGGCCCCCTAACTCGCTGCTGGTGGATTGATCCAAGACCTCAATGCGGACAACGGAGCGAGCAGGAAAGCGACGTAAGAGCGCTTCTAGGCTCTCTGACTTAATCGTCGGGCGCCGACCATTAATGATCACATTGCCGGCATTCACACCAAACCCGCGCGCACCACCTCCATCGCGAAAGCTAAAGCCTGGAACATTGGTAATCATATCAAAGGCAGTGACAGCTCCATAGGAGGCAAAGTAGCTGGCTGGATAACTGGCTTGCCCCTGTGTCGGTTCACGCGCGGTAGCTTGCGCATGGGCACTGAACCCATTCATGCTGGCCAAAGCGATAACGGCGTAAGTAAGTGTTGCAGACGGCCTCATAAGTATATTTCCCTGTTTGCTTCGCCAGTGGAGTAACACGTCAGCATTCGGGGATGATGCGAGAATTGTTGCGATATTGTTGTGGCAGTACTTGCGGCTTCTTAGTAGTTTCGCGGCGCACTGACGTCTCACCACGAATTCGGTTCGCTGGAAGATAGAGTTTGCCGTTCAGATGCACTGCTACCCATCGTTGGGCCGCTTTCGACGGCCGCGCGCTCCAAACCAGCCCATCCCACTTCGACTAAGTTCTCTTGAAATGCCGCCGGTCTCAAACGCGCCAAGGGTGGTCATCAAGGGCACTTTGGTGAAGTCTAAATATCCGACGATCCCTTCGCGCCGCTCTCGAACCACCATAGTTATAAGTTAAGTCTTTTGACATCGCCATTGGATCTGCTGGTTCGGCTTTGAGGGTCTATCGTTTACAGCCTGGCTTAGGTATCAACTTCACTAAGGATATTCGGTACAGGGGATGGATATGCGTGACCAAATGATCGTCAACGGCACTTGCGAACCGGGTTACGAGGCCGTCCGTGATGCCTTTGCCGCCAATTTTGCAGAGCGCGGCGATGTTGGGGCATCGGTAGCAATGGTTGTTGACGGGCGAATAGTTGCAGATCTATGGGGCGGCGCGGTCGATAGTAGCAAGGATGCACAAGCTTGGCAGTCGGATACGCTGGTCAATATCTGGTCTACCACCAAAGGCGTTACGGCGGCGTGCTTTGCAATGCTCGTCGACCGCGGACTCATTGACTATGATGCACCGATTGCGCGCTACTGGCCCGAATTCGCGGCTGAGGGTAAGGGCGAGATCACGGTTGCGATGTTGCTGTCGCATCAAGCTGGGCTTTGCGGATTTCGTGAGCCTGCAACGCTGGAAACATTCTATGATACGCAAGCGGCTGCTGAACGGCTCGCTGAACAAAAACCGTTTTGGAAGCCAGGAACGCAAGGCGGCTATCACGCGATTTCTGTCGGTTTTCTGGCAAGTGCCCTGTGCCGCCGTGTCGATGGACGCAGCTTACGCCAGTTTGTCGCTGAGGAATTAGCTGGACTGGACATCACCATCGGTGTGCCCACCAACGCGGCGCACCGCGTAGCGCCGTTGCTTGCCCCGCAGGACATGGGCACCAACGACCTCGTGACCGATTTCAACGAGTCCCAGATTGCCGCGTTGCTCAATCCCCCGCTTGACCCGCTTGTTCCCAACCAACCCGGTTGGCAGTATGCGGAAATTCCTTCGGCCAACGGCTTTGCGACCGCACGTGGCCTCGCTAGACTTTATGGTGCCTTTTCAGGTGACGGAATGCTGGATGGGAAACATCTGTGTGGGATCGAAGCAATTGCGGCCGCAACAACCGTGCAATTCACGGGTATCGATAGCATATTGGGTATGCCTGCACGTTGGGGATGTGGATTTCTGTGCAACGTAAATGGAATTTACGGACCTGAACCCCGTGCCTTTGGTCATTCAGGCTGGGGTGGCGCATTTGCGTTCGCTGATCCAGCGCGTAAGCTGGGCTTTGCATACACGATGAACCGAATGGGAAAAGACCTTGTCGGCGACCCGCGTAATGTCGCGCTGATCGACGCGATTTACAGGTAATGGTCCACACTTAGAGTCCAAAACAATCTGGAACATGCACTGGTCAGTTTTTCGGAATGCCTAACAGACAAGCAGACTGACGTGCTTTTT
>NZ_JBIIYV010000110.1:0-6441 GCF_044346625.1 Aquidulcibacter sp. | reverse complement strand
ATCACGACCAGGACCAAGCTCTCCCACGGTTTACGCCAAAGGGGACACACGGTCTCAAGGTCGCGGTGAAGGCTGGTTGCGCGACCAGCCTTCACTCGACCTCTCTATCACATCCAAAACACACAAGGGGGGTTCCTTTGTTGGGACCTATTTGAGTGGGAACCATGCTTAACCAAAGCCCGGCTAAGTGCTTCACCCCTCCGACGCCATCCCCGCCGAAGCGATAGCGCAGAGCGGGGACCCCTTGGGATTTTGCGGCGCAAGGGCCCCGATTGGCTGACGCCATCGGGGATGACAATTGGTTGGGAAAAAGGGGGGAGGGACTCCCCCAAATGCTGCACCGCAGCATTTAGTATGCGCTTTCTAAAACCGTGCGCTATACCTTGTTCATAGAACACCAAAGGGCTGCTCCTCCCCCCCACGCAGCCCGGTGAAGGAGAGATAAAATGACCGAAGCAAAGAAAGTCACCGAAACTGTTGAGACCGCACGTAGCGAAGGTCTCGAAATCGCGCGCAAGATCTGGTTGGCAGGCGTTGGCGCTTATGGCCGCGTTTATCAAGAAGCCGCTGGCCGCGTTGAAAAAGTAACCGGTGCGGCAAACGAAATGTTCGACCAATTGGTTGAAAAGGGCGAGCAAGTTGAAGATCTGGTGCGTTCCAGCATCTCCAAGAACGAAACCGCTGGCAAAGTGACCGAGTATGTCGAAAAGACAACCGCACAAGTGAAGTCGGCTTCGGAAACCCGCATCCATGATCTGGAAGAGCGTTTTGAAGCAGTCCGCAAGACTGTTGTCGAAACTGTGTCGCCATTCATCGACAAAGTTGCGCCAATCAATATCTTCGCCATCGGCGGCCAAATCGAAGCCTTGACTGCAAAGATCGAAGCTTTGACCGTAGAAGTTGAAGCTTTGAAGGGCGCGAAAGCTGCTCCTAAGGCTGCTAAGAAAACCGAAACTGAAGCTGCTTAAGCTGATTCATGATCCGGGCGGATAAAGCCCGTGATCGGCAACATGATCAGAGCGGCCGCGCGTGCGATAAGTGCGCGCGGCGTTTCTGTAACTGGGGCATCAAACTCCATCCGCACCAATTGGAAGGCAAGGCCTAGGGCAACTTGGTTGACTAGACCGTCAAAGGCTTCCTCGCTGGCGACAATGGCCTTTGAGGCGCGAAGCGCATGGAGGAGGCCGAAGGCCGCATCATGCTGGACCGCAAACATATGGCGGATCTGATTGGCCAATCGGGCATCGGCGCGGACCACGGATAAGGGCTCCCGGTAAGCAAAGCGGGCATCCCACGCCTCTTCGACCAATATGTGCACCCATGTCCAAGCGGTCTCAATTGTGGCGTCGGGGCCTGCGCATTTTTCCAGCGCGGCACTTTTGATGGCTTCTAATTCGCCAATATGGGCCGCCAGCAAAGCGGCTGCAATCTCGGCCTTGCCTTTAAAATGGTAATATAGGTGGCCGGGCGACATCGAGAGATGGTTGGCAATATCGACAGCCGCCAAGGCACCGAAACCTTCGCTGTTGAAGAGTTCGCGCGATTTGGTGAGGATTTTGTCCTTGGTAGGGCTTGATCCACTCATTTTTAGGTGTCCTTTAGCAGCCAGATACAGGCAAACGACGAAAATCCGTAACCAAACGCGCTTATCACAGCAGAAACGACTTCACGATTATCAATTGCCGTCATAACGTCGGTTCTGACAATGCTTGCGGGGGTCATTTAATGAATCTTCGGGGCGGGGAGGTCTGAATGTCGAAGCAGAAAATCAATCTTGGTGACGAAGCTGCACAAAATACCGTGGCCCTAACGGCCATGATGGGTCTGGCGCGTGAGGATTTGATGGGGGCTGTCGCGCTGATGATGCGCGAAGTAACCGCAAAGCCCGCCACGACCACCAAGCATCTGAAGGCCTTGGGCGATGATGTCGTCAAGATTTTGAAGAATGAAAGCGATCTGGCACCAGAAGCCAAAGATAAGCGCTTCCTAGATATTACGTTCAAATATAACCCGATCTATCGCATGGGCATGCAATATTATCTCGCGGTTCAAAAGAACGTTGGTACCTGGTTGGCTGATCTTGATTTAGACGAGATGGAGAAGGCCCGCGCCACCTTTGTTTCTCAGATGATCATCGACAGCATCTCGCCCACCAACACACTTGTGGGCAATCCGGCTGCGATTAAGCGCGCCTATGAAAGCGGTGGCATGAGCCTGATTAAAGGTCTGCAAAATGCCTATCGCGACATCACGGAAAATGGCGGCCAAGTCAGCCAAGTGGACAAGCGCCCATTCAAAGTTGGCGAAAATCTCGCGACCTCCAAGGGCGCGGTCGTCTATAAGACGGACATGATGGAGCTAATCCAGTATTCGCCAGCGACCGAGCAGGTCCATGCCATTCCGTTCCTGATCATCCCGCCACAGATCAACAAAGCCTATGTGAATGACCTCTCGCCGGATAAGAGCATTGTGCGCTTCTTGGGCTCGCTGGGTCTCACCACCTTCCTCGTCTCTTGGCGCAATCCACGGGTAGAGCATCGCAATTGGGGCTTGGCTGAATATGTCGACGAGCTGATCAAGGCGAGCGATGTGATCTTAGAGATCACGAAGTCGAAGAAGCTGAACGTCTCGGGCGCTTGCTCGGGCGGTATCACCACGGCGACCTTCCTGTCGAAATTGGCCAGCATGGGCGATAATCGCGTCAATGCGGTCAGCCTGATGGTGAACGTGCTCGACCCACAAAAGGACGATTCCGAAGTGGGGGCCTTGGTCTCTGAACATGGGATTGAATTGGCACGCCAACGCTCGGCCAAGAAGGGCATTCTCGAAGGCGATTCCTTGGGCCGGATGTTTGCTTGGATGCGCCCCAACGACCTCATTTGGAACTATGTCATCAACAACTATCTGATGGGCCAAGATCCGCCGCCGTTTGACGTGTTGTTCTGGAATAATGACACGACCAATCTGCCGGCAAAGCTGCACTCTGATTATCTCGACATGTATCCCAAACAGCCCTTCGCCAATCCGGGGCAGGTGGAGTTTGCGGGCCATATTGTTGACTTGACCAAAGTCACCAATGATTTGTTCGTCATTGCGGGCGTTACCGACCATATCACGCCATGGAAGGCCTGTTATCGCACGACCCAATTGGTGGGCTCTCCGAATATCGAGTTTATCCTCTCGCACTCTGGCCATATTCAGGCTTTGCTGAACCCACCGGGCAATCCGAAGTCGAAATATTATCGCAATGAGGGCAAGCCACCCCCAACCACCGACGAATGGATGGCGGGCGCAACCGAAGTGCCAGGCTCTTGGTGGCTCTTGTGGGGCGAATGGCTGAAGGCGCGCTCTGGCGCGATGAAGGCGGCTCCGGCAGAGGTTGGCAATAAGAACCATCCCGCAGGCGATGCGGCACCTGGCCGCTATGCGTTCAATGACTAAAATTGGTGTATCGACCTACTCTTTCCAAGCGTAAGTGTTTTGCAACCATCTTGATCGACCATAGTTTGCCCGGCTCAGGGATCGCTAAAAGGATTGTCTAACGTGTCATCAGCTACCGAAACGACAGGCCGCAAGGCCCAGTTCGAACGTGTCACCATCGGCGGACGCACCGTTCGCGCCGCCGTTTGGCGTACGGACCTACAAGGTAAAGCGGGTAAGGACCGTCCACGACCGATTCTGTTTTTCAATGGGATTGGTGCCAATATTGAACTGATGGCCCCTTTGGCCGATTGGTTTGTCGACCGAGATATCATCACCTTTGACATGCCAGGTGTGGGCAAGTCACCCAATCCGATCCTGCCGTATCGGCCTTGGATGATGTGCGCGTTTGCTGCCAAGTTATTGGATCATTACGGGTTTGATGTCGTCGACGTTATGGGCGTCTCTTGGGGCGGGGCGATGGCCCAGCAATTTGCGTGGCAAA
Source organism: Aquidulcibacter sp. (assembly GCF_044346625.1). Classification (GTDB taxonomy): domain Bacteria; phylum Pseudomonadota; class Alphaproteobacteria; order Caulobacterales; family Aquidulcibacteraceae; genus Aquidulcibacter. Next base: position 2,516 of record NZ_JBIIYV010000110.1, on the reverse strand, counting down.
ACCCAAAGCGAACGGGCCGTCTCTTGCTCGCCGCGACCAGCATGGGCATGCTTATGGTGCCGGGCGACCCTGAAGTCTTGATGAAAATGGCCAGCCCCCGTCGCTATGTCGATAAGGACTATATGTTGGCCAATTTCCGCACGCTTTACGGGGGCGACACCAGCGGCTCGGACGGTCATGCCTCGCGCCTCCTACCACCGTCGACCATGGGCTATATGCAACAGCTGACCTGCATGATGGGCTGGACGAGTGCGTGGTTCTTACCCTTCCTGCAAGCCAAAACCTTGGTCATGATGGGCGATAAGGACAAGATCGTGCCCGAGATCAATGGCCGCTGGATCGCGAGCCTCGCGCCCAATGCCAAGCTGCACATCGTTCAAGGTGGCGGGCATTTGTTCTTGGTCTCGTTTGCTGAAAAGATCGTCCCCGTGATGCGCGACTTCTTTGATGAAGGCGAATTCTGGTATGGCAAGACGATGAAAGCTGAGACGGGCTCAGCCAAACCAGCAGCCAAAAAGGCTGCTTGACCGGGGAGGACGCCATGCGGATTTGGTTAGGTGTCGCGCTTGGGATGCTCTGCGCTAACCCCGCCTTAGCTGGCGTTCAATCCGCTTCGTCGAGCCAGATGGCTTTGGTCTATGATGTCGAGCTGGCGGGTGCCCCGTCTGATGCTTGGAAACATGTCGTCGATGTTCCGGCTTGGTGGTCCTCTGATCATACCTATTCGGGACAAGCCAAGAACCTAAGTCTGGATGTGCGGCCCGGTGGATGCTGGTGTGAGACTTGGCCCAATGGCGGGGTGGAGCATGCGCGCGTCTTGATGGCCATTCCCGGCAAAGCCTTGCGGATCGAGGGTGGCTTTGGCCCCTTGCAAGGGATGGCCGTGAAGGCGACCATGACCTTCACGCTTAAGCCTGCAGCAGACCCGACTAAGACCCAGCTTCATGTGGTGTATCTGGTCAATGGGGCATCAGAGTCCAAGCTAGATGGGCTGGCGGCCCCGGTTGATGGCGTTTTGACCACCCAGTTTGGGCGACTGGCCGCTTTGAAATAATGTCCGCCTCATCCATGCTTGCTGCCTTTGACCTTGGTCAGCGTCGACGGCCCGAGGGTGCCGCTTTGCCGTCCACTTGGGCGCAGACACCCCAGGTGACGCGCGATCATGGCCAGATCATTTGGCAGGACATTGAGGTGCCTTCCTATGAGGAGGCCATTGCGGTCGAGCTTGCCGTGGCAAGGGCCGCTGGGGCTGAGGACCTTGAGTGGAAGCTCTATTCTCATGACCAACCAGCAGGCCTCGCCCAAGCCCTAGAGGCCGCAGGGTTTGAGCGCCAGCCGACTGAGACAATCTTGGTTCGCGCCTCTGATTTAGGCCCAGCGACTCCTGTGCCCGGCCTAGAAATTACGAAAATCCAGACGTTGGAACAAGCCACGCATTGCTTTAACTTGGCGCTGCAAGCCTTTGGAAACAATTGGGATAAGACGCCTGAGGACTTGCTGAAACGGGCCTTGGGGGGCGAGCCGTTTTGGCTCGGCCTCTTTGAAGGCCAGCCTGTGTCAATGGGCCGTTTGACCCGCACGGAGGGGAGTGGGTTTGCCGGCCTTTATGGTGGGGCTAGCCATCCAGACTATCGCCGTCGCGGCTTTTATCGCCCTGTTGTACATGCCCGGGTGCAGGCGGCGGCAGAGATGGGCTGTAAATGGGTGTTCTCAGAAGCCTTGCCGACGAGCGAGCCGATTTTGCGTGCCCTAGGATTTGAGACTTTGTGTCAGGTGACGGGCTATCTCTACCGCTTCCAAGACTGAGACTTTTTGCGCGCACCACTGGCAAACAGCGTTCCGAAGCCATAGATAGCCGCCATGGCCGAAACCTTTTCCCCCGACGATCTCCCACTCGAAAAACCCGCCCGCTACCGCGAGGTCGAGGCAATGATTGCTTCTGTCGTGGCAGGCGAGACCAGCCACACCGCGCGTTATGCTACCGCCGTCAGCCTCTTGGTACAGGCCTTTGGCCCGCGCTTTTTCTGGACGGGCTTTTACGTGGTCGATCCCCTAAAGCCGACGGAACTGGTGGTCGGGCCTTATCAAGGCACGCTGGGCTGTTTGCGTATCCCGTTTGGCCGTGGCGTCTGTGGCACGGCGGCAGCATCAGGCCAAACCCAATTGGTCAAAGACGTGCACGCCTTTCCGGGCCATATCGCCTGCGACAGCCGGTCGAACAGCGAAATCGTGGTGCCGGTCTTTGATGCCTCAGGCGCCTTGGCCGCCGTGTTGGACGTGGACTCAACGGAGCTGGCGGCGTTTGACGAGGAAGATCAAGCTGGGCTTGAGGCGATTTGTGGGGTTTTGTTGCGGGGTTAGGGCGGTGGGGTGGGGGATGCAACCAACCTGTCATCAAGTCAGTTCAGCATGTGAGATGTGGACTGGTTTGAGGACAGCATTTGCGATGGTTACGAGTTTTCGGGCTACGGCGGCGAGAGCGAGTTTTTTTGGTTTTTTGTTGCTGAGAAGGTTTT
>NZ_JBIIYV010000001.1:0-233776 GCF_044346625.1 Aquidulcibacter sp. | reverse complement strand
TCCCACGGTTGTCTCATCAAGCGAGACTGCAAATTCCTCATGCAGCCACTGGACCAGGTCGATCAACCGCCAGCGAACGACGCCATGGATTGCCGGGATCGGACCACGCTCGACCACCTCGACAAGTGCACGCCGCTGAGCATCATCAAGGCGCGACCGCTTCCCCGGTGCCTTGCCGTCAAGAAGACCATCGGGACCACGAGCATTGAAACGCACCACCCAGTCACGCACGATCTGCAGCCCAACCCCGCCAATCCGCGCCGCCGCGCTGCGGCTGGCACCATCATAAATATCATCCCGCAAGCCAATCGCTGATCCCATAGCAACGCCCTCCAAATCAAGGACGCCATTGATTCACACTTCCACGACTTTGGGAATCCCCCACCTGAGTCACCCTCAACGCAGGCTGGTATTAGTCCTCAAGCTTAAAGCTGATCGTATAACGAGCAGGATAAGCAACCGCGATACCGTCGATTGTTTGGGGTTGGAAAGTCCAAGCCTCCACTGCCTTTCGTGCGGCCTCGGAAAACCCATAGCCTTTGGGTGCCTCATTCACCACCATGAGATTGGCGACCTTGCCTTGGGCGGTAACGGTGAAGCTCAAGGTCACTTCGCCGGAGATTTCCCGGTCGAGCGCCTTTCTTGGGAAGGCTGGATTGGCACCTGCTTGCCGGACTGGGTTGATGATCAAGCGGGGAGCCGGCGGCGTTTCAACCTCTACCTCTGGCGGCAGGGGGGCTACAGTTGGCCCCAATGTCGCATCACCACCCGTGAAGGCCACAGGCCGATCACCAACGGGCCCAATCGGCAGGCTATCAACAGGACCAAGCGGCACGACTTCGGTGGTGGGGCGCTCTGTCACCGTTGCCGTGTCGTTTGAGGTTTGTTGCAATTGCTGATTTTTGACGGGCTTATCGGGTTCGCGCTTAGGCGGAATGATGGGCTTTGGCGGGACGCGTGGGGCCATGTCGATCGGGGGCGGTTCGGGCAATTGCAGCTTTTGGATCGTGGGAACATAGGTCAGGGCGAGATAGCCAAGGCCGAGCCAGAGAATCCCAGACCCAGTAAGAGCGGCCGTGCGGTAGAGCATTTTTTGGGTTGTTGGTGCGAAGGCTTGGGACTGTGTCATGACGCTATCTCCTAAAGCTGGAGCTGATCAGCTGGTTTGCTGGTCTGTGTTATAACAATTAAAACGAATTTCCGTTACGTCAAGTACAAAGTTTACGTAACGTCATGTTGACGGCAGTGTCATTTTTTGCGGAGAAAGCTAGAAAGACCTTTCCTTTGGGTCGGTCTTAGCTAAGCTGTGACCAAATCAAAGCAAAAACAGAGGATACTGGGATGAGCGAAGCCAATCTGCCTGCGGGCGAAACCTATGACTACATCATTATTGGCGCGGGCAGCGCAGGTTGCGTCTTGGCTAATCGTCTGACTGCGGATCCTAAAAATCGGGTTTTGCTCTTGGAAGCAGGTGGGAAAGATACTTCGCCTCTGATTCATATCCCTGTCGGCTATGCAGAGACTTTGAAAGACCCAAAGGTCAATTGGCTCTATCAGACCGAAGAAGACCCCGGCACCAATGGTCGCCAACATGTTTGGCCACGCGGTAAGGTTCTGGGTGGGTCGAGCTCGATCAATGGCCTTCTCTATATTCGTGGCCAACAGCGCGATTATGACATTTGGCGGCAATTGGGTTGCGAAGGCTGGGGCTGGGATGATTGCGCGCCCTATTTCCTTAAGTCGCAAAACCAAGAACGTTCTGGCATGGACGGTCATGCCACAGGCGGGCCCTTAAACGTGTCTGATGTCACCCAAAAGCATCCGGTTTCCGATGCGGTCATTCAGGCAGGCATTGAGGCAGGCATTCCCCGCAATGATGACGTCAATGGCGAGAACCAAGAGGGCATTGGCTATTACCAATTAACGGTAAAAAACGGCATGCGCTGCTCTGCCGCGGTCGCTTATCTCAATCCGGTCAAGCACCGGCCGAATCTGACCATCCGCACCCATGCTTTGGCGCATAAGGTATTGTTTGATGGCAAGCGTGCGACGGGGGTGCTATTTTCTGTCGATGGCGACATGATAACGGCCTTAGCCAAGCACGAGGTGATTCTGTCAGGTGGGGCGATTAACTCGCCGCAATTGTTGCAACTGTCTGGCATCGGCCCAGCCGCCTTGCTCCAAAGCCATGGCATTGAGGTCAAAGTGGATGCGCCGGGCGTAGGTGAGAATTTGCGCGACCATTATGTTGTGGGCATGCGCTATCGCCTGAAAGCGGGTGTGAAGTCGGTCAATGAAATGACCAAGGGCTTGACCTTTGTCGGCGAGGTTTTCAAGTTCTTGTTCCAACGCAAAGGCTTATTGACCTTATCGGCTGCCCATATCGCAGCCTTTGTGAAGACGCGGCCAGACCTCGAAACCCCAGATGTGCAGTATCACATCCTGCCTGCGACAATGGATCATAAGAAGCTGTTTGAAGAACAAAAAATGGTGTTGGAAGATCAACCCGGCCTGACAATTGCACCGTGCCAATTGCGACCGGAGAGCACAGGTCGCATTCAAATCAAGTCGGCTGATCCCTATCAGCATGCGGGCATTTGGCCAAATTATCTGGCCGATAGCCTTGACCAGCAAACCATTGTTGAAGGGTTGAAGATTGGCCGCCGCATGGCCGAAGCACCGTCCCTGGCTGGCCTCATCGAAGCAGAAATGGAGCCGGGCAATGGCGTTGTCAGTGATGAGCAATTCTTGGCCTATGCCCGTGATACCGGATCGACCATTTATCATCCTGTTGGCACCGCCAAAATGGGGCGTGACCCGATGGCTGTGGTAGACCCTCAGCTTCGTGTGATCGGTGTAGAAGGGCTTCGCGTTGTTGACGCCTCCATCATGCCGAGGCTGATTTCGGGCAACACCAATGCGCCGACAATCATGATCGCAGAAAAAGCCTCGGACATGATCCTCGCCGCACGTCAGGCTGCCTAAGCTTAGCGGCCGATATTGGTGGCTGTTGCGGGTACCGGAGTAGGGGCATTCGGGCTCGGCAATTTACGTAATGCGGGCAGGGCAGCCACATCTTGCCCGCCTGCGGCAGCGAACATATCAGCCAAACTCTCATAAAAGGCCGCCAAGGTGTTGGGGCTTGGCCGCTTTAAATCATCCAAAGTGGGTAGCGGCGAAAGTGGCTTGCCTTCATGGGCGGCGGCCATGAAGTCTTCCCAGATGAGTGCAGGCAAGGTGCCGCCAGTTACGCCATTCATCGGGCTAGAGCTGTCATTGCCAACCCAGACACCACAAATGATGTCAGACGTATAGCCGACAAACCACGCGTCGCGAAAATTCTGCGAGGTGCCTGTTTTGCCAGCGGCTTCGCGACCACCGGGCAGGCGCGCGCGCTTACCTGTGCCAAAGGCCACCACATCGGCCAGCATGGCAGTCATTTGACGGGCGCGCAGTGGTTCATAGACTTGGACAGGGGCTTTATTCTCGCGCTGGAAGGCGACGGTCCCTCGCGTGGTGTCGATCCGCTCAATCAAATAGGGATCAACTCGCACCCCGTCATTGGCCAAAGTGGCATAGGCCCGCGTCATATCTAACAAAGTCACTTCACCGGCCCCTAACGAGATCGACAGATTGCGCGGCAGTTCACTGTCAATGCCAAGCCGCTGAGCCAAAAGGATCAGACGATCAATGCCCACTTCGGAGGCTAATTGGACAGCAATTGTGTTGGTTGAGCGGGTAAGCGCTGTCGACAGGCTCATGGCACCGGAATAGCCGCCATTGAAGTTGCGGGGCCGCCAACCGCCAAGACTAATCGGCTTATCCACTCGGATCGTATCGGGCGTCATGCCCTTTTCCAACGCCGCAGCATAAACAAAGGGCTTAAAGCTGGAGCCGGGCTGGCGCTTGGCCATTGTCGCCCGGTTATACTTGCTCTCATCATAATTTCGGCCACCGACAATGGCCAGAATGCGCCCTTGCCGATCCATCGCGATCAAGGCGGCTTGGGTAACGCCGGTGCCAGTGCCGTCACCTACCAGCGCTTGGACAGCTTGCACGGCTGCCGCTTGCATTTTGGCGTCGACGGTCAAGCGCAGAATGCGGTCTGGGGCAACTTGTTTGCCGACGCCTTCAACCTCTTTTTGCGCCATATCAATGACATATCCCATTTGGCCTTCGGGAATGTCAGCTGTTACGCGCAAGGCGACTGGCGTGCGCATGGTCGCGTCCGCTTGCACTTGCGTAATAAAGCCTGCCGCCACCATACGCTGTAGCACGACCGCGCGTCGCTCAATTGCTGGTGCTGCGGTCAAGTCCACAGCCAAGCGGCCAGGTGCCTTGGGCAGACCCGCCAGCATGGCTGCTTCCGATAAGGTCAGCTTACTTGGATGCTTGGAGAAGAATCGCCAGGCGGCCGCATCAATCCCGTAAGCATTTTGGCCGAAATAAATCCGGTTCAGGTAGATTTCGAGGATTTGCTTCTTTGTCAGGCGGCTATCGATCTGCCACGCCAAAACCATTTCCTGCAGCTTGCGCTTAAAGGTCTGCTCGGGACTTAGATAAACGTTTTTGACCAATTGTTGCGTGATAGTCGAAGCGCCCTGGACGGTATGGCCAGCGGTTAAGTTCTCAAACACCGCCCGGCCAATCGACCACAAATCGACGCCCCCGTGTTCAAAAAAGCGCGCGTCCTCGACCGCCAGAAACGCCTGCAGCACATGGGCGGGCAGGGCATCCACGCTGACTTTGCGACCATAGCGAGGACCGCGGATTGTGATGGTTTCGCCTGTGGCATCGACCATTTCAAGACTGGGCTTCCGATTAGCCGTCCAGATTTCTTCGTTTGAAGCGATCTTGGGCAAATCTGATAGAAAGTGCCGCCACGTCGCGTAAGATGTCAGGCAAACTAAGACGAACACGCTGACGGCCAGAATGGTCAGCAAGCGCATGTGATAGGCTTTGATTTTGGCTTTGCGCTCCAATAGGTCCGCGCGAAAGACGCCCTGCATCAGCCTGAAACCCGTCCTTAAAATGAAGCCTCAGAACGCCGCTGATCCGCCCGACGGGTCAAGCTTTATCCATGTAGAAATCGGCACCTAGGGCGATCAGAATCCCGAATTTTCAGGCTTTTGGCGGGGTGGATGACCACCATGCTCCGCTTTCTCTCAGACCGACCCCTTCAATCAGCCATTCTTGTCTTCGCCATCAACGGCCCGGGCCGGTAGGCGCTTTTGGAGAAAGACATGCGACGTGACAGGCAGTGCGACCCGCAAAACAAACCGGCAGCCAAGGTGGCATCCAATTGTCGTGGGTGCGACAGGCCAGCGGTGATGGCGATTGCTGGGCCTTGCCGGATGTGCCGCAGCCGATCATTGCTGAAGGTTATCTTGTATCCATCCTGAATTCTGCAGGCACTCTTCGTCGCACAACCGAAGTTCATGGCCCTTCCTATCTCTATCCAACTGTTGCGGAACTTGCCGATTTTTGTGCTGCGCAGACCCAGATTACGGTGCCCGTCTGCCAGTTAGGGCCCGCTGGTCGGTTGGGCTATCACCTTGAAGAACGTTTCAGCGTGCAACACAATGGTTAGCCCCCCTTTCGCCGCAAGTGGAGAGCGCCTAAGTCTTGGGTATACGCGGTGCCTGGGCTCAAAATTGAAGTTTGGCTAAGCTCGCTGATTAGGCTGGAATTCGGGAGATCAAGGCGTGGCAGAAGAACCTTATGCAGTGCTTGGCGTTGCGCGCGGAGCCCCATTTGCCGAGGTTCGAAAAGTCTATCGCAAGCTTGCAAAAGAATTGCATCCAGATGCAAACCCAAACAATAAAGCGGCTGAAGAGCGCTTTAAACGCGTGTCGGCGGCCTTCACATTTCTCGACGACCCAGAGCGCAAAGCGAAGTATGACCGAGGCGAGATTGACGCCGACGGCAATCCAAAGTTTGCGGGCTTTGGCGGTAGTGCCGGCGGACGCGGGCCTTTCGGCGGTGGCGACCCTTTCGGTCCTGGTGGCCCATTTGGTGGGGCAGGGGCAGGCCGGCGGCCGACGGGACCGGGTCAGCCCGAATTTGAAGACATGTTTGGCGACCTCTTTGGTGCAGCCTTTGGGGCCAGAGGGGCTACGCGGCCTGGATTTCAAGCGGGCACAAAAGGTCAAGACATCCAGACCACCCTTAAGATTGACTTTGAAGATGCCATTTCTGGCGCCAAGCAACGGGTGAATGTGGGCGATCGCTCGATCGATGTGACCATTCCGGCTGGCGTCGAAACGGGTCGAACCCTCAGGCTGCGCGGCCAAGGCGGCCCCGGCCAAGGTGGTATGCCGGCCGGTGATTTAATGGTGACAGTCACGGTAAAGCCCCATCCAATGTTTAATCGCGATGGCGATGATGTTCGCATGGACTTGCCAGTCTCTTTGACTGAGATTCTCGAAGGCGGTCGGGTTGAGGCAACCATTCCCAATGGAACAGTTTCATTGACCATTCCGCCTAACTCTAATTCTGGCTCGGTTTTGCGTTTGAAGGGCAAGGGTGTCGCGCGTCCCGGTGCGCCGGGAGACTTGTTTATTCGGTTGGTCTTGGGCCTGCCCGAGGGCGATAATAGGGAATTGAAGGCGCTTCTGGCAACCTGGTCCAGACGCGACGAGCCACCAAAGCGTTAGGCCAAAAACTAGGATGAGGGGTCATGGGTCTATTGGGCGATAAGCCGATCATCGGCATCATTTTGGACGAAAACACCAGCCAAGGTGGGGCCTCTTATGAGACGGGTAAGGGCTATTTTCGTGCCATTGAGAAAGCCGGTGGAGTCGCTTTAGGACTGCCCTATGCTCCAGATTCCTTAGACTTTGCGCGCGCACAATGTGCCGGTCTGATGTCGACCGGCGCGAGGATCAAGTTTCCCTCTGAATGGTATGTTCCTGGCCAAGAAAGCTATGCACCGCAGTCTGATCGCTTTGCGATAGAGCGGGCCTTGGTAGAGACTTTTGTGGCGGAAGATTGGCCCTATTTCGGCATTTGTAATGGCATGCAAATGCTGGGCTGCCTGTCTGGTTGTCGGATGAGTGGGGATGCGAAGTCCTACACTGATGGCAGCATCGCCCATGATGATCGATCAACCCGTCATGGCCTGAAGGTCACACCGGGCACCAAGCTCCATGCGATTACTGGCCTTGATCATTTGCAGGTCAACAGCTTTCACCGCGAGGCCTTGGTGGAAATCAGCGATCAAGTGATCGTTTCTGGCTTATCGGACGATGGCTTGGTTGAGGCGATTGAGCGCCCTGATCGGCGCTTTGCGATGGGTGTGCAATGGCATCCGGAGCGTTTGATCGACGAAACCGCCGATGCCGACGCGCTATTCAAAGCGTTTGTTGCAGCCGCGCTTGAAAGCGCAAAGACAAGGCGATTACAGCCTTCAACGCTGTAAAGCAGTGTTTTTCGCAGGCTTACCGGATTGTTACACCCTTAGGAGTGCGCGTAAAGTGATGGGGATCGGCGGTCTCCATGAATAAAACTGATCGATCCCGTTTAGTCCACGTTCAGAACCATGCATGTAATCTTGGCCTTATGAAAAAGCTGTTCGCCTTTCTTTTGTGCACGTCCCTCTTAGCCAGCTTCAGTCTGGTTGAGCCAGCGCAGGCAGGCAGGGCAAGTGTTGCGTCATCCGGCTCCTCAGGCTTGGTGTTTCGTGAAGATACGCGCCATGGTGGCCGGTTTCAGCTAGCCAGTCAGATTGTTCCCCTGAGCCAAGTATTGGAGATGATCAACGCGATCGAGCCAGGTAATCAGTTAGATACACAAATTGTAACCGAGAATGGGCGACCGTTTTATATCGTGCGCTGGCAGGCTTCCCGTGGCCGGATCATGATTTTCAAAGTCGATGCTCAGTCTGGGCAAATTGTCGGCCGACAAGGTTAGGCTGCCTGCGCTTGCAGCCCCGCGCCAACGGAATGGCGACATGTTTTTGTGAGAGGAGTGAGGCGGATGCGCTGTCTGGTAGTGGAAGATGATCCCGATTTACGTCGTCAGCTTGAGCGCGCCTTGCATGATTCGGGCTATGCCGTTGATGTTGCCGCCGATGGCGAGGAAGGTCACTTTCTTGGCGACACAGAGCCCTATGACGTTATTGTCTTAGATTTAGGGCTGCCGTTGATCGATGGTGTTACGGTTCTAGAGCGGTGGCGTAATGCAGGAAAAGTTGTGCCTGTTCTGATTTTGACCGCACGTGATCGCTGGAGTGAAAAGGTCGCAGGGTTTGACGCCGGGGCGGACGATTATCTCACCAAGCCGTTTCATATCGAAGAATTGCTCGCGCGTTTGCGCGCGCTGGTCCGCCGCGCCGCTGGCCATGCAACGCCTGCGCTTGAGTGTGGTGACCTGCGACTTGACCCGCGCGCTCAGCGCGCCACGGTAGCGGGCGACCCCGTGAAATTGACCAGCCATGAGCTTCGTCTATTGACCTATTTGATGCACCATGTCGGTCGCGTGGTCCCCCGCTCGGAACTGATCGAACATATTTATGATCAAGACTTTGACCGGGATTCCAACACAATCGAAGTCTTTGTTGGTCGGCTACGCAAGAAAATCGGTCAAGATCGTATCTCGACTGTGCGCGGCCTCGGCTATCAATTGCTTGACCCAGACGCCTCCAGCCAATCAGGTAAGGGGTGAGGTCTCAGCGCTCCCTCGCAGGACGGCTGGTCGCTGTCGCGGCCATTTGGTCAGCCTTGGTGTTGGTCGCAACGGGCTATGGCCTGTCCGCGTTGTTTCGCAAGTCAGTTTTTGAGGCCTTTGATCGAGAACTAACGGTCTCGGTTGATGCATTGGCTGCAACCATTGAAACCGACGAGCAGGGGCAGTTACGGGTGCCGCGTGCCCCAACAGATCCGCGCTTTGTCCGCCCTCTTTCGGGGCATTATTGGCGCGTTGTCGATGTGACGGCTGGGCCCAAGCTTTTAGGTCAAGGTGTGAGTTCGCGTTCTGTTTGGGATGAGCCGTTCGAGCCGCCAGTGCTCTTGGTTGAACAAGTCCTAGCCCGGCCCGGTACCACTCAGACTTTAGAAATGAACCGTGATAAGGAGCGCTTGAGGGTCGCGGCCCGCTTGGTGCAACTGCCTTCCCGCAACAGTCAGACCCTCTTGATGGTTGGAGCAGATATAGGTGAGGCGGTCGCCGCCGGTGATCGTTTCAATTTGGCGCTTTCGCTGGGACTATTGGCTCTGGCACTCGGTCTGTTAGGGGCCATCTTCTTGCAAGTCCAATTAGGCTTAGAGCCCTTACGCAGAATGGGTCGCGAGCTTGCGATGATCCGCAACGGTGAGCGTGACCGCTTAGATGAAGATGCGCCGCGAGAGCTTGCACCCTTGGCAGGGGAACTCAATGCTCTCATTTCGCATAATCAAGAAGTGGTAGAGCGGGCGCGTACCCATGTTGGAAATCTGGCGCATGCATTGAAAACGCCTTTATCTGTACTGCTCAATGAATCTCGCCAACGTAAGGGTGAGTTTGAAGATTTAGTTGCGCGGCAAGCTCAAGCCATGACCCGCCAGGTAGAGCATTATCTGAAGCGTGCTTCCGCTGCGGCGCGCGCAGAATCCTTGGGCGCACGCACCTCGGTCGGGCCTGTGATCGACGATGTGAGCCGCACGTTGGGGCGCTTGTTCAAAGCAGAAGGCGTGAAAGTCACAGCCAGTTTTGAGGATAACTTGGTCTTTCGTGGCGAGAAAGAAGATTTGGAAGATCTGATTGGCAATCTGTCCGAGAATGCCTGCAAGTATGGTGGTGGACTTGTGGAGATTGAAGCGCGTATGGTTGCGACTGGGCAGATAGAGATCACCATTGAAGATGATGGTGAGGGCCTAGAGGGTGACGCTTTGGTCGCAGCCGTCAAGCGCGGGGCGCGTTTGGATGAGACCCTTCCAGGCTCAGGACTTGGCTTGTCGATTTGTGGTGAATTGGCGCGTGCCTATGGTGGTAGCTTGAAGCTTGATCGATCTGATTTGGGTGGTTTACGCGCTAGACTATTGCTGCCTGCCGCCGAAACTTCTGTTTAGATTTCGTTTTATTGTATTTGAACTTGCAAACCCCAAATTAACCCATTTTTGTTACGAGAGTGTGCTTGATAGTTGCAGATGATGTGGCTTCAGAAGAGTGCCGACAAGAGTAACCGCCCATGACAGTTCTAACCGACGACAAGATTGCAGCCTTAAAGGCATTGTTGCACTCGACCCCGCCAGCAACGGCAGGGAGGTTGTGGGCGCTTTTAGAGCGCATGAAAGTTCAAGGCGTCCAATCCATTCCAACCGGCGAATTGCTCGGTGCCATGCGCGAAGCAGGCATTCCAGCCGGCTTTGCGACCGGAAAAGCCCATACGCGCGTCCTTAGTTTTGACCGGCTGTTCTTCGAACCCTTGGAAAACCTCTTTGAGAATGGTCCTTTACATCGACTGATGCCAGGTTCTTTGCCGCGGATTGGCTTGGGTCCGGTATGGAAGCTGATCATCGGCCAACTTGCATCCGATGCTTATGTCGATCTCGAGCCCTTAGGCACGGCAGCCAGCTTGCGCGGCGATATGACCCAAGCCCGCGAGTATGCCGAAAAAATGCGATCAGAGCTTTTGGATAATATTCAAGAGATTCCGCCAGAACGACTGAGCGCTTTGTCGAAGATGCCGGAAGCCTCGCATGTCTTAGGCCGCTTGATCCCGCTTTTGTCCGCTGTAAAGGCGGGACGTCAGATTTGGACCGGCGTGCAAAGCTTGCGCGGGGATATGCATGAGCAGTCAATCTTGCGATTGGCCACGGCTGTCAAAGAGGCTGAAAACGTCAATCCGCAAACAGCGACCGAGATTTTGTTGCTGACGATGTCGATTTTGCCAAAACCGTATCAAGCCTTGCGCGTCTTGCAACGTGTTTCGCGCGGCGTGGATGACCGAAAGCTTGATACTACCCATTTTTCTGTTGTTGGGCGGCGCGTGATTGCACTTTTGCGACGCGAAGGCGCTGTTATTGAACAGGCTGCCATGGGTGGCACCTTTGATGTTGATGCCGTCAAAGCTGCGATCGACCGCCATAACAAACTGGTCCATGGCATGACACGCGACGCAATCATGGCCCCAAATGGTCCATGGAGACAGGAACTAACCGCCATTTGCGGCCAAGTCGGTTCAAGGCTGGAAATGATTTGCCACGCCGCCGTTAAGGCACTCGACCTAGCCTTGCCAATGGACATGGTTCGAAAAAAGAATGCTGGCATGCTGACAGAACCCCGATTTGGCTCAGCAATTGACCCTGTCAAAGTAGAAGTAGCGCGTTGCCACATGCAGTTTCTGGTCGCATCGCGCCTTCTAGCACCGCTCGCCGGCTTTGGTGTCTTCCGTGACAATGCGAGCCGGACGTCCGCTGGCCAATTGGATGCGATTTGTGAAGGCTTGGTTCGGGTCGCACGTGAGGGCGAAACCTCGCCGCACTTCCAAGATTGGATAAATGCAACTTCGACCCTCATCAATGCGCTTGATGGTCCCTTGCCCGCCAAGAATTTCGAGCGCCGGATTACCTCGATGATGAAAAAGGCTGCCTGAGACCGCGATTAATCGCGTAAGCTTGAAGAGTCTGCCTGCGACATTTTCACCCTCAAGCCTTGAACCCGCGGGTGGGAGCGTGCATGTCGCCCCTATCATGACTCAAATCCCCCCTGTTCTTGTTACTGGAATGTTCTGGCTTGCGCTTCTGGTTGCATTGGTCGGAGCCGCATGGTGGGTGCTGCGGGCCGGCGCGCGCGGAGGCGCACTAGAAAGTGACCGCGCCGACCTGCAAGTCTATCAAGATCAAATTGCCGAGGTCGACCGCGATTTGGTTCAGGGTCGAATATCTGAAGAAGCTGCCCAAGCGGGTAAGCTGGAGATAGGACGCAGACTTGTGCAAGCCCGCGACCGCATTTTGGGTGAGGGGCCTCGACTGGGGAAATTGGCTATGACTGGTGTGGCCGCCGTCATCGCGTTAGGGGCTGGCGGGTTATACCTCATCTATGGCTCTCCCCAAAAAACCGATCAGCCTTTTGTTCAGCGTGAGGCGGAATTACTTTCTCGCCCGCCTGAAACCTTGAGCGAGGATGAAATCATGCTTCTGCTACAGGAGCAGGCAAAAAAGGCACCGCAAGATCCGATGCCGCACGCCTTGATGGCGCAAGTTTTAGGCAGCGCTGGGCGCGATCAAGACGCCCTTCGCGCGTTTCAAGCTGCAATGCGTCGGGACCCCAAGAATGCAGACTTGGTTGCTGAGACTGGGGCCGTTTTGATGCGCCTGAACGACGGCGTTGTCGGTGTAGATGCCAAAGCTGCCTTTGATGCCGCGCTTCAGCTAAAGCCAAATTCAGTGTCGGCGCGCTTCTACTTGGGGCTTGCTGATTGGCAAGCGGGCAAGAAGGCAGAGGCTTTGGCCGCATGGCGCACAGCTTATTTGGCCAACGCTAAGGATGCCCAAGGCCAAGTGCAATTAGTGGCTCGCGTTGCGGAGATCCTCTCGCAATTAGACCGGGGGCCCGGTGAAGATGGCGGTGGGCCAATGGCAGCAATTGCCAATGCCGGACCTGACGCGCAAAAGGCCTTCATTGAAACCATGATTGCCAAGCGCGTTGACCGCTTGGCAGAAAACCCAACTGATCCATCTCTGCGCCTATCTGCTGCGCGTGTCTTGCTTATGACCGGCAAGCTTAATGAGGCCAGAGACGTATTGTTGGTTGGGCAAAAGCAACAGACAAGCGATCCCCTGCTTTCGGCGGTCTATGGTCTGGCTTTGGAAAGCGCCCCTGCGCCTCCAGAAGCGGGCGCTTCAAGTCCAGCGGCGATGCCGAAAAGGTGAGTGTAAGTGAGGGAAAGGTTGCTTTCCATTCGGGACGTGACGCAGTAGTTTAAGCCAAAGATCGAGTAAGAACCATGCGCAGACGTGACCGCCGCCTTCTTCTGATTTCTGCCGCAGGAATTGTCCTGCTGGGCGCAACTGCTGTTGCCAGCGTGGCCTTGCGGCAAACCGCATCTTTCTTCTATTCGCCTACAGATGCTCAAGCCAAAAAGCCCGAAGCAGGGACACAAGCTCGCATCGGCGGCCTTGTCGCTAAGGGTACTGTGGTGCGGGGCGATAATGGCAAAGTCAATTTCGTTGTGACTGATATGAATGCCGACATGCGCGTTAGCTATCGCGGTGTGCTGCCGGACTTGTTCCGCGAAGGCCAGGGTGTTGTCGCAGAGGGCAAGTTCACAGCACCTGATACGTTTGAGGCGCGCACGATCCTTGCCCGACACGATGAAAACTACATGCCCAAAGAAGTGGCGGATTCCTTGAAAGCCTCTGGCCAGTGGCGCGACGCGCCTCTGCCAGTCAATCAAACCAGCAACCAATCCAATTTGGGAACCGGTGCCAATATGGCGAACCCAACCTACACAGGGTCGAAATAGTTTAACCCCGTCTTGTTTGCGAAACGTGGTTTGAGCAGCGGAAACAGGTTGAACCTAAAGAGCTGCGGGGTACATAGTCGGTTATGATCGCAGAACTCGGACACTTCCTTATCTTCCTCGCGCTTTTTGCCGCCTTTGCCCAAGCGGCAACCGGATTGTGGGGCGGCCACGCTCGCGACGGCCGATTTGCCGCTATGGCAAAGGCGGCTTCTGATATCTCCTTTTTTGCGATCGCTCTGGCCTTCTTTGCACTGATGAGCGCCTTTATTCGGTCTGACTTCTCGGTCCAAAATGTTGCCAGCAACAGTCACACCTTAAAACCATTGCTTTACAAAATAGCGGGTACTTGGGGCAGCCATGAAGGCTCAATGGTATTGTGGTGCCTCATCTCAGCTGGATTTGGCTGGATGTTGGCCCATTTCTCCAAAGGATTGCGATGGGATTTGCGGTCGCGGGCTGTAGGAGTCCAAGGTCTTTTGACCGCAGTCATGATGGCCTATTTGGCCTTTGCTTCTAACCCATTTGTCCGCTTGGACCCTGCACCGTTACAAGGGGCAGATCTCAACCCCTTGCTGCAGGACCCAGCTCTCGCGGCCCATCCACCTTTTCTTTATTTGGGCTATGTCGGCTCGTCGGTGGTCTTTTCATTAGCCGTGGCAGCCTTGTTAGAGGGCCGCGTGGACGCTGCTTGGGCACGCTGGGTCCGGCCTTGGGCTTTGGCCTCTTGGACGTTTTTGACGATTGGCATCACCTTGGGCTCTTACTGGGCCTATTATGAGCTGGGCTGGGGCGGATGGTGGTTCTGGGACCCCGTTGAGAATGCCAGCTTTATGCCTTGGCTCCTCGGGGCAGCGCTGTTGCATTCTGCCATTGTAACCGAAAAGCGTGGCGGGCTTGCCAGTTGGACCGTGTTGCTAGCGATCCTAACCTTCTCCTTGTCCTTATTGGGCACCTTTCTCGTTCGCTCTGGCGTCTTGACTTCGGTTCACGCCTTTGCGCTCGATCCAGAGCGCGGCTTCATTATCCTTATGATCCTAGCAGTCTTTACCGGTGGCGCTTTGAGCCTGTTCGCTTGGCGCGGCCCCAGCTTAGGCTCTGATCGCGGCCTCTTTGCCCCGATCAGTCGAGAAGGGGCTTTGGTTTTGAACAATTTGTTCCTAACTGTCGCAACCGCCACCGTATTGGTCGGTACGCTCTACCCGCTTTTGGGCGAGGCGGTGTTCAAGCGCGCTCTGTCTGTTGGGCCACCCTATTTCAATCTGACCTTCACACCATTGATGGCCTTGGTCCTCCTGGCTTTGCCGGTCGCGCCCTATTTGGCCTGGAAGCGCGGGGACTTGATGGCCGTGCTGCAGCGCCTTTGGGTGGCAGCCGCTTTGACCGCGCTGGCCATCACCTTGAGCTGGGCCTTGATGGGCGGGAAAGCCTTGGCAGCAATCGGGATTGGCCTTGGAACTTGGCTGGTTTGTGGCGCGATTGCCGAAGTGCTTGACCGCGTCCGTTTTGGTAAGTTGCCGGCACCTCAAGTCTGGGCCCGTGTCAAAGGGCTGCAGCGCGCGGCGTGGGGCATGACTGTGGCGCATTTGGGCATGGGCATATTTGTGCTGGGTGCGGTTTCTGAAACCGCCTTCCGTGTTGAGCACACGGCCTCCCTAGGCTTGGGTGAGACCACACGTTTTGCGGGACGCACCGTAACTTTAAAAGCGGTCACCGCCGAAGAAGGCCCGAATTATTACGCCGACCGCGCGCAATTGGTTGTCACGGATGGCAAGCGAGAAATCACACTAGCGCCAGAACGGCGCTTTTATCCCGCTGCGCGGATGCCGACCACGGAAGTGGCCTTGCGCTCCTCTTTAGCTGGCGATGTCTATGCAGCATTGGGTGACCCTGCTGAGATCAACGGTCGCATGGCTTGGACCGTGCGACTGTACTGGAACCCCTTGGTGCTTGCGATTTTCGGTGGAGCCTTCCTAATGGCTCTGGGTGGAGGCATCAGCCTCACTGATCGCCGGTTGCGTATTGGCGCACCCCAGCCCGCCAAGCCAAAGCGTGGCAATGGTGTGGTACCCCCAGTTGACCCGACCAATGTTGGCGTCGCTGCTGAATGAGACGCGCGCTGCTATCGTTCTTCGTGATGGGATGGCTGGCTTTGCTCGCCGCACCCCAAGGCGTTCAAGCGGTTGAAGCGCCGTTGAGCGATCCTGCGCTGGAAGTCCGCGCGCAGAACCTCGCCCGCGAGATTCGCTGTGTTGTGTGCGAGAACGAGCCAGTCGCCCTGTCGTCCGCTGAGATTGCGGTCGACATGCGCAAAGCCATTCGTGAACGAGTTGCAGCCGGCGATAGCGATACCCAAGTTCGGCGCTTCTTTGCCGACCGCTATGGCGAGTTTGTTCTACTTCGACCTCGAATCGGGATCGATACCTTTGCGCTTTGGGGCGCGCCATTGGTCTTGCTACTGTTAGGGGGCGTAGGCCTTTATTTAGCAAGCCGACGCTCCCAAGCAGCACCGATGTCGGCCCCGGCAGTGGATGACGCTCACGCAATGGCAGCCCTGAAAGAGTTTGAAAACAAGGCCTCCACAGACTGAGGCTTTATTCTAACAGCATGTTCATCTGCCAAGCTGCTTTCTTACAACATTGTAATGTTTTGGCCATGGTATGGCCATCTTAGCCCTGTCATAATGTATCCACCATACGGCTCGAATGGCGGGTCGATGCACACTGCAGGATGAAGTTTCATGTCGTTGGATAAGCAAGGTGAAGACCCGACCACACTTTCTGGCCCTGTGGCTGGCCCTGCGGCTGGCCCTGTGGCGCAGAAGACCAAAGCAGATCGCTTTTTGCGTCGTCCGGTCCTGACTGGGGCTGCGGCGCTGGCTTTAGCTGTGGCGGCGTTCGGTGCGGGTCAGATTTTGTCACCCAGCATATCAGCCGCCCAACAAATCAAAACAGAAGCGCCGAAAGCTGCTGCGATGCTGCCTGGCTTTGCCGATCTGGTAGAGCGCGTATCGCCTGCTGTGGTGTCATTGGAAGTGGTCGCACTTGCCGAAGAGGACACACAACGTCCATCTGCAGATGATCTAGAAGGCATGCCGCCGCAATGGCGTCGCTTCTTCGAACAAATGCCAAACCAGCGCGGCAATCAAGCCCGCCCGCGTGAGCAACGCGGCGGCGGCTCAGGCTTCTTCATTACATCGACTGGCCATATCGTTACCAATAACCATGTGGTGGAAAAGGCCAAGGAAATCAACGTAACTTTGAAAGATGGTCGCGAATTGAAGGCAACCGTAGTTGGCCGTGATGAGCGGACAGACCTAGCGGTGCTAAAAGTCGAAGGCAAAAGCTTTCCTTATGTGCAATTTGCCCCTGAAGCCCGCGTCCGCGTTGGGGATTGGGTAGTCGCGATCGGCAACCCGTTTGGTCTAGGCGGTACGGCGACTGCAGGGATTGTCTCAGCTCTGGGCCGCGACATTCGCAATGAAGGCAATATTGCTGACTTTATTCAGGTCGACGCGCCAATTAATCCCGGCAATTCTGGCGGTCCAACCTTTGATATGAGCGGCCGTGTGATTGGCGTGAATACGGCGATCTTCTCCCGCTCTGGCGGCAATGTAGGTATTGGCTTTGCTATTCCAGCCTCCTTGGCTGACCGGACCACCAAGCAAATCATTGAGCAAGGTAAAGTCACTTACGGCTGGCTGGGCGTTGTTATCCAAGATGTCAGCCGCGAAATGGCTGATAGCTGGGGCTTAGGCAGCGATGTCAAAGGTGCCATGATCGGAAGCGTCACGCCAGGTGCCCCAGCGGCTAAAGCGGGCCTGAAGCGCGGCGATGTTGTGGTGGCGTTCAACGGTACAAAGATTGAAGGGTCTTCCGATTTGACCCGCCGCGTCGGCCAAACCCGCGTCGGTGATGTTGTTCGATTGGATGTAGCAGGCGCAAAAGGTGTTCGTCGCACCGTGCAGGTAACCATTGCGGCCCGTCCTTCTGAGCAGCAATTGAGCCAAGCTGACCCGGTAGCCGGTGCAGATGCAGCTCAGCCTACAAGCCCTGCAACCAATGTCCTTGGTTTAAGTGTTGGTCCGTTGTCAGCACAAGCCCGCACCCGCTTGCGCCTTCCTGCAAACGAACCAGGTGTTTTGATCTTGGAGGTTGATCCGGACTCTCGCGCAGCAGAGCGGGGCATTCGTGCAGGCGATGCCATTTTGACGGCCAATGACGAGGAAGTTCGCTCTGCCGAAGAACTCGATGCAGCCATCGAAGCTGCTCGTGCTGCAGGTCGCTCTTTCATTGGGCTCTTTGTGCAAAGCCAAAATGGCGGTGGCGGGTTTGTGCCTCTGCCCTTGGAGGCAGCATCTAAGTCACAGCCTAAAAAGTAATTGGCGCCATCAGGGGGGAATCCGATGCGTGTTCTCATTGTTGAAGATGCTGGAGACACCGCACTCTACATGCGGCGTGCTCTGGAAGAAGCTGGCCATGTGGTTGATTTGGCCGCAGATGGTCCAACGGGAGAGTTGATGGCGCGCGGTGGGGCATTCGATGTCTTGGTGTTCGACCGCATGCTGCCGAAGAAAGACGGCCTGAGTGTTGTCGCAGACTTGCGCACAGCCGGCATCGCAACCCCAGTGTTGTTCTTGTCGGCCTTAGGCGATGTCGAGCATCGGGTGGAAGGCCTAAAGGCTGGTGGCGATGATTATTTGGCAAAGCCCTATGCCGCCAGCGAACTGATTGCCCGCGTTGAAGCCTTGGGACGTCGCCACGAAGGCGGTGCACCCTCGACCCACCTCAAAGTCGGTGAGCTGGAGATGGACTTGCTAGCCCGTGTTGTTCGACGGGAAGGCCGTAAGATCGACATTCAGCCGCGAGAGTTTCGCCTGCTAGAATATCTAATGCGCAATGCCAACCAAGTGGTGACCCGTACCATGCTGTTGGAGAAAGTGTGGGACTATCATTTTGATCCACAGACCAATGTGATCGACGTCCATGTCTCGCGCTTGCGCTCAAAAATTGATCGCGAGTTCGATAAGCCCATGCTGCACACGGTGCGTGGTGCCGGGTATCGGCTCGAAGCCTAAACCTGATGATCAAAAAGCTGCTCTTGTCATTGCGGTCGCTGATGCGCACCACGACGTTTCGCGTCGCCATGGCATTTGCAGGTCTCTTCGCGGGCTTCGCGATCCTGCTGCTGGGCTTCCTCTATGCTACGACCGTCGGTCGATTAGGTTTGGAGGCAGATCGGTTTGCCCGCCAAGAGCTGTCACAGCTGGCTGATATCTGGCAGCGCCAGAATGTCGACGGCCTCAATATGGAAGTCATCCAGCGCGCCGCGCGGGCCAGTGATTCCCTTTATGTGTTGGTCCAGCCCGACGGCAAAGTCCTGTCTGGCAATATTGACGTTGTCCCCCTCGACCTCTCCCAAATCAATAAACCAGATCCAAAAAGCGCGCTCCAGCCCGAGCGCGCTGTCTCTTCAGGCTTTAGTTATGAGCGCCCTGATCTGGAGACTGGCAAAGTTGAACGCAGACGAGCGAGGGGCTTGTTTTTGGCAGGACCCGACGGTTTTGGCCTGTTCGTTGCCCGCGATTTGGGTCCTGGCTTGCAGATCGCAGACCATGTTGCGCGAGTCATATGGATGGGCGGGGCAGGGGTATTAGCTTTTGCGCTGATTGGTGGCTTTCTGGCTGCACGACAGGCCGCTGGGCGCGTTGATGAACTGACCCGGACGACGCGGGCAGTTATGGCTGGCGACCTAAAGCGTCGGGCGGCCGTGCGGACGATTAGGCCCGGTGACGGCGATGAATTTGATGATCTAACCGAAGACCTCAATGCGATGTTGGAGCGGATTGACCGTTTGGTTGCTGCCGCGCGCACCACGGGGGATTCGATTGCGCATGACTTGCGCTCCCCACTTACACGGCTACGGGCACGCTTAGAAGGGGCAGCCGCAAAGGCACAAACAACCGAAGACTTGCGCGATGCGATTGAAGATGCCTTGATCCAGTTGGACGGTGTCGTCGCGACGTTTAATGCTGTGCTGCGCTTGTCTCGCCTAGAAGCAGGTGAAGGTGGTAAGCTGGAGCTCTTGGATGTCAGCCTTTTGCTTGGCCAATTGGCCGACTTGTTTGAGCCGGTGATCGAAGAAGCGGGCTCAGTTTTTACAGATGAAATTGAGCCCGAACTCATGATTATGGCGGACAGATCCCTCTTGGCGCAAGCTATCTCCAATCTCTTGGATAATGCCGTCAAATATACTCGTGAAGGCGCGGTGCAGCTTTCCGCCAAGCGCCTACCTGCTAATCAAATGTCGATCAGCGTCTGCGATAGTGGAAGCGGGATTCCAGTCAATCAGCGCGACCATGTGTTGGAGCGATTTGTACGCCTTGATAGCGCGCGCTCCTTGCCGGGGTCCGGCATTGGCCTGTCCTTGGCGGTGGCGATTGCGGAATTACACGGTGGGCGGCTTGTTTTGGCTGATGGCCTGCCGAGCGGCGATGATTTCGGCCTAGAGGCGCGGCTGATCCTGCCGCTTAAAGCCTGATGGTCGGTGTTAAGTCCTTAGGGTCTTTAACAGATGCCTTAGCGGCAGCGCGCCTTGTTGCCCCCTACCTCGATCGCTTGAGCCAAAGGCGACCAGAGGCGGCCAGTGCCCTTCTGTCTGGTCAAGTCTCTGAAGTCCTTGCTGCTAGTCTGTTTAGTGCCCAGAAGGCGGCAGAGCTTGGTGTTCCTGAAGCCATGGCAGCGCTGCGTCATGCGAAAGCCGATACGCACCTAGCCTGTGCGCTTGGCGATTTAAGTGGGCAGTTGGACCTGGGAGCGGTGACTCTTGCGTTGTCCGATTTAGCCGACCAAGCCACCCAAACCGCCATGATTTTGGCCAGTCGGTCTGCTGCTAGTCGAGATGCGGCAAGCTTTCTGAAACCCGATCAGGTCCCGGGTCTCTTCATTATTGCGATGGGCAAGCATGGCGCGCAAGAACTCAATTATTCGAGCGACATTGATCTTGCTGCGTTTTTTGATCGAGATGCGTTTCGTCCAGAGGATCAAGATGCTGCCAGTGGTGTGTGTGTCCGCCAGGTGCAATCCGTCTCCCGCATTCTCGAAGAGGTAACGGCAGAGGGCTATGTCTTTCGAGTGGACTGGCGTCTGCGCCCAGACCCAGCCTCAACCCCGGTTGCCGTGTCCCTGCGTGCGGCTGAAGCCTATTATGAGAGTGTCGGTCAGAATTGGGAGCGAGCGGCCTTTATCAAGGCGCGCGCCATTGGCGGGGATTTTGAGGCGGCTCGCAGTCTTCTGACGCATCTATTACCTTTCATTTGGCGGAAGAATTTGGACTTTGCCGCGATTGACGACGTGCAGTCTATTCTCCGCCAAATCCACGCGGTCCGCCGCTCCACAGACTTAGACGATCCAGCTTTTGACGTAAAACTAGGCCGGGGCGGTATTCGCGAGATTGAGTTTTTTGCCCAGACGCAGCAACTTATTCTGGGCGGCCGCGACCCCAGTTTACGGGTGCGAGGAACGCTGCAAGCTCTTGATGCGCTGGTTGCTGCTGGCCGGATCGATGGTCTTGCCCGCGATGACTTGGCATCAGGCTATCGCTTCTTGCGCACGATCGAGCACCGAATCCAAATGCTCGATGATGAGCAGACCCATAAATTGCCTGCCGACCCAAACCGGCGTGCCCGCGTGGCAGCTTTGTCTGGCCATGCGGACCTTGCAGCGCTCGACCGAGACATCAGAGCCTGTCGCGAGATGGTGCGAACCCGTGTGCGAGAACTGTTCCCAGACAGCATATCTCTATCCAGCCCGCTGGGTTCGTTGGTGTTTACCGGTGTGGAGGATGACCCCGAGACAATAGAGACCATCGCGTCATTGGGCTTTAGCGAGCCCAGCCAGATCGCCCGCACCATTCGCGCTTGGCACCATGGCCATGTGCCCGCAACACGGACCGCACGGGCGCGTGAACTTTTAACGGCCCTGACACCGGATTTATTGCAAGCCATCGCAGCAACCGGGGAAGCCGACACGGGTTTCGTGCGCTTTCAGGACTTCTTTGCTGCTCTGCCAGCGGGCGTTCAGGTCCTGTCTTTGTTTAAGGCTGAGCCACTTATCCTGAAGGAGACCTGTGCGACTTTGGCGCTAGCCCCGCGGTTAGGGGCAGTGCTGGCACAACGACCCGCCATCTTGGACGCGATGCTCTCACCGCGTTTCTCCGCACCCCTATCCATGGATGAACCTCAGACACGCTTAGAGGTTTTGAATGCTGGCCTAACGCAAGCGCATGGCTTTGAAGAATCTCTCGATGCCGTGCGCCGCGCCCACCGCGAGGAAATGTTCCGAATTGGCTTTCAGGTGTTGCACGGCCGCGCCAAGGCTGAGGAGGCGGGAATTGCTTATTCAAACCTCGCCGAAGCGAGCATTTCCGCGCTTCTGCCAGTCGCCTACGAAGCTATGGCAGAAGCCCATGGCCGTATTCCTGGACGGTTGGCGATCTGTGCATGGGGAAAACTTGGCGGGCAGGAATTGGCTGCAGACTCCGATCTCGACTTGATGATTGTCTACGATGTTGTTGACTCAGAAAGTGAGTCTGATGGCAAGCGCCCGATCAGTGGCGAGCAATGGCATGCGCGGCTTACCCAGCGCTTGGTTTCTGCCTTGTCGGTCCAGACCGCCGAAGGTAGCCTCTATGAAGTTGATATGCAGCTAAGGCCGTCTGGAAGGGCAGGGCCGGTTGCCGTGCGACTATCTGCGCTAGAGCGCTATTATGACAGCCAAGCTTGGACGTGGGAGTTTCAAGCCTTAACGCGGTTGCGCCCAGTTGCGGGGGATACAAGTCTTATGGCCGAGATCGCGGCGCTTGCCCAAAGGGTTTTGCAAAAGCCGCGGCCAACTGAGACTTTGGCCAGCGAAATCCTTGCCATGCGCGAAAAGATGGTTGCCGCCCATCCGGTGCGCGGCGGCTGGGATGTAAAGCGGCAACGTGGCGGGCTGATTGATCTGGAGTTCTTTGCGCAATATCATCAGTTAGCGGCTGCAGGTTCCGGCAAGCCCATCATTCACGCCAACACGGTTGAAGCAATCCAAGCGCTTGCACATTATGGGTTTCTGGACCCCGAAGAGGCAGGGCGCTTAGTCAAAGCGGGCTCTGTCCTCCAGAATGTGCGACAACTCCTCGCCGTAGCTGCAGGCTCTGATTTCGACCCGATCACGGCAGCTGCTGGCCTAACCCAAGCGGTCGCGCACTGCCTTGATGCACCAGACTTCCAGACAGCGATCGCTATGTATGATGATGCGCGCGCCCTTATTCTTCATCACTTTAATGAGATTGCAGGCGTTTCGACGGAATAGGCTTTCAGCCGCGTTTTAAAACCAGATCGCAAACAAGCTTGGCCTTCTCCCCCGAGGTCAGCTGCACAAAGGAACCAGATCATGCGTTTAAAGATAGTTCTTGCCACCGCTGGCTTGATGTTGTTGGCAACCCCCGTTCTGGCCCAACAAGGCCCACCGCCCCCTCCAGGGGAAGGTCCTGGCTTTTTTGAGCGCGCGGACCTGAATAAAGATGGTGCCATTACCATGGACGAAGTGCGCACGGCGCGTTCCGCCGTGTTTGATAGGGCCGACAAGAATAAAGACGGTTTTGTCACCGACGACGAAATGCGCGCTGCCCGTCCACCCCGTCCACCTCGCCCAGATGGCATGCAAGGACCACCGCGCGAACCCCGGGAGGGCCGCGACTTAATGAGCCTTGCTGACGCCAACAAGGATGGTGCGGTCACACGGGCAGAGTTTGACGCCGCGATGGCCGCCCGCATGCAAGAAAAGCAAACCAAAATGCAAGAGCGCTCGGCTGAGATGTTTACCCGCCTCGATGCAAATAAAGATGGTCGCGTCACCCGCGATGAACTCGATGCCATGCGCGGCAAAATGGGTGACCGGAAGAAGGATCGCCGCGATGGGCCGCCTCCCCCACCACCCATTGGGGCCTACGACGCCAACAAGGACGGCAAGATTAGTCGCGACGAATGGATTGGGCGCCCTGATCCGATGTTTGAGCGCGCTGATGCCAATAAGGATGGTCGCTTGACCCGGGAAGAAGCTGCCGCTGCTGCCCGACAAGGACGCGAAGGTGGGCCACGTCGTGGACCCGGTCGTCCTTGGTAAATCAGAACAGGGTCTCCTAGCGTGTCAAACCCCCTCGTCTTTGATCCCTTGGCGGGCTTGATCGCCAAAGCGGGCCGCGGTGACCGCGCCGCGGCTGCCGCTTTGGTCAAAGCTGTCTCGCCTAAGCTATGGCGGATCAGCTGGCGTCTCTTGCGAGATGCCGCAGAGGCTGAAGATGTGACCCAAGAAGCGCTGATCCGTCTGTGGAAAGTCCTGCCAACTTGGCAGACCGGTCGGGCAAGGGTTGAGACGTGGCTGCACCAAGTGACCACCAATCTTTGTTTCGACCGTCTGCGAAAAGCCGGACGCTTTGTTGACGAAGACCAAGCGCCCGAGCCGCTCGATCCCGGGCCAATGCCCGACACAAGGTTGCATCAAACCGCCTTGCGTGATTGCGTTGATGCTGCCCTCGCGGGTTTACCCGATCGCCAACGGGCTGCCATTGTCCTCACCCATTATGAGGAACTGGCCGCCAAAGAGGTTGGCGAAGTTTTAGGCATTAGTGTTGATGCCGTGGAATCTCTATTGGCTCGAGGCCGACGCGCCTTGCGGCTAGCCCTTGCGTCTGAGAAGGCCGATTTGTTACAAGCGTCCGTGGAAGGACATGCAGCATGAGTATCTTGGATCATCACCCGCTGAATAAGGCTCTGGCCAAAGTATTGGTTCACGCTAGCCCAGTGCCAGAGATGCCCGCTGCCCGCATCGAAGCGGCTGCAATGGCTGCTTTCAGCACACAGTCGGCATCGCGTCCTGATTGGGTCAAGACCTTCGGCGCTTTGGCTGCGAGCTTGGTTCTAGGTGTTGGTGGCTTTGTCTATTATCAGTCTTGGCAGAGCGAACAAAAAACCTTGGCAGCTGATGCGGACGCTTTTGCCGAACAATTGCTGAGCACAGATCTCGACTCCGCGCTTTAGAGGGCTCGTTCAGCAGAGCAGGGCTATCAGAATCTAAATGGTCGCACTGAAGCTTTTGTGCGCAATTGACTTCGCATCGAGTCAAACCCGCTTTAGAAGTAAACTATGAGCTCAAATCTTGATGCAGCCGTTGATCGGCTCCTGTCCCGCGCAAAATTCTTAGGTGCTGAAGCGGCCGATGCGGCTTGTTTAGACCGCAAAAGCCTGTCTGTGTCCGTGCGGCTTGGCCAGTTGGAATCAGTTGAAAGCGAAGAAAGCCGCTCAGCTGGCTTACGGGTCTTGATCGGCAAGAAACAAGCTGGCGCTTCAACTTCCGACTTTAGCTTAGCCGCTCTAGATGCATTGGCAGAACGGGTTGTGGCCATGGCGAAGGCCGCAGCAGAAGACCCTTGGTGTGGCCTGCCCGCCGCCAGAGACCTTGCTAAAGATCAAGTTGATCTCGAGCTTTGGGACGACACAGAAGCCGATATAGCCGATCTTGAAGCCCGCGCCTTGGAGAGCGAGGCCGCTGCTTTAGATCTTGCAGGTATAACCAATTCCGGGGGCTCGGGTGCTGAATGGGGCGCAAGCCAAGTCGTGTATGGCGCAAGCAACGGGTTTAGGGGCGGCTATCGCGGCACATCTTGGGGCTTGGGTCTGTCCGCCATTGCGGAACGTGGTGACCATAAAGAGCGCGATTGGGACAGCGACTCCAGCCGCTTTTTGAAAGACTTGAAGGCGTCCGCTACCATCGGCCGCAACGCTGGTGAGCGCACGCTGGCACGCTTGGGTGCTACCAAACTTGAAAGCTGTGTCGCGCCTGTTATCTTCGAAAATAGGGTGGCCAGCCGTCTGATCAGCTTCTTTCTAAGCGCCATCTCAGGGGCCTCTGTGGCGCGAGGGGTTTCGTTCCTGCGCGATAAGTTGGGTCAGCAGGTGTTTGCGTCCAACATCTGCATTACCGATAATCCTTTGGAAAAGGGGGGTTGGTCTTCTCACCCGTTTGATGGTGAAGGCCTGCCGGTGGCAGCCCGCGACCTGGTAATTGACGGTGTGCTGCAAACTTGGTTGCTCAATACAGCCAGCGCAAAGCAATTAGGTCTGAAGTCAACAGGCCATGCCAGCATGAACCCTGGCGGGGCACCGGGTATTGGCTCAAGCAATGTAACCGTGATGCCGGGCCAACATGACCTCGCGGGATTACAGGCGCTAGCAGGAAATGGCTTGGTGGTTATCGAAACCTTGTCTCCCAGTTTCAACCAAAATACCGGTGACTACTCTGTGGGTGTTTCGGGTCTTTGGTTTGAGAATGGCAAAATTGTACGCCCCGTCAACGAAATCACAGTAGCTGGTAACATGCTGGACATGTACGCTAAGCTGATCCCCGGCATCGATTATGATGGTCGCGCATCGCTGCAATGCCCCAGTCTTTTGATCCCAGCCATGACGATTGCGGGGGCATAGAGCATGAATTTGGCGGCTGATCTGGCACTTGCATTGGACGCCGCCACGGAGGCGGGCGCCGTTGCGATGCGCTATTTCGGTACGCAAATGGATGTGCGCGATAAGTCACCCAATAATCCGGTCAGTGATGCCGATTTGGCGATTGATGCCTTGTTGAAAGAGCGCTTGTTGGCTAAGCGGCCCGACTATGGCTGGCTGTCGGAAGAGACCGTTGATGATCAATCGCGACAATCCGCGCGCTTCTGCTGGGTTGTCGACCCAATTGATGGAACCCGTGCCTTTATCAAGGCCAAGCCGCATTTCACAATTTGTATTGGCCTATTGGCGGACAGTCAGCCCGTGTTAGGTGTGGTGTTCAATCCTGCGACAGGTGAGATGTTTGATGCATTTCAAGGCGGCGGGGCGCGTCTCAATGGTGTCGCAATCGAACCCAGTATCGTGGATCAGTTGGAAGGCTGTGCTATGCTGGGTGACCCGGGCATGTTCCGGCACCCAGCTTGGCCAACGCCTTGGCCCGAAATGGATGTCGTTTCGCGCAATTCGATTGCCTATCGCATGTGCCTTGTGGCGGCAGGTCATTATGATGGCGCAATTGCTCTCTCGGCCAAGAGCGATTGGGACTTAGCTGCCGCACATGTGATCGTGAACGAGGCAGGCGCGCTGGCAACCACTCATGAAGGTGCAGCTTTTGTTTACAATCAGCTAGTACCACTTCAAAAAAGTCTGGTGGTTGCGGGAAAGCCCTTACATCCCTTACTCATTGATCGCGTCCACCATGTAAAACTGTCGTGAGGAAGAAATGGAACGTAAAGCCGCCCCAAAGAAACAATTGCTCCACATCGTCGTCGGTGGGGAAGTACAGGACCTTGAGGATGTGGAGTTTCGCGATCTGAAGGCAATGGACTTTGTTGGGGCCTATCCAAATTATGCCGAGGCCCGGGACGCTTGGAAAAGTGCTTCCCAGCGCACGGTAGATAACGCCCATATGCGTTACTTCGTGATCCACGCCCACCGTTTGATCGATCCAAACGGGCCAACCCCGGATGAAGACGATCACTAAAGGTGTTGACACCCAGTCGGTGCAAAGTACCGATCTAATCAAGCGGTTTTGGTCGGGCTGGCTGACACCGCATACCAGTATGTTGTGGTTCGCCACCCTATTAATGGCGGTGGTGGCCGCCGCTTCAGCTTCATATCCTTGGCTATTTGGTCAAGTCATCGATGCTTTGGCGGCGTTGAGCGCAGGTGCTGGTCCGGCTCCAGACAGTAAGTCCAGTTGGCTGACCCCCGCCGCGATGGTCACGATTGGGCCTTTGGCGATTATCGCAGCGACCCTGATCAAGGCTGTCGCGCTGTATGCTTCCACGGTCTTAACCAATCGAGTGGCGCTGGCTGCTACCACCAAGCTGCAAAAGGACTTATTTGCCAAGTTATTGACCCTGGATTTCGCCCGCCTCAGCGCTGAGCCTTCGGGGGCCTTCTCCGCGCGCTTTTTAAACGACATCAATGCCGTTCGAGAAACTGTGCTGCGCGCTGCAAACAGCTTCGTGCGCGACATTCTGACTTTGGTCGGGGTCGTCGCGGTTATGTTGATGGGCGACTGGCAATTGGCTTTGGTCTGCCTCGTCATCCTGCCCTTGGCGATTGGCCCTGTGTCGACGATCGGGGCGCGACTTAGAAAGACCGCTGCACGGGCTCAACACCAAGCGGCAGACCTAGCAGGTGTAGTTGAAGAAAGTTTAGGCGGCATCCGCTTGGTGAAAACCTATGGCTTGGAAAAGGCCGAAAGCAATCGCGTGGGGGCAGCGCTTTCGACCCGAATGTCGCTCTTGCTGAAAATGGCCGAACAAAAAGGCCGGGTAGATCCTATCCTTGAAGTTTTGGGCGGGCTCGCCATTGCTGGCGTATTTGCATTTGCCGGCTTTCGCATCAGCCAAGGAGCAGCCAGCGTCGGCACATTGACAGCCTTTATCGCCTCACTCTTGTTGGCTGCCCAATCGATCCGCAGTCTTGGCGGCTTAAATAGCGTCCTGCAAGAAGGGCTTTCGGCTTTAGCGCGCTTTTTCTCTGTTTTGGATGAAACCCCCAGCATAGGAGACCGACCACAAGCGGTAACCCTTACCCGTGGCCCTGGTCGGATTGGGTTTCAAAACGTTGGCTTCAACTGGCCCAATGGCACTGTGGGCTTGGACAAAATCAGCTTCATGGCAGAGCCTGGCCAAACTTTGGCCTTGGTTGGGCCCTCTGGTGCTGGCAAGTCCACGATACTCAATTTGATCCCACGATTGTTCGATCCAAGCGAGGGGCGCGTCTTGATTGATGGGCAAGACATTGGTCAAGCGACTTTGGCCAGTTTGCGCCAGCACATTGCCTTGGTCAGCCAAGACGCCACGCTGTTTGACGCCACCATTGCCGATAATGTCGCGATGGGCATGCCCGGTGCAGATGAAGCTGCCATTCGCGCGGCCCTGTCTGCCGCAGCATGTGACTTTGTGGATCGCTTGCCAGACGGGCTATCAGCCCAAGTTGGTCCAAGGGGAACGCACCTATCAGGTGGGGAGCGCCAACGTCTATCCTTGGCGCGCGCTATCTTGCGCGACAGCCCAATCCTGTTGCTGGATGAACCTACCAGTGCATTAGACTCAGATTCTGAGGCGCGAGTTCAAGAAGCCCTTGATCGGTTTGCTGCCAATCGTACGACGATTGTGGTCGCGCATCGCCTGTCAACAGTCCGTCGGGCCAATCTCATTTTGGTGCTCAACCAAGGCCATATTGTTGAAACAGGTACGCACGACCAGTTGATTGCAAAAGGTGGCCTTTATGCAGACTTGGCTGCGCTGCAATTCCAAACTGGATCACAACCCAATAAATAGTCGATTAGTCGCGGCTGACCACAAGCCTCAGACCTTGGCGGACTGGCATTTCAGGGGTTGGCGGCAACAAGGCGGTCAATGAAAAGCGGAGGACAGGCTTGGAAATCGACTGAGCTTGATTGATCGGCTGAAACAGGCCCAAAACCCGGTCTGCACCGGATTTATCCGTCAAGGGTAGGAACACCCATTCAACTTCCGTTCTTTGGCCAAATCCGGCACCAAAAGCGGCAGCGCGGGCCAATGCGGGACCTGGTCCCGTAATCGCGGACTCCAGAAGCGCGCGGATCAAGTTACGGTCTGCGCCATGGAAGAGGCTTGCGACATCATGGTCACGCAAGTCCCTACCAGTCCACAATCTCAAGTCACTGCCAACGGTCTTAAAGGTGAAGACGCCTTCACTTGCCCGCTGCGCCAAAAAGATACGCCCAATCATGGATGACGCGTCTTTTGACATGGCAGAACCTGCCTCAGATTGGTCTGACAGACCGTTTAGGGCTTGCCAGGAGCTCAAGAAGGCCCGGCTTTCTGGATGAAGTGCGCCGAAATGCATGTATGTTTCCTCAACTTAAGCCGCTTTCTGGCCGCTTTCCGAGGGGTAGCGCAGGACTCATGCCAAACCAGTTGGGTGACCTCGACTGCCGATACTCTCCACACGCGCGAAATTGGCGCCGGACTTGCTGGATGGTTGGGTAGATTTCCGGGAGTTCCACCATGAGTGTTTCAGTTCGATACATCGCCGCAGCCACACTTCTCGCGGCCTTTATGGCATCATCCGCACAAGCTGGTGGATGCAAGGGCTGTGGCAGCAGCGGTAACGGCACAACAAATATCCCAGTAGTTCAAGGCCCATCTGGCGGTTGCTGCGGTTCTGCCACTGGCCACATCGTCGGCGTGCCTAATGTCTATGTCCCTGGCCCGAATGTGAATGTCAGCGTTGGCGGCAGCTATTTCGGCGGCACCAATGTTCTGGTAGGTGGCAACACTTATGTGGGCGGTAGCACCACTATTGTCGGCGGCGGCGGTGGCGGCGGCGTTTATATTGGCGGCGGCGGTGGTGGCGGCTTCTCTGTCCCCATGCCAGCGACCACTGGCTTGATCGATGGCTTGCAAGTTTCTGGTGGCCAAACAGCTACCGTAATGGAACAATTCCAGGACAGCCGCACCATCACAGAAACCATTGCGATTCGCGCTGTATGTATGGACGACCGTGGCATGCCACACCCCGCTTCGCGCACCAATGGCGATGCCAAAGTTGGTGCTGAGTTTGATGGCGAAGTCTTCCGCTGTATGGCAGGGACTCGCATGGAAGTGACCATTGGCAAAACAGTCAATGGCGAAGCTAACTTTGATGGTGGTCGCACCATTTCGTGCCAAAAAGGTCAGGCTTTGGTTTACAGCGGCGACAAGGGTGCTGTTGGCGCAGCCACAGTCCAGTGCGTTGCGCAAAAAGCTGAAGCCGATTGCAACGAACGCTCGCTATTGCGCCGCTTTGGTCCTGGCATCAAATATGCCACGATCACCCGGACTGAGACCTTCACCAATACGCGTCAGTCGGCAACCCAACAAACCGCGACTTATCGCGCTTCAATGTTTGTCGATGGTGGCGTTGGCCAAGGTGTATTCTAAGCTAAGAGCGCCTTTATAGCGCTTTTGGGGGCTGAAGGGTCGCTGTTCTCGGGCAGCGACCCTTTGTCGTTTGGGCAAAACGTTTTTTGCCTAGAGCGCAAGCCAGATGCAATACACCCCAATCCAGAGCAAAGCCGTCAAAGATAAAACCATGCCGACCATGCGGCCAAAGGAGGCCCCTTCATCGCGGCTCAAGCCATACGCATGCAGCGCCCGTCCAAGTGTAAGACTCAAGCCGCCGACATGAATGGCCCAAAGCGGTGCATTGGCCATGGCCATAACAATCAAACCGATCAAGGCGATTGGCGCTATTTCTGTAGCATTGGCATGGGCGCGGATCGCACGGATTAAAGGCGGAAATCCACCATCTCCCAAGGTGATTTTCTCACGGCGGCGATGGGCAATAACCTGCCAGATTAAGGCAAAAATGATTATTACATTCAGTCCTGTATACAATGCGATGGCGGCAGATGCTGTCATGACGGGCCTCTCATTTCAGCCCAGATCGGCTGACCATCTGGCAGATAACATTAAATCGTCGTGGAATCAGCCTTTAACAATGAATGAAAAGGCGCATCATAATCGTAAAGTGAAAGTTTATTTGATTTCAGCACTCGGGTGTTAGCCTGAGAAAAAATGGTGGGGAGGCACTTTCATGCCAATTATCATTACAAGTCTTATTGTCGTCTCATTGGGCTGTTTGGCCCTTTATCTTGGTTTGAAGTTAGCCCGTGTCATGCGGGAGCAGTTTGAGGAATTAATGCCCCAACGCATGGTGGATTATTCCGGCTTTGTCGACTTGCCACGCGGGCGCGACTGATCCTTTGCTTTCGTCAGACTGGTGCTGCCCCAAGCTTTCGGCCATAAAGCGGCATGACCCGTCTATTTGTCGATGCTGATGCCTGCCCCGTCAAAGATGAGATTTATAAGGTCGCATTGCGATATGGCTTGCAGACTTATGTCGTCGCCAATAGTTTTATCCAAATACCCCACCACCCGCTGATTGAGCGCCTCATAGTGAACGCGAGTCCCGATGCTGCCGATGATTGGATCGCAGAGCGTTGTAGGGTCGGCGATATCGTCATCACCCAAGACATTCCCTTGGCAGATCGCGCCCTGAAAGCCGGTGCTCAAGCAATTGGCAATCAAGGCAAGCCTTTCACGCGTGACTCCATTGGCTCAGCTTTGGCCGGTCGTGAGATCGGAGAACACCTCCGGGCTATGGGGGTCGCAACCGCTGGTCCCCGGCCCTTCGCGGCTTCAGACCGCTCGCGGTTCCTCCAAGAGTTGGACGCCGCCATTCATCGGGCCAAGCGGGCCTTAGCGTTAGAGGCGTCCAAGCGCCGTTAAGAATATATAAACCATGAAATCTTTTCTTGATCAAAGGTAAAAATTTATTGTAACCAATGGCTTGGGTGTCACGTAACCTCTTCTGAAGACATGGTTGGCGACGAGGGACGCTATGGAAATCGTCAATGGCTATATGTGCCGCGACTGCACCGATGTTTCTTATGCGAAGAAGAATATAGACCCCGCCCATCCCAAGGATGGCCCACAGCCGAGCGAGCAGCCCTCAAAAACAAACCCTGAAACTGTGCAGTGGGCTGGGGCGCTCGCAGAATTAAACGCTCTCCGCGTGGATAGCGCCCAAGCAGAGGCCCGACCAAATAGCCCGCGTCTTAACTTGCTAGCTTGATAGCCAAACCAAGCTCTATTTCCAGATAGGCTTGCCTTCGCCAGGCAAGCCTAAACGGCCCCATTTCTCGGTCACTGCATCGATGACTTTCTTGTCCATCCGAATCTCTTCGCCCCACTCGCGATGCGTTTCAGGATAAATCTTATTGGTCGCATCGAGCCCAATCTTTGAGCCAAGACCACTTTCCGGGCTCGCAAAGTCGAGATAGTCGATGGGGGTGCGGTCAACCAGCGTAATGTCGCGCGCGGGGTCCATACGAGTAGATACAGCCCACATCACATCTTTCCAGTCGCGCGCATTGATGTCGTCATCCACCACAATGATCCATTTGGTGTACATGAACTGGCGCAGGAAGGACCACGCGCCCATCATGACCCGCTTGGCATGGCCCGGATAGGCCTTCTTCATCGAGATAACAGCAATCCGATACGAGCAACCTTCTGGCGGTAACCAAAAGTCTGTGATTTCAGGGAATTGCTGTTGAAGAAGGGGGATGAAGACCTCGTTCAACGCCTCTCCCAAGACCGAAGGCTCATCGGGTGGGCGCCCGGTGAAGGTTGAAAGATAGATTGGATCCTTCCGCATCGTGATGCAGGAAACTTGGA
Source organism: Aquidulcibacter sp. (assembly GCF_044346625.1). Classification (GTDB taxonomy): domain Bacteria; phylum Pseudomonadota; class Alphaproteobacteria; order Caulobacterales; family Aquidulcibacteraceae; genus Aquidulcibacter. The sequence continues at coordinate 201,015 of NZ_JBIIYV010000001.1, read as the reverse complement.
AGATCGGAAATTTCTCAACCGAATTATAATAGCCGGTATGATCGCCATAGGGGCCCTCGTCGGCAAATTCATCTAGCAGTACATGACCTTCGATGATGATTTCAGCTTCTGCTGGTACTTCAATCGGGATGGTTCTGCACGGCACAAGGTCGAGCTTACGACCGCGCATAAGACCTGCGAACTGATATTCGCTCAAGGTGTCAGGGACCGGGGTTACCGCGGCCAGAATGGTGCCAGGGTCTGCCCCAATGACGACAGCAGCGGGCAGAGGCTCGGGCTTGGTGTCTTTCCAACGTTTATAATGTTGTGCACCGCCGCGATGGGCCAGCCAGCGCATGATGGCGCGGTCCTTGCCCAATTGCTGCATGCGATAGATGCCGAGATTGTAATTGTCTTGCCGCTTGTCGCTAGGTCCTTTGGTCACGATCAAGGGCCAGGTGATTAAAGGCGCAGGTTCTCCTGGCCAGCAGCTTTGGATAGGCAGGCGCGACAGATCGATATCTGACCCTTCCCAAACCACTTCTTGGCAAGGTGCTTTTGCAAAGACGCCACCGGAAATCGTATTTGGTCTCATTTGCATGACGGTTTTGGCCAAGGGCAAAAGGTCAAACGCTTCTTTCAGGCCACGTGGCGGCTCAGGCTGGCGCAAGAAGGCCAATAGCTCGCCCACTTCGCGCAAGTCTTGCGCGGTCCGGCGGTCTTTGCCGTCCATGGTTACGCCCATGGCCACGCGCTCCACGGTACCAAACAAATTGGTCAGGACGGGCATGTTGGACTTTGACCCATCCGGCATTGACGCATGTTCGTAGAGCGTCGCAGGCCCGCCGGTGGCCAAGAGACGGGTTTGTATTTCCGTCATCTCCAAGACAGTCGAGACCGGTTCGCGGACCCGCACCAATTTTTGCTCGCTCTCCAACCGCGCCATAAACTCGCGCATGCTTTTATAGGCCATGTGTCCTCCGTACGACCTCATGTAGTTCGAGGTTGGGGTCAGGTCATCCCTGTTTTCAGTCACGTGACAGTGCGCTGCGCTCGGCTTTCTGTTTAATTTCATCCGGATGATATTGACGCGCTCTATTTTATCCGGGTAATAATAGGCGACAGGAGCCGCAAATGACTTATCAGGATGATTTACCCGCCGTAGCCTTTGCTGGGCCTAACATGTTGGCCTTTGGGGCTCTGCGTGAGGTGGCGGGCACCGTGAAACAAAAGCTGGACACGGATCCAAACCTTTCGATTTTGGTCCTTCATGCCGAAACCAGCCAACCGATTGAACTTGATCTGCGCGGTAGCATTGCGGATGTCGTTGCGCGACTTCAGTCGGCTGAAATTCCATCCGCACGCAAGGTGGGCCGGCCGAAGCTGGGCGTGGCGGCCCGAGAAGTCACGCTTCTGCCGCGCCATTGGGACTGGTTGGCTAGCCAACCCGGTGGGGCCAGTGTCACCTTGCGCAAGTTGGTTGAAGCTGCTCGTCGCGAGAATGAGGGTGCAGATGCACGCGATCAGGGCCGCGACGCGCTCTATCGCTTTATGGCCGCTGTTGCTGGGAACGCGCCCGATTATGATGAGGTGTCCCGCGCTTTGTTTGCAGGCCAGAGAGCACGCTTTTTGTCCTTGATTGCGACGTGGCCTAGTGATGTACAAGCCCATCTTCAACACTTAAGTGCCCGCGGATTTCCAGAAGAGGGGCAGGCATAATGACAAAGGCAGGTTTTCATTTGATTTGCGGTTCCACCGGGGCGGGCAAGTCGACCTTTTCGCAAGCTCTAGCAAGCGATTTAAGCGGGCTACATTTTGCGATAGATCGCTGGATGGTGACTTTGTTTTGGCAGGATAGTCCGCAGCCGATCGAATTTGACTGGACAATGGCGCGCATAGAGCGATGTGAGGCGATGATTTTTGAGACAGCACGGCAGGCTGTCTCGAATGAGGTTCCGGCCATTTTAGACCTAGGCTTTACCAAGGCTGCCCATCGGCAGAAATTCGCCTCGCTAGCCGCAGACTCGGAAATCCCTGTGGTGCTGCACGTTTTAGATGCGCCGGTTGAAGAACGCTGGGCCCGGGTCGAAGCCCGCAACGCAAGCAAGGGTGAAACCTATGCCATGCAGGTCGACCGCGCCATGTTCGACTTTGTAGAAACGATGTGGGAATTGCCCGACCCAGCAGAGATGGCAGCGCTGAACGGCCGCTTGGTCGACCCTTAACTAGGACGCCACCAAATCCTGCCAAGCTGGATGGCGTTCGATCCAGCGGGCGACGTAGGAGCATTGCGGGACGACGTATACCTTATCTTTTTGCGCCAAGGTAAGAGCTGCTTCAGTCAGGATCGCTGCTAAGCCTTGGCCATTAAGGGCCGGCGGCACAAAGGTGTGATCCAAGACGCGCGCTCCATCTACGCGATGGTACCACGTGATTTCAGAGAGTTTTGGACCAGTTTTGGTGTCGCGAACAAGCGTGAGGCGGGCACGGCCCGCGCCAAGATCTTCAAAAGTTGGTTCGGCTTGATCTGTCATGGGCTCTAGGCTTCCACCCCATAGGATTTCAGCGTTTCCAAAGGCACCACAACCAAGGCCTCCTCATGGGTGGCTTCCAGTCGGATAGGCGGTGCGCAGCCTGCATCCAGCGCATCCTTCCAGCGCGTCAAGCACACACACCACTGATCACCGGGTTTTAGGCCTGCGAAGCCATATTCAGGGCGCGGGGTTACAAGGTCATTTCCTTCGCGGCGCTGATGCGCCAAAAAGGCCTCCGTCACGACGGCGCAGACGACATGGGTGCCGTGATCCAGCCCTTCTGTCTCGCAACATCCGTTGCGGAACCAACCTGTCAGTGGATTCAGCGAGCAAACCTGCAGCGGGCCACCCAAAACATTGCGCGCGGCAGGATCAAAGCGCCGCATTAGCTTTTGGCCTGGTCCCGGCAACCGGGATAGCCAGCTGATTTTTGTTCTTGGATGAAGTTGACGGTATCTACCAAAGTCGGTGCGCTTCGACGAACGACCGGTGAGATTGCGCCAATGATATAGAGGTGCTCAACCCCCGAATAAAGTTTAACTTGGGCTAAATTCTGATGCTCAGCCAAGGCTGCGGCCAATTGCTCGCTTCGCTTGGGGTCCACGGTGGTATCCTTGGTCCCATGCAGTAACAACATCGGCGGGGCTTTGTTGCCGACGAAATTGATAGGCTTGGTGCTGGGCAGAATTTCGGTCGGGAAAATGCGCTTAAAGACAGGCTCTACTGGCGTGAAGTCGTAAGGCCCAGCAATGCCAATAACACCTTTTGTCGCGTCGCAAATGCTGGTGCTTTCAGCTGCAAGGAATTCAGGGTCCAGCGCAATCATAGTGGCAATATGGGCCCCAGCAGAGTGGCCGGAGATGAACACGGGACGGCCTTTAGCGATAGATTTTTGGGCGAACGCAAGCGCTTTGGCTCCATCCTCAACAAAAGCCGGGAAAATCACATCTGGATGCAAGCGGTAATTGACGACCACGGTCTGTATGCCACGCGCGGCAAAGGCAGAGCCCAAGAATTTATAGTCATCCTTCGAGCCATACTGCCAAGATCCGCCATGATAGAATACTAAAACAGGCGTATGAGCGGTCATGACTTTTGGCGAGTAGATATCCAGTTTGTGGCGCGGCAGCGGCCCATAGGCAATATTGTGTTGAACTGGGCCCGGTGTCTGCGCCACGAGGTTTAAAACTTGCGGGCCAGAGCAGGCACTAACACCCCAAAGCGCCATCAGCGCAACAATCCAACTTTTCATTTCGTGTCCTTCTCAAGGATGTGCGTAGGGTTCGTGATGCATGTCACATAGGGTGATCTTACCGCTCTTCAATCGGACAAATAGGTGTGGGTCAAGCGAGGCTCCAAACGCGCGTCACTTTGATGTCTTGATCTTCCAGTTCGCGTGATACTGCGATTTGGTAACACGCGAGTTCTTTCAGGCCTTCTTTGGGCAAATAGGTCCGCCCAGGGTCCCCGATCAAAACCAAAATGCCGGCCTGCTGGCACTGTTTCAGCCAAGCAAATAGGGGCTCCGCGATCTCGCGCTCATAAAACAAATCTCCGACCAAGAGAACGTCTGCCTTAAGCGGCCGACCGATGATATCTCCCTGAAGTGTGAGAAGGCTGACCCCGTTGGCCGTTGCGTTGAGGTCGATGGCAGCGATGGCATAGGGATCAATATCGACCGCGGTCACGTCCCCAGCGCCTGACAACTTGGCCGCGATTGCCACGATGCCCGAGCCTGAGGCCAAGTCATACACTTGTTTGCCACTGACGCTGTGGGGATTGTCCAGTAGATAGCGCGCGAGGGCTTGGCCACCTGCCCAAGCAAATGCCCAGAAAGGTAAGGGCAGGCCTTTTTGGTCGAGTTCTTCGGCGCTTAACTGCCAAAGTGCTACCGCCTCATCTGCCAAACATAATGTGATCTCTGGGCAATGCGGAGGCTGTAGCGGCCTCGTATTGGCAAGGATAAAGAGAGAAGGGCTTTCAATAGTCATGGACTCTTATCTCTGTAACAGAGGTGCCATAACAAGGGGCCTTTGCAGAGCCCAACAATCTCACTCTGCATGATTGACAAGCTAGAGCGCGTGTTTAGCTTGGGTCCCATATCGTAAGTTGTGTTGGAAGAGCAAAACTAAAAGAGGATTTGGGCTTACGATAAGTATTCCTATCACTTGTGTCCTGTTTTGCTTGATTTTTTGGGGGGAAATATGAAGTTGAAATTAGTTGCTATCGTCGCGGTATCCGTCATGGCTTTATCTGGTTGTGCGACAATTACGCGCGGAACCAACACGACTTTCACGGTTGAGACGATGCCATCCGGTGCCACCGTTGCGACGACAAATGGTTATGGCTGCTTGGCGACGCCATGCACCTTTAAAATGCCGCGGAAGTCAGAGTTCACCGTCACCATTACCAAGCCAGGCTATAAAACCTACACAGGTTCTGTAGTGACCAAAGTGGCTGGGTCAGGCGGTGCGGCGATGGCTGGCAACGTTCTGGTCGGTGGTCTGATTGGCGCAGGCGTCGATGCCAGCTCTGGTGCTATGTTGGACTTGGTGCCAAACCCAATGAAGGTGACGTTGGAGCCAGAAGGTGCGGCGGCACCAGCTAGCCAGCCTAACAGCTAAATCACTTATAAATCCGAATATAAAGGGCCCATTTCGAACCTCGGAATGGGCCTTTTTTATGATCGAAGGGACGAGAATTTATCCCAATATTCGATAACTCTAAGCGTCTGTTTGGACTTGTAATCATATCCTAAGTTGTGTAACCTCGACATCGTTGGAATGTGTGGAGGAAGGTATGAAACTAAATTTGGTTGCCCTTGCCGCCGTTTCGCTTTTGGCGTTGACTGGATGCACAACAACTTCTGTCGAAACGACTAATTTGGCCGATAGCGCAGCGATCGATCGCGCCATGCCCGGCAATGCCAATACGCCCTTTGGCGCGATGCCAGCCCCAGAGGCCAATTCAGTTCCAGTGCGCTTAGAGCCTTAAGTCAACGGGCCTATTTGGCCGTCGCCAGCTCCAAAATCTGCCGATAACCCCGCTTGATCTCCATCTGTTCCGTCAGACCCTTCTGCTTCAAGAGCGCATGCATTGCCTCTAGCCGATAGCAGGGGATGTACATCCATAAATGATGTTCGGCATGGAAATGGACCCAATAGGGCGCGATGAGTAAGCGTTCAATTGGGTTGGCATGTGTGGTCCGGGCAAGGCGCCATGGGTCATTCGGGTCCGGAGTGGCACAGGCATGTTCGCCGATATTGCGCAGGCGCGTAACGGCTGGATACCAACTAGCTTGAGCAACGAGCCAGATGGTTACAAAAGCAAGCGCTTGGCCTGCTGCAGCAAACAAGACAAAAATTACTGCTTGCGAGCCCAAGAACGTGAGAGCAGCAGCGCGGGCCTCGGGACTGGCCTGTCTTGGCGCTTGCAGAAACCCCAATAGGGGCCGAAGGGTTTGTTTGAAAAACGTCTGCCCGGTCAAATCCCGGATTAACTTGCGCTGATAGCTCTTCTTGCTGATCGGGAAATGAGCGGCAAGGCCCAAGTCAGGATCGTCGCTTTGCTGGGTGTTGCGGTGGTGCGAGAGATGGTAGGGTCGATAGCGGTAAAGGGATGCCCCGACGGGTGCGCCGCATAACCAATGACCGACAAAGTCATTGAGCTTCTGGTTCGTGCTGAGGCCACCATGGGCGGCCTCGTGCATCAGGATCGCCAAACCCAACTGGCGTGCGCCAACCACCATCACGGCAAGCAGCCACGTCACAGGGTTGGGTGCCCAGGCAAATAGCGCCACGGCCAAACCAATTAGCAACCACGCATGTGCTACAAGGCCTAATCCGATCCAGTCATCGCGCCGGCGTAAGCCTGCCCATTCGTCTGGCGTAAAGATTGTTTTGGGGTCTATCGTGGGGGCGGCCATAGCTTAACCAAAGACGCTTACGCCGATCAGCATTTTGTGCAGACCAGCAATAAAAGCCACCCAAACAGCGACGCCGCCACCAATGGCAATCCAGTCTCCTGTCCCCATCGGCACAGAGACGCGCTCGGCTTTCCCTAAGCGAATGCGCGCAAACAAGGCCCAAGCAAAGAAGCTACCGAACAACAGGATGGAGCCCAAATCCCCATTGGCCAGAAGGTGTGCCAAGGCCCAGATTTTGACGGCAGCCAACATGGGGTGGACGACGGCTGCTTTTATCTTGCCCGGCGAATAGGCGGCTACCAATAAGATCATGACCGGCAACATCAGAAGGAGCGAGATGTGGCTTAAGAACGTAGGCGGGGTCCAAACGGGGATCATGCCCGCAGCGCGATACTGGCCATAGCCGTAAATCAACAGCACAAAGCCTGCCAAGCTGATAAGCGAGAATACCCCGCGATAGGGTTGGGCACCCAATTTGGTTGCCATCTGATCCCTTGGGCCACGAAATCGAACGAAAGCATGCGAGCCCAAGAAAATGATCAGTCCAAGAATGAGTAGGGTCATGAGGCAGGTCCTTTTTTGTTGAATTGATAGGCGGGGCCGCCGGGCACCTTAAACGCATAGAACCCTGTCTCCAGCACGCCATGTTCTTGATAGCTAAAGCGATCCCCGTCCAAGCTTAGGTTGGCAGACAGGGTCATTTTGCGTCCCGACCGTGCGATGATCGAACACGTTGCGGGGATGGATGCCGTCCACCCGGTTGTCGTTTTAACCACCGGCAAGCTGCAGGCGGGGCCATAGGCGGTTAGGTCCTCAAGCGTCAAAGTTTGGAAGGCTGCAGAGCCTTGCCCTTCGGCCGCGAAAGCTTCGGGGTTTTTGAAGGCGTAAAAGTCCATCAAAGTATGGCCGTTGGCTTGGGGGCGAAACACCCACAAGCGTTGGCGGCTGATTGGGCCTGTTTCGTTGCCGCTGCGCCAGATCAGGTAAATCGCTTGGTCCTTTGGCCCTGCGACCTTTGGGACGCGGACCTCGAAAAACTGGGCGCTTTGGGCGTCCACCCAAGGATAGGCGTTTCCTGCGGCAGGGGCGCGCAATAGTTCGGCTGGGGCTGCTTTGATCTGGGCTTGATTATCCCATCTACCTACCAGCGCCTGTCCGGGCGGCAAGACTTGTGGGGCTGGCAGGCCCGCGCAGGCCGTCAGGCCCAAAGCGAGTAGTGCCGTGAACCAGCCCTTATGCATCCGGCGTCACCGTATCCACAGCGCGCCAGCAATACCAAGCCACTTGGGTTCGGTAGGGGCGCAAATGGTCTGCCATGGTTTTAAAGGGCTTTGGTTTTGGCATTTCTGGTAAGCCATGGGCGATCATCCAGCCCTTACGAACGCCCAGATCATCCACCGGCCACACGTCTGGCCGACCCAAAGTGAACATAAGATACATCTCCACTGTCCACTGGCCGACACCGCGGACAGCTGTGAGGCGGGAGATGATCTCCTCGTCGGGCAGATGGTCGATCTCTCCACTATCTGGCACAATGCCCTCAAGCCTTTTGGCGGAAAGATCGCGCAAAGCCGCTAGTTTTTGTCGCGATAGGCCACAAGCCCGCAAAGCCTCGTCGGAATGACTGAGGAAATGGGCGGGGTCAGGTGCAGCTTCTGGGTCGCCACACAGGGTTAGGACCCGGCCTAAAATCGTACCAGCCGCCTTGCCAGACAATTGCTGATACACGATGGCGCGAAATAAGCTTTGATAGGCACTTTGGGTCTCACGTGTCGGGATCGGGCAGGGGCCATGGGTGGCGACTAAGCGTGCCATTACTCGGTCTAAAGCTGCCAACGCTTCGCTCATCCCAATCCCCCCAAGGACAGTATCCAACCGACTAAGGCTTGCACCATTAGGCCGGCCACCAAGATCAGCCCCGCCGTCTTGTTGGATTTAAACAGGGCTAAGGGGTCTTTGGCTAGCCCAGTGACAGGAATTTGCCGGACTTGGCCCGCCAGATGCAGACCAAAGGCGAGCACGCCGCATAGACCGACAATCAGACTCGCGAGGGGCTGATCGCGCATCAGGCAAGCCGCAGCGGCCAAGAGCGCCGTGGCCAGATAAAAGCCGCCAACCCAGCGCTTGGCGTGATCGCCAAACAAGCGCGCCGTGGATTTCACGCCAACCAGCGCATCATCTTCAACATCCTGCTGAGCGTAAATGGTGTCATAGCCAATGGTCCACGCCACACAGGCGACGTAGAGGGCTAGGGCAGAACTATCCAGGCTGCCCATTACAGCCACATAGCCTACCAGAACCCCCCAATTGAAGGTGAGGCCAAGCCAAACTTGTGGCCACCAAGTGATGCGCTTCATAAAAGGATAGGCTGCCACCATCGGGATGGCGCATAGAGCCGTGATTTGAGCGGGTGTGGGCAAAGCTAGTAAAACCAGAAGGCCCACAAAACATTGCGCCAGCGTCCAGATCAAGGCTTGTTTGGCGCTGATTAAACCGGCGGGCAGGGGCCTGCCGGCCGTGCGTTCGACTTTGGCGTCAATGTCACGGTCCACAAGGTCGTTAAAACTGCAACCTGCCCCACGCATAGCGATAGAGCCGATAACCCACAGGGCGACCAAACCCAAGTCCAAACCCGAGAAACCAATCCCCGCGCGGCCCAGAAATTGTCCCATAAAGCAGGGCAAAGCGAGAAGCCAAAACCCAATCGGCCGATCAAAGCGGGATAGGCGCAAGTAAGGCTGCCACGCCATTGGGGCGCGTTCAACAAAAGTGCGGGGCTGGGCATCAAGTGGAATGGTCACTAGAACAGGTTTAACGAGGTGTCGCTGTCCCGACTAGACCCTAGGCCCCTGCCTCACGCAGGGCGCATAGGATCAGGGCTTTTTGTCACCATGGTTCATGGTGCCATGATCCATCTTGCTATGGTCCATGGTTTCAGGTGACCCACCGGGGCCTGTAACTGGTATAACGTCTTTCACTTCAAAGGAGACATCAATGGGGTCTCGTTCGGCAAAGACGAAGGTAACTTTGATCAACTCCCCAGATTTTAGCGTCTTCGTGGGGTCAAACAGCATCAGATGCTTGCCACCGGGAGCAAATTTGATCGAGCTTTTAGCTGGTAGTTCAAGCGTATCGAGCTTGACCATCTTCTTCATCCCGCTTTCTGTTACACTGTCGTGCATCTCAACGCGTTTGAAGGCTGGCGAGGCGACCGCAATAATCCGATCTGCGACCTTGTAATTATAGTTAAAGTCGAAATATCCAGCCGTTGGACGCCCTGCCATCGGAGTGCGAATGACGGGGTTCATAATGGCAAACGTCCCACCCTTCTCATCAGAAAAATCGACTTTTGCATTAACGTCGCAGCCTGAAACCAGACCGGTTGTTGCCACAAATCCTAGGGCCAAGGCCGCACGCAAAGGCTGCATCGTCAATCTCATCAACTCACTCCAATCAAACTTTTTGCGAAGCCCGGCCACGCTGGACTGGTGATGACATAGGCCGTGAATAGCTGAACGGCTAGCACGAAAGGCACGCCCATAAGGTAGGCAGGATGGATTACGCGGCGAGTAGCTAAGTCGTAGATCATCGCACCCACCATCATCAGAAATTGCATAAGATAAAGCGTAAACCAGAAACCAAAGATCGTATCATCGCCAAAGACTTGTGAGAGGGGTCGACCCATAAAACGTCCAAAGCCTGCACCCAATAAAACCGTGGTTGCCAATAGCATCAGACGCTTGTGGGTGGCCCCTATTTTCCGAAAGGCGATTGCCGCCGCAAAGAAGATCGGAAAGCTGACCATATCCGACAGGGGTACGATCATGAATTCAAGCTGGCGGGACTCGCCGTTCAAATAGTGGAACTTGGCCATATAGAGCGTCATATACGTGCCAATCACTGTCATAGCGGCACCAAGGCCAATCCCAGCAAGGCCTAGTTTCATATGGGTTTTGATATCTTTGGTGCGGATCAGCCAAATCTGAACTAGAAAAAACGCCATCCATCCATAAAATAGTGCGGCATGCAAATGAACCGCTAAGGGTGGCCAAGGCTTTGCGCCTGCCAGATAGGGTGCAAGACCCGGCATGAATCCAAATAACACCGCGGCGAGACTTAGGACCCAATAAAACAGAAAAAAATTTCGCTCGGTGCTAGCAGGCGCGCGAACAGGATGTAGAGATGACATGGCTGCAATTCCTCAACTGAAGGGCCATTAATCACAACGGTGTGATTGCCTGTCAACTGATAGGTAACAAGAAAAAAGGCGGCAAAGCCAAAGCCTCGCCGCCCTTTTGGTGTCTGGAGAAAACCGATTGTTCTATTCAGCAGATGGAGTCGGAACTGGAGCTGTTAGGAAGGCTGGCAATTCCCCGTCAAAGCCTGAATCCTCACCCTTGGCTTCACGCGGTGGGCGCGGTGCGCGCGGTGGTCGTGGGCGGCGCTCACGCGCCGGTGCGGTCTCAGATGCTGCAACGATTTCCTGTGGCTCGCTAAAGCTCGTAGGCTCAGCGAATTCACTCGGTGGCGCGCTTAAAGGGCGGCTATAGGTATCGCCTGCGCCGTTGAAAGCAGGTTCAGCACCTGCTTCTCCACGAGTATCTTGGCGCGGTGGACGACCATTGTCGCCTTGACCTTCTTCGCCACCGCCATTTGCCTGATAAGGCAACTCATTGCCGAAGCGGTCTCTGCGACGACGGCGACGACGGCCAAAGCGGTCTTCATCACCCTCGCCACGAGGTTCATTGCGGCCTTCGCTACGATTCTGGTCGAAGCGGTTCTCACGGGGTGGACGGTTCGGGTTGAATTCTGGCTGAGGCGCGCCTTCGCCGCCTTCATTGCCTTCGCCCTCTGCGCCTTCCATAGCTTCGTTTGTCTCGTCCCCATCATCGGATTCATCTTCATAGCCCGCGATCATCATTTCGGTGCGGGGCACAAAGGTTGGCTGCATAGCGCGCAAGACGCGGAAATAATGTTCCGCATGCTGCAAATAGTTTTCGCCCAAAACCCGGTCGCCAGAAGAATTGGCGTCGCGAGCGAGCTGTTGGTATTTCTCAAACACAGTCTGAGCTGACCCACGGACCTTAATATCGGGTCCGTTCGACTCATAAGCGCGATTTGGATTGTTATTCTGTGGTTTTTGGCCCGGATTACGTCCCCGACCGCGTTGCCGCTTCATCATGCAAGCCCTGTTTGTTTCCTGGCTGTGGTTTGGCCAATTAATGCCATGAGCAAGCCTGCAAGCTAGCTTCATGGATTTTGCGTGACTGCTTCTAAAAGAGGTCTGACACGCAAAGAATTAAAAAAGAGAGCGTGGCTTTCGTGCAATTGATCCGTGACCTTGCACAACCCGCTCCAAAAACAGCTATCGCGAACACCTAATCCCGGACTGGATTTCAACGTCTCACGGACAGTCTGTATTCACACGATCATTTCCCTGATTCCACAAGCCTTAATTTGCATGTCACCAAAATCGAGACCAAAGGCCAAGATCAAAGCGAAAGCGGATTAAAGGTTTGGGCTAGAGTTGATGGTGTGTCGCTTCCATACGCAAGCCCCCCTTTGGGCCGCACCACGGACGAATAGTCCCATAGCTTGATTAGCTTCGCTTGAAAAGGCCTAATTCTGTTGACCTGGTTTGGAATGGTCTCGCACTTTCGATCAGAAAGGATCAAAACGCGCTTGAGCGCAAAACAAACGGCCCGACCTTAGAAAGATCGGGCCGCCGCTAGCGAAATTGCGTTTGAACTTACTTTGGACCGCCGAAGGCCTTCTTCAGACCGATCTTATAGGTCCGTCCCAATGGGCTGCCGGTGAATGGGTCGTAATTGAGTTCCAAACGGGCAAAGCTTGGATCTTTGTCCATGATGTTCTCAATCCCAAACGTAAAGGTTAGGTCATTTTCCATCGCCCAACGATAAGTCAGGTCGAAGGACTGCCAAGCCTCGATCGTTTTGCCCGCGGTAACCGAACCTGGGACACCAGCAACTGTGCTATAGTTCAAGCTGGGCGAGAACGGAGCGGTACGTTGGTCTTCATACTCGTCAATGAAGTTCATCGCGAGGCGCAGCGAATGGCCACCGGTTTCATAAAGGCCATAGAGCGTGCCCTTATATTGCGGCAGTGGATAAGCCGTCGTTTGGAAGTTCAGCTTACCCAAAGCATCCAGTGCGGGCGCAACCGGTACACCTCCAATAGATAGTGCGGAGACGTCATAGCTCATGGTGTAGGTGGCATCCAAGCCCAGCTTCAAGTCACCACCCATCAAATCTTGGAAGGTGTAATCGACGCTGATGTCCACCCCGTCGGTCAGAACGGCGGAGCCGTTGATCACCGTGGTGTTGAGGCGAGAGATGTTTGCTGAGTTACAAACGCCGCCACTGAAGGTGAACTTCGCTTGGATCGCTGCAAACGTTGGATTGCCGCAATTGCCGGCACCCGTTGTTGGGAACATTGTTGCAACAAGACCAGCAATTGGCTCGCTAACAATTGGGTTGTCAAAGTCAAAGCGCCAATAATCGATTGAGGCTTTGAAGTTTCCAGTATTCAACAGCGCACCTGCATTGTAGGTGGTCGCAGTTTCTGGGTCCAAGTTCGGGTTGCCGAAGATATCCACCGCCCGGAAAGTGCCCAAAATGCTCTGGAGCGTTGTTACAGAGGTTGGCTGGATGTTGGACACCGATGGGGCCCGGAAGGTGGTGCTGGTCGATCCACGAACCGCAAAGGCATCGGTGACTTGCCATTTCGCCGACAGCTTTGGATTGAAGGTAGAGCCAACAGCCCCGCCAAAATCTTCATACCGACCCGCGAGTTGAGCTTCAAAATTGCTGGTGAAGGGCAAGCGGATTTCAAAGAAGGCCGCATTAACGTCTGCACTAACGTTGGCTGGGAAAGAACCAGACAAGAACACGGTTGGGCCCGTTACAGCCGCACAGGTGTTATTGTTGAAGTCTGGCGACGACACGCAAGGCTGTTGGGTCAGATCCGAGAATTTGGAGAACTCAGAGCGGAAGGAGTTCTTCCGGTATTGATATCCCAAGGCCCAGCCAATCGGGCCATCGCCTAGTTTGAAGCTTGTCTCACCATTGATGACCGCATCAAACACAACCAAGCTTGAGGTCTGCTTCGTACGGACTTCCGGATAGAACCACTCCACCAGGGCTGCGTTTGCGGCACCCAAGGCAGGATTATACTGCGGATTGGCGACGCCAGTAATGGAGTTGCCTGGAATGGCGGTACCAAATGGACTGAACCACTGACACCCATTGGCCCCTGGCGTGTTGGCTGCCACGTTACAATTGGAGCCACCCAAGCCGCGAAGTGCGAGTTGGAAGCGGTTGACCAAAACGTCAAAGCCCGTGCGAATACCGGTATCATCCATAGCCGCCAGATTGACGTCGTAATCGATTGTGCTGGTCAGCTTGCCCTTCATCCCGACAGAGACGCGCACAGCTTCAAAGCTGCGTTCACCTTGCGAGCCACCACGTGGTTCATCCGGGGTGAATTTGGGATTGCCGCCATAGCTAAATGGCCGATAAGCCAGCATGTTCACGCCAATCGTGCTGGCTGGGAACAGCCCGGGGTTTTTAGCTAATAGGTCGATGTAACCGGGGTTGGTGACAGGCACAAAGAAGCGCCCTGGCAGGCCGGAAAGGGCAGGCAGGGCTTGTGCTGATGGTGCTTGCAAGAAGGCGTAGCTGGGCGACGTCTTCCATTCTGGCGTGTTGGTGTTGGAGATCAGAAGTTCTGCGTGCAGCGTGTGGTCTTCATTGATTTCCACATCGGCGCTTGCAAACAACTGCGACCGCTCTTCTTTTTCGACGATGTTGTCATAGGGCGTGAATTGGAAGAAGCAAACGGGCGTTGTCGCGCTGAAGCCGGCAAAGCCGCCGAGAGGGCCGCAATTTGGTTCGCGCGTCGGGGCTGAAACGGGGCCACCCGTGGGTCCAATGGCGATATAGGTGCCGGGATTGCCCGCTGCTGACCAGCCGCCTTCTGGGTTAGAGAGATAATCCCGATACGCCCAATCACGCGCGGTGATTGGGAGTTCGGTCTTCATCTGCACGCCGAGCGAGACAAATAGCTTGGCCCGATCGGTTTGATGGCCCCAAGAGGCTGCCATCGTATAATTGCCGTCTGACCCGTCAATGGCTTTATAGTCGCCACCAACTTCAAAACCTTCGAGATTGGTACGTGTGATAAAATTGACCACGCCAGCAACAGCGTCCGAGCCGTAAGTCGCAGCCGCGCCGTCTTTAAGAACTTCTACCCGGCCAATAGCAGCCGATGGGATCAAATTGGTATCAACAACCGTTCCGACCAAACCAAATGGGTTGTAGGCCATGCGGCGACCATTCAACAGCACGAGTGTCCGCTCTGGGCCAATACCGCGCAAATTGACTGATCCTGCACCTTCGTTGCCTTGAGCGCGGGCATCGAATTGGTTGGTATCACCTTGTACCCCACTTGAGACGTTGAGGAGCTTGATCAACTCAACGGTGCTTGGGGTGCCCGCTTTTTCCAGATCAGCTGAGCTGATCACATTCACAGGTAATGAAGCGCTTTCCGAAGTTCCCCGAATGAAGGAACCGGTTACCACAATAACTTCGACTTCCTTCTTTGGAGCTTCGTCTGATGTGGTGGTTTGTGCGAATGCCTGAGCCGCGCCTGTCGTCATAATAACAGCCAACAGGGCACTGGCCCCGTTGAGCAATGCTTTTCTAGCCATATTGTCCTCCCTTGTCCGTGCGGTCCTTTTTTGGGTGGATCCGCTTCAGACGAGGAAAGTGTGCGACTGGAATGAATATCTGTAAAGGCTTTTTTTGATTTGATTTTTGGTGTCTTGGCTTAAAGCCATTGGGGAAACCTTCACGCTTAGGCTAGGGTTCCAAAAATGACACGATCAATGTCAGATAAGTCCTTGATCACACGCAAGTTAATCAGTCCGGGGACGGATTGCGCAAGCGCCATCACGGCGTCAGTTTGGTCTATCCCGAACTCAAAAGCAAATACACCTGAAGGCTTTAAAACCTCCGGCAAAGCAGAAAACAGAATGCGATAGGGATCTAGACCATCCTCTCCGCCATCGAGAGCAAAGCGCGGATCATGCAAGCGCACTTCATCTTGCAGGGTGTCGATCACGGCCGAGGGGATATAGGGGGGATTGGAGACAACAATATCAAAGCGTTCGTCTAAGCCTTGATGCCAATCGCCTAAGCGCAAATCCACGCGGTCTGTCAGCCCAATATGGGCTGCATTCTCGGCGGCAAGCGCCAGAGCGTCTTCGGATTGGTCAATGCCAACCCCGGTCCAGCTTTTACGCTCAGCCAGAAGGGCTAACAGAATCGTTCCAGAACCCACGCCAAGGTCTAGCACCCGATTGGGAACATCGACCGCATGGGCCTTTAAGATCAGATCGACAATCACTTCGGTTTCAGGGCGTGGCACGAGGCCGCGGCGGTCGCTGATGAGGTCAAGCGTCCGAAAACCCTTTTTGCCGACAATATGGGCCGCAGGCTCGCGTTGTTCGCGCCGACGCACAAAAGTCTCAAACTTTAAGGCGGCTTCTGATGTCAGAGGGCGCTGAGGATCGCCTATCAAGGTAGCACGGTCAGTCTCTGTCGCGGCGAGCAACAAAATGCGGGCATCAATAACGGGGGTATCGATATGTGCAGCTTCCAGGCGCTTTCGGGCAGCGGTCCAAGCTTTGACGAGGGTGAGAGGTGTATCGGTCATGGCCCCCAAATAGGGGTTTGCCTGCGCAATGTCATCGGACGAGCCACGTTTGGCAACAGTTGAATATCGGGCCCTCGGAGGCCTTGATTTTGATTGACCCTATCGCAATTCGAATAGTAACATTCTCGTGATTTTTGATGGCGGCAGGCGAGAGTCTGCTTTTTATGAGTGGGGTGGATTATGACGACAAGGCGGAAGCTGCTTGCGGGCGCAGGTGCAATGGCGGGTGCAGGACTCGTCGGATTTCAGCCGGCATTTGCCGCTATTCGGCCACCAGTGGCCCGCGTCGAACCGGTTGTGATGAGCCGCTTTGGCATCGCCACAACCGACCCATACCGTTGGATGGAGAATCCCAAAGACCCTGAATGGGTGCCTTACGCCAAAGGGCAGGGGGCTTATGCCCGGCATGTTTTGGATGCAATTCCTGGGCGGGCCGCTCTTGAGAAGCGTGTTGCGAGTCTTTCGGGTGGCACCGAGGCTGTGCGTGATATTCAGCGGGCAGGGGACCATTTGTTCCTAACGGTGCGCCCAGTGGGAGCCAGCAGTGTCCGCCTAGAGGTTCAAGGCCCGGACGGTCAGCGCCGCGTTCTATTTGATCCGAACACGCTGAAGGGTGAGGACGGGGTCCATATCTCGCTCGACTGGTGGCGGGCATCTCCAGACGGCCGCCACGTTGCCTATGGCTCATCTCCAGCTGGATCGGAAGAATCTGTTGGACGTATCTTGCGGGTGGCTGATGGAGTTACCTTAACCGCGGTATTTGAGCGCGCCTTGTTTGGTCCTGCCTTGTGGCTGCCCGATTCTTCAGGTTTCTTTCTCAATCGTTTGTCGGACAAGACTGTACCCGGCACACCAGAATATTTCATGAAGTCGGTCTGTTGGCTCCACAAATTGGGCCAAGACACAAAGGATGACTTAAAGATCGCAACCTATGGCCTCAATAAGATTACGGACCTGACTGAAGTTGAAGTTCCAATCGTCTTGCCCAGTGACGATTCAAAGTTTGCGCTCTTGCTCGGCGTTGATGGGGTTCGCCGCGAAGTCAGCATTTGGAGCGCGACACTTGATGGGATCGTTCAAGGCAACCCTGATTGGACGAAAATCTGCGCACAGGATGACAAGATCACGGGCTACGCGCACTCAGGCTCGACACTCTACCTTATCTCCGAGAAGGAGAGTCCACTGGGTCGCGTGTTGGCGCTTAACCTTGCCGCCCCCAGTTTGGCAAGCGCAACAGAAGTTGTGCCTGCTAGCCAAAACCCGATTGAAAGCATAGGCGCTGCCTCTGACGGGCTCTATATCCAGATTATGGATGGAGGCCCACAACGGCTACGACGACTGGGCAAAGATGGCACGCTAACTGACGTAACCATGCCGTTTGATGCGGGGATCTATGGGCTGTTTGGCAGTGCAACTCGACCAGGCCTTGATGTACTTTTAGGTGGTTGGCTTCAGCCCAATAGCATTTGGAATTACAACCCAGAAGCCAATCGCTTCTCGAATACAGGTTTGTCGCCAAAGCCCGACGTTGACCTGTCACTATTCGAGAGCCAACGCTTCCTCGCGAAGGCCAAAGACGGCACCCAAATTCCCTATGTCGTCATATCAGCCAAGAATGCGACCAAGCGGGGCCCCGCCCCGTGTTTGGCGGATGCCTACGGTGCCTATCAAATTTCCAACACGCCCTTCCTCAATTTGCGGACGCTGGCCATGATGGAGCAGGGTGGCATCTTTATGTTCGCCAGCGTGCGCGGCGGCGGTGATTTTGGCCGACCTTGGTATGAAGCGGGCAAAAAGGCCACCAAATCCAATACATGGAATGATTACATTGCCTGTTGCGAGGATATGATCGCACGTGGCCTAACCAGTCCGTCGAAGCTGACAATTCGAGGCACGTCCGCTGGTGGCGTTGCTGTAGGGCGGGCCATGACGACTCGGCCTGATTTGTTTGCTGGGGTCATTTGTGACGTGGGCTGCGTCAACCTCTCGCGTTCAGAAGTTGAGCAAAACGGACCTGGCAATTTCCCAGAATTTGGGGACCCTTCAGTCGCAGAGGATTATCGCAATCTGATTGCGATGGACACCTATTTTAACGTGAAGGATGATGTCGCTTACCCCGCTGTCATGGTGATCACAGGAATCACAGACCCACGTGTCGGGCCGCATCAAGGCGGCAAGCTTGCCGCTCGTCTGCAAGCGCTGCCCAAGCAGAAAAAGCCCATCATTATGCGCGTTACGTTTGATGAAGGCCATGGCATGGGCTCAACTCGCGAACAGATCGATTCAAAATCGGCTGACGAATACGCCTTTACTTTGTGGCGAGCTGGCGCTGCTCGGTTCCAACCGCGCACATAGATCTGCATTCAAGCTAAGCGATCTGCACTTTTTTCAGCCCGTTACCTGTTGACAGGCCGAAGGGTCATCCCTACCTGCTCCCTGTGTTAGCAGTTGGGCAAGGCGAGTGCTAAAGCGCGTCGCCTGTCCGATTGGACGACACTCATTTTCTGAAACCTGACAATCCTCAAAGGGAGCAAGTCAAATGGCATTTCGTCCGCTTGGCGATCGCGTGCTGGTTAAGCGCGTTGAAGAAGAAACCAAAACCAAAGGTGGGATCATCATCCCAGACACCGCCAAAGAAAAGCCACAAGAAGGCGAAGTCGTTGCGGTTGGCCCAGGTGCCCGCGACGAAGATGGCGAGCGCATCGATATGGACTTGAAAGTCGGCGATCGCATCTTGTTTGGCAAATGGTCTGGCACGGAAGTGAAGATCGACGGCGACGACCTTCTGATCATGAAGGAAAGCGACGTCATGGGCGTCCTCGAATCCTAAATCTTCCTCCTCTTTAAAACTCTGAAAGGCACCTATCATGGCTGCAAAAATCGTATTGTTTGGCTCTGACGCACGCGACCGCATGCTTCAGGGCGTTGATATCTTGGCAAACGCCGTAAAAGTCACCTTGGGTCCTAAGGGCCGCAACGTGGTGATCGAAAAGTCCTTTGGCGCACCACGCACCACCAAGGACGGCGTTTCAGTCGCGAAGGAAATCGAACTGGAAGATAAGTTCCAGAACATGGGCGCACAAATGCTGCGCGAAGTGGCTTCGAAGACCAACGACACCGCTGGCGACGGCACCACCACCGCAACCGTTCTGGCTCAAGCCATCGTTCGCGAAGGCATGAAGGCTGTATCCTCGGGCCGTAACCCGATGGATCTGAAGCGCGGCATCGACAAAGCTGTGACCGAAGTTGTTGCAGGCCTCAAAGCTTCGGCCAAAAAGGTTTCGTCGAACTCTGAAATCGAACAAGTCGGCACCATCTCGGCCAATGGCGAAGCAGAAATCGGCAGAATGATTGCTGAAGCCATGAGCAAAGTCGGCAATGAAGGCGTCATCACCGTTGAAGAAGCCAAGAGCCTCGAGTCCGAATTGGACGTCGTGGAAGGCATGCAGTTCGACCGTGGTTACTTGTCGCCATACTTCATCACCAACGCTGACAAGATGGAAGTTTCGCTCGACGATCCACTGATCTTGATCCACGAAAAGAAGCTGTCGAGCTTGCAGCCCATGTTGCCAGTCCTCGAAGCCGTGGTCCAATCCGGCCGTCCACTCTTGATCATCGCAGAAGACGTTGAAGGCGAAGCCTTGGCGACTTTGGTCGTCAACAAACTGCGCGGTGGCCTGAAGGTCGCTGCGGTGAAGGCTCCTGGCTTCGGCGACCGTCGTAAAGCTATGCTGGAAGACCTCGCGATTTTGACCGGCGGTCAAGTGATTTCCGAAGACTTAGGCATCAAGTTGGAAACTGTTTCCATCGAGATGTTGGGCCGCGCCAAGAAGGTCACCATTACCAAAGAAAACACAACCATCGTGGATGGCATTGGTGAAAAGGCTGACATCGAAGGCCGCATCGCGCAAATCAAGCGTCAAGTCGAAGAAACCACCTCTGACTACGACCGTGAAAAGCTGCAAGAACGTTTGGCTAAACTGGCCGGCGGTGTTGCTGTGATTAAAGTCGGTGGTTCAACCGAAGTTGAAGTGAAAGAACGTAAGGACCGCGTGGATGACGCGCTGAACGCAACTCGCGCAGCTGTGGAAGAAGGCATTGTTGCTGGTGGTGGCTGTGCGCTGTTGCGCGCTTCACGTGCCATCACAGTTAAAGGCATCAATGACGACGAAGAAGCAGGCGTCAATATCGTGCGTAAGGCTCTGCAAGCCCCGATCCGTCAGATCGTGGAAAATGCAGGCGTCGAAGGTTCGATCGTTGTTGGCAAAATCCTCGAGAACGATACTGTATCCTTCGGCTTCAACGCACAAACCGAAGAATATGTCGACATGATCGTTGCTGGCATCATCGACCCGGTAAAGGTCGTCCGTACCGCATTGCAAGACGCAGCATCGGTTGCGTCTTTGTTGATCACCACCGAAGCCACAATTGCTGAAGCGCCAAAGAAGAGCGCTGGCGGCGCACCAGGCGGCATGCCAGGTGGCATGGGCGGCATGGGCGACATGGACTTCTAAGAAGTCCGTTCGCCAACTACCAAATCTAACGAGCGCGGTCCGGCAACGGGCCGCGCTTTTTGTTTGTCGCCAAAAGGCAGCCAAAAGGTCAATGGATCGATATTGATGCTAGGGCTTGTGTTTGTCGCGTGTCTGATTACCAATATGGCATCTGCCAGATCACATCCGTACTGAAGGCTACACTTTGAATTTTACCCTCTACCAAGTCCTTCTTTATGCGCATATTTTGGGCGTAATCCTTTTGGCCGGCAACATCACGATCACTGCGTTTTGGAAAGTCTTGGCCGACATGACCAAGGATGCCAAACAGATTGCTTTTGCCAATCGCGCCGTGATCATTGCCGACTGGTTGTTTACCCTACCTGGTATCGTGCTGACATTGGTTGGGGGCATTGGGATATCATGGATGGGGCAATGGCCACTCTTTGAGGTGTCTTGGCTCAGTTGGAGCGTTTTCTGGTTTATTGTGGCGGGCCTACTTTGGATGATTTTCTTGATCCCGCTCCAAATCCGCCAGAGCCGGGCGGCAAAGCACTTTGCGGAAACGGGTGACATTCCCGATAGTTATTGGCGCGATGCCAAATGGTGGATAACCATCGGCCTGATCGCGACAATACCCTTATTGATCATTCTCTATCTGATGGTGTTCAAACCCTAAAGGGCAAGCTTCTCCGAATGGCGATATCGGACCGTGTTCGCGCCACCCAAAGCCCGGACCTTTGCAAACATCTTCAATCCGGTTAGGTCTGCCTGTGTTCAGGGAGAGAAACATATGAAAACAATCGTCCGCGGCTTGGTCCTTATCTTGGGGCTCTTCAATCTTGTTATTGGTCTGGGCTTTTTGCTGCAGCCTGCCAAATTGGCTGCAGCCTTCTTCTTGTCGCCAATCGGTTCACAAGGCCTGGCCACAATACGAGCCGACTTTACAGGTTTCTTCATCGGGGCATCCTTGTTTGCGCTTTATGGCGCTTGGAAAACACGGGCGGATGCATTGTTGGTGCCTATGGTGATGATTGGACTTGCTTTGACCGGGCGTTTTGTAAGCCTGGCGCTCGATGGCATGGCCCCGACTGCCCCAGCCCCTATGGTGATTGAAGTGATTATGTTGACGATTTTGTTCGTCGGCTTTCGTGCATTTCAACCCGTAAGCAAGTCGGCTTGAGACTGATCCACCCTGTCGGCTTGGACAGGCTGACTGGGGGATAGTTTCTCGTTCATCCTCACCTCTCTCGGCACTTGCCATTCTTGGCACCTTGACCGAGGTGGGACAGATATGAAGCCAGACGAGAAATACCAGTTGGATTGCGCACGGGTCGGCTTTGCCTGTGATGCCGCTGCCTTTGCTTTGGGAATAAAGGCCGATTTGTTGGTACCCGTGCGTGGGACAGCCCAGCATGCCTTTGCGCGCCAAGTCGCAATGTATTTGACCCATGTTGCCTTTGGCATGAGCCTGCACCGTGTTGCAGTGGCCTTTGGGCGCGACCGTTCGACGGGGGCTTTCGCTTGCCATTTAAACGAGGATCGACGCGATGATTCAAAAGCTGGTGACATGCTGGACGAGCTTGAGTCGGGCTTGCGGGCGGCACCAGCCCCACGTTTGCCTCTGGATCGTTAGGCCGCCTAGGCCAGCGACCGTGCTAAGGCATCGCGGGCTACGTCGTGCATGCGTTGGGCCATGGCTTTAAGGCCATTGGAGCGTTGTGGCGTTAGCGCGTCGCCCAAGCCCAAAGCTTGAAAGGCTGCTTGCGCGTCGAGTGCTAGAATTTCAGATGGAGGCCGTCCTGAATACATCCGCACCAAAATCGCCAATAGGCCTTGGACGATGGCCGCATCTGACTGGCCTCTAAACTCAATCAAGCCAGTCTCTGGCGCAGTGGCAGAAACGAGCCAAACTTGGCTGGCACAGCCACGCACTTTTGCAATCTCGACCAGCTCAGACTTCTCCAAAGGGGACAGAGCGCGGCCAAGGTCGATCACATAGCGATACCGCTCTTCCCAATCGTCCAGAAAGGAGAATTCTTCGATGAGCTCTTTGAGCCTTGGATCATTCATGGTCTAATCAGCGAACGGTTTTGGCCATACATTTGGCGATTTCCCCTAAAGGATGTTCAGCCAAGCAGAAGGAACGCTCATAGGGCTGTTTTGTGGCTGCATTGCACATTTGCATGTTCAAACGCGAGGAGTTCACACAGCTTACAAGGCGGGGATCGCGCATCAGGGCTTCGGTGTCTTCTTTTCGGTCCACAGGCCCGCCAATGGCGGACAAAGCTGCGAGTGACACCATACGATCAATCGGCGACCAAGCGCGAATGGGCTCTGGCAAGGTCACACCATCGCGTGAAGCTTGATTAGAGAGGCGCACACTGCGTTGGATAGAAGTGGCGCGCGCTAGAGTAGCTTGAGCCGAGATACTAGCCTCAGGCAAGGCAGACAAGGTGATCGCCGCCTCTGGAGCTGGAACAGGGGCGACCAGAGTGCGCAGAGCAGCATTTCTTGCCTTTGAATCAGCTGTGCTTGCTTTGGCCCAAGCGTATTTTTGCCAATCATAGGCTGCTTGCTTAAAGGCATCTCCTTCTTCTTGGATCTTGGACGCATCGGCCAGAATAGCGCGCGCAGCGATAAGAGCCGCTTGCTCTCCCCCCGGGATGCTGCGTGCAAACGCAATCTCGCTTCGCAATTTGGTGATCAAAGCATCGCGACCCATCCGGGTTTCCAATTTGCGCACTTCATTCACAAACTCGTCCTGCGTAGCGGCCCAAGTTGCCCCATAAGCAACGACGCCAAGGGCTAGCCGATCTGAGTTTAAGTGGCGCGCGATACGTTCTGTAGACAAAGTAAGGGCGCGACCTGTGGTGATCGAACCGATTGTCAGCGCTTCAACGTCGGCTGCATAGGCCGCGTAGAGGGCAGCATGAGCGCCAAGCGTGTTAGCACCAGCAGGAATGGCAAGGCCTACTGGAGCCGCTTTTACGGTGGGGACAGGCGCTACCTTCGCTATTGGTGCTTTTTTGGCAGGTGCCTTGCGCACCGTGGCCTTCTTAGCGCTGACTTTTTTTGCACTGGCCTTGGGACGTTGTTGGGCGGAGGCATCTACACTGATGGCCAGACCTGCACTGACAAACAGTGTCGCAACGACACATGCGAGCCACTTTCTGCTCATATCTATCTCCTTTAGGCACCCCACTGCCTGCACTTACACCTTATGGCAGAGGGTGTCTGAATAAATCGCAACCAAGATCGGCCAAAACTCCTAAACTTCACCTCTCACGCGAACTGAGGCGACTTTCGACAGCCCGTCGGTTACAAGTTTGTGTGGACACAATGCAACATCCAAATTTGGCTGATTCTGAAAGCAGCGAGAAGGCTTGGTTCGTATCGGACCAACCGCTAACCCCTGCGCAATGGGCCAGCGGCAGCAGCGCGGCCCTCGCAGCGCTCACCCTAGCTTATGCCATTTGGCTGGCGGAGCCACGTTTAATCCTTGGCCTGTCTTGCGTGGCTTTTTGCACAATGGCCGCATTTCTGATCACCTCCTACAGTAATCAAGCACGCCAAGCGGTGATCATTCCTATCCTCTGGGCCGGAGCGGCATTAGGCTTGGGTAGCCTCGAGAGCGGTACCCCCGACTTTGCTCTTGCCGCTGTTATCTGGCCGCTGTTAGCAGCAGCGGCTGCAGGCGTCACGCTTGTCACTGGCATTTCAGCCAGCCTGTGTGCGATGGCGGCCTTGCTGATTCTAACACCGCTTTTACCTGCTGGCCCCAACTTTGCTGCAAGTTCTTGGGTGCCATTGATCGCAAAGTTTTTGGTGATCTGGACGACGTCTGCCCTGGCCTTGGCGATTTGTGCTCGGGCGGGGGGCGTAATCCATAAGGTACGCCAGACCGCACGCGAGATGGCCAAACAGGCGTTAGACAGCCGTGATGCTGCTCAAGCCGAAACCCGCGTTGCCCAAGCTGAAACACAAGACCGTGCAAGATTTATGGCTGAGATGAGCCACGAAATTCGTACGCCTCTCAATGCGATACTGGGTTTTGCTGATACGATGCGTGAAGGCATATTTGGCCCACTGCCCAAGGGCTATGAGGATTATCCTGGCCTGATTCATACCAGCGGCAGCCATTTGCTTGACTTGGTTTCAGACCTGCTCGACATCTCAAAAATCGAGGCCGGCCGGTATGAAGTCCATTTGGAAGATATCCGCCTTGACCAGTTTTTGTTTGAGGCGACTGCTTTGTCCAGTGGGGCGGCCCGCTCGGCTGGCGTGCAGATCCGCCACGAAGTTGGATTACCTGTGACCGTGCGTGGCGATGCGCGCGCGATGCGCCAAATTGCATTCAATCTGGTGTCCAACGCGATTAAGTTCACGCCAAAAGACGGCTCGGTAACGCTTCGCATTCGTCTGGATCAAACGGCTGACCAAGCCATTTTGGAAATTGCTGACGATGGGGCAGGCATCAGCCCGGCGGACCTTGCTCGGATTGGACAACCTTGGGCACAGGGCGATAATCAAAGCCGGGCCAACAGTCGGGTGGTGCGCAGCTCTGGATTGGGCTTAGCGGTCGTCAAGCGTTTGACGGAATTGCAGGGGGGGCGCTTTTGGCTGGAAAGCACGCTTGGGCTTGGTACTACCGCAAAGGTCGGATTGCCCCTGGCAAATCTTGGGCAACCAGAAGCCTAGAACTCAGCGGCGAAAGTAAAGGCCGCGACGAGGTCACCAACTTCGACCAAGAGGCGGGTCACGGTGCCAGATCGGCTGGTGATCTCAATCTCAAACGTATCGCGTGGATCGGCATTCAGCACTGCCCGCGTTGTGGCGTCTGAAAACACAAACAAAGTCCCTGCTCTTGGCTTAGACTCAACGCGGGCACGCGTCGCTGCTGGTTGTCGTGAGGCGGCAACATGAATCGACGTCCCATTGCGCAATGGGGGCACTAAGGTTCGGCCCGGCTGGGGCGGACCAAGCTTAGATAGATCTCGTAAGAATAGCCGGGCACCAGATGCCGCAACATCGGGCGTTTCGACAGCAAAACTCAAGCCATTGCCGCTGGCAATCAGGCCAGCCTGCGTCGCACCGCCTGTGTCTTGCAATGCGCGCCAGATGTCTTTGCCACCCCGGTCGACCTTCCAGCTGCGCGCAAGCCCAGGATAGGTCCCTGTTAATTGAGCGCGCCAGCCCTTATGCGCCGCGATGACGCGCTGGGCTTCGCTCTGAACAGCAGAATCACGACAGGGCCTTGTCACAGCAGCTGTTTTAGCCTGACCGGCAATCATATCGAGTCGCTGGGTGCTGGATCCGGACCGTAAAGCAGCGCCGCGCGCTTGCGCCGTAAAGCCGGCTAACGCGCGGCGAGGCCCGGTTTCTAAAAGTTGGCAGCGCTCATCAATGGCGCGCATTGCCATCCGTTCGGCATAACTGCGTTCCAGTCCATTCACTTGGGCGTGACTTACGACTGGCATGAGCACCGCTAGACAGAAAAAGGCTCTTTGAAACAAGGTCATGCGCTTAATCTACAGCAGCCTCTCTTTCACTTCGATTAAGCACGGTGCAATAAAAGCTATGAGCAACAGCGAACTTCGCAGCGATATCTGGGTTCAAGCCTTGTTACGCACAGCGCAAACCCAAGGCGCGGCGGGCATTGTTGTGCGGCGGGGCGACGATACCGCAGGTGCTGTCTTAGTTAAGGTGGCGCACTTAGATGGCACCGCACGTCTCTTGGTTCCAGCCCGCGACGGAGCGGGAGAGCGCCTATATCTTGATTTGACTGGAAAAACGGCGGGTCCGGATGAGCCTTCTATTGATGCTTATTTGTCTAAACGTGCATCCCAAGATCAAGATGTTTGGATTGTTGAGATTGAAGACAAGTTAGGCAGAAGCTTTCTCGTTGAGCGTGTGGAATGATTATTAACACAAGCGCGTTATGGTGAACTCCTCGCTTGGAGAGACCTGTATGCTATTTCTGTTCAATGACCGCGTTCTGACGATAACTGGCAACGCTGAAGTTGCGATCAACGCCGGCATCCCGTCCTCCGCTGTAGCGCACTACACGCTGAACGACTCTATCTTGGCCGTGCAAACAGCAATTATGGAAATGCCGAACCTAGCAGCAGAGTCTGCGCAAAAGGCCGCCGCTTTGGCTTGGTTAATTGCCAGCCGCAGCAACGCCAACGCGATCCTGTTCATCGCGCCCCCAAAGTGCAAGCGACCACAAGAAGTCGGTTTTCGGTTGGCAACTGTATCGTTGACTACATTGGGCAGTCTTAAAGCCCAACAAGATGCTGGACGATTGACCTCAGGCATCATCAACACCTCTGTCTGGCAATCCGTCGCGGCTTAAGCTGAAGATCGGCAGGCATTGCTCTAAAGCCTTTAATTGTGGTGAGGCCTCAGCTAAACGAGGGATTCAAAGGCTTGAACTTTTAAGCCGTTTCCCAATTTGTCCATTCGTCTTAGTCAGGCCTCGATCATGTCAGCCGAACTCGCGCGTGAAGTTAAGCGCCGTCGCACCTTTGCTATTATCTCCCACCCTGACGCCGGCAAAACCACGCTTACAGAAAATCTATTGTTGATGGGTGGCGCTATTCGTGCCGCTGGTGCTGTGCGCGCCCGTGGCGAGCAGCGCCGTACGCGTTCAGACTGGATGAAGATTGAGCGCGAACGCGGCATCTCGGTTTCCGCTTCGGTTATGACATTCGAGCATGATGATTGCATCATCAATCTCTTGGACACCCCTGGCCACGAAGACTTTTCTGAAGATACTTATCGTACGCTGACGGCAGCGGATTCGGCGGTGATGGTGCTCGACGCCGCAAAGGGGATTGAGCCACAGACTTTGAAATTGTTTGAAGTTTGTCGTTTGCGCGATATTCCCATCCTGACCTTCATCAATAAGATGGACCGCGAAGCCCAAGATCCGATGGAGTTATTGGATGAAGTGGCGTCAAAGTTGGCCCTTGATCCAGCCCCTATTTTCTGGCCGCAAGGCTCGGGCAACCGGTTCCGCGGTATGGTAGATCTGCGCAATGATCGCTTTACCGTGTTCCGTCGTCCACAAGTTGGCGACGCAGGGCCCTTGGTGCATGACGAGATCGACTTGGCATCGAATGCAATTGCTGAAGTCTTGAGCCAAGCCGAGATGGAAGAACTGCGTGGGTCCGCCGAGTTGGTACAAGGTGGATATCCAGCATTTGACCTTGAATCCTACCGCGAGGGCCACATGACACCAGTCTTCTTTGGCTCCGCTCTGCGTCAATTTGGTGTGCGCGAACTGCTAGATGGGCTGCGAGATTATGCGCCGTCGCCACGTGACCAAAAGGCGATGGACAAAGGGGTCGAAACCCAAGTCCAAGCGGACCGGGATGAGGTGACAGGCTTCGTTTTTAAGATTCAAGCTAATATGGATCCAGCGCACCGCGACCGTGTTGCGATGGTGCGGCTAGCATCCGGCAAGTTTCAGCGCGGCATGCGCTTAAAGACAGGATCGGGGAAACAGATTGGCGTGCATGCACCGCTCATGTTCGTTGGCCAAGATCGCGAGATCACTGACGAAGCCTGGGCAGGGGATGTGATTGGTGTGCCGAACCATGGCGTCCTGCGCGTCGGGGACAGTTTGTCAGAGACCGGGCAAGTAAAGTTTGCAGGCATTCCGAACTTTGCCCCGGAAATCTTGCGGCGCGCTTCGGTCAAAGACCCTTTGAAGGCCAAGCATTTGAAAAAGGCGCTGGAATCCTTGGCCGAGGAAGGCGTCACGCAATTGTTCCGTCCTCATTTTGGTTCAGATCTTATTGTTGGTGCCGTTGGCCCCTTGCAGTTTGACGTGTTGGTCGAACGCCTAGCCGCAGAATATGGGCTGCAAGTTGTGTTTGAGACTTGCGCATTCAATGGCGTGCGCTGGATCGCAGCTGATAGTGCATCAGACCTAGAGCAGTTTGCTGATCGCAACCGGGCTGGCATGGGCACAGACTTGGACGGCGCGGAGGTCTTCTTAGCCAAGAATACTTGGGAGATTGGCTATGTCGCGGAGAAATTTCCGAAAATCCGCTTTACCAACGTACGCGAACGGATGATCTAAGCAGCTTGTGCTGACACATTAGCCCGTAAACGCAAGAAGCGAATGGCCCGTTGGGCTGCTTCTGGCGGTACATCATTATACATATTGCCAAGGACTTGGGCCTGTCCCATGCCGTCATTGCCCAGCACCAGAACTGCGATTGTCACAAACAAGGCTCGTTCAAAGTTTGCAGCCCGGCAAACCATTGCCATCGTGTCGATATCTTTTTTCTCAAACAAGAGCGCGGTTTGGAAATAATCAAGGCCCGTGAAATCGCCAAAGGCAATCATGAACTTTGTGGATTGCTCATTGCGCCACATGGTGGGCAACATAGCTCGGTTGACAGCGTTTCTCGCTTTTTCTTTAGAGAATTCCTTTTGAACCGCTTCAAAGTCAGCAGGTAGCGTGCCGTTGACAATCGCGACCCGCGTTTGGGCGCGGCGCATGGCGCGCTCAACTTCCTCTTCAGTGAACTCTGAATTGCGTTCAAGAATTTCGCGCCGCATTGGGCCTTCCACAATTGTGTAAAGACGGTTCAAATGCTCTGGCGAGATGACTTTGCGTTGGGATATTGGACGGTGCAGATCAGGGTTATTGGCCGCGCGATCAACAATCCTGTCGAAAGTCTCGTCGGAGACCTTGGCTGTTTGGTTGCTAACCAAAGAGGCGACCACTATATCATCACCATGCGAGACCAGTGCATCTGACAGCTGCTCACCGACGTCAGGACGTTGGGTGACGACCATTTGGTGCGCGTGGCCACGTGTTTCTACAACGCGGATCAGATCATCTTGAGTCAGTGATGTTGAACGACGCAGAATTGGACCGGCTATGCCGATCTCCTCGTCGTTCGCCATCATCACGGCGAGTGTACGTGGGGCTTCGCCACCAGAGAAACGCTGGGCTAGCTCTTTACGAACTTCAGTATCGAGTTCGTAGGCAACCTTAGAAATCAGGTCACCAAAAAGCTTTGTTTCTAGGGGGCTATGGTTTTCGTGAGAGTCAAAGAATAAGTCAGTAACTTCATTGAGAAGCACGCGACGTTTTTCGCTGGAGCTCTCGCTCGCAACTTCCAGTAGCTTAGCGTATCTTTCGCCAACTTGCATCTCAGTTTCCCATTCCTACACCCGTTCTACAGGAAAAGCGTAAATATTTGATGGTCGGAATTCATCAAAATGTCTGAGGTTACCCACCAGGACCACCGCTTAAACGGGGCTCCCGGTCGATGAAGGATGGGTTACGCGCGCGCTCACGTGCAACGTCAGCCAACGCACTTTTGCGGGCCTGATTGGATTGCTCCGCTCGCGGGGTTCCCCGCGCACCCTTGGCTCTACTGGTAGGTTTCTGTGCTCCTGAATCAGGTTGGCCGTTATCGTATGGCGGTTCAGACTCGTTGGGTTCATAACTTTGGCTAGACCGCGTTGATTTTGGCTGCGGCGATTCCGGAACTGGAACAGTCCCTGCTAGCGGGTCTGCGCGAACTTCACCTTTGGCAACTGCCCGTTGACGTTCTGCTTCCACTGCTTCCCATTCGCGCTGTATAGCATAAGCTGGTTGGCCACTCGCGCGGGCGGAATTGATTTGAGACCGTCGCATGGCCGCAGCATCAACCATGCCGTCAGCTCCTCGAAAGCTTGTTAAATCCGTCGCCTGTTGTGGTGCGACCTGACTTTGCATTTGCTGCGGTGCAGTCATCGGCTCTGGTGCTGGGCTATAGCTCATCGGTGGCACGCTTGGCGGTGGTGTTGCGACAGCGGACGGTGCCTTATTCATAGGTCGCGAGCCAGAATAGGATTGCGGTGCAGGTCTTGCTACTTCCGCCGCAGACTGCTGACGCGGTGTGCCGCGCGCGCCTGCCCGAGGCGCGCTCAATTCAGCGGGTGCAGACTGGGCAGTAGTAGGAGCTGCATTAGGCTGTGCGGGCATAAAATCTACCCTGCCGGCAGACGGAGCCGATGCTGGCACCATCGCGGGAGGCGGTGCAATGGGTGCCCCTTGATTGTAGGCCAAAACTGGCTGGGGCAGGCGCGCGTTTGGATCTAACCAGGGTGCTGGGCGAACTTCATAATTGGCCAGGCCATCTGCATATCGCCCGCCAGGTGTCAGCGCACCCGATCTGCGGGGAAGGCCTGATTCGAAGCCTAATTGACGAACAGGGGTCAAGGATTTTGAGAGCGCGCACATGCGCGGTTGGGGGCCCATATTCCGGCTGCGACGACTGGTTGATTCAACCCTCGGAACGGAGCCGCCAAATGACCAAGACGCACACATTCTGTCGCTTGTACAAGCAGTTGCACATGTAGTTGCCGATGCCGCCGGAAATTGTGAATAAGCAGCATTCTGGGCAAAACTGGTGCTGGCAGTGGCAAAAGCCAGCCAGAAAGCGAAAACACGCGCACGCATATACTCTCTCCTAATATAGGAGATATCGGTGCCGTGCGTCGGTTAAGGTAGAATTAAGTTTGGATCCAATTCGCAGATTTATGCGTTGCCCAGCAAGGATTCTTTGAGTTCAAGCAGAGTTAGCCACTCGTCTTCACTGGCTTGTAGCTGCGCGCGGGTTTGCACAGCTTGTGCCGATGTCTTGTCAAAACGGGCCGGATCGCGACTGTAGAGATTGGGGTCGTTTAAGATATCCTCCAGTTGCGCGATATGGTTCTCCAGTTTTGGGATCAGCGCTTCTAATTCGCTCAACCGGCGTTCGTCTTTGTATGAAAGTTTCTTTGCTGCCTTAGCAGCAGGCTCAGCGCTTGGGGCAGCATTTGTTTTTGCTTTAGACGTCTGCAGATGGCCAAGAATGGGTATGCCCTGACGCACAAGATCGGTCCAGCCGCCGGGCGTTTCAAGCCAAGTACCATCCCCGCGCGGTGCCAAGGTGGCTGTCACAACGCCGTCGAGAAAGGCGCGGTCATGGCTGACCAAGATTACTGTGCCGTCATACTCGGCCAGCATATCTTCCAAAACATCCAAGGTTTCCATGTCGAGGTCATTGGTCGGTTCGTCCAACACAAGCACGTTGGATGGCTTTGCCAGTGCTAGAGCTAAGAGCACCCGGTTGCGCTCTCCACCGCTGAAAGAACCAACTGGTTGGCGCAAGTGACGGCTGTCGAATAAAAAGTCTTTGGCATAGGCCGCGACGTGTTTGGGCCTTTCGCGCACCATGATTTGATCGCCTCCAGCCGGAGCAAAGGTGTCCCACAAAGTTGCTTTAGGGTCGAGGGCGGCGCGCGATTGATCAAGATAGGCGATGGTTAGATTCTTGCCCATACGGGTTGTCCCGACATCGGGCTCTAAGGTGCCAACCAGCATTTTGATCAGGGTAGACTTACCCACACCGTTCGGTCCGACAATACCTAAACGATCGCCCCGGACAACACGAAGGTCCAGGTTCCTGATGATTTCGCCGCGTCCGGCGAAGCCTTTTGAGACGCCCTTAGCTTCAAAAACCAATTTACCCGATGTGCCGCCGGTGTCGGCCTGTAGGGCAGCTGTGTCTTTGCGCACTAAGGCCGCTTGGCCCTTGCGGGCTTCGCGCATGTCCATCAAACGGCGCAAGCGACCTTCATTGCGTGTGCGACGTGCAGTCACGCCTCGTGCCAACCAGCGGGCTTCATCCTCGAGAGTTTTATCCAGCTTTTCCAGTGCTTTGCGGTCTTGTTCCTCGATGCTCGCCGCCCAAGCCTCAAACTTAGAAAAGGGTGCATCTAAGCGTCGTACGACACCATTGCGCAGCCACAGGCACGACGTCGAAATGGCAGACAGAAAGGCACGGTCGTGGCTGACCACCAGCACTGCGCCTGAGAATTGTTTCAATCGCCGTTCGAGTTCTTCAATAGCTGAGATGTCGAGGTGGTTGGTCGGCTCATCCAACATCAATAGATCGGGGTCTGCGGCTAACGCTCGAGCAAGGGATGCACGGCGTGCTTCGCCTCCCGACATCCCCGCCACAGGGCGGTCGGGGGATAGACCAAAACTGTGCAATTCCGCGGCCGCAGCGGCCAAGCGCGCAGCTTCATCTCGGTCATGAGGCACGTCTTGTGCCGCCCACTCAAGCAAACTTGTCGCATTGCTAAAGTCAGGTTCTTGGGTCTGGGTTGCGGCATGGGTGCCGTTTGAAACCACCCGCTCTCCAGAATCATACTCAAGCTGACCCGCTAAAACCGACATGAGGGTCGATTTGCCGGCCCCATTGGCACCGACAAGGGCGGCCCGCTCACCACGGCGCAGCGTCAGATCCACCCCAGAAAACACGGGCGCACCCCCACGTTTCAATGCGATATCTTTGAGTTGGATGACAATATCTCGGCTCATCCGTGGCAAGTGTCTATGCTGCGTGCGAAGGTCAAGGTCGCCACGCAGATAGGAGCATGATCACACTGCGAAAGTACTTGGATCGCTCTTGTGCGAAAACACGATTTCGTGTTGCCTGACTTAACTTAAATCGTCAGTCCGAAGGCAATGCTCGTGATTTTGCGCCACTCAATTCTATCTGCTTCAGCTATCGCCCTGGCTTTATCCGTCACATTGGTAGCGGGGTGCGCGACAACCTCCGCCGCTCAAGCGACCGCGACGGCAAGCTCTGAGCCTGCCGCCAAGCCCAAAGCCACATCTAAACCTTTGGCGAAGGGCATGGACAGCCATGGTGCACTCGATCCATTCCCTTCGACATATCAGGCGTTACCTGGTGTTCCGACGGCGATCGTTGGGGCCACAATCCTGACAGCTGCGGGCCAGGAAATTGAAGATGGCACCATCTTGTTCTCCGAAGGCAAGATTGTCGCGGTTGGCAAAGATGTCGCGATCCCAGACGGCACACGGCGCGTTGACGGGCGGGGCAGGTTTGTTACCCCTGGCATTATCGATATTCACTCACACTTGGGCGTCTACCCAAGTCCCGGCGTGCAAGCCAATTCCGACGGGAATGAAGCCACTGATCCGAATACGGCTGAAGTCTGGGCTGAACATTCGATCTGGCCACAGGACCCCGGCTTTAATCGGGCGCGGGAAGGCGGCATCACCAGTCTGATGATCCTGCCAGGCTCAGCCAATTTGTTTGGCGGCCGCTCGGTGACGCTCAAGAATGTGCCAGCTATCACACAGCAAGGCATGAAGTTTCCCGGTGCGCCATACGGCCTTAAAATGGCCTGTGGCGAGAACCCAAAGCGCGTCTATGGTTCGCGCTCACGTTCCCCGTCGACCCGCATGGGCAATATTGCGGTTGCGCGGCGCGCCTGGATTGATGCGGCGGACTATAATCGCAAGTGGAACGACTACCGGGCCAAAGTCGCGGCCGGTGAAACAGCCGGTGACCCGCCTAAACGCGACTTGAAGCTGGAAACGCTGTCGGGGGCGCTCAACGGCGATATCCTCATTCAAAACCATTGTTATCGTGCCGATGAGATGGCTCTCATGATGGATGTGGCAAAGGAGTTTGGCTATAAAATCACGACATTCCACCATTCGTCGGAGGCTTATAAACTCGCACCAGTCTTAAAAGAGGCTGATATTTGCGCGGCGACTTGGGCCGATTGGCAGGGCTTTAAAATGGAATCCCTCGACGGGATCGCCGAAAATGCCGGTATCTTGCAGGCGCATGGTGCCTGCACCATCATCCACTCAGACGACGCCACCATGACCCAACATCTCAATCAAGAAGCCGCTCTAGCAATGGGGGCAGCAGCCCGCGCAGGTATTCCAGTGTCCCGATTGGATGCCATCAAATGGATCACCGCGAACCCCGCGCGCGCCATGGGCATTGGGGCAAAGACCGGTTCTCTGGAAGTTGGGAAGATGGCCGATATTGTTCTATGGGATCGTGATCCCTTTTCCACCTTCGCCCTTGCCCAAACCGTCTATGTTGACGGCGGCATTGCCTATGACCGTAACGACCCGGCCACCCATGCCCGCTCAGATTTTGACCTTGGTCGCCCCAGCTTGGAGCAAAAATAATGAAACCTGTTGCTCTAGTCCTCGCTTTGGCCGTTTCAGCCCCCGCTCTCGCAAGCGCCGACCCCATCGCGATCATCAATGCAAAGATCGAGACCGTGAGCCCCACCGGCACGCTAGCATCTGCTACATTGGTTATGGACAATGGCAAGATTGTCGCCGTTGGCCCATCGGTTGCTATACCCAAGGGCGCAAACATCATCGATGCAAAAGGTGCCGTGGTGACGCCTGGTCTGGTGGCCGCTACAACAAGCCTTGGCATCTCAGAGATCGAGCAAGTGCCGTCTACGCGCGATGATGGGGCCGGTGGGCAGATTGGTGCTGCATTTAATCCCGCAGCAGGCGTCAATCCCGATGCGCCGACAATTGCGCTTGCCCGCCTTAATGGTGTGACGCGGGCATTCCTAACCCCGGTCGCCGGCCGCTCTGGCAATGGGGCCCATGCGCATGACGATAGTGCCTTTCAAACCGCTGGCGGGCACGAGCAAGACGATCCAACCTTGTTTGCAGGTCAAAGCATTGGCATACGTCTTTCTGCCAATTCGCCCGACCTGATCTTCAAAACCAATGCTGGTATGGTGTTGGAATTTGGGGAGTCGGCGGCCGCAGCGGCAGGTGGCTCTCGCGGCGCCTCTTTGATCATATTGAAACGCGTCTTGGCAGACGTGCGCCATTTTGCCGCTAATCGCGCCCTCTATGACAAGGGAGAGGGACGCGAATTGATGGTCAGCCGCCTTGATCTGGAAGCCTTGGTGCCAGTGGTACAAGGGAAGTCTCCCTTGCTGATCCGGGTGTCAAGCGCGAATGATATTCGCCAAGTCTTGAAACTCGCCAAGGAGGAAAACCTGTCCATCGTCCTCGAAGGGGCTGAAGAAGGTTGGCGCGTAGCGTCTGAATTGGCGGCGGCAAGAGTGCCAGTGATCATCGACGCCCAAGCCGCTCTGCCAGCAAGCTTTGAGACACTGGGGACCCATTTGCGCAATGCCCAAATTCTCTATCAAGCGGGCGTTCAAGTCTCGATCATGGGCAGCCGCGATTATAACAATCTGCGGCAAAGCCGTATGAATGCAGGCACCGCTGTCGCGCATGGTCTGCCTTATCAAGCAGCCTTGGCCGCCATCACCTTGAACCCAGCCAAGATCTGGGGCGCGGAAAAAGAGATTGGCTCGATTGAAGTGGGCAAAGCCGCCGATGTGGTAATCTGGTCGGGCGATCCGTTGGAAGGTCAAAGCTATCCCACAGCAGTCTATATAGCTGGGCAATCACAACCCATGACCAGCCGCTCCACCGAACTCGCCGCCCGCTATAAGCCCAGCGCAGACGGCATCGCTCGGCCTGCTTATCGGAATTAATGAGACGAAGGCGCGTTCACCGTCGGACGCCCATCTGTCTCTTACTCCTTGCCAACAATAATTGGGGCAAGTTGGTCTAATGCAGCCTTTGCATTGGTCAATGCCGCCTCGCGTGTTTCAGCGATCGATTGAATTTGCAGCTTATCGCCATTTTTGAAAAGCGACGTCATGCTCAGGCCAAATCTCCCGAAACCGGTGCTTGAAACCCATCCTACTGCACCATAAATCGATACAGCTTCGATGGAACAAGCGGGATCACGTGATTTGCATCCCGCTTCGATCTTAGCAATCGAGTTTTCCCCAGACCTAAAGCGGTCTTCTGCTCCATCGCTGCTCTTACTCAAATTGAGGTCAACGCTTTCCGTGCCTCGGCAATTGAGACAGGTGAAGCTAATTCGATCTGATTTTACCCTTCGAACAAACCTCTTCCCTTCGACATTTAGACTAATTACCTGAGCTTTATTGAAGCTGGCTATTGCAAAGCCCTTGGGCGGATCTGCAAGCGCAGGTAGGGCTGAAATTGCGTAAACCAAGCCAATTGTTGCGACAACGTACTTCATGCACCCTCCCGAAGTTACTACTAGCAGGAAACAATATTTTAGGATGTGAAAATCGTCAATTTGATTATGGCAGGCTACATTATGATTAAAACCTAACTCGCATCACCGCACGGGCCGGGACCCAATGCGGCTGCTAGATGGCGCTGGGCTGGTCGCTGCTGGCCCGGTTTTGCCGCGTGCCATTTTTGCGGCCTTTGGCTCTTCTTCGAACAATTCTGCGAGCTTATCGACGATCGCCCCGCCCAATTGTTCTGCATCCACAATCGTCACGGCCCGACGATAATAGCGGGTCACATCATGACCAATGCCGATAGCGATCAGTTCAACCGGGCTATAATCTTGGATTTTGGCAATGGTGTCGCGCAAATGCCGTTCAAGGTAAGCTCCGGAGTTCACAGACAATGTGCTGTCATCAACCGGCGCACCGTCTGAAATCACCATCAGGATCCTGCGCTGTTCGGGCCTAGCGAGCAAGCGATCATGCGCCCAGTCCAAGGCTTCGCCGTCGATATTTTCTTTCAGCAGGCCTTCGCGCATCATCAGTCCCAGATTGCGCCGAGCCCGACGCCAAGGTGCGTCCGCACTTTTGTAGATGATGTGGCGCAGATCATTCAGGCGACCGGGATTGGCGGGCTTGCCCGCCTTCATCCAGCTATCGCGCGATTGTCCGCCTTTCCATGCCTTGGTGGTAAAGCCCAAGATCTCGGTTTTCACGCCACAGCGCTCGAGTGTACGGGCCAAAATATCGGCACAGATGGCGGCAATCATGATCGGTCTGCCGCGCATGGAGCCTGAATTATCCAACAGAAGCGTCACCACCGTGTCGCGGAAATTGGTGTCATCTTCCATCTTGAAGGTTAGGGGGGCCAAAGGCTCTGTCACCACTCGGGACAGACGCGCCACATCCAGCACGCCTTCTTCTAAATCAAACTGCCAGCTGCGGTTCTGCTGCGCCATCAAACGGCGTTGTAGGCGATTGGCGAGGCGTCCCACCACGCCTTGCAATTGGGTGAGTTGGGCGTCGAGATAGCTGCGCAGACGGGCCAATTCTTCCCCGTCGCAGAGTTCTTCGGCACCCACCGTCTCATCAAAGCTTTTGGTGTAGGTTTTATAGACAAAACCATCGCCGTCGCCGGGCTTAAAGTTTGGTCGAACGGGGGTGGTGCCTTCATCGACTTCGCTGTCATCATCATCGGGCGCGTCGCTATCATCAGCCTCCACGCGCACTTGCACATCTTCCTGCTCGCTGCCTTGCGACTCACCGCGCTGGGTATCTTCCTGCTGCTCGCCGCCTTCTTCCTGTTGATCCTCATTTTGATTGGGATCAGGCGGGGGCTGGTCTGCACCATCGGGCTCTTCGCCATCTTCATCGGATGGGTCAGGCTCTGCCCCTAGTTCATCGCCGAGATCGAGGTCGCGGATAAGATCGCGGGTGACTTCGGCAAAGGCCTTTTGGTCTGACAGGCGCTCAATCAGGCGGTCAATTGTCTCACCCGCTTTGGCTTGCACTTCATCACGCCACAGATCGGCTATGCCACGCCCGGATTCAGGCGGGGCAAGCCCGGTTAAGCGTTCGCGCAGCAACAAGCCCAATGCATCGGCCAAAGGGGCAGTCTGGCGGTCCATCATGCGGGCATAGCCCTTTTTCTCGCACGTCTCGACCAAAGCTGCTGTCAGGTTTTGAGCGACACCCGGCATGGCCAAGGCGCCAATCGCCTCAATGCGGGCCTTCTCGGCTACTTCATAGAGCGCACGGGCACGCGGGCCTTCGGGCATAGCGGCAGTGTGAGCGGCTAAATCATGGTGGGCGAGGCGCAGGGCGGCAGCATCCGCGTGACCACGCAGTCGCGATACTTCTTGCTCGCCCAAGGCGCGCGCCGGATGGGGTAGGCCAATGCGATTGCCTGAAACGCTCGGCCCATCGGCAGAGAAACTCACTTCCACCTCCTCGGTACGCGACAGGGCCCGCGCCGTATGGGTGATCACACGTTTAAAAACGTCTTGAGGGGTTTCTTTGCTCGCCATCGTAAGACTGACATAAGCCGGAGCCGTGTGCCTGTCACGCCTCTGTCTGCGTTGATTTCAGTAATTGAGCGACCATCGCTGACGTGTGTTACAAACTGTGTTCTTCGTAAACCAAAAAGGGCCACCTGAGAGGTAGCCCTTCCTGAAGTAAACAAAAGTGATAGCCCCTTAAGCTGCCTTTTTCGCAGCCTCGCCGCTAAAGCGGCCATAGAAGGTTTCGCCGTTTTTCGCCATGTCTTTCAAGAGCTTGTTTGGCTTAAAGCGGGGGCCGTACTTCTTGGCTAAGCGCTCGGCTTCAGCAACGAAATTGGCGATGCCGATGCCGTCCATGAAGCTGACAGTGCCACCGGTGTAAGGGGCGAAGCCCCAGCCGAGGATGGAGCCGATGTCGGCGTCGCGTGGGTCAGTGATGACGCCTTCTTCAAAGCAACGCGCAGTTTCTAGGGCCTGACGATAGAGAAGGCGGTTCTTATACTCCTTCACCATGGCAGGATCAGCTTCATGCACTTTGGTTGCCACAACCGAGGTCAGGCCTGGCCAGATCGCCTTGGTGCCATCTTCCTTATAGTCATAGAAGCCCTTTTTGTTCTTGCGACCAAAGCGGCCAAGCCCTTCGACCATTTCTTCAATGATCAATTGGCTAGGCGTCGCCACCCATTTGTTGCCAAGGTCCTTCTTGGTTTGCTGACCGACCTTATAGGCAAGGTCGAGGGCAACTTCATCGGCCATGGACAAAGGCGGAACCGGCATACCGGTCATGCGACCAACATTTTCAATGATGGCTGGCTTAATGCCTTCGGCCAACATTTCCTGGCCTTCTTGCACATAGGTGCCAAAGCAACGGCTGGTGTAGAAGCCACGGCTGTCATTGACCACAATCGGGGTCTTCTTGATCTTCAAGACGTAATCGACCGCCTTGGCCAAGGTTTCTTGGGTGGTCTTTTTGCCCATGATGATTTCAACCAGACCCATTTTATCGACAGGGCTGAAGAAGTGGACGCCGATGAAGTTCTTGGGCCGCTTGGACGCGGTCGCTAGGCCCGTGATCGGTAGGGTTGAGGTGTTGGAACCAAACACAGCATTAGGGCCCATCATGGCTTCGGCCTTCTGGGTCACATCGGCTTTGATTTCGCGGTTTTCAAACACGGCTTCAATGACCAGATCCGACTTCTTGACGTGGGCATAGTCGGTGGTCGGTGTGATGAGCGCCAAGACGGCATCGGCCTTTTCTTGGTTCATTTTGCCGCGAGAGACCGCCTTGTCGAGCAATTTCTTGGAGTAATCCTTGCCCTTTTCAGCAGCCTCTTGGCTTTGGTCGATCAGCACCGTCTCAATGCCAGCCATCGCTTGGACATAGGCCACGCCTGCGCCCATCATGCCGGCACCCAGAACGGAGACCTTTTTGATTTCATATTTGTCAAAGCCTTGAGGACGGTTGGCGCCCTTGGCCAATGCTTGGGTCGACAAGAAGAGCGAGCGCACCATTGCTTTCGCAGATGGGCTTGCCATATTTTTCAAGAAGTAGCGCGTCTCAATGCGCAAGGCCGCATCCATTGGCACTTGAATGCCCTCAAACACGGCGCTCATAATCGCCTTTTGGGCGGGGTAGTTGCTGTAAGTGGTCTTCGACAACATCGCATTGCCGCCGACAAAGGCCATGCCGCCGCCGGGGGAGTATGGGCCGTCTTTCACGCGGTAGCCTTTAACGTCCCAAGGCGCGACTGCCGTTGGATTGGCCAGCACCCAAGCCTTAGCTGCTGCGACAGTTTCACCCGCTGGCACGACCGCACCAACAACACCTTTTTTCAAGGCTTCTTGTGGGTTCATGCTTGCACCTTGCAGTAGATGCGGCATGGCATTCATCACACCGATCAAGCGGGGCAGACGCTGGGTCCCACCAGCACCAGGCAGCAGTCCGACTTTGGCTTCTGGCAAGCCGAATTGGATTTTTGGATTATCGGCTGCTACGCGGTAGTGGCAGGCCAGCGCGATCTCGAGACCGCCGCCAAGTGCCAGGCCTTCAAGCGCACAAGCAACTGGCTTGCCGCAGGTTTCAAGCGCGCGTAGCGAACGGTTCAGGCCAAAGCCCTGTTCGAACGACTTCTTCAGCTTCTCATCTTCAGACAGCTTCTTGTCGGCATCCATGCTGCCGCTACCGATTTCACCGAGGTCAGCGCCAGCGCAGAAGCCATTGTCTTTGCCGGAATAAAGCACGGCACCTTTGATCGCGGCATTGCCTTTGATCTCAGCGACCAATTCGCCCATTTCCTTCATCACGCCACCGGTGATGGTGTTCATGGTCTTACCGGGAACGTCAAACGCGATGTGCAACACGCCATCGGCATCGAGGTTGGTTTTGAAATTTTCCATAAGACTATCTCCAAAATTCAGGGTCTTGGCCTCCCCATGGGGCAGGCGGCACGCCAGAAAGCGGGCAGCTGGGCTGCCCGCGCCACAAGTTAGGTGGGCCTCAAACCCGCTGGATAATGGTGGCGGTGCCCATACCTGCACCGACGCACAGGGTGATCAGGGCGGTTTCTTTGCCAGTGCGCTCAAGCTCATCCAGCACGGTGCCGAGGATCATGCCGCCGGTCGCACCCAAGGGGTGACCCATGGCGATGGCCCCGCCGCACACATTGATTTTGTCGTGTGGGATGTTTAGGGCCTGCATGAAGCGCAGGACGACCGAGGCAAACGCTTCATTGAGTTCATAAAGGTCAATGTCTTCTGGTTTCATGCCAGCTTTAGCGAGTGCCTTACGGGCTACAAATTCTGGACCTGTCAACATGATCGAAGGCTCTGAGCCGATCGAGGCCATGGCAACGATCTTGGCACGTGGCTTGATCCCCGTGGCCTTTGCCATTTTCTTATTGCCGATCAGAACAGCCGAAGCGCCGTCAACGATGCCAGAGCTGTTGCCAGCATGGTGCACGTGATTGATGGCTTCCAATTCTGGATAGCGCTGTTGGATGATGGCATCAAAGCCTGGCATCATAGTGCCTTGGGCGATGAAGCTGGCGTCCAGCGAGGCCAAGCTCTGCATGGTAGTGTCAGGGCGCATGTGCTCGTCATGGGCCAAGATGATGGCACCCATTTGATCTTTGACCGGCACGATGGAGTTGGCAAAGCGGCCTTCTTTCCAAGCGGTTGCAGCGCGCTTTTGGCTCTCAACCGCATAGGCGTCGACGTCATCGCGTGAGAAGCCGTACTTCGTGGCAATCGTGTCTGCACCAATGCCTTGTGGCGCAAAGTAGGACTTGATCGCGATGGAGGGGTCAGAGGCCCAAGCGCCACCGTCAGAGCCCATGGGCACGCGGCTCATGCTTTCAACACCACCGCCGATTGCCATATCAGCTTCACCGGAGATGACTTTCGCGGCTGCCATGTTGCAGGCTTCCAGGCCCGAAGCGCAGAAGCGGTTGATCTGCACGCCAGCGGTGGTTTCGGCATAGTCAGCGTTCAGCACGGCGATGCGCGCGATGTCGCTGCCTTGTTCGCCTACAGGGCTCACGCAGCCCAGAACGACGTCATCGACTTTGGACGTGTCCAGATTGTTGCGGTCCCGAATGGCCTGCAAGGCTTGGGTGGCAAGGCTCAAAGCCGTTACTTCATGCAACGAACCGGTATTGCGACCTTTACCCCGGGGGGTGCGGACTGCGTCATAGATAAATGCTTCGGCCATTTTGGCGCTCCCTTTGTTATACGTCTGCTTTAATCTGCAAGGGCGTGATCGCCAAGGCAGAAGTGGCTTTGGCGGAGATTTTTCCCCGACAATCATAGAGGTCAGCTTCAGCGAACATGACGCTGGGACCTTTGTTGGTGATGCGTGCGGCGACCTCGATCTTGCCGACCCGGACGGGGCGGAGATAGTGG
Source organism: Aquidulcibacter sp. (assembly GCF_044346625.1). Taxonomy (GTDB): domain Bacteria; phylum Pseudomonadota; class Alphaproteobacteria; order Caulobacterales; family Aquidulcibacteraceae; genus Aquidulcibacter. Next base: position 158,522 of record NZ_JBIIYV010000001.1, on the reverse strand, counting down.
ACGTGCAAGTCAATCGTACTGGCAAAGCTTTTGGGCGCGACTTTCAACATCGCCATCATGCCCATCACGTCATCCAGCATGGCAGAAAGAAATCCGCCCTGAATATAGCCTGTTGGATTGGCAAACTCGGGCTTGCCAGCAAATTCCACCCGTGCGGTGCCCGTCTTCACATCCATCTCAATCAGTTGAAATCCCAAAGTCTGTGAACTTTGGGAGGGCTGCTTCATGCCAATGTCGAGGAAGGTTTGGGCGTGGTCGCTCATTGGCCAATTCTCACTGGGCAGGCCAAGGAATTGCCAATATAGCAAGCCTTATGGGCTTTGTGGTGCAATAGATCCATGTCGGCAGCACCTGGAATATTGTCGCCACCCCAGCTGATTTTGGGGTTCAGCACCACTTCGACAAAGCGCTCTACACCCGCATCATCCTTGCCCAAGGTACCGAAGGGGGCATCCTGATAGCTGTCGACGATGAAGCCCGCCTGTTTAGCAAAAGCCAAAAAGAACATCATGTGGCAGCTGGCCGTGGCCGCGACCACCATTTCCTCGGGGTCGGCAGCAGGCACCGTATTGGAGGGCAGGGGCAAAGCGGTGGTTACAGCCAAACCTACACCACCATCAAAGCTTGCCTGATGCGTGCGGGCGTATTTGCCGTCCGTGAAGACAGCGCCAGCGCGTTCCCACAAGATGCTGGCGGTGTGGGAACTCATGCCTTGGCCCCATCCAGCAACAACTGGACTTCATAGGCCATCAGGCCTGTGGTCAATTGCTCAAACAAATAGGCGCGGTGTTCAGGGACGCTATCGGCCTGCATGTCCTCAATCGTTTCTTGAAAGCTCTCAACAGCCAGTTGATTGATTTCATCTTCGGTGGCGGCATGGGCCAGGGCCAAGCGAACCGAGAGTGCGCGCAGGTTATCATCGCTCGGCTCAGGGTTGGCCTCGATCAGTGCGAGTGCATCGGCGATGGCGGAATTGAGGGGGTCGTTCACAAGGTTCTCGCAATCAACACTTTCATGACCTCATTGGCCCCGCCGTAGATGCGCTGAACGCGGCTGTCGCGCCACATGCGAGCAATGGGCATTTCATTCATATAGCCCCAGCCGCCGTGCAATTGCAGGCACTCGTCCATTACTTCGTTCTCAACGTCTGAAACCCAATATTTCGCCATGCTGGCGGTGGCTGGGTCGAGCTTGCCTTCCATCAGCAATTCTACGCAGCGATCACAGAAAGCGCGCGCCACCGTTGCTTTGGTTTTGCATTCGGCCAGTTTGAACTGGGTATTTTGGAAATCCATGATCGACTTGCCAAAGGCCTTACGCTCTTTGACATAGGCGATGGTCTCGGTCAGCGCGCGCTCCATGCTGGCAACGCCTTGGATGCCGATTTGCAGGCGCTCGCTGGCTAATTGCTCCATCAATTGGATAAAGCCCATGCCTTCAACTGGGCCCAACAGATTAGACGTTGGCACGCGGACTTCGTCAAAGAAGAGCTCAGAGGTGTCCTGTGCATCTTGGCCGATTTTGTCCAAGTTGCGACCCCGACGGAAGCCTTCGACTTCTTTGGTTTCTACAACGATTAGGCTCGTACCCTTTGCCCCTTGGGTCGGGTCGGTCTTGGCTACCACGATGATCAAGTCAGCCGTCGCGCCATTGGTGATGAAGGTCTTAGAGCCATTGATCACATAGTGATTACCGCTTTTCACGGCGGTGGTCTTAATGCCTTGCAAGTCAGAGCCAGCACCGGGCTCGGTCATGGCAATCGCGCCAACCAACTCGCCCGAGGCCATTTTAGGCAACCATTTTTGCTTCTGTTCTTGGCTGCCATAATGTTTTATATAGGGCGCGATGATGGCGTTGTGTAAAGGCAGGCCAAAGCCATCAATGCCCATGGTGCCCATGACGTCCATAATCACCGCTTCATGACGGAAATCGCCACCGCCGCCGCCAAATTCTTCAGGCATCGAGACACAGAGCAGGCCTGCTTGACCGGCTTTGGTCCACATCTCGCGGTCGACAATGCCATTCTCACGCCATTTTGCGCAAACCTCTGGAGGCGCCTCTTTAGCAAAGAACCCACGCACGGAATCTTCGAACATCGTGAGTTCTTCACTATCGCGCCAAACGGCTTTCGGCATGGTGATGGCTGTCATGGTGTTAGTCCTGCATAGGTTATGTTGATTGAGGTTTTGCATTTGCAACTTGGCGTGGAAAAATTCTTCTATTGAAGTCAAAAAGATGAACAACCGCAAGAAACGCCAGTGCGCCTAATGCTCCAGCGGGTAAAGATGGGATTAGGACAAAAACTGCGAAAATGAGTGCCGCGGCAATTCCCTCATTCTTTATTAGCGCAAACAAAAAGCCCAGCGCCATCGCAGCGACGCTAAAGCAAACAGCACCCACTATCGCGCCGCTGCTATACTTTGCTAAACCTGACTGTCGGTTCTCTGCCAAGAATATTGATCCGAAAATCAAGCAGAAAACTGAAACAATAAAGCTGGTTGTTAACAACTTGTCCGCAAAGTCCGCATTGGCACTTTCGAAATCTTCCAATTTAGTAGCGCCCCCATCTGGGGCGGCTGTAAGAACGAACGAAAGAAGCGAAGGAAAAGCAAAAAACACAGCCGTAGCAACAATGCCGCTCACAATCGCGCCGAGAACGACGCCTAGCAAAAGGTAAATCCTCCCGCCTTTGACATCTTTATTCCGCACCATGATCGTCATAGGTTAGGGCTCCCAAAATCAAACTTTGTTCCCAATGAATGGGGTTTGATCAGCGCACGCCCTGTCCTCCCCTGCGAAGCGGGGGAGGGGGACCATGCGGAGCATGGTGGAGGGGGCATTTTGCAAGGCTGGCTATGCAAGTTTCCCTCCTCCGTCAGCTTCGCCGACCCCACCATCCACTAGGGAGGGCAATTTACTCATTGCTCTTGCGGTTACCACTTCTTCTATCGCCCGCAAGACACCGGCACGATTTTCCAACACTTGGTTGTTCCATACCCGCATAACGTGCCAACCCTGCGCTTCTAAAAATGCCGTTCGCTTGGCATCGTAGGATTGGTCTGCGTCAGACATGTGAGTTCCACCGTCCACTTCTAGAACGAGTTTGGCTTCGACGCAGGCAAAGTCTGCGATGAAAGGACCAATTGGGTGTTGGCGACGAAAGTGGTAGCCATTGAGTTTCTTTCCTTTGAGGCAGCCCCAGAGAGACGCCTCGGCCTTTGTTAGCGTGCGGCGCAGGGCTTTTGCAAAAGCGCGTGATCTTTGTTCTAGTTCGCGCATTTCCCCCCTCCACCGCGCTTTGCGCGGTCCCCCTCCCCCGTAAACGGGGGAGGATAAAGATTAAAACTCCTCAGCGCTCAATGCCATCACTGGCCCTGCACCGGTTTTGACTTTGGCCAAGTGACCGGCAATTTCTGGCAAGATGCGATCGACGAAATAACGCCCGGTCTTGATTTTGGTGTCATAGAAGGGCTCGGTACCCGCCTTGGCATAGGCGGCTTTCGCCATGAGCGCCCACATATAGGCAAGGCCGGTTAGGCCAAACACATGCAGATAATCGTGGCTGGATGCCCCGGCATTATCAAAATTGCTCATGCCATTGGCCATCAACCACATGGTGGCGTCTTGCAATTGGGCACGGGCAGAGGCGAGGCCAGCGATGAAAGGTGCGAGATCTCCGTCGCCTTCATGTTCAGCCACAAAGGCGTCGATCTCTGCAAAGAAGGTTTGGATGGCCCGACCGCCATTGGCAGCCAGCTTACGACCGACGAGGTCGAGGGCTTGGACGCCATTGGTGCCTTCGTAAATCATGGCGATTTTGCTATCGCGCAGGAATTGGCTAGCCTGATAATGCTCAGTAAAGCCCGAACCGCCATGCACTTGCAAAGCGTCAGACGCGTTCTTGTGGCCCTTATCGGTCAAATAGGCTTTGAGGACCGGGGTCAAAAGGCTCATATAATCGCCAGCTTTTTGGCGGACAGCTTCATCGGGGCTCTTGTGCAAGAGGTCGCCGTAAAGTGCGGTCCAGTACAAGAAGGCCCGACCGCCTTCGGTGTGGGCCTTAATGTCCATCAACATGCGACGCACATCGGGGTGCACTAAAATATTGTCGGCTGGCTGGTCAGGCTCTTTCGGGCCGGTCAGGCTGCGGCCTTGGCGGCGATCCTTGGCAAAAGCCAGCGCTGCTTGATAGGCAGATTCGCCGATCGCCATACCTTGCAGGCCGACGCCGATGCGGGCCTCATTCATCATCACGAACATGATGGACAGGCCTTTGTTAGGCTCACCAATCAGATAGCCAGTGGCTTCTTCATATTGCATGACGCAAGTGGCATTGCCGTGAATGCCCATTTTCTCTTCGAGGCCGACGCAAGCTACAGTATTACGCTCACCCAAGCTGCCATCGGCGTGAACGATGAACTTCGGCACGATGAAAAGCGAGATGCCTTTGACGCCAGCTGGTGCGCCTTCAAGGCGGGCGAGGACCAAGTGAATGTGGTTGGCGGTCATCGAGTGCTCGCCACCCGAGATCCAGATTTTCTGGCCTGAAATCTTATAGGTACCATCCGCTTGAGGGACAGCCTTGGTGCGCAAGAGACCCAGGTCCGTGCCGCAATGAGGCTCGGTCAGATTCATCGTGCCTGCCCATTCTCCGCTGGCGAGCTTGGGCAAATAGAGGTCCTTTTGCTCGTCCGTGCCGCCTTCGTGAATGGCCGAATAGCAACCATGGGTGAGGCCTGGATACATGCCGAACGCCATGTTGGACGAGGAGGTCATCTCGCTATAGGCCAGATTGACCACATGAGGCAGGCCTTGGCCGCCATAATTTGGGTCAGCACTCAACAGGGGCCAACCAGCTTCTACCAGTGCATGATAGGCTTCGGTGAAACCTTCAGGTACAGTGACTGTGTTATCTGGGTTTAGTTTGCAGCCTTGCTTGTCGCCGACCGAATTCAGCGGCGCTAGAACATTTTCGCAGAATTTCGCGCCCTCTTCGAGGATTTGGTCGCGCACATCCTTTGGCGCGTCTGCAAAGCCTTCGAGGTTTGAGAAACGGTCGATCTCTAAGACATCATCAAACAGAAACTTCATGTCGCGAATTGGTGCTTGATAACCCATAATCTGTCTCCCTTAGTAGCCGTCGGCGGCTGGGGGTGTGTTGAAGCAAACCCATCCAGCCGCTGGCCAAACCTTGTTTTGTCGAAGTGCTTTATTTTGAAGGGCCCTGAGCAGGCCTTGCCTTGGCTTTTTTTTAAGACGCTTTTTCGTTGAGATAAGAGATGTCTTCGCCATCGAGGCGCGCGCGCGCGACCGCATCATAAGCTGAAGCCCCAGCAACAGCGAGATCGGCCGGAGCCTTCGCCAATTGCTCATTCAGCCATTGGACACCATTTTCTAAGGTCTCGATCGATCCTACAATGTCTTCACGCTGCCGCTTCAAAAGTTCAATTTGCTTGATGTACTTGTCGTGCGTGCGCTGCATCTGGGTGCGTTGATTATCCCCCAGATCATAGAGATCGATCATCTCGCGGATTTCCGATAGCGAAAACCCGACCCGCTTGCCGCGCAAAATCAGCTTCAAGCGGGCGCGGTCACGCACCGAATAATGCCTGTTGAGACCATCCCGTGCCGGGCTGAGCAGCCCCTTATCTTCATAGAAGCGCAAGGCGCGGGCTGTGGCACCAAATTCACGCGATAACTCGCCAATCGTCCAAACCCTGTTTTTCTCGGTTTGATCAGACATAAAAGACCTCCAGAGGTGACCTTGCAAACGCGTTTGGCTTACGTTTACGCACACGTCAAGTAAAATCTTAGTGTTACCGGCCCCACAGGATTGGGGAATTGCCCGTTTTGCTACCCCGTTTGGACGAACCCACGTGCGTTATCCTTTGAATTCAGCTTTGTTGCGTAAGCGAAACAACGAGACTGGGGTAAATTAGTGGTGCGTACGAAACTGTGGAGTGTGACCTTAGCCTTTTGTGGGCTGGTGATTTTAGCAAGTGTATCTGCAGAAGCTGGGGCGTATCGACGTCCGATGGATGCGGCCAAGGTGGCCGCGCCGATCCCAAGTCAAGAGGATGGATCAAGCTATCACGATCAAAATGGGCGCATTTCCCCACGTAGCCGCACCACCCCGGCAGGCTATCCCGCAGAGACCGAAGTCAACTTCGCTTGGAATGGGATGGAGGGTCCAGCCTATGGCTATGGCTATACGCTCAATCTGCCAGCAGATGGCAATTGGCGCTTCATTGAACCACGCTGCTATGGCAGTCGCACGGGTCAAGTCTGTGTTGATGCGCATTGGGTGCGCCGCAAGCCCGGCCGTTGTGAAGAGGTGTCGGCCCACAGCGTTCGTCGTGGTAATTACATCCGCATGGTCCCGCCGGGCCCGGTATCTGGTTGTCGGCGCTAGGACTGGCCTCACGCGGTCAAACCCGCTAACAACGCCCTATGCTGGATGAACAAGATCAGGCGCGGGACGCCTTTTGGATGGCGCGTGCTTTAGAGCTTGCTGAGCAGGCTGCCCGATTGGGCGAAGCCCCGATTGGTGCCATTGTCGTCGACAGCAAAACCCAGACGTTTGTGGCCGAGGCCCACAATGAACCAATTACTTTGCACGACCCGTCCGGTCATGCGGAGATACTGGCCATAAGGCGCGCAGGGATTGCTTTGTCCAACTATCGTTTAGCGCCCGAATTGACGCTGTATGTGACGTTAGAGCCTTGTACCATGTGCGCAGGTGCCATCAGTCATGCCCGTATCGCCCGCTTGGTCTATGGGGCTTCTGACGCGAAAGGCGGGGCGGTAGAGCATGGGGTGTGCTTTTTTGAGCAAAAGACCTGCCATTGGCGACCGAAAGTCACCTCCGGTGTCTTGGCGGAACCTTGCGCAGAGATATTACGCACCTTCTTCCGTGCGCGGCGCTGATACTGCCCTTCTTATTCGTGGGGGGAATCACTAGATAGGTGTGCTCAAGGAGCCCTCTCTATGTCAGAAATTCGCCACGCCCCCGTTCTTATTATTGGTTCAGGGCCTGCCGGCTATACGGCCGCTATCTATGCCGCCCGTGCCATGCGCCAGCCCGTGCTGGTTGAGGGACCCCAACCCGGCGGACAGCTGACAATCACCACGGAAGTTGAAAACTATCCGGGCTTTGCCGATGTTATCCAAGGGCCTTGGCTGATGGAGCAAATGCGCGCCCAAGCTGAACATGTCGGCACGCAAATCATTTCTGACTGGATCATGGAAGTCGATCTGACTAGCCGTCCGTTCAGAGCGATTGGCGATGGTGGCCAAGTCTACACAGGCGATACCTTGATCATTGCGACGGGCGCGCAAGCCAAATGGCTGGGCCTGCCCGAAGAGCAGGGCTTGTGCGGCTTTGGCGTGTCGGCTTGCGCCACTTGCGACGGTTTCTTCTATCGCGGGAAAGAAGTGGTGGTGATCGGCGGCGGCAACACCGCAGTTGAAGAAGCTCTGTTCTTGACCAATTTTGCCAGCAAAGTGACATTGGTACATCGCCGTGACGAGTTACGGGCAGAGCGCATTTTGCAAGACCGCTTGTTCAACCATCCAAAAGTGGAAGTGGTTTGGGATAGTGCGGTGGAAGAAATCTTATCGGATCCCGAGCCTAAATCGGTAACGGGCGTGCGCTTGAAGAACCTCAAGACTGGCGCACTTTCAAACCTGCCAGCACATGGCGTGTTTGTCGCGATTGGTCACAAGCCTGCGACGGATTTGTTCATCGGCAAAGTCGCGATGCGCGATAATGGCTACATCATTGTTGAGCCTGGCACCACGCGTACCAATGTAGCTGGTGTGTTTGCGGCAGGTGATGTGGCCGACGAAACCTATCGCCAGGCCGTTACTGCAGCTGGGTTGGGCTGCATGGCTGCCTTGGAGGCAGAGCGTTTCTTAGCAGAGCATGGCCAAGAGGCTGTCACCACCGCCTAGGTTTGCCCGCTCTAGGAAAGGCACCTTCCAGCGCAAGGGCTATCACGGCCTTGTGAAGCAATGCTCTGCGCTATTCACGCTCCTGTGCCTTGCGCACGTAGGCCAGCGCCCCATATGCACCCCACTACCGCAGTCCGGGCCCCTCTGGCGATCAAGGCGTTGATCGTGATGTCGGATTGATTGTTCTCGCGGAAGACGCAGCCAAGATGAGGGGACCGGGGCCAATGGATGCCTTGCCTTTTTTAACCGCCGTATACGCGGGCCAGCCAATTTGGCTGTGGCTCGCCTTTTTGTCGTTCATTGGTTTCTTGTTGTGGTTAGACCTTGGGGTCATCAACAATAAGGACGGAGTGGTTTCGGCTTCAAAGTCTGCCAAAATGTGGGCGGCTTTCGCCAGCCTTGCTATCGCGTTCGGCGCCTATGTCTACTTCATATACGAGCCCGATCCGAAATATTACAACAGCCCCGACAATTTGAACCAACAAGCAGTAATCCAGTATTTTACTGGGTATCTGCTGGAGACGGCATTGGCTTTTGACAATATTTTTGTCATCGGGATGATCTTCACATTCTTTGCCGTACCACGCGAATATCAGCACCGCGTGCTGTTCTGGGGTATCATCGGCGCAATTGTGTTCCGTGCGATTTTCATCAGCTTGGGCTCTGCCGTGGTGAATGAATTCACTTGGGTGCTCTATATCTTCGCGGCCTTCTTGATCTTCACCGGCTACAAGATGCTGTTCGGTGGTGATCATGAGATGAAGCTAGAAGACAACCCTATCTTGAAGTTCATCAAGAAGCGCATGCGCGTTACCGAGACAATTGAGAACCACAACTTCTTCGTCAAGAAGCCGCATCCAGATGGTTCGGGCAAACTGGTTATCTGGGCCACGCCTTTGTTCTTGGCCCTGATGATGGTTGAAATCGTCGACATCATTTTTGCCGTCGACAGCGTGCCTGCAATTTTTGCCGTCACCCGCGACCCGTTTATCGTTTATACCTCCAATATCTTTGCGATCTTGGGGCTGCGTTCGATGTACTTCATGTTGGCTGAAGCAGTCGAGCGGTTCAAATATCTGAAATATGGCTTGTCATTGGTTCTGGTTCTGATCGGCTGTAAGATCATCTGGAACTTCGGACTGTCTAAAGAACTGAAAATGGTGCCCTACATGGAGCCACATTGGTCGCTTATTGCGACGCTGCTCCTGTTGGGTGGCTCGATTGGCTACTCCTTGTGGCGGACCCGCAAAGTCGAGCCCAAGCCTGCCGAGTAATCTCGCAGGCTTGTGGAAAATTGAATCAGGGCGGGACTGAATGGTCCCGCCCTTTTTGTTATCAGAAGTCTGAGGGTGGATTGGTCCTAGACGGCAATGGACTGTCGCAGCCCCGACGACGATCACAGACCTCTTTGTTTGGTTCCCGAATTTGCTCAATCAGCATCACCATGAGGACCATAATCATGACGAGAATGGCCATGATAGCTTCAAAGCTGATGGGCAGGGCGGCTCGGATTTCGGCCAGCCACTTCTTCCGAGAGTTGCCGTCCTCGACCATTAGTTCAGTCGAGCGACAACATAATCGGCGAGATTGGCCAGTAGTGCTGGGATGGCCCCTTCGGGCAGGCGCGCCAAAGCCGCCTTCGCTTCGGTGATATGGCCGCGGGCCTCATCCAAAGTAGCCTCAACAGCCCCACGCAGGCGCATGGTTTGGATCGCAAAAGCCAGATCCTCGTCCTGATGCTTGCGGGCCAGAACGCGTTGCCAGAATAGGCGCTCTTCGCCTTGCGCGCGCTCTAAAGCGATGATCAGTGGAAGGGTGGCTTTGCCTTCCCGGAAATCGTCACCGGTATTTTTCCCCAAGCTTTGGGTTAGGCCGCCATAGTCCAAAGCGTCGTCGACCAATTGAAAGGCGAGGCCCAGCTTCAATCCGAAAGTAGCCAAAGCGTTTACCATCTCATCAGGCGCGTCTGCGGTGATCGCGCCGGCTTCACATGCGGCAGCAAACAAAGCGGCGGTCTTGGCCTCAATAACTTGGTAATAGCGTTCTCGGCTGGCTTCGCCGCGATTGGTGGTTGCCAGCTGCAGGACTTCACCTTCGGCAATCGTGCTTGCGGCTTTGGCTAGAATATCCAGTACCCTTAAGGAGCCTGTTTCGACCATCAGATTGAATGCGCGTGCAAACAAGAAGTCGCCAACCAATACGCTCGCCTTGTCGCCCCAAATCAGATTGGCAGCCCGCTTACCACGTCGTAGTGACGACCCATCGACTACGTCGTCATGCAGCAAAGTGGCGGTGTGGATGAACTCAACGGCGGTAGCGAGCTTAACCGCCGCCAGCCCGCCGCCGCCGCAAGCACTTGCCGCTGCGAGCGTTAGGAGCGGCCGCAAGCGCTTGCCGCCAGCATCCACCAAATGGTGAGCCACATCCGGGATGAGACCGACAGGGCTGTCCATCCGTGCGACGATCTCAGCTTCAGTTGCTGCCAATTCTGGTGCCAACACTGCCGCGAGCGCTTCGGTCGGATTAACCGTCACGGCATGAACTGGGCGGGTGGTGACGTTCACGACAGCTTTTTCCTTATTAGTCTTTTGTTTCCATGCCCTCTTGAGGGGGCTTGGGTCAAGCATCCGCTGCTTCCAACCTTGGCGTTCAAAACAGTTTAGTTGACACTGGTCTATTTTGCCGTCTCAACCAAGCAACTTCGCAAGTCTTTTAGATATAGGCTCAGACGCCCGCATGACCGAAACAACCCATGATATATTCCTCAAAGGGGCGTTGACCATAGAACAACCCAGCAAGGGCTATCGTGCTGGGACGGACGCTGTTTTATTGGGCGCCGCTGCCGCCTCAATTCCGTTCCGAACGGCTTTGGAAGCGGGCTGTGGCGTGGGTACGGCGCTCCTCAGTCTCGGATCTTTACGCGCCGATTCGAAGCTGCGCCTAACAGGGCTTGAAAAGGACGAGGCAGCTTGGTCCCTTGCTGAGGCAAATGGCACCCGCAATCCACTTCAGTGCGAAGTTAACTTTGTGCTGGGTGATGTTTTGGCACCAGACGAGGCCCTGCTTGGCCAATTTGACCTTGTGTTTTCTAATCCCCCTTATTTCGATGATGATCTGGCCATCCGCGATCCAGACGAGTCGCGGCAAGCTGCCCATATTCTAGGTGCGCCTTTAGATGCGTGGATAAAAGGCATGCTGGCGATGACAACGCCCAAGGGAAGGTTCTTGATGATCCACCGGGCGGACCGACTGCCCGATATTCTGGCCGCTCTTCGAGGCAAGGCAGGCGATATTGGGGTTTGCCCAGTGCGTCCGCGGGCGGGGGATCCCGCCAAGCGAGTTGTGGTTTCAGCCCGCAAAGGCTCGCGCGCGCCGCTGCGCCTTTTGGCCGGGATCGATATGCATCCGCCAGTGGGTGATGGACGGTTTAGCTTAGCTTATCAGGCAATTTGTGATGGAGGGGTCTTAGCCGTCTAGACCTGGCGTCAACTTCATCGTAACCCCTTCCCAACAGCGGCAAGCCGATAGAACAGCCGCGCAATCATAATGCTCAGGAGTGACCATGACCGACGTGTCTGCTTTATTTCAGCCCCTCACCATTCGCGGCGTGACGATACCGAACCGAATCGCAATGGCCCCGATGACGCGGTCGTTCTCGCCAAACGGCGTGCCGGGACAAAATGTGGCCGATTATTATGCGCGCCGGGCCGCGGCCGATGTCGGCCTCTTGATCACAGAAGGTACAGTAACCGACCGGAAGGGGGCTTCAAACGACGCCAATGTTCCCCGTTTCCATGGCGATGATGCGTTAGCTGGCTGGGCGAAAGTCGTTGAAGACGTCCACGCGCAAGGCGGCAAGATCGCGCCTCAGATTTGGCACCAAGGCATGATGCGCAAGCCAGGGACTGGCCATTATCCCGAGGCACCAACCGACAGCCCTTCAGGCCTGACCCACACCGGTAAATCAGTCTTGCCAGTGCCCACCACCGAAGAAGTTTGGGACATGGTGCAGGCCTATGCCCGCGCTGCAGGCGATGCTGCCAAATTGGGCTTTGATGCCGTCGAAATCCATGGCGCACATGGCTATCTGATCGACGAATTTTTCTGGGACGTCATGAACGTCCGCACTGATCGATATGGTGGATCGCTGCCAGAGCGTGCGACCTTTGCTGCTGAAATCGTTGCAGAATGTCGCAAGCAAGTCGGCCCTGATATGCCCATTATCTTACGCTTTTCGCAGTGGAAACAACAAGACTACACGATCAAACTTGCCCATACACCACAAGAACTCGAAGCCTTCTTGGCACCCATCGTAGCTGCGGGCGTGGACATGCTACACTGTTCGCAACGCCGAGTTTGGGAAGCTGAATTCCCTGATGTCGATGGCGAGAATGGCTTGAACTGTGCTGGTTGGACCAAGAAGGTCACGGGCGTGCCAACCATTACGGTGGGCTCCATTGGCTTGTCGAGTGATTTTGCCGGCTCGTTCCGGGGCGAAGGTTCTGCCAAAGCACCACTTGATGATGTCGTCCGACGCTTGGAAAAGGGCGAATATGACATGGTCGCCATCGGCCGGGCTTTGCTGCAAGACCCCGAGTGGGCCAAGAAGGTCAAAGAAGGCCGTACCGATGATCTGATGGATTATGACGGCAAGGCCTTGGCGACACTGTACTAGGTCACAAAATGGGTGTGGGCCTGACCGCAGAGTTGGGCCCGCTTCTCATTATGTCGCCGTTGCGAGCTCATCTTCCGCCTTAGCCGCGCGCATTTCTTCTGCTTTGGCTTCAACGAGCTCAACGATGTGCTCAATCATGCCGTCGTTAGAGAGCTTGTGATGCGCCTTCCCGGCCATATAGATCATCCCGGCTCCCTTGCCGCCGCCCGTAAAGCCCAAATCGGTATAAAGCGCTTCACCGGGGCCATTGACGACACAGCCAATGATAGAGAGCGAAATCGGCTCTGACACATGCGACAGGCGGCTTTCCAAAGCTTCGACCGTGCGGATCACATCAAACCCTTGGCGGGCACACGATGGGCAGGCAATGATATTCACGCCACGCGTGCGCAGGCCTAGGCTTTTGAGAATATCATAACCGACGCGCACCTCTTCTTCAGGCTCTGCCGACAAGGACACGCGGATCGTATCGCCAATGCCTGCCCAAAGAAGCGAGCCAATGCCAATCGAAGACTTCACCGTGCCAGAGCGCGCTGCGCCAGCCTCTGTAACGCCTAGATGTAGCGGGCAATCAATCGCCTCAGAAAGCGCCTGATAGGCGGCAACCGTCAAGAAGGTGTCGGACGCCTTGACCGAGATTTTGAACTCATGAAAATCGAGCTCTTGCAAGATACGCGCATGGTCGAGCGCGCTTTCCACCATAGCTTCGGGGCAGGGCTCGCCATATTTCTCAAGCAAATCAGACTCAAGAGAGCCCGCGTTTACACCGATGCGGATGGAGCAGCCATTGTTGCGAGCGGCGCTGACCACTTCGCGGACTCGTTCCGCAGAGCCAATGTTACCAGGATTGATGCGCAGGCATGCGGCACCTGCCTCCGCCGCTTCAATGGCTCGCTTATAGTGAAAGTGGATATCGGCCACGATCGGCACTTGCGCCGCGCGCACGATGGTTTTGAGGGCGGCAGTTGATTCTACATCTGGGCAAGACACCCGAATGATATCGACCCCGACCTCTTCGCAGCGGCGGATTTGGTCGATGGTCGACCCGGCATCAGGGGTTGGCGTATTGGTCATGGTTTGAACGCTGATCGGCGCATCGCCGCCAACGGCCACTGTACCCACCATGATCTGACGGGACTTGCGCCGCACAATGGTGCGCCAAGGGCGGATATGTTCCAGACCAGTCGCCACGTCGTAACCTCTTGTTTCTCGCGGTTTATCAGATCATGTTCAGCATGACGAAATTACGCCTACTGCTGGGAATTGAACCATCAGATGAGCCTGTCCGTCAACCAGACAAAAAACGTCTGGAAAACTATAGGACGGCTTTGACTGAAGTTCCAGTCACGTGCCTGTGCGGCACTTTACTGAGTGACAGGGCCGACGACTTTGGCTGGCGCAGAAGTAGCCGTTACTGGAGCGGCAGTTGGCGTGGCCGCTGGCTCATTTGTTGTGTTGCTTGAGCTCGTACCCCTGGGAGCCGTCGTTCGGGTGGCTGCAGGCTCATCACTTGCCTGTTGTGCAGCAAGCTTGGCAGCTTCTGCTGCAGCTAGAGCCGCGGCTGCATCAGCTTCAGCCTTTGATTTCGCGATCGCGATCGCCTCAAAGTCTGGCACACGCCAATTTACGACCTTTTTTCCAGCTTCGCCGACCAAGGCAGTCTGGCCATAACCGCTGGCCTCCAGCACACCGCCAAAGGGCGAGGATACGAACCAGCGGCCCAAGCCATCGGTCGAAATGCTCTCATCCTTACGCAGAATCCGGTCAGTCACCAGTGCGCCATCTTCGCCGCGAAGGGTCACCCGCACGTCTTGCAGGGCCTTTAGGGTCGACAAAGGTTGTACATCGGCAGTTGCTTGCGCTGGCCCTTTCGGCTGAGACTCAGCCCACGCTTTGATTGTCTCATCCGGCGGCGCGACCACGTCCACCGGCTGAGGCTTTATTGCGTGCAAGCTAGCCCAAACGACCAGCCAACCTAACAAGGCAAGCGCTACAACCGCACCAACAGGGGCGACAAATTTTGAAGGCTGGGTCGCAATTTCAGATTCCCGGCGGCGCTGGACAGGCTCCCAAGCGTCGCGAAACTCGCTGACAAGGCCATCGCAATCGACAAGGCCCAATAGCTCACCATAAGCGCGCACATAGCCCAGCGCATAACCAAGGCCGGGTAGCTTTTGAAATTGCATGGACTCGATCGCGGCGACCTGCTCTGGTTTTAGCTTCAGGGCGGCGGCTACTTGATGGATGGACAATTCCTGATCGCGGCGAGCTGCCTGCAGCCGGGCCCCTGGACCATCTGCATCTGGATTATCGACTGAGCCCACCAGACGCAGATGTCCACGCCCCGAGTGGAGCGCTTTAGCTGCATCTAGCGTACGTGCGGCCTCTGCCGGACTCATCGTGTCAATCCTTAATCTTTAACGCCACCACAATGCGGGCATTTCGTTTAGATTTCATTAGCGTGGATTTATGTCAGTTTACCACCTAGTTTACAACAACTAGGTGAGTTTTTGCGTAGTCTTTCAGTGCGTTGCGAAGGTGGCCGTCACCATTGCGCAACAAAGACATCAAGGTTTTGGAGAAATCTTCCCCATGAAGGGACATTAGCATCCGTTTCACTGGTCCGATTCCCCCAGCAGGCATAGAGAGACGAGTAAAGCCCAATCCGATCATGGCCATAGCTTCGAGTGGACGCCCGGCATGTTCGCCGCAAATCGAAATTGGCGTCTGTCCAGCGCTATCGCGAATATGCTTCAAGAAAGTAAGCGCAGGTCGCGATAGAATGTCATAGCGATCAGCGACCTTGGCGGTGCCACGGTCTGCCGCGAAAAAGAACTGCATCAGATCGTTGGTGCCAATGGACAAGAAATCAGCATGTTCCGCAATCGAGGCTGTATCCCAAGCCAATGCCGGAGCTTCAATCATCGCGCCTGCTTCCACTCTCGATGGCCCAAACCGGCCATTGGCGCGGGCCCATGCCAATTCTTTTTCGAGGAGCTCTCTTGCGCGGTGAAACTCATCCACCACGGCTACCAGCGGGAACATAACACGCAACAAGCGGCCCTCTGCTGCACGCACCAAGGCCCGCAATTGATAGCGGGACAGGCCCGGCCGGTCGAGGCCCATTCGGACAGCCCGCCAGCCCATGGCAGGGTTCTCCTCGCGCTCAGTTGGCATGTAGGCCGCAACCTTATCGCCACCGAGATCAAGGGTTCGGAAGGTCACAGGGCGGCCGTTGGCGAGATCCAACGCTTCAGTATAGAGCGCGGTTTGTGCGTCGAGACGAGGCAGCGAGTCCGCGATCATGAATTGAAACTCGGTCCGATAAAGGCCTACGCCACTGGCCCCTGTTGCTTCCAATTGCTCCAAGTCAATGGCTAGGCCGGCATTTAGAAGCAATTGAATTGTCTGGCCATCTAGAGTTTGACTCGGCAGGTCCTTGGTGGCTGCAAATAGTTCCTGCTCGGCACTTTGGGCTACAAACCGGCTATGTAATGCAGCGGAGACCATTTTGTCGGGCCGCAAATAGGCTTGGGCTTCATTGCCGTCGACAATGATCATGTCGCCAGCTTCAACCCGGGAGAGTAGGTTGGGCAGTTGGCCCAACATGGGAACACCCATTGCCTTGGCCACAATCGCCGCATGGGAAGAGGGGGACCCTTCTTCTAGAAGAATTGCTTTGATACGCCCACGGCCATATTCGAGAAGCTCCGCGGGGCCAATATCGCGCGCAACCAGAATAGAATCCTCTGGTGCCTCCTTGCGGTCCCCGGCATCGCCTGACAGATATCGCAGCAGGCGATTATCCAGTTCTTCGAGATCGTGTAGGCGGTCGCGAATATAGCCGTCCTTGGCACTAGACATACGTGCGCGGTGTTCAGAGCGCACTTGCTCTACCGACGCTTCTGCTGTCAGGCCGTTTTTCACCCCATCGCGCAGCCTTCGTTCCCACGACCGGTCTTGGCTGAGCAGGTGAAATGTCTCAAGAACTTCAAAAGAAGTGCCTCCTAAGGTCTGCACATCCCCTGCCAGCAGCGCTTCCAAGCCTGAACGCAATTTGATCAAAGCCTCATCGAGCCTTTGTTCTTCTGCCACTGGATCGTCAGACAAATAGCGAGTCGGCTCAACATCTGGATCGTGAAGAAGCGCCTGACCCGAGGCAAGTCCACGTGAATAGGCTTTGCCTTTAATCGTTTCGGGCGTGGTCGGCTTGATTTGGAATTCGGACAAGGCCCCTGTGAGGTCCTCGACCGAGACGATTTCAGCCAGCACCGTCGCGATCAACTGTAGGGCTTCGATTTCGTCATCTTCATAGGTGCGGGCATAGCGGTTCTGCACCACCAATACCCCCACAACCCGGCCGCTGCGCAATACTGGCACGCCCATGAAGGATTGGAATGGGTCCTCGCCGGTTTCAGGACGGTAGGAAAAACGCGGATGCTTTGGCGCGTCCGCGAGGCTAATCGGCTCGACGCCTTCAGCCACCAGGCCAACTAGGCCTTCGCCTGCCTTCATCCTCGTGCGGTGGATTGCGTCGCGTGAGAGGCCCTCTGTGGCGAACAATTCCAGCGACCCGTCCGAACGCCGCAGATAAATAGAGCACACGTCTGCAACCATCGTCGTGCCAATCTGCGCGACGATCCGGTCTAAGCGGGTTTGGGTGTCCGCGTCCTGTACCATGACATCGCGCAGGCGACGCAATAAGACGCGTGACCCCCCCGCATTGCCAGAAGAAACAGGGCTCATTCACTTCCTCAAAATGGTGCGGTGTGACACCCCGCACCCGCAGGACCACACCATAAGTCGCCTTCCCCATACAAGAGAAGGGATAAACTGTCCTTCAAAGCGACAGCATTTTTTGCTGGAAGCTGCACAAAACTTAGGCAGCGTCGAGCCCATAAGCCGTATGCAGCGCGCGAACGGCTAATTCAGTGTAAGAGCTGTCGATCAAAACCGAGATTTTGATCTCGGAAGTTGCGATGTTTTCAATATTGATCCCTTTCTTTGACAGGGCATCAAACATGATGCGGGCAACGCCTACGTGTGATCGCATGCCGACGCCGATCACGGACACTTTTGAGACGTCTTTTTTGACTTCAACCTGTTCAAAGCCAATTTGCTCTTGCGCTGCACTCATCAGCGCCATAGCGCGATCAGCTTCCCGCTCTGGCACGGTAAAGGTCATGTTGACGGCACCTTCAGTACGTGAAGGGGCTTGGACGATCATGTCCACATTGATGTTTGCCTCAGCCAAGCGGCCAAAGATATCGGCGGCAACGCCGGGGTGATCCTGCAAGGCTTTCAGCGAGACCTTGGCTTCGTCGCGCGAATAGGCGATGCCCGACACGATTTGCTTTTCCACAATTTCATCCTCATCACAGACCAAAGTTCCAGGGTTTGGCTCACCGGGTTCTACAAAACTCGACAACACGCGTACCGGCACACGCTTGGCCATCGCCAATTCTACCGACCGAGTTTGTAAGACTTTCGCCCCGAGTGAGGCCATTTCGAGCATTTCTTCATAAGAGATTTTTTCAAGGCGTTGAGCCTTTGGTACCATGCGGGGGTCGGTCGTATAGACCCCGTCCACGTCGGTATAGATATCACAACGCTCAGCCTTCAGCGCGGCGGCAACAGCAACGGCGGAGGTATCGGAACCACCCCGACCCAAGGTCGTAATACGGTCCTCTTCGGTCACGCCTTGGAAGCCCGGGATCACCGCCACTTCGCCAGAATCAATAGCGGCTGCCACTTCTTCAGCATCAATATCTGATATACGGGCAGAGCCGTGTGCAGAGCTGGAAGCGACGCGGATTTGCCATCCCTGCCAGGAGCGTGCCGGGATCCCCATGCTACGTAAAGCCAAAGCGAGAAGACCAGTTGTGACTTGTTCGCCAGTGGCGACCACAACATCATACTCATCATCGAATAACTCTGGGGGCAGGCCTTCCCCAGCTTGACGGGACAGTTCGACTAGACGATTGGTTTCGCCCGACATGGCCGATACGACCACAGCAATCCCACGCCCTGCCTGACGCTCAGCACTCACCAAGCGCGCAACGCGGCGGATACGTTCGACGTCTCCCACAGAGGTTCCACCAAACTTCATCACCAGACGCGACATGCTTCTTTTCTCCTTAGATATGCCCTTAGACGCAGAAATCCGCAGTTACAAACAGACCACGGCTCTCGACGCGCGCGCTCATCGCTCTATGAAGTCTTAAGGTCAATCCTTTCGCATGTTGCAAACTGTCACACAGGTGAGTTGAACTCGATGCCTAGAGCCACCCAAGACGCCACGATGGAGATGCCGCCACACTCGCCTTCGATCGACCCCTTAGAAGTGGCCAAGTTTGCGGCCATGGCGGAGGACTGGTGGAACCCTTACGGCAAATTCCGCCCTTTGCACAAATTTAACCCCACGCGTCTGCGCTTCATTCGCGAGACAGCAGAAGCCCATTTCGGTTTGAAGCCTGGTTCTGACCTACCCCTCAAGGGTCTGAAATTACTTGATATAGGGTGTGGTGGTGGTCTTCTGAGCGAGCCGATGACACGCTTGGGCGCAGCTGTAACCGGGGTGGATGCAACCGAACCCAATATCAAAACGGCCATGACCCATGCGGCCCAAACAGGGCTTTCGATCGACTATCGTTATGGCACCGCGGAAGGATTGCTGGCCGCTGGTGCAGGCCCGTTTGATATTGTGCTCAACATGGAAGTTGTGGAGCATGTGGCCGATGCAGCAGCTTTTCTAAAGAATACTGCGCAATTGGTGGCACCTGGTGGCCTCATGTTTGTTGCGACCATCAATCGCACCCCTAAAGCACTCGCGCTTGCGATTATCGGGGCCGAACGAATCTTGCGTTGGTTGCCGCCTGGCACTCATGACTACGACAAGCTGGTCAAACCATCTGAGGTTCAAGCAGCCTTAAAACCGGAAGCGGGGCTTAGCCTGGATGAACCGATTGGCGTCAATTACAATCCACTGATGGATCGCTGGTCTCTAGGGGCCGACACCAGCATGAATTACATGATTGTCGTGCGTAAAGCGGCTTGAGGGTTTGAACCGCGTCGCATTGCTCAAAACGCAGCAGGACCAAACCGGAAGGCTTGGTCCTGCTAAAAAGCTTCTATGTCGTTCTTAGGTATTCCTGGCAGCCAGCGTCTTTGGCTTCGTCGCTGAAGGGTAGAAACCGCCCTTCAGGTCAACCTACATATCGTCCATCTCGCCATCTTCAGAGACAGGCTCACCGGCCAAGACTTCAGCGAGAATGCCAGCGTTCTGGCGCACCTTATGTTCAATCTCAGCCGCCATTTCAGGGTTTGACTTCAAGAAGGATCGCGCATTGTCCTTGCCTTGGCCAATTCGGGTGCTGTCATAGGAATACCAAGAGCCAGATTTCTCAACGATCCCGGCTTTAACACCCAAATCAATCAATTCGCCCTGCTTGGAGATGCCTTCGCCATAGAGAATGTCAAACTCCACCTGTTTGAATGGCGGGGCCACCTTGTTCTTGACGACTTTGACGCGGGTGACATTGCCCACCACATCTTCTTTGTCCTTGATCTGGCCAATCCGGCGAATGTCCAGACGCACCGAAGCATAGAATTTAAGTGCATTCCCGCCCGTTGTGGTTTCAGGGTTACCGAACATCACACCGATTTTCATACGGATCTGGTTGATAAAGATCACCAAAGTCTTGGAGCGCGAAATGGAGCCAGTCAGTTTGCGCAAAGCTTGGCTCATCAAGCGGGCTTGCAGGCCGGGTAGGCTATCACCCATATCGCCTTCAATTTCAGCCTTTGGCGTAAGCGCCGCGACCGAGTCGATTACCAAAACGTCGACCGCGCCTGAGCGCACCAAAGTGTCGGTGATTTCGAGGGCTTGCTCGCCCGTGTCTGGCTGAGAGATCAACAGATCACTCAAATCTACCCCAAGCTTGCGGGCATAAATTGGGTCGAGCGCGTGTTCGGCATCGACGAAGGCGCAAACTCCACCGCTCTTTTGTGCTTCAGCGATACAATGCAGCGCCAACGTGGTTTTGCCCGAGCTTTCAGGGCCATAAATTTCAACAATGCGACCACGTGGCAGGCCACCAATCCCCAAGGCGATGTCGAGACCAAGAGAACCGGTTGACACGGATTCAATCTCGACCGCTGCGCCTTGTTCGCCCAAGCGCATGATCGAGCCTTTACCAAAGGCACGCTCAATCTGAGACAGAGCCGATTCGAGAGCTTTTTCTTTGTCCATATCGTTTTTTTCCACCAAGCGAAGCGCTGCATTTGAAGCCTGAGTAGCCATCTTTGAACCCCTTTTCACGATTCCCGCCTGCATCGGCACAATGGGCTCAGTAGAGCTGTGTGCAAACCAGACCTCGTCACGTCATGGGGGTTTTGTATCTGATATGTTCTAAGAACACAAGTGGAACAAAGTGGATTAATCTACTTTTTTAGAATATATACGTCCGATTATGACGTATTAAGCCGCCGCAAGTTCTGTTTTGACCCGTTCGGCCAATTGTGCCAGCGTAAATGGCTTTGGCAAGAAGGAAATGGAGCGCTCATCTTCCAAGGTCTGGGCAAAATCCTGTTCTGCATAGCCAGACATAAAGACAATTCGGGCATGACCCAAGTAAGGCTTGGCTGCTTTCAAAAGGCCTGGGCCATCCAAGCCAGGCATGACAACATCGGACAAGACAAGGTCGAAGCTGTTGGGGTCATTCTCAAGAATTTCCAGCGCTTCTTCGCCATCTCCCGCCGAGGTCACCTGATAGCCGCGCTGCATCAGAAGGCGGGTTGCAATATTGCGAACACCTTCTTCATCTTCGACCAACAAGATTCGTCCGCGACCTGCCAAATCCATCGGCCGCGCTTCAGCAACTTGGGCTTGCGCTGCTGGCATAGCGTCACTGACATCATCGGCGGTGGTGGCCGGCAAGAAGACGTGAAAGGTCGTGCCTTCATCCTCAACCGAATCAAGCGCAATAAAGCCATCAGATTGCTTGATGATGCCATAGACAGTAGCCAAGCCAATGCCGGTGCCTTTGCCTTGTTCTTTTGTTGTGAAGAAGGGTTCAAAGATTTTGGTGGCGATGTCTTGGCTCATGCCAGTTCCCGTGTCGGTCACAGAAATCATGGCCCAATCGCAATCTTCGATATCAGCAATGCTCAAGCCCTTCAGAGCCGTTCGCACATCCTGCGTCGTTGCGCGCTTGGTGCGGACGGTCACGGAGCCTTTGCCCCTGCCAGACATCAACACCGCATCGCGGGCATTGGTGACGAGGTTCATGAAGACGGTTTCTAATTGCTGCTTGTCAGCGCGCACATTGGGCAGGTCGCGGCCATGGGTGATTTCGAAGATGATGCGCTCGTCCAAGACCTGCCGCATCAAAACTGCAAACTCAGTTAAAACGGCCCCAACATCTAGAACATCACGTCGGAAAGTCTGTTTGCGCGCGTAGGCCAGAAGCATTTTGACAAGCTCTGCTGCCCGCGCACTGGTGTTCTGAATGCTCTGCAATTCACCATAGCTGGGGTCACCAACGGGATGGCGCGCCAGCAGGGCGTCGCAGTTCAGTGTGATGACCAAAAGGAAGTTATTGAGTTCGTGGGCAACCCCGCCCGCGATTTGCCCGACGGCTTGCATTTTGCTGGTTTGAGCGAGGCGATGCTCCATCTCCCGGCGGGTTGAGACGTCGACCAGCATGAGGGCCGCGCCATCATTTTCGTCTTCTAGCAGCCATCCTTCGCAAGTCTGCCCGCCGGAATTGGCTATATCCAGCTCAATAGGTCGCTGCCCGCCAACTTCCAGGCGGTCTAAATCATCAGCATGGGCAGATGCAACCAAGTCTGAAAGCTTTGCCCCTTTGCCAGCCCCTGCAATTCGGACGAAGGCGGGATTGGCTTCTTGAATAATCGCTTGGCGTGCTTCGCGCCGGTCCAAGCGGGCAAAGCCGACCGGGGCTTCAGCAATCAATCGTGCGAGGCCGGTCAACAGCGAAGATGCGGTTTGAACAGCAAGTGCGCCTTGAGATGCAGATCCCAAAGCATCGTTAGAGTCTTCCTGTGGCTGGGCCGGTCCCTCAACTGTGGTCAATCGAACCAAAGCATTGTCACCGATAGCGCTGACGCGGACGCGCACCTGTCCTTGTGTTTCGTCTAAACTTATCCCGCGGCGAACCGCCTTCGAGGCCCTAAAGGCGCAGGCTTGGTCGAGCAGGCTCATTAAGAGGGGGTCAATCGACACAGGTCGGTAGATGCCATCATAGGCAGGGTTGCCTGCAACAAAGCGTCCTGACCGGGTGAAGAGGGCGGCGGGGCCATCCATACTTGCCAGCCAGTCATGTGATTCCGACCGGGAAAACATCTTCAATAGTCCAGCCATGCGTCTCTGCCCCAAATCGTTCCAAAGTTTCGCCTAGGCGGCGTTTTGGACTCGACTCTGGAGAGAATCACCTGATTTGCGCCGCGCGGCTACACCCAAAATCACTCCAATGATTTTTGCTACAGCTTGATAGTGTTCGGCTGGAATAGTCTCTTCAAGATCAACACTGGCATATAGCGCACGGGCCAAGGGGGGGTCTTCGATGATGGGCACGTCTGAAGCCGTTGCAATCTCACGAATTTTCAAAGCTAAGTTGTCCACACCCTTGGCCACGCAGATCGGCGCAGGGGTTTCGCCAGCAACATAAAGTAAGGCCACGGCGAAGTGGGTTGGATTTGTGATGATCACAGTCGCTTCAGGCACTTTGGCCATCATGCGATTGCGTCCGCGCTGCATCCGGATCTGTCGCACCTTCATTTTGATCAGCGGATCACCTTCCAGCTTTTTGTATTCGTCTTTTTGCTCCTGTTTGCTCATTCGGTTTCGCTTGATCCAAGAAAAGCGCTGGATCGCGTAATCTGCGACTGAGGCGACTGCGATAATGCCAATCAACGCAAAGCAAAGTTCAAGCAGGATTTTGACGAGGACCGGCATCAGGGCGGCAGGTTCCATCGCTACTAAGATCGGCATTTCTCGGGCGTGGGGTGCCAAGATTGCGTAAGCGACCCAGCAAATGACGATCAATTTCAAAACGGTCTTGCCAAAGGTCATCAAAGCTTCGGCCCCAAACAGGCGCTTAAAACCTGCGATCGGGGAAATTTTATCAATCTTTGGGATCATCTTCTCGGCTGTGAACAATAGACCCGACTGCACGAGATGGCCTGCCAGACCAGCAACACAGATTGCGCCAATCGTGGCGCTCAACAAGATTACCATTTTGGAGCCGACATCGAAGCTGAGGCGTTGCAGGGCGCCACCATCAACCGCAAATTGCTCTGGTCGTTCAATGAAAACCGTCATGTAGCGGGCAAGGTCTTGCGCGCTGTGGAGACCAAGAGTCAAAAGAACTGCAACGCCTGCCGTTAGGACAAACAAGGTCGCGATGTCTTGCGACTTAGGAACATCGCCTTTTTTACGGGCCTCATCCAGCTTGTACTGGCTGGGGGCTTCAGTTTTTTGCGATTCATCTTCTTCCATCTGGCGGCCTCAATTCAAGGACCGACCGGCGGTGGCAATGGCTTCAAGCCACACCAACATGCCCGCCCCAGCGGTAATCGCAAACAGCATGATTCCAAGCAGAACCTGAATCGGCTGGGCGATGAAAAACACTTGGATAGCGGGCGCCACTCTGTTGATTATGCCTAAAGCCACGTTGATCACGATGCCAAACAATAACAGGGGTGCCGTAATTTGGATGGCTAGGGAAAAAGCTTGGCTGAAAGCACGCAGGCTAAACTGGGCCATATCGCCAAGGGGGAGGGGCGCACCGGGCAAAAAATTGTCAAAACTCTTGGCCGCACCGGAGATAAACAAGTGGTGTACGTCGCTTTGAAACACCAAGGCCGTTCCAAGGAGGGCTAAGAAAGTCCCGAACACCGCGCCTTGTTGTTGCTGCGAGGGGTCAAAGGCCATGGCCATAGCAAGACCAGTCTGCATCCCAGCAATCGCGCCAGCTGTGGCGAGCGCTGAAAACAAAATACGGGTTGTCAGGCCCAGCGACAAGCCTATCAAAATCTCTTTCGCGATGGCGAGGAACATATCGGCTGTATCAGATGGCAGCGGCGCGATCTTAACTGAAACAACCGGGGCTAAGGTAAACGCGATAAAAAGCGCAACCATTAGGCGGGCTCGCGCAGGTACGAACTGATCGCCGATGCCAGGCGCGAGCATCATCAATGCGCCAACCCGCGCGAAGACAAGGCCGATTACCCAAACCGTTTGGGGGAGGAGTTCCATCCGAGGGCCCCTTAGCCCGCGCCGCCAGACGCAACTTTCGCCAACATCTGGGTCATAAACTCGCCCAGCATCCCGCCCATTAGGGGCAAAAACAGCAAAAGTGCCGCAAAGATGGCAAGGATCTTCGGCACAAACACCAAAGTTTGTTCTTGAATTTGGGTAAGGGCTTGTAACAGACCAATCACCAAGCCAACCGCCAAACCAACCAGCATGACCGGTGCCGACATGGCGATCGTCAACCAGATCGCGTCGCGGGCAACATCAAGAACTTCTGGGGCATTCATCGTCAGCTTCTCCGACTCAGGGCGTTAAAGAACCAATTCTAGTTCCGCACTGGTATGGGATGGCTTGGCATGGTTAATAAAGTCTTGATAAACGCGCCTTTGCCTTGATTTCCATCTCGGCGATTTCAGTTTTACGGACCGGCCAAGCGCCTCTACAGCATATCTTCGTAAAATGCCCCGGCCTTCAAGACGTGATCGACGACGTGGATCTCGAGAATCCAGGCGGCTGGCGAGGGGGTTTTGCCATAGGCTTTGAGTTTTCCGCTGTGATGAACACGGTGCGGAAATGCCCCGATCCGGTGGCCAGATGCCCCTTCTAATGCCAACGTGCGTCCGCGTTTGGCAGCCTCAGCCAAAGCGAAGTCATAGAGTTCGGGCCCGTTCGCGCCGGTTTCGCTCCAATGCGCCTTGACTGCAGCGAAGACCGCCTTGGAATCCTCGATTAAGCTTTCGTAGGCGGGGACTTGGCCCAAGGTGAAGCCGGCACCGACGTCACCTTCATGGCCCTCATAGCAGGGCCCAATGTCAAGGAAGAAGATATCATTGGGCTCTAGAATATGCGGGGCGGCCGGCTGTTCGCCAAACGGCAGGAGCGTGTTTGGACCAAATCGAACTTGGCTGGCATGCCAAAGCCGCTCTGCGCCACTCTCCATAATTGCCTGATCGACAATCGCTTTGCCGTCGAGGTCATTCATCCCGGGCTCTATCATAGCCGCAGCTCTGGCCAATGCTTCCCAAGCCCGCGATTGGGCGCCCTCTTGAAGCTCCAATCGGAAGTGCGGGTGATTGGCTTCGCGAGGGTCGATCACGGCCGTCACTTAGCCTCGTCCGCGATAGGGCGGCACACCTTGATCGGGAATCCAAACACCCTCTGGTGCTGGGCCCGTCGCAAAGAATACGTCAATTGGTATGCCGCCACGAGGATACCAATAGCCCCCAATTCGGAGCCATTCTGGTGCCAGAAACTCAACCAAGCGCTTGCCAATTGCGACGGTACAATCCTCGTGGAAAGCGCCGTGGTTTCGGAAACTGGTTAGAAATAGCTTCAGGCTTTTACTCTCAACCAACCAGTCACCCGGCACGTAGTCGATGACCAGATGCGCAAAGTCAGGCTGCCCTGTGACAGGGCATAGGCTGGTGAATTCCGGCGCGACAAAGCGCGCCAGATAGACAGTGCCTAAATGGGGATTGGACACCCGCTCGAGCACAGCCTCTTCAGGAGAAGCATAACCGCGAACGTCTTGGCCGAGGGTGCCTAGACCCTCATAAATTGAAGAATTGCTCATGTGCGTGATGTAGCGCTAAATCAGCCTTCGTGCACCCAACCTCTGCACGCGACATACATCATCCGCGCCCACTTGTACCACATCGTGCTTCAAACCGATCAAGAGTGCAGCAGAAGAGGCGATTAGCACGTTGTTTTGTTGCCAATCTGGACAGAGGGCACTAGCGTAAGGTCACGAGGGAGAAAGCGGCCCAAAAGTGTCGCACCCACATGAACCTGTTTAAGGGGGGTTGAATGGCTGAAACCAAAGCGGCGACTGGACTTAGTCGAATTTTCGCACGCAAATCGGTCGCTCAGATCATGAGCGAGAACGAAAAGAGTGAGTTGAAGCGGACCTTAGGGCCCGTCAATCTGGTGCTTTTGGGCATTGGCTGCATTATCGGGGCGGGTATCTTTGTTCGGACCGGGAATGCTGCAGCCTTGCACGCTGGCCCTGCCGTGATGTTGTCCTTCGTGGTAGCAGGCTTGGTCTGCGCCTGTGCCGGCTTATGCTACGCAGAACTTTCTTCAACCCTGCCTGTCTCAGGCTCAGCTTATACTTATTCCTACACCACATTGGGCGAATTTGCTGCTTGGATCATGGGCGCGCTTTTGCTGCTTGAGTACGGGCTTGCCGCCTCAGTGGTGGCAGTGGGCTGGTCTGGATATGTGGTTAGTCTCTTGGGTGACTTTGGTTTGGTTATCCCGCCAGAGTTCACGGGACCGATGAATCACACAACCACCCTCAAAGACGGTACGACCTTGACGACTTTGTTCAATGTCCCTGCATTTTTGGTAACGTTGGTTCTCGCCTGTTTGCTGACGATCGGCATTTCAGAATCCTCGCAAGTCAATAACGTCATTGTTGCCATCAAGGTTACAGTGATTGTCGCCTTCATCGTGATCGGTGGCTATAAGGTCCTGACTCATCTACCTGAATTGTCTCAGAATTGGGTGCCGTTCATCCCCGAGAATGAGGGTGAAGGGAAGTTTGGCTGGGAAGGTGTTTTCCGCGCGGCTTCCATCGTTTTCTTCGCCTACATCGGTTTTGAAGCGGTCTCCACCGCTGGCCAAGAAGCGAAAAACCCCAAGAAAGACATGCCGATTGGCATCATTGGCTCTTTGCTGGTCTGTACCGTCCTCTACATGTTGGTGGCGGCGGTTTTGACCTTGCTGGTCAATTACAAAGAACTAAACGTGCCTGATCCAGTCGCTGTGGCAGTGGACTCCATGGGACCACAATGGGCTTGGTTTGCGATGACGATTAAAGCTGGAGCGATCATTGGTCTTACATCGGTGATCTTGGTGCTCATGTACGGCCAAACTCGGATCTTTTATGCGATGGCACGTGACGGCCTATTGCCTAAGATTTTCGCGCGGGTGCACCCCAAGTTCCAAACACCTTGGATCAACACTATTGTGGTCGGATTGCTCGTGGCATTCGCCGCAGGCATGTTCGACATCAACGTGTTAGGTGACGTCACCTCGGTTGGTACGTTGGCCGCGTTTGCCATCGTCTGCATCTCGGTGATTTGGTTGCGTCAGGCCCGTCCGGACCTGCCACGCGGCTTTAAGGTGCCACTCTACCCCGTTTTGCCAATCTTCGGCATTTTGTCGTGCGTGGCTTTGATCTTTACGGTGGAACAGCGCGTGCTGCAGTTCTTCTTCTTCTTCTTGATTGGCGCAACCGCAATCTATTTCCTTTATGGGATGTGGAACTCCAAACTTGCCAAGGGTGAATTCGTGACGGGTCATGAGCCTGCGGCCAACGAATTGCCACACAAACTCGACTAGGGACTAAATCCTGATTGAAGCTAGGCGGCGGGTCTTTGGGCCCGCCGCTCTTGTTTGGGCTAGGGTGTGCTCCCGGGGTGGTCAAAACAAGCTGCGCAGGATAGGCCCTAGGCCATGGAACGCATAAGAGCAGATTTGTTATTGGTAGCACGTGGCCTGATCGCCACCCGGGCAAAAGCGCGCGAAGCCATCGAAGCTGGGCTAGTTCGGTCGGGCGACCGCGTCATCGCTAAACCCTCTGAACTCTTGGAGCCTGATTGCCCACTCACCGCGCAGTTGGCCTATCATTGGGTCTCACGCGCTGGGCTGAAATTAATTGCGGCTTTGGATGCCTTCGACATTATGGCGACCGATCGCTATGCGCTTGATATCGGGGCTTCGACCGGCGGCTTTACACAAGTCCTGCTTAGCCGGGGGGCGGCCCACGTGGTCGCCGTTGACGTCGGGCGAGATCAGCTGGACCCAAGCTTGCGCGGTAATGCAGCCATAACCTCTCTTGAAGGCACAGATGCCCGATCCCTAACGTCTGACGAGTTGGGCGAGCCTGTGCCTGATCTCATCGTGATTGATGTGAGCTTTATTGGGCTAGAAAAAATCTTACCGGCCGTCCTGCCGCTGGTTGCGCCAATGGCTGATCTGGTGGCGTTGGTGAAACCGCAGTTTCAAGCAGGTCCGGCGCGCGTAGGCAAGCGCGGCTTGGTCGATCCCGCTGTAGCGGCAGTCATTGTGGAAGAAGTCCGCCAAGAATTAGACGGCCTATGCGGCTTTAAGGTTCTGAACCTGATCGAAAGCCCCATCGCTGGTGGCGATGGCAATCGGGAGTATCTGCTCCACGCGCGTCGGGAAGGCTAAGACTAAACCTTTAACGGGTGCATACCATGCAAGGCATTGGCGGATAGTTGCCGGGGTGCATGCCGCCTGTTACAGGGCCTGCGTGACCCACATAGGAATCCCGCGGAACTTGTGCTGGGCGGGGAATGTCTGCTGGGGCGGCATACAAAGGTCCACGTCGCTCGCGCCCGTAATAGGAATGTGGTGAAGGCTGATACCAGTCCCCGCCAACGACACGCCGGGCCGTCGGTGCGTGTGTTGGCTCTGGCAGAGGCAAATACCCTCTGTGAGGTCGCAATTCCTGATCGGCCTCGGCGGGGCAGGTAACGTTTGAGCCGCCAATCTGAGAACCAACAAAGGCACCAATAACAGCTCCCAGGACGATTCCTTCAGGCTGTACCGCAGCGGCGGCAAGCGCTTTCCCAGCAATGCCACCACCGACGGCGCCGATCATTCCGCCTGCAGCCCGCGAGCCTGATTTCGCTTCAGCGCAAGAGCCTGAAAAACTCTCCGGCTGGCCCATCGCGCGCGGCATCGATGAACGATGTTTATCCCCATGTGCCAACGCTTGGGTTGTGCTTAAAAAGGTGGTCGCACATAGACTTGCGATCAGGATCGTTTGGATAGGTTGGCGCATCATCGTCTCCCAAAATTTCAAAAATCAGCGTATACAGATCAATAGCCGGGCGGGCGCCAGCCCTGTGGGCATTGGCACACCCAAGTTTGTTGTGGGGGCAATGTGTGACCGTCTGGCGTGGTGATGGTCTGGACACTCCAGCCGCAGATAATGCCACCTTGTTGCATTGGCATGGCTGGCGCAGGCCACGAAGTCATGCCGCCGTGGTTGGACCAGCCGCTCATCGACGAGGATGACGACCATGAAGAGCTGCTCGACGCTTGGCTCCCGCTGCTTAACGAAACGGCTGAACCGTGAGCGGCGGCTTCATAGCCAGCGGCGCGATCTTTGACGGTATCAACGAACGGTTGGCTTTTATGCACCCAAGTTGAAGAGCTGTTCGACGAGTTCTGTAAGCGCTTGTGCTTGGGCGCGGTTCGGCGATGGCTAGTAGAGGTCGCTGAAGCGCGGCTATGTGACTTTTTCAGGTGGGCTTTGGGTCTACCACGATCCGAGTAGCCATCACGATAACCATCGCGATAACCATGCCGATAGGCATGTTGCTTGGGCTGTTGCCGTTGAACGTGGTGACCGCCATGCGCTGCTGGTTCGCGCACCACTTTTTCTATTACTAAGGTCTCAGTGGTGTTTGGCGTAACCGTTTCAGTCCTGGTGACTTCGTGCTGCGACAGGGTGGATGATCCGCTGGTCGAGCTAGAGCTAGTGCTGCTAGAACCCGTTGTGCTGCTGCTAATGGAGCCTGGGCAGGCGAAATAAACACATTGGGCGAGTGCGGGGCCTGCAAACCAGGCTGATAGCGCCAATCCAAGTAAAGCATAGCGCATGTTCAAGTCCTTTTCTGGGACGCTAGAATCAAAAACTCGACGAAATTCTTCCGTCGCATCATAATACTATGCCAAGTCTTGAGCCGAGTGGCCGTTGTTTTCACCAAAACAGGGAAAAAAATCACAGCCCTATCAGCAGCTGGGCAAACAGTTCTTGGCTCACAAGCAAAGCCGCCTCCCTCGTAGCAGGGAAGCGGCTTGTCTAACAAGGCGAATTGTTAATTCGCGACTTGCCATTCGCCACGATTGTCGCGGCACATCCACACTTGTTGACGTTCATAGAGGCCATCTGGCCGACGCAGGGCGGCTTCGCCCCAACCACATTCCTGACGGCTCACGACAGGGGGTGTGTAGGTGGCTCGATACGTATGATCGTCATCACGTTGGTGATTGCGACGGCTTGGACGATAGTCGCTATAGCGATCGTTTTTGGAATAACCATAGCTTTGAGTGCCTTGATTGCGATAGCCTTCTTGGCGCTCTTGGTGTTGATTGGGCTCGTAACCCCGGTAAACTTGGTCGTCGCAAGCCACGCGCCCTTTAGCGATTTGCGAACCGGCAACCGCACCAACGACCGCACCCAGAACCGTGCCTTCTTTGCGGGCGTTGCGTCCGGCAATCTGCTTGCCCAACACCGCTCCGGCAACCGCACCAATGGCACCACCGGCCAAACGGTTGTTGTTCAAGCTTTGCTGGCACTCTTGAGAGACAGCGCCATAATTGGGATAAGCGTTGTTATAGGTTTGGGCAGAAGCAATGGCAGGGGCTGAAAGGGCCAACGTTGCAGCCAAGCTTGAGAAAATCAATGTACGCATCACGATGCTCCTTTACAGAGAAGACCCAAGGGATAGATGGGGGCAGGTGCAGGCCTTCTGTGAAAGCTAACTTGCAACTTCCTGCCTGAACGGCGCATGAGCAGATATGAACAAAAGCATTCAGGAAACACTCACGCTCAATATTGAGCATATTGGCGCACGCGGCGATGGCGTTTCGCGTGATCAGGATCGTGCGGTCCACGTCCCCTTTACGCTGCCCGGCGAAGAAGTTGAGGCGAACCAGCGGGGAGACCGTGCGACGCTGGTGAAAGTGATGCAAGCTTCAGCCGAGCGCGTTGAGCCTATTTGTGGCCACTTTACTGTCTGCGGTGGCTGTTCGCTGCAGCATTGGGCTGAAGCCCCCTATTTGGCTTGGAAGGCCGGCTTGGTGGAGCGGGCCTTACAGCGGGTCGGCATTGATGTCTCTTTGGCCCCAACACAGCCCGCTTGGGGTCAGGGACGAAGGCGTGCGACGTTTCATGGTAAGCATGCGGGGCCGCGCTTTTTGTTCGGGTTCGCCCAAGCTAAAAGCCATCAGATTGAGACGATCACTGCTTGTCCGGTTTTGACCCCCGGTTTGAATGCCGCTCTGCCCCGATTAGCGGTTTTGGCCGAAGCATTGGCACCCAAGCAGGAAACGATTGACCTTCTTGTAACGGAAACCCCTGTTGGCTTGGATGTCGATGTACGCAATGCCGGGCGGATTGATAAGTTTGAGCGCAAGGGACTAGAGCGTTTAGCGGCCCTGGCAGAGGCTGCTGAGATTGGTCGTTTGACACTACATGGCCAGACCGCTCTGACCCGCGCTACGCCCCGTGTGAAAATGGGCCAAGCCATTGTCGAGTTGCCAGCCGGAGCTTTTCTCCAAGCAACACGAGCGGGGGAAGAGGCCTTGGCCGCCCGAGTGCTGGCGTGGACTGTAGGTCGCAAGCATGTCGCCGATCTGTTTGCAGGTATTGGCACATTTGCGCTTCGCTTGAAGGAAAAGGCGCTGGTTCGTGCCATTGAGTCCGATGTGCATGCTGTTGCTGCCATGAAAAAGGCTTCAGATGGATTGGCCGGCGGCAAGACATTGATTGCAGAAGCGCGTGACCTCTATCGGGCCCCCTTGGCCCCTTTAGAGATGAAAGGCTTGGACGCTATCGTCTTTGATCCGCCCCGCGCTGGCGCAGAAGCGCAAAGTGCCCAGATTGCCCGTTCGAAGATTGATCTGGTGGTAGCGATTTCCTGTGACCCAGCAAGCTTTGCCCGTGATGCCCGCATTTTGATTGATGGTGGTTATCGTCTCGCTGAAATTGAAACCTTCGATCAATTCCGCTTCACGTCGCATGTGGAAATTGCGGCAAAGTTTGTGCGGTAAGCCAGATGCCATTTTGGACGGACACCAAACTCACAGATATGAGCGAAGCCCAATGGGAAAGCCTGTGCGACGGCTGTGGCAAATGCTGCCTGATCCGTCTGGAAGACGAAGAAACCGGCGACATTCATACAACGGATGTGCATTGCAAATTATTTGACGCGGCTTCTTGCCGTTGCAGTAATTATGCCGCACGCAAAGCCTATGTGCCCGATTGTGTAAAGTTGACGCCTGAAACGCTGGGCGAACTGACGTGGCTACCCATGACGTGTGCCTATCGCTTGGTCCAAGAAGGCCAGCCTTTGTTTGACTGGCATCCCTTAGTCAGTGGCGATCCCGACAGCGTTCATAAAGCGGGGATGAGCGTGCGGGACCAGACCGTGCCAGAAGGCAAGGTCAAGGTGCGTCATCTCGTTCGCCGGATCAAAATCTGGCCCGGCGAAGAAAACGCCTAAGAAATTATAAGTCGCGTGCGGAGAAAGTGTCACAGCCGCGCATATTGCCATTTTCAAGGCCCTTTTTGAACCAAGCCATGCGTTGGGCGCTGGTTCCATGGGTGAAGCTATCTGGTACTGCAAAGCCTTGCGCGCGCTTTTGCAGACGATCATCACCCACGGCACTGGCTGCCCCTAAAGCCTCTTCTATGTCCCCGGGTTCCAGAGCCGCGGTTATGTTGGACTGTCCAGCCCAAAGGCCCGCATAGCAATCGGCTTGCAACTCAATGCGAACGGCGATGGAGTCGGCCCCTTTTCTTTGCCCTTGTTGGCGCATCGCGCGATTGGCTTTCGGTAATATCCCTGTGACGTCTTGGACATGGTGGGCGACTTCATGGGCGATCACATAGGCTTGGGCGAAGTCACCCTTGGCACCCAATCCCCGGTCCATTTCTTCAAAGAAGCTCATGTCGAGATAGATTTTCTTGTCGCCCGGGCAGTAGAATGGGCCGGTTGAGGCACTGGCCGTGCCGCAGGGCGAACTGGTTTGGTTATCAAATAGCACCAATGTTGCCGGGGTGTAGGTCGCCCCATTCTTTGCAAAATGGGCTGTCCAGTAGTCCTCCGTTGATCCCAAGACCGCCGCGACGCGATCGGCGGTTTCTGCTTCGCCGACGCTTGAACTTGCCTGCTTATCCAACCCTTTAGGTGGGGTTGGCTCTGCTTGAAAACCACCTGGTTGGCTGGAAGGGCCCGAACTAGCTCCCAGAATCGACATTAGGGTGCCCATGGTGTCGCCACCGCCAAAGAAGACAACCAACAAGACTATGACGACCATTGCCAAACCGCCACCGCCCCGCAAAGGTAGGCGTGGCCCGCCGCCGCCACCAAGTCCGCCTCCGCCCCCGTTGCGGCGGTCTTCAATATTACTGGATCGGCGGATGTCATCCAAACGCATGGCGCGCCCCTTTTAGTCACGTGGCTTCATTCTGCCATCGGCTTACACTTAACCCCCTTGCCAGTGGCTCGCGCAAGCCCTTGAAGTGGATCTATGACTTCTGCCCCACTTTCCATCGTGATCCCAACCTTGAACGCGATGCCCAGATTAGCAGATTGTTTGGCTACTTTGGTGGCAGGTTTGGGTGCTGGTCTCATCCGAGATGTGGTGGTTGTGGATGCAGGCTCTGAGGATCAAAGTGCGGCGCTTGCGCTCGATATGGGCTGTCGGGTAATCCACGTTGGCCTCGATGGCCGTGGTCGCGGGCAACAGCTAGCAGCGGGGGCTAAGGCCGCAAAAGGCGACTGGCTGTTGTTTTTGCATGGCGATTCCGTGCCATTGGAGGGGTGGATTGCTGCTTGTAAGGCCCATATCGCGACGGCCCCGCAGCATGCAGCCTATTTCCAATTGAGTTTTGATGATCAAAAGCCTTCCGCCCTTCGAATCGCTTTCTGGGCTAATTGGCGCGCGCGCTTATTCGGTCTGCCCTATGGAGACCAGGGGCTTTTGATTTCCCGCGCTTTGTATGAGGCAGTAGGAGGGTTTCAGCCGATTGCCTTAATGGAAGACGTCGATCTGGTGCGAAAGTTGGGAAAGGCACGTTTGCGCTCTTTACCTGCTGCAGTCGAAACGAGCGCGGAGCGGTATCGGCAGGGGGGGTGGTGGTTTGTGCCCTTGCGTAACTTGACGCTCTTGGCTGCCTTTTTGTGCGGGATCTCACCCGACCGGATTAAGAACTGGTACCGGTGAGACCCAAACTTCTAATCTTTGCAAAATCTCCCCGTATGGGCCTTGCCAAGACGCGACTAGCCCGTGGTGTGGGTGTTGTGGCAGCTTGGCGCACCAAACGACGCTTGGACGCTTTTACCTGCCGGGTGGCCCGTTCAACAGGATGGGAAACCCTGTTGGCGGTTGCGCCCCAAAAGGACTTGAGAGCACGATTTCCCGGTGTCTGGTCGTCCGATCTACGTCGGATAGGACAGGGGCAAGGCGACTTAGGTCAACGTATGTCGCGCATGCTGGTGGCGTTTGGCCGTGCGCCAGTTTGTATTATCGGTTCGGACTTGCCCGACCTTCGGCGGGCAGATTTGGCGCAGGCCTTTAAGGCCTTGAAGCGCTCTGACGTTGTTCTGGGCCCTGCCACCGATGGTGGCTATTGGCTGATCGGGATGGCACCGCGTGCGGCCCGCCGCGCCCGACTTGCCCCCGTTCGCTGGTCGAGCCAGCATACCCTTGCCGACACGTTGGCCTGCCTACCATCCCATTGGCGGGTTAATTTCTTACGTGAGCTCGAGGATGTCGACGACGCGGCCAGCCTCAAACGTTCAACGCTGCGATAAGGCACCAGAATCAACCATGCCGAGCGACCCAGATGTGCTCGTTGGCGTGACAGCATTGAGGCTAACATGCGCGCTGGCCAGACGCGGATTATCCTGTGGCTCATAAGTTGGAGCAAGGCCGCGGGCTAGCTTTTCAAGGCTGGGTGCGCGTTGGCCAAAGCGGCGATGATAGATCCACATATTGCTCATCACCCGCTCTGCATAGACACGGGCTTGACCGTTGGGGGCGGCTTCCATGAACATCAAAGTGTCTTCAGCGCCTTTGACGCTCGCACTCCAGCGCGTGACGTTACCCGGACCCGCATTATAGGCCATGAAGGTTCGCGTGAGGCAGTTGGAGACCACGCCCATGGCCATCATCTTTTCCAGATAAGCTTCGCCCAATGTTACGTTTAACGTGGTGTCGTTCAGCAAACGTGGATTACTTGCCAAATCGCGCCGGCCCGTCATCCAAGCAGCCGTTCTTGGCATCACCTGCATCAGGCCGCGCGCACCGGCATAGGATTTCGCATTGGTGTCGAACTTTGATTCTTGGCGCATCACAGCCAGAACAACGGCGCGGTCGAGAACAAATTCACCACCCACGGGGCGGAATTGGTCGGGAATGGGATACAGAGCGGCCAAGGCAGCAGCAGACGAGGATTGTGCGATACGCTCGGCTACTGGGTCGAGGTCTAGGCTGCGAGCTACGGCTAAAAAACCGAGATCATCTTCAGCTCGCGCTCGGCTCCAGCTATTGAATAGTTCAGCTTCCGCATCGGACACGCGACCAATTTCTTTCAAAGCCGCGGCACGGCGAACACCAGGGTCGGCGCGCATTAAACGGGCTGCGCGATCTCTTTCATCTTGAGCTTGCGGGACTTTCAAAGTCTCCCAACGTCCGAGCCGCGCAAGTGCCAATTGCCCGTAAAAAGTCAGCGGGCTTGAAGCGGCTTGCTCCAAGAAGGATTGCGTCCTAGCTTTATCACCTAGCTTTTCTGAGGCACGCGCCGCCCAGAATGCCCCGGACGAACGCGCCCAATCGTCGCCCGCATTCCAATTGGCCGCTGCTGTGAACAAGGTTTGCGCGGTCGCAAAATCACCCAAGCGATAGGCGGCAAGACCACCGATCCAACCTGCTTGACCCGATTGCGGACCATTCACCGCTTCGCGCGCCATGGCCAAAGCCGTTTCATCGTCGCCTGCATAAAACCGTGCAGCCAAAGCATCAATCTGGGCACGATCTGCACGCGTCGCGCCTTGTCCAATTGGAACAGGAATAAAACTGGGCTCACGTACGGTACCCATCGAGCGGCGGCTCGGCACAGGATCGGGCCGCTTTAGCCGGAAGGGTGTGGGCACCACGCCCATGATACGCGCGGCTTGAATCGCATCTTCTTGCGCTTCTTGCGCGCGCTCATAAACCGCACCGGCGCCTGCGACATCGCCCCAGCGCTCAAGCCAGGCCGCCATGGCCGGCAAATCTGGTGCAGTCGCGTTTGAGATTAAGCGCGCTCGTTCAACATGGGGCTTCAATGTGCCGTCGGAAATGGATGGCAAAAGCTCATCTAAGACAGCCTTTTGATTGGCGGCTGCAGCCGCAAAGGCTTTGCGGTAATTTGCTTCATCGGTACTGGTCAGGACATCCGGGCCGGCGACCGTACCACGCAAGGCAGAGACAGGTGGCGCTGCTTGGGCCAGAGCGGCTGTCGACATAATGGCAAGGGTAAAGCAGCCCAATGCCATAATCGGCATCAACAAGGACCGCTTTTCCAATCCAATCTGGGTGATGTCACATTGGGTCAAACCATATGGGCCCTTCGCCGAAGTGTTTGATAAGCTTGGAACTTCAAAAGCTTTTCAAACCCACTTGCCTGCTTACCCCGACCCATTTAGTCAGAGGTCTTTGTCGCCCAACCCTAAACAAAAAGGGCTCGTTGGGCAGATTTAAGAGCCTTTTGCCTTGTTTCTGCCCCGCGTGGCAACGCCCAGAGATGAAATTTTCTGTTCAAACCTTAGTAGGTCTTGCCATGCAAGCGCTTTGTCGCGCGGTCTGTTCAATAGATAGGCAGGCGAAAAAAGGCATTGTGCATAGGTTGTCGGCCCTGCCTCATCGGTGCCAAGCCCATAGTCAAAAGACCGTGTGCGTAGCTTCATGATGCCGTCCGCCGTGTTTAATAGGGTCTGAGCGGTTAGACCTCCGACCATCAGAATCGCCTTGGGGTCTGCAAGTTCAACGTGGCGCACCAGAAATGGGCGGCACAGGGCCACTTCTTCCGCGGTTGGATTGCGATTGCCAGGTGGCCGCCATGGGATAAGGCAGGTCAGATAACAATCTTTCTGCCGATCCAAGCCAATACTAGCTAACATTTTCGTGAGTAAATCGCCCTCGGGGCCCTGAAATGGCTTACCGATTTCATCATCTTCACGGCCGGCCGTTTCACCAATCACCATTATGTCAGCCTCTGCCCGGCCATCGGCGAAAACGGTTGCGCGTGCATTGGCCTTTAGCCCGCAACCGTCAAAGCTCTCCAGCGCTTTAAAGAGGGCGTCCAAGCTCGTGCAGGATTGGGCGAGGCGATGGGCTTCTGCCAGCGCATCGACAGGCTTCTTGGTCATATTGACGCGAGCAGCCACAATCTTTGCCTCTGGCATGGAGGGTTCGGTTGATTGTTGTTGCAAAGCTTGAGCGCGTGCGCGTTGTGCCGGGCCTAAATCAAACGGCTCCAAGCCCGCCAGTTCCCACCAGTGTGCTAGGGCTTGGGCGGCGGCTTCAACGGTTAAACTTGGGCGCGCATGCATGCGTTCGGCATTCCTATGGCAGATGTTGCGGCGGTTTGGGTGCCTAACTGGTCTTGACCTTCGTCCTTTAAGACCTCGATAAGCATTCGTGAGGCTGATGACAAAGGCAATGTGGAATTTGTCCTCATGCGATAACAGTCTAACTGATCCATGCAGGGCCCAGGCGAAAAGGGGAGAGACGATGGCTTTTGACGCAATTGAGCGTGAATCGATGGAATATGATGTCCTGATCATAGGTGCTGGGCCCGCTGGCTTGGCAGCTGCGATCCGTTTGAAACAAGTAAATGCAGACTTGGCCGTCGCTGTGTTGGAAAAAGGCGGGGAGGTCGGGGCTCATATTCTGTCTGGCGTTGTGGTCGACCCTAAGGCCTTAGATGAGCTTTTGCCAAAGTGGCGCGATGCATCAGACCGGCCTTTGACCACACAAGTGGAAAAAGACGAGTTAAAGCTTTTGGGCCAAGCCGGCAGCCTGCCGCTTCCCAATTTTATTATGCCCCCCCTAATGAATAACCATGGAAACTTCATTGGCTCTTTAGGCAATGTCTGCCGCTGGTTGGGCGCAAAGGCTGAAGAACTGGGCGTTGAGATTTATCCAGGTTTTGCTGCCGCAGCAGTTGTTTACGATGAAGCTGGTGCTGTCAAAGGCGTACAAGTTGGCGACATGGGCATCACGCGCGAAGGCGAAATGGGCCCAGACTTTACGCCAGGGATTAACATCTTTGCCAAGTACACCTTGATTGGTGAAGGCGTCCGCGGCTCGCTCGCGAAAGAGATCATCGCGAAATACAGCCTTGATAAAGGCAAAGAGCCCCAGAAATACGGGATCGGTTTGAAAGAAGTGTGGCAAGTTGCCCCTGAAAAGCACAAGCCGGGTCTGGTTCAGCATGCCTTTGGCTGGCCGTTGGATTGGAATACGGGCGGGGGCTCTTTCCTTTATCATTGGGGCGACGGTTTAGTCTCAGTCGGCTATGTGGTGCATTTGAACTATAAAAACCCATGGCTAAGCCCGTTTGATGAATTCCAACGCTTTAAGCAGCATCCAGATGTCCGCCCAACGTTTGAAGGCGGCAAGCGCTTGTCATACGGTGCCCGCGCCATTACTGAAGGCGGCTTGCAATCTGTGCCCAAATTGCCGTTTCCCGGTGGGGCTTTGATCGGCTGCTCGGCAGGCTTTGTGAACTTGCCGCGCATTAAGGGCAGCCACAATGCGATGAAGACAGGCATGATTGCGGCTGAAACGGTTGCAGCAGCGATTGCGGCGGGTCGGTCTGGCGATGTGCTGGAAGAATACCAAACAGCCTATGAAACCAGCTGGGTCTTTAAGGACTTAGAGCTTGTGCGCAACGTGAAACCACTTTTGTCAAAGTTTGGCACAATCATGGGCTTGGGCCTCGGCGGCATCGATATGTGGTGCACCACCGTGTTTGGTGGTTGGTCGCCATTTGGAACCCAAAAGCATGGTAAGTCCGATGCGGCAAGTCTGTTGCCTGCCGATCAATTTTCCAAGATTGACTATCCAAAGCCCGATGGCGTCGTCAGTTTTGACAAGCTCTCGTCGGTCTTTCTGTCCAATACCAATCATGAAGAAAACCAGCCTATTCACTTGAAGGTAGCAGACCTTGCACTTCAAAAGTCGAGTGAGTTGGACGTCTTTGCTGGTCCCTCAAACCGCTATTGCCCCGCCGGGGTTTATGAGTGGGTTGAGGATGGGGCTGGAAAGCGCTTCCAAATTAATGCGCAGAACTGCGTCCATTGCAAAACCTGTGACATTAAAGATCCGAACCAAAACATTACTTGGACCACCCCGCAGGGTGGTGAAGGGCCAATCTACCAGAATATGTAGCCTTGGTCAGAACACCGGCGCTGATTGCGATCACATTTCACAGGCTTGCCTTTGTCTAGCCCTTGTTTGCTCATCCAATCAGCGCCAGTTTAATCTTGGACCAATTCTTGGTCGATCCCTTTATCCAAGCTACCAGCAGGATGTTGCCATGCGCCTCAGAGCAGTCCTATTTGCGACCACCACCATCCTTTTGGGCTCATCGCTTATGGCACCGATGGCGTGGGCTTCTGCGCCGCCTGTTACCGAGCGAACGCCAGACGCCGATACCTCAGGCGCTGTTGCGCGAGAGCGGGCTTATGCAGGCCTCAGTTTGGGGGATGCGATCCGCCAAGCCTTAATCGACGACGATCTGGACTTCGCTTTTAAATCAATCGCTGCGCTCGGTCGGGCCGGAGGGGATACGAGCACGACCCTTTATTACAGCGGCGTTCGGGCCTTTAGCCAGCAAAGTTATCAAGATGTCACCGACACGCTGCGCGACAGTGATAAGGATGACATGTTGACTGCAGGTTTGGTCACTTGGGCTCATGTTGGCCAAGGCAAGTTAGATCGGGCAATCAACACATGGGAAGTCTATGGTGGAGACGGAAATCGGCCATTCTTCAATGCCTACCGTGGCCTCTTGGCTGAGCAAAATGGCCAAGTAAATGCGGCTTTGGGTTATTATGCACAGGCGCAAAAGGCTGGTGAACTGCATTTCGTGCGCGATTTGAGCAAACGCTACGTGACTTTGTTGGCCCAAGCCGGCCGCAAGAGTGACGCCCTAAAGGCCCATGACGAGATTTTTGGTGAACCAAAAGGGCTCGATCCGCTCGAAACCCAATTTCGTGAGACAATTGCCGCTGGAAAGCCAAAGCCGTTAGCCGCGATGTTGCCGCAGGCAAGCCTTAGCTCTTTGATGAGCAATTATGCCTCGGCGATGATGCTCGTCCGGATTTTTCAAGCCAATCAACAGCAAAAAGACGGGGATGCCGCAAAGTCTGATGAGGTAACTGAAAAGCCTGACGCGGATGCCCTGTTCGTCGGAGATGCCTTGTTGCTGCGGACGGCTCTGAAGATTGATCCATCCAATCAATCTGCACGGTTTTCTTTATCCGAAGCCCTAGCGGAAATTGACGAAGACAAGGCTGCATTAGAGACGTTAGCCCCGATTGCAACCGGTGATCGAATGGACGAGGTGCGTCGCGAAAAAGCGGTCCTACACCTCAGCCTTGAAGACGCTTCCAGTGCGGCAGCGCTATTGGATCAAATTCCGCAAAGCCTTCGCGACCGACGTTGGTGGGACTTACATGCCAGTATTCGGGGCGCTCGAGGGGACTTCAAAGGCGCATTTGACAGTGCCAGTAAGAGTGCTGCTGCCGCACGTGGCACAGGTGAATGGGATGAAGACTTGGCCCGATTGAGCTTGATGCGCGCACATTATGATTTAGGCCAAAAAGCCGAAGCTATTGAGATAGCCCGCGCGCTGGTAAAGAAACTGAAGCCAGAAAATCCTGTCCGTGGCTCGGCGGGCCTCTTCCTCGCACGGGAACCGTCGACACATAGCGAAGGCCTGCCTGCTGCGCGCGAAAGTTTGAAGATGCTCGGAGCAGATGGCCGCGCCAAGCTATCCTTGGGTAGCGTCCTCGCGCAATTCTCTGGAACACGTGCTGAAGGTGTGCAACTCCTGCGCGATGCGTTGGAAGAAATGCCCCGTTCACCGCTCTTTATGAATGCTTTGGGCTATACGCTGGTTGAGTATGATATCAACGTGGACGAAGGCTTTCAGTTATTACAGAAAGCGTATGAGCTTCGACCCTATTCTGGGGCGATAACGGACTCACTGGGCCGTGCGCATTATAAGCTTGGGCAACTAGATGAAGCGCAACGCTTGATCGAAAAAGCGGTGGACATGCGCAAGGACACGCCAGACCCAGAGATTTATGACAATCTGGGCGACGTCTATTGGCATCAGGGCAAAAAAGGCGAAGCGCGCCGCATGTGGCAAATGGTGAAAGACTTTGGCGGTCATTATTTCAAGAAAGTTGAGTTGGAAGAAAAACTAAAAAATGGCCTTAAGGGGCCAGCACCCGTGCAAAGAATGGCACCAATCATTGCGGAACCCGGTAGTGTTTAAGCAGAGGCCAATTCTTGTTATGCGCGCGTTGACCGTTGCTGCGGTTCTTATGTGTTGGGGTGTACCACAGGCTTCTGCTCAAAACTCTGTGCAAGTGGGCTTATCTGCCGCCAAACCGGGTGCGCCAGTTTTGCTGCAACGATCGGATGCAGATATCTTTGCTGCAACTTTGGCTGGGCGATATGCGCAAGGGGTCGCCAACCCAAAATTGGCGGCACAAGCTTGGGCGAGGGCCTACTTTCGTCGAACAACCGACTTAGACCTATATGACCGGGCGACCGCCGCAAACCTCGAGGTGGGTAACATAGGCATGGTGGTGCGCATGGCTAAATTGGTTGCACCTAGCCAGCGTCCCCCAAAGGCCGTTTTGGCCTTGGCAATCGAGGCCCTCGGACAGGGGCGATATCAAGATGTCGTTCGCACGCTGGAAGGGCAAAAATTCAGTCCGAGCCTGACCCAATTTGCTAACCACATCCGCGCCTATGCGCGCTTAGGGCAAGGGCAAGGGTCAAAGGCTTATGATCTGGCAAGCCAAGTCACAGGTATTACCGAACTGGAAGACGCTGGCCTTATGTCGCGTGCGCTGATTTTGGTGCGCGCCAAGCGCCAACAAGAAGCGATTGCTTTGTTTGAAAAAGCGCGCAGCCTCGGGCAAGACTCGCCTGCGGGCTTACGGTTTTATAGCGAGCTTCTGCTATCAGTCGGCCAGCGGGACAAGGCAGAGGCTCTTTTAACACCTTTATCTGAACGCGGGACAGTGAAAGCCTCGGCCTTCACCGGCACCTTGGCACGGGTGCGGGCAGGCGATAAGGGCAATGTGGCTATCAACGTGCAGGACCATAGCGCCGTCGGCCTACTGACCTTGGTTGAGGCCATGAAGGATAGCCGGCCGCCGACCGAAACCTCAGACCTGCTATTTCTTTTGGCTTTCCTGCATCCGACTTCCGATGAAGTGTCTGCGGCATTGGGCCAACATCTGGCCAGTCACGGCTATAATGAGCTCGCTGAACCCTATCTGGCGCGTGTTGCTAACGTCAGTCCCGATTTTGTCGCCACTCGCACGGAACTAGCTTGGCTTGTCTATGCGCATGATCCAAAGCAAGCCTTGCTGGAAGCGCGAGGGCTTGTGACCAAGTATCCTTCAAGCTTTGCGGCCATGACTCTGTTGGCCGATATGCTGTCAGCCAACAGGCTCGATGCCGAAGCTGAGGCCGCCTATGACAGCCTGATTGAACAGAGTTTAGCGGCCTCTTGGTCGCCAACCGAGACTTGGCCACTCTATTTCGGGCGAGGCGGCGCACGCGAGCGCCTTGGCCGTTGGCCAGAGGCTTTGGGAGATTTACGACTGGCAAAAGCTGCCGCGCCCAATCAGCCCAATGTCTTGAACTATCTAGGCTATGCCATGGCGGATCGCGGCGAAAATCTAGACGAAGCGCTGGTCATGTTGCGCAATGCGATGCGGCTGCGCCCAAGGTCAGGGGCGATTTTGGATTCTTATGGCTGGGCTTTGTTCAAAAGTGGACGCCATGAAGAGGCTGCAACCATGCTTGAGCGCGCTGCGGGGCTTGCCCCCAATCTCGCTGAAGTGGCCGACCACTTGGGTGACGTCTATTGGCGAACCGGGCGGATTGAAGAGGCCCGTCTGGAATGGCGACGTGCTTTGACGCTAACGCCAACAGCAGAACAAACTAAAGCACTGGAAATGAAGTTGAGCGATGGTTTGCCCCCTGATCCAAGCCGAGCGGCGGATGCTGCCATTTTGGCCCAGAACAAGTCTAACTGAGCGGAAAATGACCGCCTATTTTGCCCCTGCCAAACTCAATCTGACTTTGAGGGTCGGGCCGCCACAGGTTGATGGACGTCACCCTCTCGACAGCCTTGTCTGCTTCACCAAAAGACTCGGCGATCACCTCTTGGTGGGAACCGCGACGGACTTGGAACTGGAGATTTCAGGTCCGTTTAGCGAGAGCTTGAGTGCTGGTAAGGACAATTTGGTCTGCCGCGCCGCACAAATCCTTGCCGATGTGGGGGGGATACCTGCCAAAGCTAACATTCGCCTGATGAAGAATTTGCCGATTGCATCTGGGATCGGTGGGGGCTCTGCCGATGCTGCCGCGGCCCTGCACGCTTTAAATAATTTTTGGGAGCTCAACCTCCCGCTGCCAGACCTTTTGGTGCTAGGTGCCCAATTAGGCGCTGATGTGCCAGCCTGTCTTACAGGCCAGCCGGTGCACATGACGGGAACGGGGGAGACGTTGACCCCCATTGGGCCGCTGGCTGCTATGGGGGTAGTTCTTGTTAATCCGGGAGTGCCTTGCCCAACCGGGCCTGTCTATCGCGCTTATGACGAATTAGGGGCGGGGCTCGACATTGTCATTCGGCCTGTCCCCGATGTGTCGGAGCGCGAAAGCTTGTTGGCTTATCTGTGCGAAGTGCCCAATGACCTCGAACGGGCTGCTATCAGTCTGGTGCCTGAGGTTGCTGAAGCGATGGAGCACTTAACAGCCAGCCCGGATGTTCGCTTTGTTCGGATGTCAGGTTCGGGTGCAACATGCTTTGCGCTGTATGACGACGAGCTAGCCGCCCAAGCAGGGAAAAATTTTGTTCTTACAGGCCTTGCCAATCGTGGCTTTTGGGTCGAGGCAGATCGCATCTA
Organism: Aquidulcibacter sp.; assembly: GCF_044346625.1. Lineage (GTDB taxonomy): Bacteria > Pseudomonadota > Alphaproteobacteria > Caulobacterales > Aquidulcibacteraceae > Aquidulcibacter. Next base: position 113,641 of record NZ_JBIIYV010000001.1, on the reverse strand, counting down.
ATGGCTGTGGATGGACTACAGCTAATTCTTGGGGGTTTTTATGATCATCGTGCATCACCTTAATGATTCTCGTTCGCAGCGGATTCTATGGCTTCTGGAAGAAATGGGAACGCCCTATGAAATCAAGAAGTATCAGCGCGATGCCGTGACAAATCTTGCACCGCCCGAATTGAAGGAAGTCCATCCGTTGGGCAAGTCGCCTGTGGTGACGGACGATGGGGAAGTCTTGGCAGAATCTGGGATGATTATTGACGTACTGGCACGTCGCTATGGGCCTGATCTCGCCGTTGATTTTGCTTCGCCACTTTATCCGACCTATGCCCACTGGCTACACTTTGCTGAAGGTTCTGCCATGTTGCCCTTTCTCTTGGCCCTTTATACGGGTCGTTTAGGAGATGCCGCTGCACCTCTGATGCCGCGCATCACAGGCGAGATCATGAACCACTTGTCCTATGTCGAAGGGGCATTGGCAGGAAAACAATTCCTCGTTGGCGATCGATTGACCGGTGCTGATATCCAAATGAGTTTTGTCGGCGAGATCGCCAAAGGCCAAGGCGCTTTGGGCATGTTGCCGAACATGAAAGCTTGGCTCGAAGGCCTTCATGCCCGGCCGCAATGGCAAGCCGCCCTTGAAAAAGGCGGCCCTTACCGCTTCGCTTGATAAGACTTCAGCAACAAAGAGCTAGCGCGGTCCGGGCCCTAACGTGCGATCAAAGAAGTTTAAGATCGTGAGTTGGACGTGCTTGGCCCGCGCTTTTTCGCGAATGCCGTGCTTCTGCCCCGGATAGACCATGGTCTCAAACGGGATCGAAGCTGCCTGCAAGGCGTCAAACGCCGCGGTCGAATTGTCAAAGGTCACATTGTCGTCCGCCATGCCATGCAGGATCAAAAGGGGGCGCTTAACGTTTTTCAAGCGTGGCAGAACCGATGCCCTAGTGTAAACGTCAGCTTCGTCCTGGGGCTTGCCCATATATCGTTCAGTATAATGTGTGTCGTACAAGGACCAATCTGTAACGGGCGCACCAGAGACATAAGCCGAGTAGGCTTCCGGTGCCTCGGTCGCCAACCGCAACGCCATGTACCCGCCGTAGGACCAACCCCACACGCCAATGCGCGATGGGTCGACATAGGGTTGCGCTTTCAGGAAGGCGAGACCCGCCAATTGGTCCTCAACTTCTGGCCCACCCAATTTTCCACGAATCGCGCGCTCAAAGCTGCGGCCCCGGTTAGGCGTGCCGCGATTGTCGATGGAAAACACAATGTAGCTGCGCGCTGCATGGAGTTGATCGGTGTTGCTACCCCATCCTCGCCTGACAACTTGTACACCAGGGCCGCCGTAGACATAGACGATAACTGGCCATTTTTTGCTGGGATCAAAATTAGACGGCAATTGCAATGACCAATTGAGAACATCACCCGACGGACCAGTTAACGTGCCAAATCGCACATTTGCCCGTTTCGCGAGATAGGGTGCCCAAGGATGCTTTTCGTCGAGCTTGTTTTCTTCAATCCACCGAACGAGCCTGCCATTAGCTTCATAGAGCCCAAGGCGAGGGGGTGTTGTGGGATCTGAATAGGTGCCGAGAAAGGCTTTGCCCGTGGTGGCCATCGCCACGCCCCAATTGCCGCCACTTGCCGTCACTGCACTGGGTGCGCGGCGCTTGGCTAACGGGGCAGAATAAAGGCGCTGCTCTAAGCTATCGTCCTTATTCGACATGAAAAAGACACGGCCTGCCGCCTCATCGACGCCAGCAATTTGTGAAACGGCCCATGTACCGGTGGTGAGAACTTGAACGCCTGTCCCATCCCGCTTGCGTCGTTCTATATGACGCCAACCTGTCCGCTCGCTGGTCCACAAGAAATCGCCTGATGCCAATGGCGTAAAGTCATTGGTGAGGTTCAGCCAAACCAAATCCGCTTCGGTGAGGATGACTTTCGACTGACCTGTTGCAGGGTCAACCATGAGAAGGTCTAGCCGTGTTTGAGCCCGATTTTGCCGCTGGACATACAGGGTTTGGCCATCCTTCGACCAATTGACCCGCGCGACATAGATGTCGTCATTCTCGCCCAAATCGACCGGTACCACATTGCCCGTCGCTAAGTCCTTGATGAACAAGCTTACGCTTGCATTGGTGGCCCCAGCGCGCGGATAACGTTGCTGAACAATTTCTGTTTGGCTTGCGCCAATCTCAACGCGCGGGATAAGGGCGACCGCAGTCTCATCGACTTGGGTGTAGACGATGCGATCGTCGTTCGGTGACCACCAATAGCCCGTATTACGGTCCATTTCCTCTTGGGCGATGAATTCCGCCATACCGTATGTGATGGCGTCGCTTGCAGCAGGTGACAGCGCTAGTTCTTCATTCGCACCAAGCTTGAGGGCAATCAATTGTCCGTCGCGAATGAAAGAGACATAACCACCTGCGGGGGAGATTTGAGCATCCGTCTCAAACTCGGGTGTGCGCGTCAGGCGGCGCGGGGCGCTGGGGTTTGCAACTTGTACATAATAGAGGTCGCCACCCAGTGGGGCCAGAATAGCCTCGCCCTTTTTATCCCAATCATAGGAAACAAGGCCGCGCGTCCCTGCTAAACGTTGGCGTTCTCGCCGCGCAGCTTCCGCTTCTGATAATGCGCCCTCATCGGGCACCAATGCTTTGGAATCAACCAGCATAAAGGGTGCGCCACCACCGACAGGTGCCGCCCAAAGGTCGAGGCGTAAGAAATCGCGCTCATTGGGCCGAAGCCACGTTACCAGTTTGCCGTCCGGCGAGAATTTGGGCGCTCGCGCGACAGGCCCATTAAGAGCAGGATCTTCAAACAGTCGGTCCAGCGTAATGCTTCCAGAGGCGGGCGCAGCGGCAGGGACGGCTTGTGCATGCACAAGGGCGGGTAGAATGGCGAGAATCGCCAGCAAGGTCAGAACAGGGCGCATCCGTCTATTTGGCAAGGGTTCAGCCTTCCGGCAAGCCTTGATGCAAAAGCGCCCACACCCGCAGGGCGCTTGCTAAGGGGCGTTCGCCTCGTTGGCTGTCAATCTCGCCGATCAACCCGGCGAGCGACAATCGTCGCAGACGCGCATTCGTCTCAAGCGCCGCCCAGAATTCAGCCTCCAGCGCGACGCTTGTCGCGTGTCCTTCAAGAGATACCGATCGCTTAATCAAGCTCATGATCTGTGGCCTTGGTCAGGAAATGTCCATCTAGCCGCGTCTTCGTCTGATTTTTGGCCTTTTCTGTGGCAAGCTTTTCTTGCTTCGTGCGACCGAAGACCACACGATTGGCGTCGCCTTTGGCGCTGTGTTCATCGCGCGCTTTGGCTTTGCGGGCTTGTCTTAGATTGATGATCTCAGCCATGAACCGATTTTAGCCTGTGCGGGCCTGAAAATCCATCAGCGGGAAGGGATTGGCGGGCTGGCTGCGCAGTTATAGGCGCGTCGAGATAAAGCTTCTGGCTTCATGACAGCCTCTTGAAGTTGCCGTTCCATCTCGCCTTGAACCAGTTGAGGTACTTTATCGCTCGAAATGCCATATGCCTCTGCCGCGGCATAGACCTCTGCTAGCCAGCGGTTGCCGCTGTCGCTAACACCTGGTTCGCGTGCCCAAGACGGGGCGGCCATGGCCGTTATTTGGATTGCCGCAGCACACAACAGAGAGTCTTCGAGGCGTACGAGCCCGGCAGGATCTTCCGCCTTGTCGGCTTGAGCTTGTGCCGATTTGGGCTGAGGTGCGTTTTGTTGAGGACTTGGTTGGGCGAAAGCTTGCAAGCTCCACCCCGCCAAAAGCGAAACAAGGATCAAATTGGCACGCATAATCACTCACCTAATTACTGCGCTAGACCTTGCAGGCGCTGGGCCAATTGCAAGTAGGCCAGTCCTTCAACTCAAACTTTATTGTGGCAAAGTTTGGTTGAGTTCAAGATAAGCACCATCAGCATCAAAGAACTGACATCCTAATACCCGAATAGGCGGCGCACCGGGGATGCGAGGCGGATAGACCGAGACTTTGGGTTCCACCACCATTCGCACGCCAGGAGCCGTCTTGGCAGCATCACAAGCCTTTTGCGCGTCAGCCACCGCTGCAACCATGATATGGCTGCCCGGTCCCAATACTTCGGGTTGTTTGACCTTTGGGTGATCGGGCTGATCCGTGTATTGAATGAGGCCGATCCAGCCGATCCAAGGATCATTGGCGTTCAACAACACCAATCGAATTGGCCGTGGTGGCCCGCCTTGAGCAAAGGCCGGACTAGAAACATTCATGCGCTCATCATAATTGACCCGCATGCCTAAACCATCGCGATAGAGTTTCAGCGATGTTTCCATATCTCGCACAATGATGGTGGTGCGGCGGATATCTATGGGCACACGCTCAACTGGCGTAGCAATCTTGGTAGGGTCTTTGGCTGGTTCAGCGCTCTGGCCAGACGGCGCAGCTTGTTGCGCTACTGCGAAGCCCAGCCCCAATCCAGCTGCTAGGACGCCTGAAAGAAAGAGTGCCTTCACTGACTGAAACATGGTCACCGCCCCTCATAGGATATATCTTTTGTTTAGAAGTTGCGGGACCAGATGCAAGCTCAAATCAGCTTTTCAGGATTTTGGTCTAGGAAATGCTTGTTTAAGCAACAACGCCAAGGCGGCGCAGTGCATCTTGACCTAAGGCGGTCTGGCGATTGTAGTAGGCCACGCCAGCCGTGCTGCCACCTGCTTTTTGGGCTGCGTTAGCAGCATTTTGTTTGCGCAATTCGACTTGTGTTGGGTCGCTGGAGATTTCCCGATAGCCAATACGCAGGCGTCTGAGAACGCCGTCAAAGGAATCTGCCAAAGCCTTCGCTTTGGTCTTGTCCGAGACATCGCCCTCTAACGGCATTTCCAAGGCAATAATGGGGGGTGGATCCGAAACGGATTTAGTGCCAGGCTTTTTAGGCGCAGGCCGTGGAATAGCTACACCCGGTTCAAGGCCCAACTGGGTTAGCGCGTCGGCAACCCCATCCGTGGCCTTCAATTCAATCCGGTCGCCTGCTTTTGGCGTGATGACCAAGCTCTCAATACCTTTGAGCGAACGGGCCTCAGCCGTTCCATCGCGCATCAGGACGCGGTTTAGCTTCGCCGCCAAAGTCCGCATAGTCTCGCCCTGCGCGATCGTGATCTTCTTCTCGCTACCGCCATTCACCATGACGCTAAACTGGTCGCCTGTGCGAAGTCCAGTGCGGTCGGTCAAGGCATCAGAAATGCCAAAGCTAAGGGTCCCTTGCGGAATACCCATGGAATCGAGACTTTGGGAAACGGATGGGGCGAGGGCAATGGAAATCGGCGCATCAGCCAATTGTGGTGCCGCGCGACTAAACGCCTGCACGCCGGTATCCGCATCAAGGCCGACGATAGAGCTTTCGCGTGCCGTGCTTGCAGGGGTGGAGCCATCGGCAGGCGTCACGGTGACGGTCTCAGTCGCATAGGCCACCTGATCGCCAGCAGCAGTGAGTGCGCGGATTGACTCACCCGCTGATTGGGCTTGGAACATTACGGTTTCGGAACTTATGTCCATGGCGACTAATTTGTTTGCCGTTGCATCGGTGGCCGTACGCCCCGCTAAGAATAATCGGCCACTCGAGTCAGAAGCCACCATCGTTACGGCGCTTAAATTGCTAGCAGCAAGGTTATTGGTCGCGCCGCTGGCTGCACCGGTCAAAGCATCAAATTTGCCCATGCGCGCGCCGCCGCTCTCATTCCAGACCGCAACCGCCTGCCCATTGGCGAGCGCTAAGCCCGCTGGCGTGTCGTCGCCTGTCGTGCCTAAGGTCTGTGTAAAACGAACAGAGCCGGATGTATCAAAAGCCTGCAGATAGACGTCTTTCCCGCCTAAAGCAGTAGCCCCGCCATAACTATTGGTTGTTGTTCCCATGACAAAGACGCTGCCGTCCGCGCCAACTTGCACATGGGTTGCATTGTCGCTGCCGGTGGCACCTTGTTGGTGATACCACTTGTCTCGGCCTTCAGAGTCAAAGGCTGCAACAAAGGAATCAAGTCCGTTGCCTGTTGTGCTGGTTGCGGTATCGGCACGACCGTTGACGGCACCAGCAACGGCCAAAGTTCCATCCGCTCCAATAGCCAAAGAGAAGCCTTGAGCTGGAGCCGCTGACCCTAAAGCCCGCGTCCATACAATCTGGCCCGTTGTGTCGTATTTCATCAAAACGACGTCGCTCTTGTCTTTGGGCGTTTGGCCATTCACTTTGCCTGTCGCATCGGCAATCACATAGAGCGAGCCATCAGAGCCCACCACCGAAGCACGTGCGCCAACGGTGGAACCTTTGACGGCTGAGATGTCCGAGGTGAAGGAAGCCAAATTATCGGTGCCTTCGAGGCTAGTCATTTTGCTCACCACGCTTTGGGTGGCTTTATCTACCGTCTTGCCGCCGGCGACATAGAGGGCTGGCTTGGTGTCCCCTGCAGCGGCTTCAAAAGAAAGCGTTTCGAAGGATGTGGTGGCGATCCGCAGCCGTTGTTGGACGGTTGCCGTCCCGCCCTTGGTTGCGGCCGGGATGGTGGTTTCAACACGTGAAAACCGGCTCTCAAACCCTGCAGCTTCGAGCTTACTGTTTATGAAATTCGTCACATTGCCGATATTGCGATCGGTCGTGCCCATTTCGGACAGATTGATATCGAAGTTCGTCGTGACCCCTTCTTTGGTCACTTTTAAAGAGAAACGACGGTCTCCTAGGAAGCCTTCTGGGATTGCGGTCAGTTCGCCAGTGACCAGCGGCTTTGTGTCATATTGCAAGAGGCCCTTGGGAATGCCTTCGCCTTCGTGCCGCGTTAGTCGACGACCGCCGATTAAATAGGCTCCATCGAGCTTGGTCGCATTGATATGATCGTTAAGTTCTTCGATCCCTTTGGTGATGCGATCCTGAAGGCGCTTGCGAGTCTCAGCGCTAACCCCGTCCTTGGCAGCAGCATCGGCCAGAGCTTGCAACTTCTGAACACCGTTATGGATGATAAACAGGCTTTTGTCGTTTGGGTCCGTAACTGCGGAGCCTGCACCTGACCCCAGACTGGTATTTACCAATCGGCTGGCGCGCAGCGCATCGGTTGCTAATTGGGAGAGTGTCGGTGGCCTAGCCCGTGAATCCCAAGGCGCCATCCGCGCAATCTGACGCTGGGTTGGTGGTCCAGTCGGGGTAGCGGAGGCGGTGTTGGTGAGGGCCGACAAGTCAATAGATTGCACCGACGAGTTGGAAAACCCGCCTGAATTCAACAGACTAATGAGGTTGGCATTGATGGCCACCGATCAGCTTCCCTAACTTGCCACACGAATTCCTAATTTTGTGAGCATTTATAAGAACTTAGAATGGCCCAAAAAGGTTGCAATGGCCTTAATTTTTCGGATGTGTTTTGGGTTGAAAGGGGGCCGCAGCCCAGCGATTAAAGATCGCATCTAATCGGGCAACAGGTCCCAATTTCGCTTGTATTTGAGAATAATTCGCATATACTAATCCTATGCCCCATTCACAACCAACCCATGGTCTTGAAGCTGGTGCGCAACTGGCGCTTCACGCCATGCGTCGCGCGGCTGGACCGTCGGTGTTCCGCTGCCCGGTCACGGCAGAACGGGTTGAGACTGCGCGTGCCGCCATGCGGAAACTGGCTAGCCTGCTATTGGTCTCCGGTCGGAAGCTACGTCTTGGCGAGTTGGGAAGCCTTGAGCCATCGCCAGATGAGCGGACGCTCTTAAACGCTTTGGCCGCTGCCCAGGCAGACGATGGAGACGCGCTAGTGGCAGCGCTGCGTTGGTTGGCGGGCTTCGAGCCCGGCCCGGAAATGACCGAGACCACAAAGATTGCGGCACTTGCCTTTGCCGAGGCCGGCTGGAAGTGGGGCGCGACCCAGAGCCCTAGAGCACCCGAGCCGCCTTTTGGGATCAGTCCGGTTCGGGCCGTTAGCTAACTCGAACCAAACATTTTCAATAATTTAGTTGACGATAATGCCCTTGGGCGGACTATCGTTTTGCCCAGTAAAGCCATTGAAACTCAACTCATCGCTGCCGTGTTGAGCAGTCACGACGACAGTTTCTCCGTCCTTGATCGCGCCTGACAGAATGAGGCGAGCTAGAGGGTCTTGCACATCCTTTTGGATGACCCGCTTTAAGGGCCGCGCGCCATAAGCAGGTTCATAGCCTTTGTCTGCCAACCAGGTTTTCGCGGCATCATCCAGCGTGATTTTGATGTCGCGGGAAGCCAAAAGTGCCTCCAAACGCCGCAATTGGATCGGTACAATCCGGTCCATCTCAGCCCGGCCCAACCGTCGGAACAAGATAATCTCGTCAATCCGATTAATGAATTCAGGGCGGAAATTGCCGCGCACAGCTTCCATCACCATCGGCCGCACGAGCTCAACATCTTCTCCATCATTCTGTTCCGCGAGATACTGGCTACCCAGATTGGACGTCATGACAAGGATGACATTTTTGAAGTCCACCGTCCGGCCTTGGCCGTCGGTTAGGCGGCCATCATCCAGCACTTGCAAGAGGACGTTGAACACATCTGGGTGCGCCTTTTCGACTTCATCAAACAGCACAACTTGATAGGGTCTGCGCCGCACGGCCTCGGTTAAAGCCCCGCCTTCATCATAGCCCACATAGCCCGGAGGGGCGCCAATCAAGCGGCTGACGGAGTGTTTCTCCATGTATTCCGACATATCGATGCGTGTGACCGCACTATCATCGTCAAACAAGAACTCCGCTAAAGCCTTTGTAAGCTCGGTCTTGCCGACCCCGGTGGGGCCGAGGAAGAGGAAAGAGCCAATCGGTTTGTTGGGGTCTTGCAGGCCTGCGCGCGATCGACGAACCGCATCAGAAACGGCCTCAAGCGCCTCTTCCTGACCAACCACGCGAGCGCGCAAGGAGTCTTCCATTGCTAGCAGTTTCTCGCGCTCGCCCTCCAGCATGCGTTCTACGGGCACACCCGTCCAGCGGGCCACGACAGCGGCAATTTGCTCAGCATCGACCACTTCATGCACCATGCTTTCGCCGCTAGTCTCTGCCTCTTTCAAGGCCTTCTCCAGATTGGGAATGGTGCCATATTGAAGTTCACCTGCTTTGGCGTAATCGCCCCGGCGGGTCGCATCGGCCAGTTCGAGATTGAGCTTTTCGAGCTCCTCTTTCAATTTGGTGGAATCGGCCAGCTTGGCTTTTTCGAGCCGCCAAGTTTCGCTCATATCGTCGGACTTGGCCTGCAGCGTTTCGATCTCGTCCTCCAACCGCTCTAGCCGTTCGATGGATGCAGGATCTTTTTCTTTGCCTAGCGCAGAGGCTTCAATCCGCAATTGCATGAGCCTGCGGTCGATTTCATCCAATTCTTCAGGCTTACTATCGACTTGCATGCGCAAGCGGGCCGATGCTTCATCCATTAAGTCGATGGCTTTGTCCGGCAAAAAGCGATCGGCGATATAACGTTTCGACAATGTCGCGGCGGCTACAATCGCAGCATCTGAGATGCGAACCCCATGATGGACTTCGTATTTTTCCTTCAAACCGCGCAGAATCGAGATGGTGTCTTCAACGCTAGGCTCGTCAACAAATACAGGTTGGAATCGACGGGCAAGGGCAGGGTCCTTTTCAACATGCTTGCGGTACTCATCCAGCGTCGTTGCCCCGATGCAGCGCAATTGGCCGCGAGATAGGGCCGGCTTCAACAGATTGGACGCGTCCATCGAACCTTCGGATTTGCCAGCCCCTACAAGGGTGTGCATCTCATCAATGAATAGGACGATGCCACCATTTGCAGCTTCAACTTCGCTCAAGACGGCTTTGAGGCGTTCCTCAAACTCCCCGCGGAACTTAGCGCCTGCGATCAAGGCACCCATATCCAAGCTCATGAGCTTTTTGTTTTTCAGGCTCTCAGGAACGTCGCCATTGACCATGCGCAAAGCCAAGCCTTCCGCAATGGCCGTCTTGCCGACGCCGGGCTCGCCGATCACGACTGGATTATTCTTGGTACGCCGAGACAAAACTTGCACGCAACGGCGGATTTCATCATCGCGACCGATGACTGGGTCGAGCTTTCCGTCGCGCGCAGCTTGGGTTAAATCGCGCGCATACTTCTTCAGCGCCTCATAATTATCATCTGCATTGGCGGTGTTGGCAGTTCGGCCGCTGCGCATCATGCCGATAGCGGAGTTTAGCGAGGTCGGGGTTACACCCGCCGCCTTCAGCGCTTCAGCCGCTTTGGTTGTGCGAGCAGTTGAGATGGCCAAAAGGAGCCATTCAGCGGCAACGAAACTGTCGCCCGCCTTACCGGCGGCATCTTCAGCACCCTGCAAAATCCGGGCGGTCTCCGGTGGCATATAGATTTTGTCTTCGCCGCCTTCGACAACTGGTAGGCCCGCTACTGCGACATCGGTGGCCAATTTGGCTTCATCGGGCCGCCCACCGGCAGACCGGATCAAGCCAGCCGCCAGTTGTTTGTCGTCATCGAGTAACGCCTTTAGCAAATGTTCCGGCGTGAAATATTGGTGCTTGCGCTTGATCGCTTCCATTTGCCCGGCTTGGACAATGGCGCGGGCGCGTTCGGTGAATTTATCTAGGTTCATCGTTGCAAAGCCTAAAGTTAAAAACAGGGGAGACCTAGAAACTAGGATCGTTGCCCCTTCAGTTAGGTGTGGCCTTTCAGCAACACAAGGGGTCGGGCAAACTCAATTTACAACGCGTTTCTTCGCCCTTTTCCTTGGGCTCTGTATGCTTCTTAGATAAGCAATTAGGCCTTCGATTTGATCGGGCTCAAACTGGAACTCAGGCATGGGGCCGTGGCCTACTAGAATGCCTTCGCTGAAGGCTTCTGCCAGATTATCAAGCGGATAACGTTGCGCCAAAGTAGCAAAGCGTGGCGCCTTCGGATTTGGGCTCTGGCCTTTCTTGCCAATCGCATGGCAAGTCGCGCAATGGGTTTCTGCCAAAGTGCGACCGACATCAAAAGAGCGACTTGGCGCAGATAGGTCAGCGGCATAAACAGGCGCCATTAGGCTGCCAATCAAACAAATGCTCACGCCCAGTCGTGCCAACATGGCTGTGTCCCTCGTGTCTGTCATGATGCAGTTCTCACCCGCGAAACTTCCCACCTTTGACAGCTTATGTCTACGCTGGTTCATCGAAGTTATCGGCTAGGCAGCAAGGGTGGCAAAACGGTCAAAATACTGTCATCCTGCGGACATCGCTACGTGCAAGCCTAACCTTACTGCCCTGTTTCACTTTTACGAAAAGCCCCGATGTCTGTAAGTTTGCCTGAACGCAACGCCCCGAATTGGCCTGCTGTTGCCACCATTCTGGGGGTGCTATTCGTTACCTGTGGTGCGATCTATGGGTTCAGCCAGAACGTGATGCTTACGCTTACAGGCGCGCTTGGTGTAGGACTGGCAATCGCAATCGGCTGGTGGTTAGGCGCAAAAGCCGCAAAAGGCCCACCCGAAGTGCAAAGCCCCGAAAAACAAGGGACTGACGCCGCAGTTACCAGCCCTAACGCAGGGAGAGAAGGTCCTGGAGCAACCTTGGTATTAGGCGCTGTCCGGTTTGCCCGCGCTGCCATCGAAGCAACCCCCAATCCAGTCCTAATTGTCGATGCCGCCGGACGTTTGGTCGGAACCAACCAAGCTGCGCGCGACCGCTTCTCGATTGATGCTGTCCAAGTGCGGTTTAGCGCCGTGATTCGGCGACCAAATTTGGTGGACGCAGTGAGCGACGTGTTCAAAACGGGCGTGACCCGGACTTTGTCTATTGAAAGTCGTGTGCCAGTTGATCGCTATGAACGTGTCTCGATTGCCGCTTTTGAGGCAGATCAAGAGCGTTTTGTCCTTTTGTCGATCCAAGATGAGACTGAAGCCCGCATGTCCGAGCGCATGCGAGCCGACTTCTTGGCAAACGCCAGCCACGAATTGCGCACGCCTCTGGCGGGGATCATCGGCTTTATTGAAACCCTGCGTGGCCCGGCCAGGGAAGATGCGGTTGCCCGCGACCGGTTTTTAGAAATCATGCACTTGCAAGCAGATCGGATGAGTCGCTTGATCTCAGACTTGCTAAGTTTGTCGCGGATTGAGCTTAATGAGCACGTCGCCCCAACCGCTCGGTCTGACTTTGCTGCCGCTGTGCAGGAAATTGTCGAAAGCTTGCCGCCGGATAAGCAGAAGCGCATTAAGTTCAAAGCAAGCGATGATCCTCTTTGGGTGATTGGGGATTGGGACGAAATTCAACAGATCGCTGCCAACCTCATTGATAATGCCCTCAAATATGGTGGCGCGCAGTCTGAAGTCCGCATCATCTTGTCCGCTTGGCTCGACCGTGAATCTGCATTGAGGTCAGGCATGCGCGAGTGGGACGGAGCATCGCGCTTGCCACTTACCAGTCCAGAGGTAGATCGGGAGCGGCTATATTGTACTTTGCGGGTTGAGGATTCAGGCCCTGGAATTGCCCGTCAACATTTGCCGCGGTTGTCAGAGCGCTTTTACCGCGTCGAAGAAACGGCTACGGGGAAAAGTGGCACGGGACTAGGCTTGGCAATCGTCAAACATATCGTTAATCGTCATCGCGGCGGATTGGTGGTGGAGAGCGAGCAAGGGCGAGGGACTGCTTTCTCTGTCTATCTACCGCAACCTCTAGAATTGGGTCCTGTACGGACAATTGCAGAAGTACAAGCAGGCTGACCGTGCCTAGCGCCGCTGGTGTCATCGAAGTGTCATAAAAATGTAATCTTGTCTTCTCAGCAAACCCTTAAGGGGCGGGGGAGAATTAGTGTCAGATTGTCTGGCAGGGGCGATGATTGTTCATGGATGCGTTCGCAGATGTGCCTGTTAGCCTGATTGCCGCAGCCATTGTGCTGGCATTTGGCACGTGGGCTTGGCAAACCGGCGCGACCAAAGCGCTGGTTCTGGCCAACGCTGGCCAAGGCCGCTTAAACTCCCTACCCGGTTATCATGGTTGGTACGCAGTCTTGTGGGTCGTCGGGCCTGCCTTAGCTCTCTTGTTGCTCCATGAGCTGATCGCCCCATCTGCAATCCGATCGCTTTTGTCCCATAGCCTCGCGCCGGAGGTGCTGGCCCTTCCGAAGGAGCGGCTGGACTTATTCTTTGCCGATGCCAGCAAAATAGCCTTCGGTGGGACCCCGAGCCAACGTACTCCGGATGTTTTGGCTGCAGCGGAAGCCATGCGCGCGATTTCCGCCAATCTCAATTTGGCCTTTGGCTTAGGCGCCCTAGCCCTTGCCGCCCTAGGCTTCTTTTTGTCGAGCTCGCATTTGGGGCGGGACTTCCGCGCCCGTAACGCGGTTGAGGTCTGCATTAAGGCCGGCATGATGGTGGCCTCAGCTATTGCTATTCTGACCACCCTTGGCATTGTTTTATCTTTACTTTTTGAGACGCTGAAGTTCTTTTCAAGTTACAGTCCGATCGACTTTTTGTTTGGCACACAATGGAGTCCGCAAGTTGCCATTCGGGCTGATCAGATCGGCCAGTCTGGTGCATTTGGGGCCGTGCCTTTGTTCGCTGGGACCGCGCTCATCATGGTGATTGCAATGGCGATTGCGATCCCAGTCGGCCTAGGCTCAGCCATTTATCTTTCTGAATATGCAAGTGCCCGGGCACGCGCTGTGGTGAAGCCGGTATTGGAATTACTCGCCGGCATCCCCACGGTGGTATTCGGCTTCTTTGCATTGTTGACCGTCGCCCCGATTATTCGGGCTATCGGGACTAGCATCGGACTCGATGTTTCAGCACAAAGCGCTTTAGCTGCGGGTTTGGTAATGGGGGTTATGATTATCCCCTTCATTTCGTCGCTATCGGACGATGTGATCAATGCGGTGCCCCAAGCCTTGCGTGACGGTTCTTATGCCATGGGCGCAACAAAATCGGAGACGATTGGGCGGGTCGTAATTCCTGCTGCGCTGCCTGGTATCGTTGGCTCTATTTTGTTGGCTGTTTCTAAAGCGCTGGGCGAGACGATGATCGTGACCATGGCGGCTGGTCAAAATGCCAACCTCACCCTAAACCCCTTAGACATGGTGACCACCGTGACGGTGCAAATCGTGACCTTGCTGACAGGGGACCAAGAATATGACAGCCCCAAGACCCATGCTGCGTTTGCGCTGGGCTTTGTTCTGTTCTTCGTGACCTTGATCCTCAACATCATCGCATTGCGCGTCGTTCAAAAATATCGAGACAAATATGAGTGACCCTGCTGCCCCATCTCGGACCGCTTTGCGGGACATCGTAAACAGTCAAATCAAGCGGCGGCATGCGGCTGAAACCCGATTCCGTTGGTTTGGCATCACCATGGTGGCAACTGCGATTGCGGCCTGCGGTCTTCTGTTGTTGTCGGTCATCTCCCAAGCGGTCCCAGCCTTAACGGAAAACCGCTTGCATCTGACGCTCAACGTCAGCGCAGAGAAAGCCGATCCCTTTGGCAAACGCGTGCCATCTGAAATTCGCGAGCATGGTAATTTCTATGGCTTGGTCCAAGATGCCTTGATTCAACGCTTCCCAACGGTTGAAGCAGACGGGAAACTGGACGATTTGTTTGATGTTGTGACGTCTCTGGCAGCCGTCCCCATCGGGCGCACTTTAGCTCAAGATCCAAGCTTGATTGGTAAAAGCTTGGATGTGGCCTTGCCTATCAATGATGATCTAGATCTGTTTTTGAAGGGTGCTTACGGGGAAACCCGGGTGAGCAAGGGGCAAGAACCTTTGACCGCGACCCTCATGACAGATGGCACCTACAGTTTAGGTGGTGGTCGGGCACCCTTTGCCAAGCCGGTTGCCAATCTGCGCGAAGATCTGGCCGTTGCTGCTAGTGAACTTGAAACGGCACTCGGCCTTAAGCGCCAGCGCTTGAGTATTGCGCAAACGCAAGTGGCTGCCTTGAAAACTCAGGTTGCAGAGCTGGAGGCTTCTAAAGGCGCGGGTTTAGCAGCCGCCAAAGCACTGGCCGATCAGGCCCAAACGCTTGTCGACAATCTCACTGGCGAAACGGAAGTCGATGCAGCCACGATTGCAGCGTATCGCGCCGCAGTTCAAGGTGAAGGTGGGGCAATCGAACTAAACGACGATAAGCCCAGTATTCTGGTCGAAGTTGGTGGCGCTACCTACAAGCTAACCCGAATCGCACCATCGGCTGCGCAAGGCGTTCTTTTGGTACGAGACAGCAAGCCCACATCCAGCCAAGCTTGGCGGACAGTCCAAATTGCCACGCCGCAGAACGGTCGGGCTGTGAATGATGAAGTAATTGCTTTTGGCCGTCAGTTACAGAGTGAAGGGGCCATTCGTCCAGCGCTTAACACAACTATCTTCACCAATTCAGACTCGAACGAGCCTGAATTGTCGGGTATTCTTTCCGCTCTTGTCGGGTCGATTTTAACGCTACTAGTAACTTTCTGCACCGCCGTGCCCATTGGGGTTGCGACCGCAGTCTATCTAGAGGAATTTGCGCCCAAGAACGCTCTAACAGACTTTATTGAGGTCAATATCAACAACCTAGCCGCCGTGCCCTCCATTGTGTTTGGTCTTTTGGGCTTTGCGGTTTTCTTGACCTTCTTCAATATGCCGCGCTCTGCCCCGATTGTAGGTGGCATTGTGCTGACCTTAATGAGCCTGCCCGTGATCATCATCGCCTCGCGGGCCGCTTTAAAAGCCGTGCCACCGTCTATACGGGAAGCGGCGCTTGGTGTTGGTGCTTCGAAAATGCAAGCGATCTTCCACCATGTGCTGCCATTGGCCATGCCTGGCATCATGACCGGTTCAATTCTCGCGATGGCCCACGCTTTGGGTGAAACGGCACCATTGCTGATGATCGGCATGGTGGCTTTCATCGCCGATGTGCCGACCAGCTTCACTGACTCCGCGACTGTTCTGCCCGTTGAGCTTTTCATGTGGGCCGGCCGTCCTGAACGAGCTTGGGAGCCACGCACGGCTGTGGCTATTCTGATCCTACTTCTCTTCATGATATTGATGAACGCTGTCGCAATCTTCCTGCGACGCAAGTTCGAGCGCAGGTGGTAAATCCATGAATACGTTCTCACAAAGCAGCTCTGAAGCTCATGGCGAAACCCATGCCGCGCACCTGCAACAATCGACGGGCATTCTGCCGGACATCAGTTCAAAAGTGCGCGCGCGTGACGTCAATGTCTTTTATGGCACCAAGCAAGCCTTGTTTGACGTGTCCTTGGATGTACCTGATGCATCAGTGACCGCCTTTATCGGCCCATCGGGCTGCGGGAAATCGACATTTTTGCGCTGCATCAATCGCATGAATGACACCATCGATTCCTGCAAAGTGACAGGCAGTATTCAAGTTGATGGTCGCGATGTGAATGACCGAGCGATTGATCCAGTTGTGCTTAGGGCGTCGGTTGGCATGGTGTTCCAGAAGCCCAATCCATTTCCGAAGACGATTTTCGAGAATGTAGCCTATGGCCCGCGTATCCATGGCATTGCCAATGACAAGCCAGGTCTAGAGCGCATTGTGGAGCAAAGCCTGCGCAAAGCGGGCCTTTGGGAGGAAGTGAAGGACCGTCTGCATCAGCCCGGGACGGGCTTGTCGGGTGGCCAGCAGCAGCGCTTGGTGATTGCCCGCGCCATTGCGGTCAATCCTGAAATCATTCTGATGGATGAGCCTTGCTCAGCCTTGGACCCCATCGCGACGGCCAAGATTGAGGAATTGATCGATGAATTGCGGCAGAATTTCTGCATTATCATCGTCACGCACTCTATGGCGCAGGCTGCCCGCGTCAGCCAGCGGACCGCCTTCTTCCATATGGGCAAACTGGTGGAGGCAGGCCCAACCGAAGAAATTTTCACCAACCCGCGCGACAGCCGAACGCAAGATTATATCACAGGCCGGTTTGGCTAAGACGTTTGCTCCCTAAACGGGGGCTTGAAAGTAAGTTGAGATGACAGAACATACCGTCCGCGCCTTTACCGAAGAATTGGAAGCCCTCGGGGCAGACCTCACACGCATGGGTGGCTACTCTGAGCAGGCCTTGAGCGACGCCGTCACCGCCATCGCCCGCCGCGATGCTAGCCTTGCCCGCAGCGTGATTGAGGGCGACAAGAAAATTGACGAGCTCCAGCGGGAGATTGAGCGGAAGATCATGCGTCTATTGGCGCTGCGTCAGCCTTTGGGTCGCGATTTGCGGCAAACCGTAGCTGCATTAAAGCTTGCTGGCGACCTCGAGCGCATTGGCGATTTGGCTAAGAATATCGCCAAGCGCGCGCTGACCATTCAGGAATTTGACCCCATCGCCTTGACACGCAGCGTCGAACGCATGGGCAAGATCGCTGTTACCCAGTTGAAGCAAGTCCTCGACACTTTTGCATCGCGTGAAGTGGCGGGTGCCGTTTCGGTCTGGATGCAGGATGAAGAGCTGGATGAGCATTATAACTCTCTTTTCCGCGAACTTCTGACTTATATGATGGAAGATCCTCGCATGATTGGTCCAGGCGCGCATTTGTTGTTTGTCGCTAAGAATATTGAGCGGATCGGCGATCACTGCACCAATATGGCCGAAGTCATTTATTTCCTTGAAACCGGTGAAGACATTGGCACCGACCGCCCGAAAGCTGTCGACCCTGTCATGCCTCCCCTTCCATCGTCACCCAATCAGGAGCCATTGTCATGACCCCATACGTGCTTGTTGTTGAAGACGAAGACGCCTTAGCCACGCTATTGCGTTATAATCTGGAAAAAGATGGCTATCATGTCGGCGTCGCTGTCGATGGTGAGGAAGCCCTGATGATGGCGTCAGAGCGCTTGCCTGACTTGGTCATTCTGGATTGGATGTTGCCAAAGGTGCCCGGCATCGAAGTGTGTCGTCGGCTGCGGGCTAAGCCAGATGCGCGCAATATCCCTATCATCATGCTGACGGCGCGTGGCGAAGAATCTGACCGGATTCGTGGCCTCGATACAGGTGCGGATGATTACGTCACCAAGCCATTTTCGACGACCGAACTTTTAGCTCGCGTGCGCGCCGTGCTTCGTCGTATTCGCCCAGGCCTTGCCGACGACCGTTTGGTGTTTGGCGATATCGTGGTCGACCGGGTTTCCTACCGCGTGAAGCGGGGCGAGCGTGATGTCCATTTGGGCCCGACAGAGTTCCGTTTGCTTGACTATTTCATGCAGCATCCAGGGCGTGTCTTCTCGCGCGAACAATTGCTGGACGCGGTTTGGGGCTCTGACGTTTATGTCGAAGCCCGGACCGTCGACGTCCATGTCGGTCGTTTGCGCAAAGCCTTGAATGAAGGCGACGAAATCGATCCGATTCGTACGGTGCGCTCAGCCGGCTATGCGCTCGACAAGGCCAATTAACGTGGGACTGGCCTAAATCGGGGCTTGCCCAGGCTTGCCCGGAAACCAGTCCGAATGGGCGAGTTCAAATCGTTCAAACACGAAACCCGGCGCGACAACGCAGCTAACCAAGGTCCAAGCGCCGAGGCTTTCGGCTGCTTGCCAAGCGCCTGCGGGCACAAGTGCTTGTGGCCGTTGTCCCGCTCTAAGGTCTGGCCCTAATCGATGCGCATACGCTTTCTGGCCATCTTCACTGATGCTCAGCGCCAATGGCCCGCCTGCATGCCAAAACCAATGTTCCCCAGCATCGACGCGGTGCCAAGCGGAGACTTCACCCGCTTGAAGTAGAAAATAGATACTGGTGGAAAAGCCGCGGCCCTCCGGCCCTTCAGGGTCACGAAACGTCTCAACATAATAGCCACCCTCTGGGTGGGACTTCATCTGCAGCAGGGCAATGATCTCAGAAGCCGATAAATCGCCTGACACGGCCCGCTGCATTAGAATTGGTCCTTCATTTGCCGCACGCGCCCAAACGCCTCGTAGGCGGCGGCATCGGCAGCAATCCCTATCGCAGCTCGAACGCTAGGCAGATCCGCCCTCACAAACGGATTGGTCGCCCGTTCAAGCCCAATGCTGGTTGGAACGGTCGGCAGATTTTCGGCGCGCAAGCGGGTGATGTCGGCAATTCGGTTTGTCAGTGCAACATTATCGGTCTCAATTGTCGCACAAAAGCGCGCATTGGCGGCTGTATATTCATGCGCGCAATAAATGGTCGTCGCATCGGGCAGCGCCATGAGGCGCGAGAGGCTAGCCCAAGCCTGTTCGGCGCTGCCTTCAAACAGCCGCCCGCAACCCAACGCAAACAACGCATCGCCGACAAATGCCACTTGGTCTGCCGCAAAGTAGAAGGCGATATGCCCTAGGGTATGCCCACCAACATCTATGACTTCGGCAGAGCTCTCGCCCAAATGGACGGTTTCACCTGGCCGCACGATCTTCGAGAGCGGGCTGATGCGTGTGTGGACTTCTTCTGGCCCCAATGAGATGGAGCCCAGAGCCTTTTCAATGGCTTGATTGCCGCCTGCATGATCTGGATGCCAATGGGTGTTCCAGATTTCGTCGATTTGCCAGCCCAATTTTTGGGCTTCGGCTAGAATGGCTGTGGCGTCTGGGGTATCGATACAGGCCACTTTGCCTGTGGTCGAATCGCGGACAAGAAAGCCATAATTGTCAGACAGACATGGAAACATATGAATGATAAGCATGACTGTCCTTTAAGAGAGAAAATTGGTTTATCCTAGTCCCCATGCGCGTTGATGTTCTCGCCTTGCAAAGTTTTTATGCGGGCCCCTTAGGGCAGACCGCGCAGGCTATGGCTGGTCGCCGCATGGTTGATGCTTGGGGGGATTGTAAAGGCCTCGATGTTCTAGGTTTTGGCTATGCGACGCCTTATTTGACGCCGTGGCTGCCAACCGCGCGGCGTGTCACTGCCTTGATGCCGGCCACGCAAGGGGTAGAGCGGTGGCCATCGGGTGCTTCCAACCTTACCTGTATCGGTGATGAGGACCGGATGCCTTTCACCGAAGCAATCTTTGACCGCATCCTCTGTGTCCATGCTTTAGAAGAAGCGGAGAATCCCCGCGTGCTGCTGCGCGAACTTTGGCGATTGCTTGCCCCCGAAGGGCGCTTGATGATTGCGGTCGCCAATCGCGGTGGCATTTGGGCCCGGGCTGAATCGACCCCTTTTGGCCAAGGCAGGCCTTATAGCCGCAGCCAGCTGGCAAGCCTCTTAAGCGAGGCCATGTTTCAACCGGTGGCATGGTCGCGCGCGCTCTATGGTCCGCCCTTGACTTGGAAAATGGCAACCGGCGGAGCCGCGGAGACGTGGGAAAGTGTCGGCGAACGGGCTTGGCCAGCGCTAGGTGGGGTTATCTTAGTCGAGGCGGTGAAGCGTCTGTATGCCGACAGTCTTCCCGGCCAAGGTCGACGCGTGTTGTTAGCCCAGCCCGCGGCCGCACGTTTTTGAGGCAATCGCTGCAAAAGTCGCTCAAAAATTGTGCTAATTCCTTCTGCCGTGCGGCCTGGCATTGAAAGCGGGTCACAAGTGCTGCTGATTGTCTAATCTACATCGTGATGGAATAATCAGGGTCTGGTTCCAAAGAACGAACCCGATGCGAAGTGAGGGGAACAGAATGAAGCTTGTCACCGCCATTATCAAACCAAGCCGTCTCGATGCAGTGCTTGATGCGGCAACCGAAGCGGGCATTTCGGGCCTGACTGTTACCGAAGTTCGCGGCTATGGTCGTCAAAAGGGCAAGACCGAAGTTTATCGTGGCGCCGAATATGAAGTGAAATTGCTGCCCAAGGTCAAGATTGAGGCCGTGGTCACCGATGACATGGTCGACAAAGTGGTTGAAGCGCTGGCGGGTGCTGCCAACACGGGCAAGATCGGCGATGGGAAAATCTTTGTTGTCGATGTCGAAATGGCCCTGCGCATTCGCACGGGCGAGAAAGACGCCGCTGCAGTTGCGGGCTAAGGTCGCTAATGGCTTAAACCAAAAGGGCGGCCCCAAGTGGTGCCGCCTTTTTTTGTCTTTTAGAATTGCGTGCGATCTGCCCAATTTGGCCGTGAGAGCCGCTCACGCGGAGCCTCCCCGTGGACACTGGCAAGCGCGCTGGGTCTTGCATACCAAGAAAATA
The DNA here is from genome assembly GCF_044346625.1 of Aquidulcibacter sp. Taxonomy (GTDB): domain Bacteria; phylum Pseudomonadota; class Alphaproteobacteria; order Caulobacterales; family Aquidulcibacteraceae; genus Aquidulcibacter. Next base: position 92,635 of record NZ_JBIIYV010000001.1, on the reverse strand, counting down.
GAATCAGGCTGCCGACAAAGGGCACAAGGTTCAAGACGATCCAAAAGCCTGACTTGCCGATATCGTGCAGACGACGGAAGCTAGCCGAAAAAATCGGCAAGGCATGTAAGGCCCCAAAGGTCATGGTGATGGTGCCGATCTTGAGCTCTGGCGTGCCATCCGTGAGGGCAGATAAGAGGACAGCGCTATCCACTGAAATAGCGACGCAACTCAGTGCCAGCACCATCAAGAGAAAATACCAATAAGCACGTCGGCTCATACGCCCCGTTATGTCCAGCATATGGGTCAGGGCGTAAAGATAGTTAGTTACCATGGCCGGATCGTAATGCCACGGCCTTAGGAAACCCTTGAGCAGGTGCGCACAATTTGACCGGATTGTGTGCACGCGACGGTCGGCCCGAAATATCCCCTAAGCTTTAGCTTCCACTTGTGCCTCGTGGGCCATGCGTTCGGCTTGGGCTAGGCGGCGTTCTTCGTGTTTGAGCAAAGTCTCTTTCAAATAGCGGCCGGTCCAGGAGCCTGCAACTAAGGCCACCTCTTCAGGAGTACCTTCGGCGACAATCAAGCCACCGCCGTCGCCGCCTTCAGGTCCCAGATCGATCAGCCAATCGGCCGTTTTGATCACGTCCAAATTATGCTCAATAACCAAGACGCTATTGCCCTGATCCACCAATTCTTGCAGAACTTCCAACAGCTTACGCGTATCTTCAAAATGCAGACCGGTGGTGGGCTCATCGAGGATATAGAGCGTTCGTCCCGTAGCGCGGCGGGACAATTCCTTGGAAAGTTTCACCCGCTGGGCTTCTCCGCCGGACAGGGTGGTCGCCTGCTGGCCGACTTTGACATAGCCTAGTCCGACCCGCACCAAAGTTTCCATCTTGTCGCGAATGGAGGGCACCGCTTGGAAGAAGCCTGCTGCTTCGTCCACACTCATGTCCAGCACTTGCGCGATAGATTTGTTACGATAAGTGACTTCCAAGGTCTCCCGATTATAGCGTTGGCCGTGGCAGACGTCACAGGTGACATAGACGTCCGGTAAGAAGTGCATTTCAATCTTTTGTACGCCATCGCCTTGGCAGGCTTCACAGCGGCCACCTTTGACGTTGAAGCTGAACCGGCCTGGGCCATAGCCGCGCGCTTTTGACTCTGGCAGCGCAGCAAACCAGTCACGGATTGGACCAAAGGCACCGGTATAAGTAGCAGGATTGGACCGCGGCGTGCGGCCAATCGGGCTCTGGTCGATATCAATCACCTTGTCGAGGTGGTGCAGGCCTTCCAGCGCCTTATGTGGGCCTGGCACTTCATTTGCCCCGTTCAAGCGACGGGCGAGGGCCTTATAGAGCGTCTCGAGAATAAGAGTGGATTTGCCCCCGCCTGAGACGCCCGTCACGCAGGTGAAAATCCCCAGTGGAATATCGACCGAGACATTTTTGAGATTATTGCCGGTCGCCCCTTCGATGCGAAGAAACTTCTTTGGATTGCGCCGACGGCGCTTAGGCGGGATGGGGATGGACTTTTCGCCGCGCAAATAGGCACCAGTCAGGCTGCCCTTGGCCGCTTCAATATCGGCAGGCTTGCCTTGCGCGACGACTTGCCCGCCATGAATGCCGGCCAGTGGCCCCATGTCGAGCACATGATCTGCCGTTAGAATCGCCTCCTCATCATGTTCAACCACGATAACGCTATTACCAAGATCACGCAGACCTTTCAGCGAGGTGAGTAGGCGTGTGTTATCTCGTTGATGCAGACCAATGCTGGGCTCATCCAAGACGTAAAGCACGCCCGTGAGTCCCGAGCCAATTTGGCTGGCCAGTCGGATGCGCTGGCTTTCGCCACCTGACAGGGTCGCTGAACCACGATGCAAAGTGAGATAATCCAAACCGACATCGACCAAGAAGCGCAGGCGTTCTTTGATCTCTTTCAAAACTCGGGTCGCGATTTCTAATTCCTTTGGTGTTAGCCGACCTTCTAAATCGACAAACCAGTCGCGCGCGGCCCGGATCGAACGAGAGGATACCACTGAGACATCTTCACCCCCGACACGCACCGCCAGTGCTTCGGGTTTCAGACGCTTGCCGTCGCAAGTTGGGCACTTCTGGGCAGATTGATAGCGGCCCAATTCCTCGCGTGACCAGGCGGAATCTGTCTCGCGCCAACGCCGTTCTAGATTGGGGATTACGCCTTCAAACGTCTTGGTGGTTTCATAGCGCCGCGCGCCATCATCATAGACGAATTTTACCTTTTCGGTTCCCGACCCATAGAGCACAAGCTTTTGAAAGCTTTCGGGAAGTTTCGTCCAAGGTGTTGTCAACGCAACTTCTGCATGACGGGCCAAAGCTTGTAAGGTTTGGGTATAAAGCGGTGAAGCTCCCTTCGCCCAAGGTGCAATAACGCCATCATTTAGGGTCTTGCTGGAATCAGGAACCACCAACTCCTGGTCAAATTTGAGCTGTACGCCTAAGCCGTCGCACGTTGGACAGGCACCAAAGGGATTGTTGAAGGAGAAAAGACGCGGCTCAATCTCTGGGATGGTAAAGCCTGACACCGGACAGGCAAATTTCGCCGAAAACAGCATTCGCTTTGCCGCGCCCTTATCATCCTTTTCATCGGCAAATTCAGCCAAAGCGATGCCATCCGCCAAACGTAAGCAGGTCTCAAAACCCTCTGCCAGACGTTGTTCGATGCCTGAACGAACCGCAATGCGATCAACCACGACATCAATGTCATGCTTCAGTTTCTTGTCGAGGTCAGGGGCATTCTCAAGTTCATGATATTCGCCGTTAATCTTGGCGCGCACAAAGCCTTGTTTGATCCAGCTTTTAAATTCGGTTTTAAACTCACCCTTTCGGCCGCGTACCACAGGTGCCAACAGAAATAGACGGGTGCCTTCTGGCAGGACTTTAATTTTATCCACCATTTGGCTGACGGTCTGGCTTTCAATAGGTAGGCCGGTAGCGGGTGAATAGGGTACACCGATGCGAGCCCACAACAGGCGCATATAGTCGTAAATCTCTGTAACCGTGCCGACCGTCGATCGCGGGTTCTTCGAAGTCGTCTTCTGTTCAATCGAGATGGCAGGCGACAAGCCTTCAATCGAGTCCATATCCGGCTTTTGCATCAGCTCTAGGAATTGTCGCGCGTAAGCGGAAAGGCTTTCGACGTAACGTCTTTGCCCTTCCGCATAGATCGTATCAAAGGCGAGCGAGCTTTTCCCCGACCCTGATAGGCCTGTGATAACTACCAACTCCCCGCGCGGGATCTCAACCGTGACATTCTTCAGATTATGTTCGCGCGCGCCGCGCACACGGATAACAGGCGATTCAGACATGTGTGACCTTGATTACGCTAACCTTTGAGCCTGAAGCCCCAAGGCCAAAACAATGTCGCCCTGATTAGCGCGTGCGAACCAGCTTGACGAATAGAACATTATGTGAACATCTTGCGCTTGTCCACGGCATGCACAGTTTTACATGCTTATCCACAAGGCGAGGCGGTTTGAGTGTCGCCCCTCTCTTCTGGTTTGGACATGAGACCTGTAGCGTCAGTTTAAATGAATACGATGCTGAGGCGCGACAGGATGAGTCGCCAACGGCAAAAAAGACGGAGTAAGGGCAATGGCGGGCAGCGTGAACAAAGTGATCTTGGTTGGAAATTTAGGGCGCGACCCTGAGATCAAGTCCTTTCCATCGGGTGATCGCATCGCGGAGTTTTCTGTCGCAACCAGTGAGCGCTGGAACGACAAAGCAACCGGCGAGAAAAAAGAAAAGACCGAATGGCACCGTGTCGTTGTGCGCAACGACAATCTGGTGAAGGTCGTTGAGAATTATGTCAAAAAAGGCAGCAAGGTCTATGTTGAAGGCCAGTTGCAGACCCGTGAGTGGACCGATCAAGCCGGCCAAAAGCGCTATTCCACGGAAGTGGTTATTGGCCGGTTCAAAGGTGAAATCACCATCCTCGATGGCCGTTCTGGTGGTGGCGACATGGTCGAAGATCGTTCAGAAGGCGGATTTGGCGGCGGTCGTTCTATGGGCGGCAGCGGCGGCAATGGCGGCAGCTTCGGCGGTGGATCTTCTGCACCACGGTCAATTCAAGGCGAGAAGCGCTCATTTGCGGCAGACCTTGAGGACGATATCCCGTTCTGATCAGACTAAGCTTAGACTGAGTTTTTGGCCTTGCTTGAGGCGGCTTGTTCGGTAGTCTCACATGCCTCAAGCGCCGCATCAATGCCCTTGAGTAGGGTTTCGGGCGTGACAGGCTTGGCGATATGGAAGTCACAGCCGGCCAAGAAAGACTGGGTGATATGTTCCTTCATCGCATTGGCGCTGACCATGGCGATGGGCGTGCGCCGCAAGCCATCTCTGCGTTCAATCTCGCGGATACGCTTTGTCGCGGATAGGCCATCCATAATCGGCATTTGCATGTCCATCAGCACAAGATCAAAATGTGCATTTTGCCACATTTCAACGGCCTCCGCGCCGTTCTGGGCGATCGTCACTGTGATGCCATGAGGCTCAAGAATCATTGCGATCACACGCTGATTAACAAGATGATCTTCCGCCAACAGGATCGAACGACTGGCTGCGTGCGGCAATAGGTCTGTTAAGGTCTCGCTCGGCGCAGCGTTTATGCCGGTCTGAGCAGCTTCAAGCTTTACCCGTGGCAAAGGCAGAATGACAGAGAACAGGCTACCAATCCCGGCCTCAGAGGTGACCAAGAACTGCCCACCCATCATGTCGGTTAAGGTGCGGCAGATCGATAAGCCTAATCCTGTTCCGCCGAAGTTCTTAGTAATGGACGCATCGGCCTGTACGAACCGAGTGAACAGCCGCTTCTTGGTCTGCTCGTCAAAGCCGATTCCGGTGTCTTTGACGCTGATCATGACTTCGCACGATCCATCTGCCTTATCGGTGGCCGTGATATTGATATCGATTTGACCTGTTTGTGTGAATTTCACGGCATTCGAGGCCAAGTTGGATACGATTTGCTTGACCCGCACACCATCGCCTTCAAACAGGCCTTCGGTACCGGGGCCAAATTTGACGTGGAATCTGAGGCCTTTTTCCTCAGCCCGTATGCCCATGACTTGCGCGGTTGCCTCTATAGTTTTGCGAAGGTCAAAAGGTTCGGGCTGCAAGGTAAACTTGCCCGCCTCGATTTTCGAGACATCAAGGATATCCGACAAAAGAAGTTCCAGCGTTTCCCCAGACGATTGAATGAGGTCGACCATTTCGCGCTGGGTGTGCGTCAAATCGGTGCGGGACAAAGCCCCAACCACACCAATGACCCCGTTTAAGGGGGTGCGGATCTCATGGCTCATGTTGGCCAGGAAGCTACTCTTCGCGCGATTGGCGGCTTCGGCCTGCTCCCGTGCGGCCAGCAATTCAGCTTCGGTCGCTAAGCGTTCGGTTACATCACTTGCCGTCGCGTAGATGAAGTCACCAACAATTTTAGAGCGCCACTCCACACTGCGGACTTCGCCGTTTGGATGGATGTAGCGGGCAACGAAATTATCCAACTCGCCGGTGTCTAAGAGCTTCTGCATCGCCTTTGCTGTGTGCTCTTCATCATCGGGATGGATAAAGTCAGTCGTCGACCGACCAATCAAGTCTTGCTCAGATCGACCAATGATTTTCTCTGCAGCCTTGCTGAGTCTGACGGCATTTCCCTCATGGTCGAAGATAGCGAGTAGTTCAGACGACACATCGAAGAAAGTAGATGAGTGGTTCAGGGCCTCTTTGAGCTCTGTCTCAGTGCGTTTGCGCTCGGTGATGTCGTAAAGCACGCTAACAAAGCGGGGCCCTTCCGTGCGCGTTGCGGGCAAAGGCACAACCGTTGCCACGACCCAAAATAGCGACCCATCCTTAGCCCGGTTGCAGACCTCGCCATGCCAGGAGTGGCCAGCGTTGATCGTGTCCCGCATCGTTTGGAAATAGGATGGATCATGCATATCCGATTGAACGGCCGTATAACTTTGCCCGATCAGTTCTTCGCGTGAATAGCCGCTGATTTCGCAATAGCGGTCATTTACGAATTCAATTCGGCCAAATTGGTCAGCCACCGAGATGATCGAATGCTTGTCCAATGCGGATTGATAGGCATTGAGATTGGCTAAGGCATCATCGGCGCGGCGCTGGGCTTCGACCAGATCGGTGACCTCGGTTTCAATTGCTTGGAAACCTTCCAACTGCCCTTGTTCGTCCAATAGGGGTTGGATGTCTAAATTGATCCAATACATCCGGCCTTCTTTTGTCCGGTTCAAGAGGGTTGCGCTGGCGGCTTGTCCCCGATCAATGGCTGCGAGCAATTTCGCCACTTCTAGCGTATCTGTTTCCGGACAGAAGTTCAGTTGGCTTGGCCTTTTGCCAATTACCTCTTCGCGGCTATAGCCTGTAAGTTCAAGATAGGCGTCGTTGACCCAAATGATTTCTCGATTTTTATTGGTGCGCACGACAGGGTTGCGGGCTAATTCGGCAAAGCGCGCAAACTCCCGATAGCGGATTTTATCTCTTTGATTTCTTTGTTGGTCTTTTCGCCAAAGCTCGAAAATTAAAATGAAGGCAATACCTGCCAGAATGATGGTGCTGAGAAGCCCAGTCTGGATACTTTCTTTCGCGGCTTTAATATCTGACGAGCCTGCTTCAAGCGATTTCTTGATTTCTTGGGTATAGGTGGCTTTCAGATTGGCATAATCTTGCGAGGACAGAATGGCGAGGCCATCTTCTTTCTTGCCATCGGCCACCAAAGCAAAGGACAGGCGTTCAAGATCGATAAGCTTGGTATTCGCCAGTTCGATTGCGTCGAGGTTTTCCTTCACCCCCGCTGGGCCGATTGACATAGCCTTGACTATGGCGGCTTCAAGAAGTGGGGCATTTTCTTCGTAACGCTGTGCCCATTTTGGGTCGGCTGTCGTGGCATGCATGAGCGCGGACATGGTCAAGACTTCGTCGATCCGATTGATCTCGCTGGTGGCTTCGGTGAACAAAATCTGTCGGGTATTTATTTCGCGATAGGAGGCAAGCTGCCATGACGAAGCCGCTGCCATAAGCAGAATGGCAAAGGTCACTGTCAGTAGCCTAGGGATCGATTTCATGCGTCCATCCTAAAGATTGGGATGATGTATAGACCAAATGGTGTTTCCGTTGGGTTAAATTGTCGTTTCGGGGAGATTCTTAGCGATTTGCGGTGATGACACCCAGAGGGCACCCATCTCTTACGTCATTACCGGACGTGCGAACGGAAAGGCGCCAGATTCCCGACTCGACTCACCGGCGTCTTCGTGGTTAGAACAAATCAAGAACATAAAGAGCAGGAAGGTGTGTGATTTACAGCCATGAGACCGGATTTGACCGCGTTGCGTACCCAGATACGGGCCATTGAAACAGAGGGCCGCCCGGCGTTGAGCTGTTTGCCAACAGGCGCAGACAGGTTGGACGCAGCCTTGGGCGGCGGGTTGGCTTTGGGCGGTGTAACCGAAGTGGTTCCTGCCGCTTTCATGGATGAGCCAGCCAGTTTGCACTTTGCTTTCGCCTGTATGGCCAGGGCGCTGCAACAGCGCTCGGGTGATCTGGTGGTGATTGAAGATGCCAGTCGTGGGCAGGGGTGGGGGCCTGCTTGGGGGCAGCTTTATGGGCCGGGTTTGCAGAAGCTGGGCGTGTGTCCATCCCGTATTGTGTTGGTGCGTGCGCCGGATGTGAAGGGCTTTCATGCCTGTTTGGAGGATGCAGCACGAACCTTTGGATTGGCCGGTGTTTTGGCTGTGTCTGGTTCCAAAGCTGGCTTCAGCCTTGCCGGTGCACGGCGGGTGCAACTGGCGGCAGAGCAGGCCCATAGCTTGGTTTTGGCTGTTCAAGGGCTGCGTACCTCTGCCTTTGCGCCAGCGCGTGCGCGACTGGTGCTGGCCAGTCGCCCATGCAGACCTGTGGCGCTGGGCACGGCGCTGCCGGGGCTTGGGCCCCCAGCGTGGAGACTTCACCTTGAGCGTGCCCGCAGTGGTGCGCGTCCACAATCCTTTGATTTGGAGTATGATGATGCGACGCATAGCCTGTATCAGCCTGCCACGTTGGCCAACCGACCGCCTCAGCCGCAACGCCTCTCTGCTTAAGGGCGATGGGGCACGTTTCTCGCGCGCTAAGCCGTGCGCCACGGTTGCGCGTAGTGCTGGGGGAATTCGCCTCATTGCCCTCAATCGTGCCGCGCAAGAGGCAGGTCTATCCTCTGGCATGATGCTGGCGGGGGCCAAGGCCTTGGTGACAGATATTTGTGTCGCCGACAGTGACCCCGTGGGGGAGGGCGATGATCTGATCGCTTTGGCGCGTTGGGCCATGCGGTGGAGCCCATATTGTGCCCCGGTCAAAGGCCTTGAAAACACCCATGCGCTTTTCCTCGACATCACCGGCTGTGCCCATTTGTTTGGTGGAGAGGCCGCCATGCTGGCTGATATGGTCATCAAAATGCGGGCTTTAGGTCTGACAGCGCGTGCAGCTTGTGCCGCCACACCCGGCGCGGCCTTTGCTTTGGCACGCTTTGCGCCAGAGGCGTGCCATGGCTTAAGTGCCCCGGATGGCGCGGCTTTGCGTGCCTTGGTGGGGGCTTTGCCGGTTGAGGCTTTGCGCCTGCCAAACGGTACGACCACAGGCTTGCGGGCCTTGGGCTTGAAAACCATTGGCCAAGTCGCCACCCAATCGTCGGCGGCTTTGGCCCGGCGGTTCGGGATTGATCTGGTGCGCGCTTTGGACCGCGCCCGTGGGCTTGAGGAAGAGGCCATCGATCCGGTTGCAGAGATTATACCGCGGCGCATCCGCCTGCGCTTGGCCGAACCATTGATGACCCGCCATGGCCTTGAGCTGGCGGGGGCGAAGGCTGCGGGGGAGATATGCACGCTTTTGGACTCCTATAATGAAGGCGCACGCCGTTTGGTTCTAAATCTCTACCGTGTAGATGGGGTCGTCTTACAGCTTGTTGGCGGATCCGGGCGCGCCCATCGCGATGCGGTTTTGTGGACGAAGGTCTTGTGTGAACGGATTGAGGCAGAGGCTAATGGTGCCGGGCTCGATCTGGGCTTTGGAATTGATCTGGTTGAAATTTGTGCGCCCGTGGTGGAAGTTCTGGAGGGTCAAGTCATGGACTTGGACCCAGTCGCTGCTGCTGCTTTGGCCAGTGCCGATGCCCTACATCGCCTGGCCGACCGCCTATCCGCCCGTTTAGGCGCTGGACGGGTGACGCGGATGGAGGCGGTGGCCCATTGGGTGCCTGAACAAGCTGTGCGCCCTGTGGCTGTTGCCGATCGACGGCCACAGGTCAGCCGCTTCCCCGAAGCTTTGGCGGCGCGGCGCCCCGCTTTGCTGTTGGAGCGTGCCGAACCGATTGATGCCATTGCCGAGGTGCCAGACGGCCCACCCCGCCTGTTTCGCTGGCGCGCTTTAGCCTTCAAAGTTGCGTGCGCCGAAGGGCCAGAGCGTATTGCCTGTGGCGAGGCCCATGACCGTGACTATTATCGCATCGAGACGATTGAGGGCCGTCGCTTCTGGCTCTACCGCCAAGGCCTGCCCGGCAAAGTCGATCATCCCAAATGGTATGTGCATGGGAGTGCGGCATGAAGCTCCTTCGTTTAGTGTCGATCCAATTCAGGTACGGCCATGCGCATCTTTGAGCCCTTGGCCACTACGAGTTTCTCGTTCCTGAAAGGGGCGAGCCAGCCCGATGAGATGGTGTGGGCAGCCCATGGCCTTGGTCTACAAGGCTTAGGCGTAGCTGATATCAATACCGTCGCTGGTGTGGTGCGGGCCCATGTAGCCGCCAAAGAAGCGGGCCTTAGACTGATTGTTGGGTCCCGCTTGGTTGATGTCGATGGATTTGAGACCGTCCTTTACCCCAAAGACCGGGTGGCTTGGGGCCGGCTAACTCGTTGCTTGACGCGTGGCAACCGCCGCTCGCGCAAGGGCACTTGCACCCTAGAGAAAGCCGACGTGCTAGAAGCTATGGAGGGCGCCTGTGCTATCCTTGTTCCGCCACCCATCCTCACCCAAGCTTGGCTAGATAAAGCCAAAGGCCACTTAGCTGACGCACCCTTGACCGCTGATCTTTATGTCGCGGCAACCCGGCCTTTTGATGGCACAGACTTTCAACGATTAGCCCAATTGGTGGGGCTGGTTAAAGGTACACGCGGGCGCTTGATTGCCACCATGGATGCGCTGCTCCACAACCCAGAACGGCGGCTTCTGGCCGATGTTCTGGCCTGTATTCGGACCAAGACCACATTGGAGGCAGCGGGCTATCTGCGTTTACAAAATAGCGAAAAATGCCTTAAAAACCCTGATGAAATCATCCGTCTCTTCAAAGGGTTTGAAGATTGTCTTCAGGTACAAAGGAAACTCTTTGACGCGATCACTTTCTCCCTTGATCAACTGGCTTATGAATATCCTGATGAAGTTGTAGCACAGGGGGAAGCCCCGATGGATAGTTTAATGCGTTTGAGTGAGTTGGGCGCGCAAGGTCGCTATCCTGATGGGGTACCAGAGCGGGTGCGGGCGGCCTTGGATCATGAATATGCGCTCATCGATCAGCTCCAATATGCGCCCTATTTTTTGACTGTTTATGACATTGTCGCTTTTGCGCGCAGCCGGGGGATTGTGTGCCAAGGCCGGGGCTCAGCGGCTAATTCGGTGGTGTGTTATTGCCTCGGCATCACCGCCGTAGACCCCATCCGTGTGGATCTATTGTTTGAGCGCTTCATCTCAGCAGAGCGGCGCGAACCCCCCGATATTGATGTCGACTTTGAGCACGAGCGCCGCGAAGAGGTGATCCAATATATCTATGACAAATTTGGCCGCCACCGGGCTGGCATTGCCGGGGTTGTGATTTCCTATCGCGGCCGCTCTTCCTTGCGGGAAGTTGGCAAGGTGATGGGGCTGAGCGGGGATACTCAAGAAGCCTTGGCCAAGTCTGTCTGGGGCTGGGGCCGGGGTGGGGTTGATCCCGCCCTCATTCACAAGATGACGGGTCTGGACATTACGAGCCCGGTGATTGCGCAGACCATGATGCTGGCCCGCACGCTGCACGGATTTCCCCGCCATTTATCCCAGCATGTCGGCGGCTTTGTCATCACGCGCGGACCACTCGATGAAGTGGTGCCAATCGGTAATGCGGCCATGCCAGACCGTACCTTTGTTGAATGGGACAAGGATGATTTGGATGCTCTGGGGATTTTGAAGATTGATGTGCTGGCCTTGGGCATGTTGACCTGTGTGGCCCGCGCCTTTGAGTTTCTAGAGCATGATTATGGCGTCCGGCTCGGCCTTGCCGATATTCCCGCCGAAGACCCCGCTGTCTATGATATGATTTGTGCGGCGGACACGGTCGGCGTGTTTCAGATTGAAAGCCGGGCGCAAATGTCGATGCTGCCCCGACTGCGCCCGCGTACCTTTTATGATCTGGTGATTGAAGTCGCCATTGTTCGCCCAGGCCCTATTCAGGGCGATATGGTCCACCCCTATTTGCGCCGTCGTCAGGGCCAAGAGAAGGTCACCTTTCCCTCTAAGGCGCTGGAAGATGTGCTTGGCAAGACCCTTGGTGTGCCCTTGTTTCAAGAACAAGCCATGCGCATCGCCATTGTTGCCGCAGGATTTACGCCCTCTGAAGCCGACCGTTTGCGCCGTGCCATGGCAACCTTTCGTAAGGTCGGCATCATCCATGAATTTGGCAAACGCTTGGTCGATGGCATGGTGGCCAATGGCTATGAGCAAGACTTTGCCGAGCGTTGTTTCCGCCAGATTGAGGGCTTTGGTGAATATGGCTTCCCTGAAAGCCATGCGGCCAGTTTCGCTTTGATTGTTTATGTGTCGGCTTGGCTGAAGAAGCATTGGCCAGAGGTTTTTCTTGCCGCCATTCTCAATGCCCAACCGATGGGCTTTTATGCTTCGGCCCAATTGGTGCGCGATGCCAAAGAGCATGGCGTAGAGGTCTTGCCGCCAGATGTCGGCTTTTCGGATTGGGACAATGCGCTGGAAGCGCGTGTCGGCCACACCCGTAAAGCCGTGCGTTTGGGCTTGCGGGAGATTAAGGGTTTCAAAGAGGCAGATGCGGCGCGCTTGATGGCGGCGCGGGCTGGGGGTGGAAGATTCCTTGATGCTGAAGACCTGAAACGGCGCGCCCGCCTGAATGGCCGGGCGATGGATTTGCTTTCCGATGGGGATGCGATGGGGAGCTTACGACTCGACCGTCGCCAAGCGCTTTGGCGCGCCAAAGGCCTGGCAGAGCATGCCTTGCCCTTGTTTGAGCATGCCAGCGAATATGGCCCAGAAGTCGATCCAGCTCTGCCAGAAATGCCGCTGAGTGAGCAGGTCGTCCACGATTACGCCCGTTTGCGCCTCAGCCTAAAGGCCCATCCGGTGTCGTTTTTCCGCGCTGAATTGGCAGAGAAGCGCTTTGTGACTTCCCAAGCGCTCAAGACCGCCCCTAATGGTGCGCGTGTGGATGTTGCGGGGCTTGTTTTGGTCCGTCAAAAGCCTGGCACAGCCAAAGGCGTGCTGTTTGTGACGCTCGAAGACGAGGATGGCTCTGCCAATATTATTGTTTGGCCCAAGATTTTTGAGCGGTTTCGTCGCGAGACTTTGGCTGCAAAATTCATGGGTATTCGGGGAAGGCTCCAGCGGGAGCATGGCGTGATTCATGTGATCGCTGACCGGGTCACGAATTTGAACCACCGTCTGGCTGAATTATCTGACGGCAGCACCACCTTCACTCAGGCCTTGGCACGCGCCGACGAGCATCAAAGCCCGCGTGAAGATCCCAAGCTGACCCAAGCCAACAATCGTGCCTTAGCTCAACAGCGGACCACGCGCGCCTTCGCCAATAGCCGCGATTTTCATTGAGAGCGGTCCCATGCCACGGAGGAAACACACACCGCCCCCCTATCGCCATCACCAAACACTATCTAAAATTGATAAATTTTACAAATGCACCAGAAGAGTGCGACACAAACGGAGACGGCGATGACTCAGATTCAAAGCCTAACTGCCGCGGTTTTACTAGAGTTGCGTGCCGCAAGGCGTGAAGGCGACCTCCATCATATTCTGACCACCTATGCCACAGCGTGTGGCTTTGGCTGGTATCAATTGGCCCCCGGGCCTCATAACCCCATGCTAAATCCCACCAGTCTGTTGAGTTTTGGCAATTTTGATCCCGTTTGGCGACGCCAATATGCCACAGAGCCCAGCTGCCGGACCGATCCGGCCCGCAATCAGGCTATTCAACGCGCAGGCTCTGTCCAGTGGCAACGCGCCTTTGCATCTGCCCGAAGCCCCGAACATCGCGACTTTGTGCAAGCCAGTCGGCTGCAAGGGTTTAAAGACGGCATCACCACGCCCGTGCATGGCCCTCAAGGCTGTGTGGCCATTATGATGTTTGCTGCGCCACGGCCGTTCCGCCTTGACCCGGATGATGAGGAGGCGCTCAGCCATATTGCTATGGCATTCTATCAGCGCGTGCGCCGCCTTACCGCAGCAGCCCTGTTTCAGCCCACAGAGTCTGCGCATCTGACCAGTCGTGAAATTGAATGTTTGCATTGGGTTTTGGAGGGTAAAACCAATTGGGAGATCGGGGTACTGACTGGGGTGACTGCGCGGACTGTCCAGTTTCATTTGGGCAATGCGTCGCGCAAATTGGGCGTGGTCAATCGGGTCCAAGCAGCTGTTCGGGCCTTGTTACGCGGTGATTTGTCTGTTCATCAGTTGAGCCAACCACGCCCTGAGATCAAATTGGAAGACCCTGTTGCTCGCCGACTTCCCAAGCCAAGCCCGCATTCACGTCAAAGTAAGACTTCGCAGGCATCTTCCGGCCAATCTGCTATCTCGTCGTTTCGTGCATGAGGGGTTTTTGCGTTGACTCACTTTTTGGCCCTTATGATGGTCGCGCTATCGGCCTCATCGCCCCTTTCTCCAGATTCACCGACAGGCCCAGCGACAGCATCTCAATCAGGTCCCGTTGTGCCAGGTCTAAGGAATGCGATTTCGACCCCGGATGGAGCGGTGCCGCTGGATTGGTCTGGGCCGGCTGCAAAACAACCTGGTCCTGACGCCAATGTGGAAGCATTTGATCCGACGGCAAGCTTGTTTGGACCGTCAAATCTATGCGTCGTTACTCCGGGGCAGCCTACACCAAGTTGCGCAGCGGCACCGGACCAAAGTCTGAAGGTCACCTCTGATGTTTTCAGCGGGGACGTGAACCCGGATTCGACCTGCCAAACGCAGGAAGATGTGCGCATCGGGGCCGATGGAAAGCCACAGCGCGTGTTTGCAACTGTGTGCGGGGATGAAGCGGATTCTTGGACCTATCGGCAACGCGCAACGCCAGCCAGTAGGGCCAATCCCAGCAAGTCCACCAATCGCGTTATTGGGCCAAATGATTTGGTCCCGCAAACGACACCCTGATTCAAACACGTTAGTCCTAAAGCCGGGCAGGGGCCTTACCGCATCTGCCCGCTTGCAACCTGCGATCAGACAGGTTTCAACAGGGCGTGTCCGATCCCCTAGCCTCCTCTCGCCCTCTGCCGTTTGAACAGGGCCCGCCGCGCTTTGATGTTGGCTTGGCACCGATTGAGCTGCAACACTGGTTGATGCCTGATGATCAGGCGTTTTGGGTCGGGCCTAAGAATGAGCTGATGGATGCTGAGTCTGAAACAGTCTTTGCCAGTATCACCGGCTCTATGCCTGGCCAGATCGAAGCGGCAGAGCTTGTTTCAAACGCCTGTGGCTTGCGCATTGATCCTGGCGAACCTCCCTTATTTGCTGCCAGTCGTTTGGTTTCAGACGACCTAGTGTTGATGGAAATGCGCGATGGGGCTTGGACGAACACGGCCCTTTGTTTGTGTAGTCCCACCTTTTTCTCGGCCCATGATGCGATTGGTAAAAGCCTGTTTGGCTTGCACCAACCTGTACCGGGCGGCGATCCAGGTCTCGGCGGTCGCATCTCACGCGTGTTCTCCCTCTTGCGCGATGAGCTTGTTCTTGAGCGACACAATTGGACAGTGCAATGGAGTGACGCACGCTATACACCCGATGGCACACCATTACGCCAAGCTGCAGGGGTAGCGGGCCTTATTGAGGCAAGGGATGCGCTTCATTTGCGGGTCGAACGTCAGACCATTCGCAGGCTGCCTGAAACGGGTGCAGTCCTATTCACCATTCGCATCCGGCTCTACAAATTGGCTGACCTCCTTGCGGAACGGGCCCTTGCCAAGGCCTTTGGTCAGGCTTGGAAAGAGGCAGCGCCTGATGTGCGGGTCTACAAGAAATGGGAAAGTCTAGAGCGCCATGTTGCGGCCTTACTTCAAAACTATGCAGGAAATCCTTGACCCTTCTGCGTGTTGCGCGTTGCGTCGCAGCGAACGTTCGCTAATGTGGTTAATTATTGGCGCTTGGCGCTCTAAATCTAAGTTGGAGCGACAGCTTGTCCGCTTTATCTGTTTCAGATAGAGCGAGCTTTGCTCTAGAACCGAGGGTCACTTGAAAGCTTCCAAAACAACCTTCTTCCTGTTTGCTGGTGTGGCGGCATCTTTGGGCAGCCTCGCCTTGGCACAAACAGCAGGGCAGAAGCAGAGTAAGTCAAAGCGCACCCAGCGTCCGCCTGTTGTTCAGAAGGTAACGCCCCCGAAGCCGGCTCCATCGCCAATTGCGGAGGTTACGGCCCCCGTGGTTGAAGTCTTGGCACCAGCCCCAGTTGCAACACCAGAACCTACCCCGCCCGCGCCCATTACCGATGAAGCGGCTCGGGAGTCCCTCAAAGCTGGAATCACTGCCAGCGCGGCTGGCGATCTTCGCCAAGCAGAGCAAGCGTTCCGCACTGTTTTGACTTTGGCGCCGCCCGGTGAAGCAGGCGATGCTGTTGCGTTAGAAGCTACTAAGCGGTTGGGCTTTTTGGCCTTCGAAAAGCGCGATCCGCGCTCGGCTGAGACTTTTTTTGGGGCAGAGGCAGTGCTGGCCCGCCGGCTTTATTTCGCGGGCAAAATCTCACCGCGCGCCTTTGCTGATTCCGTGCAGCGCTTTGCCAGCGCAACGGGCTCTATGGGCCGCTCGGGCGAGAGTGCGGCTTTGTCTTTCTACGCGCAAGAGATCAAATCGCGTGCTCAAGCCGAGGTTTCATCCCAACTACTCAATCGCGACACCAATGACCCCGCTGACAGCGTTGGCAATGTCCGCGTTGCCGCTAGCGGTCTTTGCGTTGTCGGGCGTGACCCGATCCTCAAAGATCGTGTCTCTTGCGAAGATGAAGAGGGCGCGCGCGGCGAGGCTTTGGCCCTTCAGGCTCGTCAAATCAAAGCCAGCGCCCCACCACCGCCTACCAAGGCAGAGCGGGAAGCTAAAGAAGCCAAGAATAAGGGCAAGGGCGGTTAGACCTATTTTGGGCGCGGTTTGAGAGGCTGACGCATAGGGTAAAGGCCTAAAGCCTTGATCCACAAGCCCAATGCGCCTGGATACGTTCAGGCTCTAACGGACCCAAGATCGACATGCAGGAAGCTGCGTCCATAACCTAGGCCCGTAAACCCTGCATTCACGGCAGCTTGTAGCATGCGCGCGCGTGTCTTGGCCGTTACAGCTATGTCGGCGGCGATCGCCTTAGCATGATGAAAATTCGCCACGCCGCCCACGGCAGCATTATGGCCGCGACTTCGATGAGCAGAGCGGATGGTCAAGGGTCCCATTTCCTTCCTCATGGCCTCTAAAGCATCGAGAAAGCGCGGGTCGTGAAAATACTCGCCTTTGCAATGCTTGCGACATGTACAGGCGAGCTCTTTGGGGGTGAAATGCGGCCAGCGCCAGATGAGCCGGGTAGCAGAGGGTGGGGAAGTGAAAAGGGCCATGGCGTCAATCCTAAAAACGGACGACACCATGGCCCTTTTAATCGCTCGGTCGGTTAGATTGACCGTTTAAGCCTGATCTAGCGCAGCGGAGCTGCCATAACCCGTGCTTTCGCCGCTTCATATTCAGCAGCCAAGCGGTCGACGAATTCGCCAGCGGTCGCCACTTTTTTGACCGCGCCAATGCCTTGGCCGCAGCCCCAAATATCGCGCCAAGCCTTCTTGGATTGATTGCCGCCAGAACCGAAGTTCATGGCAGATGGGTCGCTTTCAGGCAGGTTTGATGGGTCGAGGCCAGCGTTGACTACCGACGGGGCCAGGTAATTGCCATGAACGCCAGTAAACAGGTTGGAATAGATAATGTCGTCGGCGTTGCTGTCGACGATCATTTGCTTGTAGGCCTCTTCGGCATTGGCTTCAGCGGTCGCGATGAAGGCAGAACCAATATAGCCAAAGTCTGCGCCCATCGCTTGGGCTGCTAGAACAGCACCGCCATTGGCGATCGAGCCAGACACGCACAAGGGTCCGTCAAACCACTCGCGGATCTCTTGCACCAAAGCAAAAGGCGACAGGGTGCCAGCATGGCCGCCTGCACCCGCGGAAACCGCGATCAGGCCGGTTGCACCTTTTTCAACGGCCTTCTTTGCAAAGCGGTTGTTGATGATGTCGTGCAACGTGATCCCGCCATAAGACTGGATCGCTTGGTTCACGTCTTCGCGGGCGCCTAATGAGGTGATGACGACCGGCACCTTAAACTTCACGCAGGCTTCCACGTCATGCATCAGGCGATCATTGGTCTTGTGCACGATCTGGTTGACCGCAAATGGCGCGGCTGGACGGTCTGGATTTTTGTCAGTCCACTCACCCAATTCCGTGGTGATTTTGTCGAGCCATTCTTCAAGCACATGGGCAGGTCGCGCGTTAAGCGCCGGGAACGAACCCACGACGCCAGCCTTACATTGAGCAATGACCAGATCAGGGTTGGAAATGATGAAAAGCGGTGCCCCGATCACCGGGATGCGAAGGCGAGATAGAATTGCAGGTACCGACATGTGAACTCCCAGAGCAGTGTGGCAAGTGCCATTATGGCTACGTTTATGGTCCCGTCTTGGCGTGTCCTGCGCCGTGATGCAAGTAGAAGCGCACGACTAAACTGGCATTGCCCATTTTGAGCAGCGAGCCTTGCCCTAGAAGTAAAGGTGACTTTTGATCACATTTGCGCACCAATTTGCCTCAGTTCGCCCGTTAACCGCTATTTTGAGTGGACTTTGCTCATAGGGCCCAACAAGATGGGCTCTCGGCTTGGGGAAGTTGTATGAGCACGGAAAAACCCGGGGAAGATGGTTCTTTTGAACCAACGAATATATCATCGTCTGACGCAGAGGCGGATAATTCTAGTTCCGACTTAAAGATTCGGCCCGATTATGAACCCATGCAGGCAATGCCACTTGGCTTTGATAATCTAGAGACCGTTGCGATTTCCTGGGCCTTTGATGGAATTGATCGCATTTCCGACGAGCACGTGCCGTCGTGGCAAACTGACTCCGGCTATGACACCAAGGAAGAGAAAGATCGCCGTTCCAAGCGCAAACAGTTTTTGGGTGGCCTAGAGGCTGCGGGCGTCCATGGCGTGATCGTGGACCAATCCCGTCATGTTCATGCAGGCACATCAAAATGGGCTCGCCGCATTGAGGCATCGAGCACGTTGCGTTTGAAGGATGGCAGATTGACAGCCTTGGCGGCCCGCAGTGTCACCGACCTGCAAGCGGGTCTTGGCGTTTTGTATGATGGCTATCAAGGTAAGCACTTGTCTGTCCCCCTGCGGACCTTGGATGGCTGGGTCGTTGATATGGTCCGCTTATTCAAATGTGAGGCGACTTTAGGCCCCTATGTGGCGGTGCTTCTGCCCAAAACAGCGCAAGACGAAATGGCGACCATCACAGGTTTGCAAGTCTTTGCGGGACTCACCAAGTCTGAAGCCAATATCGCAACGCTATTGTCGCAGGCCCGCATGGTCGAAGAGATTGCGGCAATCCGTAAGACTTCCGTAGCCACCGTCAAAAGCCAAATCAAAGGCCTGCTGGCTAAATTGGGCTTGCGGCGGCAAGCAGATTTGGTCCGACTGGTATCTACCGCTAGGTGAGGTCTTGACGAGGCGGGCTTAGCCCTGCACTTGCCACCCTATGACTCATCCATTCGCATTGGCTTCTGGCTTCACTGACCCCGAAATTGCGCGCTGGCGGGAGCTGGCGGAGAAAGCATTGAAGGGTGCCCCGTTTGATCGCCTGATTGGGCAGACCTATGATGGCGTACCAGTCCGGCCGCTCTACACCGCAGCTGACGCGCCAAACCCAGCTGTGAGCACTGGGGTTGCTGGCCAAGCGCCTTTCATTCGAGGCGCGGAAGCAGTGCGCGATGCATTCCTGCCTTGGGACATCCGTCAAACCATTTTGAACCCCGACCCACAAGCGGCCAACCAAACCGCGCTTTACGATCTGGAACGCGGTGTATCGTCCCTTGAGTTTGTGATTGATCCTAGCGGCAATTGTGGTGTTGCCGCCGCTCGCGTTGCAGACTTTCAAGTCTTGATCAAAGGCATCTTGCTGGCATTGGCGACTGTCGCTCTTGATGCGCCTGCCGATCCGTTGGGGGCTGCGCGAGCGTTAGCCGATGCCGTGCCGCAAGGCGATCGAGTTACGGCGAAGCTTGCCTTCAATCTTGATCCCATGGCTGCCCGGATGAATGGCCAGTCTGGCTGCAGCCTTGAAGCTGCGGCAGGCTTTGCGGCCCAGATAACGAGTATCTTCCCGCGCGCCACCTGCCTGCGTGCCGATGCGCGCCCTGTTCATGAAGGCGGCGGCTCTGACGCCCAAGAACTGGCGGTATTGATTGCCTCTGGGATCGCCCATTTGCGGGCAGGTGAGGCAATGGGCCTTGGCGCTGCTGCAGTTAACTCGACCTTGCTGTTTACCCTTGCAACAGGGCCAGATGTGGTGCTGGAAATCGCCAAGCAGCGCGCTGCCCGCAGGCTATGGGCGCGGGTCTTGGACGCCTGCGGCGTCGCGGCCCCCATGCGCCTCCAAGCGGTGACGTCTGGCCGGATGCAGACCAAGCGCGATCCGTGGACGAACATCTTGCGCGCGACGTGTGCCTGCTTTGGTGCCGCAGCGGGCGGTGCCGATATAATAACTGTTCTGCCTTATTCGAGTGCCCTTGGTCTGGCTGATGAGAATGCACGTCGCATCGCCCGCAACACCCAATTGATCCTGCAGGAAGAGAGCCATCTCGGCCGTGTGACTGACCCAGCAGGTGGTGCGTGGGCGATGGAGGCTTTGGCTGAGGACTTGGCCCAAGCGGCTTGGCCCTTGGTACAAGAGATTGAACGCGCTGGCGGTCTGCCCTCTGCTTTGGATCAAGGCTTGGTGCAGGGATGGGTCGCAGAAACGCGCGCTGCCCGCACCCGCGATATCGCCAAGCGCAAGACTCAACTCATTGGCATCAACATCTATGCCAATCTGGATGAGGTTCTGGCTGCTACTCCTTCGATTTCCGCCACCACCCCACCTGCAACACCCTTAGCCGGGGCCATTCCGCCCATGCGCTTGGCCCAAGATTTTGAAGCTTTGCGAGATCGGGCTGACAGCCTAAGCCCCAAGATTTTTCTGGCGACCTTGGGCAGCCTCGCCAAGTTCAGTGCACGTGCCGGCTTTGCCCGCAATGCGATTGAAGCTGGTGGCATTAAGGCGTTGGGCGCAGACATTGCCTATCCAGATCAAGCCGCTTTGATTGCAGCGTTTAAGGCGAGCGGCGCGCACCTTGTGTGCCTGTGCGGCGATGATGCAACCTATGAGGCCGAGGCCGCCGAAGCTGCTGCAGCCCTGAAGGCCGCCGGTGCTCAACAGATTTGGTTGGCGGGCAAGTTCCAAGCCGCCAATATTGATCGCAATCTGTTTGCTGGATCGGACATTTTGGCCGCACTCACTCACGCCATCACCCTTTTGGAGGAGCCAGCATGAGCAAGCTACCGGACTTTAGCCAGTTAGAGCTTGGCACGCCGAATGTGACCTCCGCAGCAACAGGAGCGGCGAGCACTGAGACGTGGCGCACGCCCGAAGATATTTTGGTAAAGCCATCCTATGGCCCCGAAGACCTCCAAGGGCTTGACCATTTGGGCGGGCTTCCAGGTATTGCCCCCAATATACGTGGGCCCTATCCCACGATGTATGTTCAACAGCCTTGGACGATCCGCCAATATGCGGGCTTCTCGACGGCAGAAGATTCCAACGCCTTTTACCGTCGCAATCTGGCCGCTGGCCAAAAGGGCCTGTCGGTCGCTTTCGATCTGGCAACCCACCGCGGCTATGACAGCGACCACCCCCGCGTTCTAGGCGATGTTGGCATGGCGGGTGTCGCCATCGACAGCATTTATGACATGCGCACCCTGTTTGAAGGCATCCCGCTCGACCAAATGAGCGTGTCGATGACCATGAATGGCGCGGTCCTGCCAATCCTCGCGCTCTATGTCGTGGCGGCAGAAGAACAAGGCGTCAGCCCAGACAAGCTTTCTGGCACCATCCAGAACGATATTCTCAAAGAATTCATGGTTCGCAACACCTATATCTACCCTCCTGGCCCAAGCATGCGGATCATTTCGGACATTTTTGCCTTCACCAGCCAAAATATGCCCAAGTTCAATTCGATCTCCATCTCCGGCTATCATATGCAAGAAGCCGGAGCGACGGCGGACTTGGAGCTCGCTTACACCCTCGCTGACGGCCTTGATTATATCCGCGCCGGGCTGGATGTAGGATTGGATATTGATGCGTTTGCACCGCGTTTGTCCTTCTTCTGGGCGATTGGCATGAACTTCTTCATGGAAGTCGCCAAGATGCGGGCAGGGCGGGCCTTGTGGGCGCGCTTGGTCCAGCAATTCAATCCCAAAAGCGAGAAGTCCCTTGCGCTTCGCACGCACAGCCAAACCTCTGGCTGGAGTTTGACGGCGCAAGACGTGTTCAACAATGCGGTGCGCACCTGTGTTGAGGCGATGGCCGCTACCCATGGCCACACCCAGAGCCTGCACACCAATAGCCTTGACGAGGCTCTGGCCTTGCCGACCGATTTCTCGGCTCGTATTGCGCGCAATACCCAATTGGTGCTGCAAGAAGAAGCAGGCTTCTCCCGCCCGATCGATCCGTGGGGCGGCAGCTATTATGTCGAAAAGCTTACGGCCGACCTCGCCGAGCGGGCTTGGAAGCATATTGAAGAAGTTGAGGCCTTGGGCGGCATGGCGAAAGCCATCGAACAAGGCCTGCCCAAGCTACGCATTGAAGAGGCCGCCGCGAAAACACAAGCGCGTATCGATACCGGCATGCAGACCGTAGTCGGCGTCAATAAATTCCCGCTCGATGAAGTCGAGGACGTTCCCGTTCTTAAGGTCGACAATACCGCTGTGCGCATGAAGCAGCTTGAGAAATTGAAGCGCCTCAAGGCCGAACGTAATCAAGCCGATGTGGATGCGGCTTGTGCTGATCTGACGGCTGCGGCCCGCGACGGGTCTGGTAACCTGCTGGATCTCGCGATCAAGGCGGCTCGGGCGAAAGCTACGGTGGGCGAAATTTCGCTGGCTTTGGAAGATGTTTATGGTCGTCATAAAGCTGAAATCCGCATTAATTCAGGGGTCTATACCCGCGAAGCGGACCCGTCGAACCCTGTCATCCAACAAGCCCGTGAGGCGATTGCCGCTTTTGCCAAGGCCGATGGTCGCGCGCCCAAAATCCTCGTCGCCAAAATGGGCCAAGACGGCCATGATCGCGGCCAAAAGGTGATCGCAACCGCCTTTAGCGATCTGGGCTTTGACGTCGATATCGGCCCCTTGTTCGCGACACCTGAGGAGGCCGCCCGCCAAGCGGTGGAGAATAACGTCCATGTCATCGGCTTCTCTTCCCTCGCTGCAGGCCATTTGACGCTTCTACCCGCGCTTCGCCAAGCGCTCTCAGCCGAGGGCCGCAGCGACATCATGATCGTCATCGGCGGCGTCATCCCGCCAGATGATGTGCCCGTCCTCAAGCAAATGGGCGCAAGTGCCGTGTATTTGCCCGGTACGGTGATTGGCGAAGCGGTCGTTGATTTGATCGGTACGTTGAGTGGGCGCTTGGGGTATTAGGGAAATCTTCGGAACAATCTCTCTTGCGGCGGCACAGCCTGCTGCAAAGGCGTTTTGAGTGGAAACACCCCTTCACTGCCTTCGGCAGAGCTTCCCCGTAAACGGGGAAGCGGCAAGCGGAAGCAGTTGGGACGTGCCGCTTCCCCATTCATGGGGAAGCTGGCCGCGAAGGGACTGAAGGGGCTTTTCGCCACTAACACCCATAGCCCCGCGTGGAAAACCACCGGGGGTGCACCTGTAGAGGGGCCGGGGCGCGTGGTGTGCGCCAAATAGGGGGTGGGCCAGATTAACGGACTGGCCCGGAATACGACGCAAACCGTGCGCCCCGGCTGAAATAAGTCTGTGTGCCCAAGGGAAGATCATGAGCCCTCCTCGGTGGTGACATTTCCCCCGCCTGTACATGAAGACCTTTAAAGAGTGCGTTTTAAGCGCACTCAAGGAGATCCCGCGAGTTTTGATTCAAGCCTATTGAAAGACCTGACCTCCGGCTTCACACGGCAGTCGGGCTCAAGCACACCGGGCATGAGGACGAGCTAATCTTCATGAAAACACGAGGCAGCCACGTCCACCCCGATTAACCCCGCTTACCCATCCCCAACCGGTGTCGCCGCTGCAGCAACAACGCCCTCTCGTCGGAGATGGGCTTAGGTTATGCGGGGTTTGGATGGAGGGGGATAAGTTTTGTTTTGTCCCTGCTGAAGCACCCCTTCACCGGCTTCGCCGGAGCTTCCCCATGAATGGGGAAGCGGCACGTGGCAGCAGTTGGGGCGTATCCGCTTCCTCACTTGTGGGGAAGCTGTCCCGAAGGGACTGAAGGGGTATTTGTAGCACCTACTCCGAAATTCCTAATACCAGCCAATCTCACGCAAGGCTTTGGCATAGGTGCGGCTTACGGGGACTTGGGTGTCGTTGGTGAGGGTGAAGACGGCTTTGCCGTCGCCGCGTTCGACGTCTTTCACAGCACCTCGGGCCACCCACCAGGAGCGGTGAACTTGTGCGCCTTCAATGCCGTCCAATTCACTGATCGCATCGCTTAAACGCATCAAGATCAGGTCTGTCCCGCGCGAACTATGGATACGCAAATAATGATCTTCGCTGGAGACCGCATAAATCTCGGCCCCGCGCAGCGAAATTGGCAGGCGCTCTAAGAATCGAATGGGGGCAGGGGTGTCGCCCGCCTCGCCAAGGGCTGGGGCAGCGTGGGTCTCTCGTGGGGCTTGATTGGTAAAGGTCAAAATGCCCGACATAAAAGCGGAGATGATTGCGACTGGGGCAAAGTAAAAGGGGAGAGCCCGTAGGTTTAGAGTGCCCTGAAAAGCCAAGCCTGTGATGAGCCAGACAATCACTGTCATTGGGAGGGCTACTAGCACGGTCACCACCGCCCAACTCATAAAGGGTGAGCGAGCCCAGCGCTCAATCGCCACCAATTTCCAGCTGATCAATCCGCCAATCAAAGCACCCGCCAGCATGACGGGGAGCCAATAGGCAAAGCGCAACCAGAGTGGCAGGTCTATGGTCTCAAACGCGCCTGATATTGCCAAGAGACTACCCAGCGCTTGGCTTATCCCGATCCCGCGCAAAGTTTCAGGACTTGTAAAATACTGGATCCAGCTGGTGTTTGGCGCTTCGTGAACCACAGAGCTTGGTGTTTCGCGCATAATGCCAGTTTCTCCACGTAAAGGCGCGTGCAAGCGCTCAGGCGCCTTTCTAACGATGTCCTGCGTCTACCGCAAAGACCTTGTGACACGATTTGGAGCTAAACCACATGACCGACATTTCCTCCCCCAAGAACAACGACTTCCCTAGCGCCGCACAAAGCCCGATCGGGAAATTACTGGTAATCGTTCAGCCCCTGCTGGGCTACATATTTGCGATTGGTATGGTCGCTCTAGCCTTCTCATCCTTTGGGCCAAACGTGTGGGCTTATATCTTAAGTCAGAGCTTTACGCCGCGTGCGCCAGATTGGCAGGTCTTTGCCAAGCTTCCCCTTGTCACGCTCATCCACATTGGTGGTGCAACCAGTTCCTTGGTTCTGGGTGGCATCGTACTCTTTGGACCAAAAGGGACGCCGGGCCATAAAATGATGGGTCGGATCTGGGCCTTGACGATGGTGACGACGGCGTTCTCCAGTTTCTTTATGAAGAGCTTTGCCCCCATGCTGGGCCAATTTGGTCCCATCCACATTCTGTCGGTTTGGACGCTCTACAGCTTGCCTCGCGCTATCTGGTATATCCGTCAAGGCGACGTGGAAGGTCATTTAAAGACGATGCGCGGCCTCTATTTTGGGCTTTGCTTGGCAGGCCTCATGACCTTCATTCCAGGTCGCACCTTTTATGCCCTGTTATTTGGATAGGGGCGGCGCTTAAGCCCGATCCCTTTCCCGACCCAGTGCCCAACTTCTCCCCAAACTTCTCCCCCAACCACGCTAAGGAGTCTATTCGATGCGCGACCAATTCCCCCTTTTTCCTGTTGCCGCGATCACGCTTTTCTTCGCAACCGGTCCGTTTGTCATGGCATCCCCAACCAGCACTCTGGCCCCTGTCCAATTTGTCTTTACAGGCTTTAAAAAGCAGGCGGGCCAAGTGATGGCGCAACTGTCGTGTGCGGAAAAGCCCGGCGATAAGGGCAGGTTCATCCCGGCGCTAGCCGACGTGCGCGGCCCACAAGTTGTGATCCGCTTTCCAGATCAACGCGTGGGGCAAGTTTGCACGATGCGCGCGTTTCGCGACGAGAATGGCAATCAAAAACTGGACATGGGCCCTTTCGGCATTCCGAAAGAACCCTTTGCTTTCTCAAACAATGCTGTGGCCACCTTGGGCCCACCTAAGGCAGAAGCCACACGCTTTGTGGTTCAGTCTGGTCAGAACAGCCAAACCATCCAGATCAAGTAGGCTGAAGGGGTAAATGGGCTTGCATCGCTCTAGCGGTCATGACTACGATGACGGTCGAAGCGATGCAAAAGGGGTAGGTGATGGGTAGAGTAAAGGTCTTGGTTCTTGCAGGTCTTTTGGCATGGTTGCCAAGCTTGGTTTCTGCACAAACCAAGGTGCCAACCCCGCCCGCCACGGCTTTGATCGAGGCAGCTCTGAAAGACGACCGCGCCTATGCCATAACCCGTGATCTGAGCACCGATATTGGGCCAAGGTTAGCCGGTACTGAGGCCGAAGCCCGCGCCCGTGATTGGGCGGTTGCACGCCTCACACAAGAGGGCTTCACCAATGCGCGGGTTGAGACCTTCCCGCTGACCGCTTGGGAGCGGGTCATTGAGACGGCCACGATTGTCGGACCCCATGCCCAACGCCTTGAAGTTCATGCTACGGGCGGATCGCCTTCGACCCCGGCTGAAGGCATCGTGGGTGAGGTGGTGCGCTTTGCCGATATGGCGGCCTTGCGTGCCTCCGCTCCGGCTTCGTTGAGCGGCAAAATTGCGTTTGTGGATGACATCATGCCGGTTACCGAAGATGGCAGTGGCTATGGCAAGGCCGTGGTAAAGCGGCGGGAATGTTCCTCTGTCGCGGCAGAACTGGGTGCCATTGGCTGTTTAATCCGCTCTGCCGGCACGTCTGAACGGGAGGTCCATGTAGGCCAAGGTGCCCGCGGCCAACAAGGGAAGCTGCCAGTCCTGATCCTCGCCAATGCGGATGCCAATCAATTGGGACGCGTCTTGGAAAAGGGGCCGACCCAAGTTCGGATGCAAGTCCAGACAAAGGTTCAGCCCGAAGCCCAGTCTGGCAATGTGATCGCCGAAATGCGCGGGACAGAGCGTCCCGATGAATATGTCGTGCTGGCCTGCCATTTGGATTCCTGGGACCTTGGCACGGGTGCTTTGGATGACGCCGTTGGCTGTGGGATTGTAACTGCCGCTGCGAAGTTGGTGCGTGACATTGCAGGGCCACCTAAACGCTCCATCCGTATGATTTGGTATGGCGCTGAAGAAGTTGGTCTGATTGGGGCGGCAGCCCATGCTCAAGCGATCAAGGGGCAAGCCGGTTCGTATGTGTTTGCAGCCGAGTCTGACTCCGGTGACGGGAAAGTCTATCAGGCTGATTTCGGCTTTGGCGCGGGGACTGGCCCAGTCAAAGAAGCGATTGCAAAGGCCTTGAAGCCTTTGGGCGTGGCCCGAGGCACGGATGATGCCCGTGGCCAATCGGATATCTCAACCTTGCGGCCCTTGGGTGTGCCGGTGATGGATTTGCAGCAAGATGCCAGCAAATATTTTGCCATCCACCACACGCCCGATGATATTCTGGAGAAGGTAGACTTGGCCAGTGTCCGTCAGAATGTTGCCGTTTATGCCGTGACAGCGTGGTTTGCGGCCTGGACAACGCTTGATTTTCGGGCGGAATAGTCATCACCCGCATGGAAGATGATGAGTTTGCCGATGTTGAAGCTCTAGACGCTCCTGATGTCGCGCCCAGCCTGCAGGAAGTTGTGGTGCCGCAAGAGGCGGCGGGTGAGCGGCTGGACAAGTATTTGTCAGAGGCCTTCCCGGCGCTTTCCCGCTCACGCATCAAGCATTTGATCGAAGCAGCGCGGGTTTACCGCGACGGCGTCAAGGAGATGAATGTCTCCGCCAAAGTGAAGGCGGGCACCCAGTATCGCATTGAAGTGCCCCCGCCAGAACCAGCCGAGCCTCAAGCTGAGAACATCCCGCTCTCGATCCTGTATGAGGACGCCCATGTGCTGGTGGTGGATAAGCCTGCGGGCCTGTCGGTCCATCCAGCACCGGGCAATTGGACTGGGACTTTGGTCAATGCCGTCCTCTGGCATGCAGGCGACAGTCTCAAAGTGGTCGGTGCGACGGGCAGACCGGGCATTGTGCACCGCTTGGACATGGATACGTCTGGGGTGATGGTGGTGTGTAAGAGTGAGTTTGCTTTGGCCTCGCTCGGTCGGCAATTTCAGGATCGCACCATTTCAAGGCGGTATCGTGCGTTTGGTGTGGGTCAACCCAAAGCGCCATGGGGCAAGAGCGGTCGGGTGGACGCACGGTTGGCGCGGGAACCGCGCGACCGTAAGCGCATGGCGGTCGTGGCAGACACCGCCTCTGCTGGCAAAAATGCGGCGACCAATTATGAGATCGTCAAGCGCTTTGGCATCGGCCTGCAGGGCAATCCCGGGGCGGCAGCTACGGAAATGGTGTGTGTGCTCGAGACCGGTCGTACGCATCAAATCCGCGTCCACATGGCCCATATTGGCATGCCATTGATTGGCGATCAGGTCTATGGCGACACAAGAGCTGCGCGCGCCTTGAACACCGCCTTGCCCGAAGAAGTCCGCTTGAAGCGCCAAGCCCTGCATGCCGAAACCCTCGCCTTCACCCATCCCGCCACCAGCGAGCGGATGAGCTTTCAAAGCGACTTGCCTGCGGACCTATTGGCCTTGCGCGCCGCACTTTCCGACCTATAGTTTTTGACCCCACGAAAGGCCCTCACCATGATTTCGCGTCGCACTCTTTTAGCCACTGGAACTGCCAGTATGGGTCTTGCGGGCCTTTCTTTGCCTTCTCATGCGCAAGAGGCGTCTGCGCCGTTGAATGCCTTGTTCGAGCGCTATTTCGACCAGACTTTAGTGCGCAATCCCGAACGCGCGACAGGCCTCGGCGATAAGCGCGGGCAGGACCGCTGGAATGATGATTCTGATGCTTATGCGGCGCAGAGCCTCGCGTTTCAGGTCAAGACCAATCAGGAAGTGGCTGCCCTTGCTGCTACCATGAAGGTGAATTCGACTGATGCGCTAAGCGTGCGTCTATTCGACAAACTAACCCAAAATGCTAAGGCAAATGCGCCGTATCGTGGCCATGCCTATGTGTTTGATCAGCATAATGGCGCGCAGTCCGGCATCCCGACTTTCTTGGCTAACAATCATTCGGTGGCAAATTTAGAGGATGCGCAAGCCTATATTGCGCGCCTTGAAGCCATGCCAGTAAAGGTCGGTGGTCTATTGGCGCGCTCGGCCGAGTCTGCAGCAAAGGGCATCACACCGCCGCGGCATCTCTATAACTTTGTGCTGTCTAATTGCCAGAACTTGTTGGCTGGGGCACCCTTTACCGAGACGGGCAAGGAGTCTGTTTTCTGGAGCGATATCAAAGGCAAGATCGACAAAACCACACTCGATATCGCCACCAAGGACCGTCTAAAGGCGCAAGCTCGCGCCGCGCTGATCGATAAAGTCAAACCCTCCTATGAAGCCATTATCGCGGAAATGACCAAGCAACAGGCTAAGGCGCGCACCACCGATGGCGTGTGGGCTTTGCCCGATGGTGAGGCCTATTATGCAGAGCGCTTGGCCACCCAAACCACTACACGTTTGACGGCAAACGAGATCCATCAATTGGGCTTAGATGCTGTTGCGCGCATCCATGGCGAGATGGAAAGCATAATGCGCAAGGTCGGCTTCACCGGCACGCGCGACGCTTTCTTTGACTTTATGGAGACTGATCGGTGTTTCTTTGTCGCCGATACGCCAGAAGGTAAGGCTTCCTATGTTGCCCAAGCAACCGCGTTGATCGACACCATGCGAGCTCGTCTGCCTACCGCCTTTAATCTGATGCCCAAGGCCCCACTCGAAGTCCGCGCGGTGGAGCCGTTCCGCGAGGCTTCAGCAGGTCTGGCTTTCTATTCGCGTCCATCAGCGGACGGGAAGCGGCCGGGCTATTACTATGTGAACACCTTCAATGTTAAGGCGATCCCGACGTATCAGATGGAGGCTTTGGCCTATCATGAAGGTTTGCCGGGCCATCATATGCAGATTGCGATCGCGCAAGAATTGCAGGGCATTCCACGCTTCCGCAAATTCTCGGGCTTTACCGCTTATTCGGAAGGTTGGGGCCTATATACCGAGCGTTTGGGTAAGGATATGGGCTTCTACCAAGACCCCTATTCAGACTTTGGCCGCCAAGTGCTGGAATTGCGCCGCGCCATTCGCTTGGTGGTCGATACGGGCCTGCACGCCAAGCGCTGGCCGAAAGAGCAAGCGATTGCCTATATCCTGGCCAATCAACCGGGCGATCTTGAGAGCGCCACGCGCGACATCAATCGCTATATCGTCATGCCGGGCCAAGCCACGGCCTATATGATTGGCCAGATGGAAATGTTACGCCTACGCGCCGACGCCCAGCGCCGTCTTGGCAGCCGCTATGACATCAAGAAGTTCCACGACATCGTCCTCGGCAGCGGCTTTGTGCCTTTGGATATCTTGAAGGAATTGGTGGAGGCTTGAGTTTAGGGCAGTCGATTTCGACTGGCCTCACCCCGGCGCGATCATCAATTCCGGGCGCACGATGGCGTCGAAGTCTTCGCCGCTGATGCCTAGCGCGATGGCTTCTTCGCGCAGAGTGGTGCCGTTTTTGTGGGCGGTCTTGGCGACTTTGGCGGCTAGATCATAGCCGTATTTTTCCTTCAGCGGCGTCACCAGCATCAGGGAATTGGCGAGGCCCTTGGCGATATTGTCGAGGCGGGGTTCAATTCCAACGACGCAATTGTCGGTGAAGCTGACGGCGGCATCGCCTAAAAGCTGGACGGATTGTAGGAAATTATAGGCCATCATCGGGTTGAACACATTGAGTTCGAAATGGCCTTGGCTGCCCGCAAAGGCGATGGCGGCATTATTGCCCAGAATATGGGCGCAGACTTGCGTCAAAGCTTCGCATTGAGTTGGGTTAACCTTGCCTGGCATGATGGAGCTGCCGGGTTCATTTTCCGGCAAAGCCAATTCGCCCAAGCCCGCGCGTGGGCCAGAGCCTAAGAAGCGGATATCATTGGCGATTTTGAAGCAGCTCATCGCCACGGTGGTGATGGCCCCATGGGTGAAGACCATGGCGTCATGGGCGGCCAAGGCCTCAAATTTATTGGGGGCGCTGGTAAAGGGCAGGCCCGTCAGGCCCGCAATTTCAGTCGCCACGGCGTCTGCAAAGCCGACGGGCGAGGCAAGGCCTGTACCCACGGCGGTGCCGCCTTGGGCCAGTTCCATCAAAGCAGGCAAGGTTTGGCGGATGCGGGCGATGCCATTCTCAATCTGCTTGGCATAGCCCGAAAATTCTTGGCCCAAGGTGACTGGCGTCGCGTCTTGGGTGTGCGTGCGGCCAATCTTGATGATGTCGGCCCAAGCCTTGGCTTTGGCGTCCAAAGCCGCATGCAAATGGCTCAAAGCGGGGAGCAAATGGTGGGCGACCTCCACCGCGCAGGCAATATGCATGGCGGTCGGGAAGGTGTCGTTCGAGCTTTGGCTCATGTTGACATGGTCATTAGGATGCACGGGCTTTTTCGAGCCCATCTCGCCGCCCAGCATCTCAATCGCGCGGTTGGAAATGACTTCATTGGCATTCATATTGGACTGAGTGCCAGAGCCTGTTTGCCAAACGACCAGCGGGAAGTGGTCGTTCAGCTTACCATCAATGACTTCTTGAGCGGCTTTGATAATGACCTCGCCCAAGTCCTTATCCATTTTGCCGAGCTTCATATTGGCGAGCGCGGCAGCTTGTTTGACGATGCCGAGCGCTTTCACGATGGACAAAGGCTGCTTTTCCCAACCGATCTTGAAATTGCCGAGCGAGCGCTCGGCCTGCGCACCCCAATAGCGGTCAGAAGCGACTTCGATGGGTCCAAATGTATCGGTTTCGGTGCGCGTGCTCATGGGGTGCCTCTCAGATGATGTTGGTGACGGCTTAGCTGGATCGATCAGCGTTTTGAAGGGGGTGACGTGTCCTCAGCCGCAGCAGCGGCTGAGACCGGCTTTACTGGCGTAAGGTGGAGTCTATTTCTTCCCAGCATCAGATCGCGCACAACCGGTTCAGCCGTTTTGATGTCGCCGCGCTTGAACGCTTCTTGGGAATCTTCATCATACAGGCGGATGGACTGGGTTAGGCCAACCCAACCTGCCGATGTCTGCTTGAACACCGAAATTCCTTCATCGCGCGATAGCACCACGACCTCATTGGCTTGGTCTTGGTCGACGTTCAGGAGCGCGACTGTGCATCGTTCGATCTCACGCATGGGCTCGAGCATGAGACAGCGCGGAACAACATAGTCTGGTAGGGTCGTGAAGTCTTTCGCTAGGAAACTGGCTGGCAGTTTCGCGCCCTTGGGGCTGACAACTTTCAGGCGCGAAAGATCGGCTGGTTTGGCCTCTTCTGCCTCAAAACCCGGTTCGTCGTAATAGCGGCGGCGTTCCAGCTTGCCCTCGCTGGCGCGTTTGGCCCAGCTAGCGATGGATGGATCGGATGAGGCCACAAGCTTGTCGAGTGCTGACTTGCCGTAGGTACCGGTATCGGCACTTAGCACGAACCAGTCGAAGCGCTCTGGCTTGATCTTGCCTGAGGTGAGACGTGCCACCTGATTGTCGACGCTTAAGCGCGCAGGCGAGGCGACGGGCGTCAAGATGGCGATGAAGACCACGCACTTAAACACGGCCAATCCAATATTGAGGGGCTTTAGTTTCTCCATCCACGGCCCGCGCCAGAAAATCGCGACGCTATAGCCAATGCCATAAGCCAGCGCGATCACCACCACCATGCCCGCCACGGTGCGATCAATCGTGAGGCCGTATTGGTTGATCCTCAGGCCAAGGCTCCACGCCGCGAGAACGGCAAAAACCAACAACAGAAGCGCTGCCAGCCAGACGCACCATTTCAAGACGACATGAACCTTGCGATCCTGCTCACCTTGCTGAAAGGCCGCATTGATCAACAGCACAAAGCCGATGCATGCACCTAGAAGCGTGGCTGTTGCGGCTTTGGTATCCCACAAGGGTTGCAAACCACTAAAGGCTAAGCTGACCGCAAAAATCGCCCCGATTAGAGTGATGACCGGCAAAAGCCACGCTAGAACCCCTAAAGCGAGGCCTCTTACATTGGCTAGAAGCTTGGGCTGAATATCGCCAAGATGCACCGCACTCGCGAAGGCAAGGCCGGTGATGGGCAGGGCAAAATACTCGTTCCGCAATAAATCGGTGAGCCATTTGAAGCCGATAAAGCCCAATAGGGCCGCACCCAATTGCAAAATGCCCCAAAACAACAATGTAAAGCCAATGGCGAGGACCAATTGGACGCCACGTTTCCAAGCTTCATCAAAATAGAGTTCGTAAGTTGCAAACGGTTTGCCAGCTTGATCGGCGCTCGACACCAATTCATTGCCGATGAAAGTGAGTGCCAACAAGATTAGGATGTATTGCAATTCGCTGGAGTTGCCATCACCGGAGTAAATTCGCACATGCCACAGGATGAAAAGCAACCCGGCTGCAGCAACGCCTGACCAGATGGCAAGGCTAACGCGCCGCATCACGGCCGCACCTGCCCAGATGATAAATGCCACAAGCGCTAAGGTCTGGGCCAAGATCTCCCGCCAGTCTTCTGGCATGATGGACTCGGCAAACTTCTTATTGTCGTCCCCAATCAAGAACGCAATCACAAGACCGATGATAAGACCGACGCCAAGGCGCAGGAATAATGCCGCGCGTTCTGAAAGGGGTTGGCTCTTAACAATCATTCTGGTTACTCCATCACGCAGGCACTCCTCTATGTCTTGCCACGTTTCCAAATCGTGCACATCTCATTAAGGTAGCCGCATGAATGACGAGACACCTCTTTGGCAAAAAATGGCGACAGCCGGTGCCATGATGATTCAAGGCACGCCGCAGGCCCGCGCTCTGGGTATGCGCGTTGTCTCCATCACCGAAGCCCGCGCTGTGGTCGAAGTGGATTGGCGCGAGGATTTGGTGGGGGATCCTGAAACGGGCGTAATCGCTTCGGGCGTTGTCACGACCTTGTTGGACAACACATGCGGCGTGGCGGCCTTTGCGGCGCTGAGCGAGCCTATGTCGACGGCAACACTCGACTTGCGGATTGACTATATGCGCCCGGCCAAAAAGGGCGCGACCATACGTGCAGAGGCCCATTGCTATCGCATGACCAAGACGGTCGCCTTCGTGCGTGCCTTTGCTTTTGATAGTGAAGATGAAACCGATCCGGTCGCCGCCGCCCAAGCAGCCTTTATGATGGGGACCTCTGGCCGCATGGGGCAAAACCGGAGGCCGCCGAAATGAATGAAACATCCGCTACCCCGGTCCGTGTGAATTTGGGCGAACTCAGCGCCATGTTTGAGGCCGTGCCCTATGCGAAATTTCTTGGCGTTCAGTTTGAACTCAAGGGTGATGAACTGACGGCCATTCTGCCCTTCAAGGATGACCTGATCGGCAATCCCATGTTGCCGGCTCTACATGGCGGTGTCGTCGGGGCTTTGATGGAACTCACGGCTGTGGCGCAAATTTTCTTAGCACAAGGTGGTAAGAGAATTCCCAAAGTTATTGATATTTCGATTGATTATCTGCGGTCTGGTAGGCCGGTGGATACCTATGCCCGCGCCCATGTGACGAAGCTTGGGCGGCGCATTGCCAATGTGCGGGTTGAAGCTTGGCAGTTTGACAGCGCAGACCCCATCGCGGCCCTACACGGTCATTTCTTGCTGAAAAGCGATGAGGCTGAAGCGGAG
Source organism: Aquidulcibacter sp. (assembly GCF_044346625.1). Lineage (GTDB taxonomy): Bacteria > Pseudomonadota > Alphaproteobacteria > Caulobacterales > Aquidulcibacteraceae > Aquidulcibacter. The sequence continues at coordinate 58,134 of NZ_JBIIYV010000001.1, read as the reverse complement.
TCTTAAGCTTAGCCAAACACGCGTGCAAAGATCGTGTCGACTTGGGCAAAGTGGTGGCTGTCGTCAAACAAGCCTTGGATATGCTCAGGCGTCAACAGGCTCGTGACTTGGCTGTCTGCAAGCAGGCGGTCCAACAACGCAGTTGCGGGGCGTGGGCTGGGCATGGACCACACCGCCATCGCATTGGTCTGCACCATCTTATAGGAATCCTCGCGGCTCGCCCCGGCTTGGGTGAGGGCCAAAAGCACGCGTTGGGAATTATGTAGCCCGCCCAATAAGTCGAGGTTTGCCTTCATCCGCTCTGGATAGATCAACAGCTTTTCCATCACGCCGGCGAGGCGGTGGAGCGCGAAGTCGAGGTGGATGGTGGCGTCTGGGCCAATGCCGCGCTCGACACTGGAGTGCGAGATATCGCGCTCATGCCATAGAGCGACATTTTCCAGTGCGGGCACAGCGGCAGAGCGGACGAGGCGGGCGAGGCCTGTCAAATTCTCGGTCAGAACTGGGTTGCGCTTGTGCGGCATGGCCGACGAGCCCTTTTGGCCGGGCGAGAAGAATTCTTCCGCCTCCAGCACTTCGGTACGCTGCATGTGGCGAATTTCGGTGGCCAAGCGCTCAATGGAAGAAGCGACGACGGCGAGCGCGCAGAAGAAGGCGGCGTGGCGGTCGCGTGGAATGACTTGGGTTGAAACAGGCTCAATCGCGAGGTCCATTTTTGCCGCAACATGGGCTTCTACGCGTGGGTCAATCTGAGCAAAAGTGCCCACTGCGCCAGAGATGGCACAGGTGGCGATTTCGGCTTTGGCGGCGATTAGGCGGGCCTTGGCACGCTGAAACTCAGCATGGAAGCCAGCCAAGGTCACGCCGAATGTGGTGGGCTCTGCATGGATGCCGTGGCTGCGGCCGATGCGAACACTGTGCTTATGCTCTTTCGCCCGGCTCTCAATCGCTGTCAGCACCCGGTCGACGCCTGCAATCAACAAGTCACTCGCGCGGGCCAATTGCACAGCAAGGCAGGTGTCGAGCACGTCAGAGCTTGTCATGCCTTGGTGGACGAAGCGGGCGTCAGGGCCGACGATCTCTGCCAGATGGGTCAAGAAGGCGATAACGTCATGCTTGGTCTCGGCCTCAATCGCGTCAATGCGCGCGACATCAAACACCGCGTTGCCAGCCTTGTCCCAAATGGTCTTTGCCGCTTCCTTGGGAATGACGCCAAGATCTGCCAGCGCATCGGCGGCATGGGCTTCAATCTCGAACCAGATTTTGAAACGGGTTTGAGCGTCCCAGATGGCGATCATTTCAGGGCGGGCATAGCGGGGGATCATGGTGGCGTTCCGTCATCAAACAAAGGGCCGCTGGTGAGTCCCACCGGCGGCCCTGTTTTGTAGCTGTTGGCTGTGAGGTCAAGCGCGGAAAGCCGCGCTTGGGCCTAGGAAGCGGTTGCGGCTTGATCTTTTGCAGTGGCGTCGGCCGTCGCAAGCAAGTCTTCGCGGATTGTGTTGCGAGCCAGAGTGAAGAATAAGATCACCAAAAGACCAACCGAGCTGGACGATAACAACGACCAGCGAATGCCTTCGGCTTGGGCGGCACCACACATGGCGTCACCGGCTGTCGCTGCACCCTTGGCGCAGAAGCTTGCAAACTCGGCCCCAGCCGGACCAATACTGGCAAAGTGCTGGCTCGCGAACATGTCAGACAGGAAGCCAACCGCGGTTGGACCAGCGCCAAGCCCGATCATATTGACCACGAACAGCATTAATGCCACCGCGGTCGCCCGGCTTTGCGGACGGACCAAGCTTTGCACCGCGGCATAGACCGGGCCGTACCAGACCGAGTTCATTAAGGTCGGAATCGCCAGTAAGAGGATACAGGCCAGAGTGCCTTCTACGAACATGCCTGCCCAGAAGAAGGGAATACCGACGATGAATGCCAACATGGGCACCATCATATAGGCTCGTGTATCACTTTTCGCAGCCCGATCGGCGACAAATCCGCCAATCATAGTGCCGGCTACCCCGGCAAAAAAGGTCATGAGAGCCATGGCCGTACCAATATCCCCCAGCGCCATACCGTGCACACGCGCGAAGAAAATTGGCAAAAATGCAGCATGTCCGTAGCCAAGAAAGGAGATTGTCGTCGCGGCCCCAACAGCATACCAATAGGATTTGCGATTGGTAAGTTCACGGGACGTCTGACGCAAGCTGGGCGCAGAGCCTGCTGCCCCAAGCTTCACAAGACCCAATTTGCGGGGCTCTTTCAACGTCAAAATGGCAATCACGCCAATGATCAGACCAGGAATCCCGACGGCAAAGAAGGCAACTCGCCATCCATAATTTTCGGCGATGAATGCCCCCACAATATAGCCCATCGCGGTGCCAACGGGCACGCCGAGCGAATAAAAGGCGATGGCAGACGCGCGCTTTTCCGCAGGCACATAGTCCGAGATCAGCGAGTGGGCAGGGGGCGTGCAGCCCGCTTCACCCACGCCGACGCCAATGCGGGCGAGCAGCAATTGGGTAAAGTTTTGGGCCAAGCCGCACAAAGCGGTAAAACCACTCCAGACGATTACTGCCGTGGCGATAATGCCAGGGCGGTTTCCACGCTCGGCATAGCGGGCGATGGGGATGCCCAAAATGGTGTAAAAGAAGGCAAAAGCCAATCCGATCAACATGCCCAATTGGCCATCCGATATGCCAAGGTCCTTCTTAATCGGCCCTGCCAAGATCGCCACAATCTGACGGTCGACGAAGTTGAGCGTGTAGATGATCAACAACACCCACAGGGCATAGCGCACATAGGCCGGGCTGAGGGCTTGTGGCTGCGCGGGCGTTCCTGCGCCGATAATCGTGTCTGACTGTTTGTCCATCCGGTCGTTCCCCTTTTAGGCAGGTCTATGCCCGCCTTTCTTATCGGCCTACCATCGGGCCGACGTGGAAAAAAGCAATGCCATGGCGCGATTTATTTGCATGGCTAAGGGCTTCTTTAGCTCGCACTCATCGCTTTCACTTCGGCCATGTCCTGCTTCAGCGTCTGGCGTGCAAGTAAAAAGAACGCGACCACCAAGACGCCGAGCACACTGTGCCACGCCAGCGACAGGCGTAGGCCCTCCGCTTGAGCGACCGTGCAAATCGCTTCGCCTGCGGTGGCCGCTTTCTTGGCGCAATAGGACGCAAACTCCAGCCCTGCAGGCGCATTGGCCGCAAAGTGCTGATGGGTCAGGATGTCGGAAACTAGACCTACCGTGAAGGGGCCAAGACCGAGGCCGACCATGTTCAGGACAAACAACATCAGCGCGACCGCCGTCGCCCGGCTTTGTGGGCCGACGAGGCCTTGAATGGACGCATAAACCGGCCCGTACCAGATGGAGTTCAACAGGGCCGGCAGCGTCAAGAAAGCAATGGCGAAATAAGCATTGTCAGCAAACATGCCAAACAAGAAGAATGGGACTGACAGAATAAAGGCAACCATCGGAATGGTCATATAGGCCCGCACATCCGTCTTAGCTGCCCGATCCGCGATAAAGCCGCCAATCATTGTTCCTAAAACCCCGGCCACGATGCCACTGAGCGCCAAAAGTGTGCCGATCTCTGTCAGCGACAGGCCATGCACCCGCGCCAGCATGACCGGGATAAAGGCACTCTTCCCATAGCTGAGGAAGGAGATCATGGTCGCGGCACCCACGACATACCAGTAGGATTTGCGATTGGTCAGTTCTTTAGCCGTCGCCAAAAGCGTTGGACCAGACCCAGCTTTGGGCTGCGGGACAAGACCAAGTTTGCGTGGCTCTTTTAGCGTAAAATACGCTAACGCGCCGATTGCGACACCGGGCAAGCCGACGATCGCAAAGGCCCAACGCCAGCCAAAGGCGTCGGCAATCGTTGCCCCAATGATCAATCCGAGCGCGCTGCCAATCGGTACACCCAAGGAATAAAAGGCGATGGCTGATGCGCGCTTGTCGGCTGGCACATAGTCAGAGATGAGGGAGTGAGCCGGTGGCGTGCAACCCGCCTCGCCAACGCCAACACCGACCCGGGCCAGCAGCAAATGCCAGTAATTCTGCGCCGCGCCAGACAAAGCGGTAAACGCACTCCAAATCACCACTGAAACTGAGATGATCTTGGCGCGGTTCCCACGTTCGGCAAAGCGCGCGATTGGCAGGCCTAAGATGGTATAGAAAAAGGCAAAGCCAATGCCCATCAAAAGGCCAAGGGCACTATCGCTGATGCCAAGATCTTTTTTGATCGGGCCAGCAAGAATGTTAATAATGCCGCGGTCGAGAAAGTTAAGGGTGTAAATGATCAACAACATCCAGAGCGCATAACGCACATAGGCAGCGCTCAAGGGGGCAGGGGCACCTTCTGCCGTCGGGCTATCGGATTTTGAGCTCCACGCGCCTATGGGTTCGCGTTGATCTGACATGACATCTCCCCGTTTCATTTTGTGTGCACTTGTTTGATTCAAGCGCTTTGGTTTGACCTCCAGCTTAACCAAACTTGCCCACTTGCAAACAACTGAAGTGGGTAAAACACGGTTTTGTGTGAGTTTCCTCTGCGATTAAATTTAAATTCCAATAAACCTACAAAATGCAGGAATTAATTCTAAGAAATTTCGCTTGACCAAGTCGTGGCGCATGTTTATGCCTTTGAGCCAAGTTTGAGGAAACCCATCATGCGCAACGTCGCACTTGTACTCGTTAGAATGCCGCGGCTTGGTGGGGGATAGTCCCCTCATCAAATCGCGGCGATGTAACACAAGGGGCTCAACTGGCCCCTTTTTTCATGCCCAAAAAACCGCCATAAGCACGCAAAACTTGGAAGCCCACCCCGATGTACGACACAGAGATTGAGACCAGCACCATGACGCAAGCCGAACCAATTGAAATGACGGGTGCCGAGATTCTGGTGCGGGCCATGCAAGAGCAGGGCGTGGAAACGATTTTTGGCTATCCCGGTGGGGCCGTCTTGCCAATCTATGATGCGCTCTATCAGCAAGAGCAGATCCACCATGTTCTGGTGCGTCATGAGCAAGGGGCAGGCCATGCGGCTGAAGGCTATGCGCGCTCAACCGGCAAATGTGGTGTTTTGCTGGTGACTTCTGGCCCAGGGGCGACCAATGCGGTGACGGCGCTGGTTGATGCACTGATGGATTCTATTCCTTTGGTCTGCATTACGGGCCAAGTGCCCTCACATTTGATCGGGTCAGACGCTTTTCAAGAATGTGACACAACTGGCATCACGCGCTCTGCCACCAAGCACAATTATCTGGTCAAGGACGTCAATGATCTGGAGCGGATCGTTCATGAAGCGTTTCAAGTGGCCACCACGGGCCGTCCGGGCCCCGTTCTGATCGATATTCCTAAGGACGTTCAGTTCAAGAAGACGATTTATCGCGGCAAGCCCAACGACTTGTCGCCCAATTACCGCCCGCCGACGAACCCTGATCTTGTGGCGATTGAAAAAGCGGTTGAGCTGATGGCGAGCGCTAAAAAGCCGATCTTCTATACCGGTGGTGGCGTGATCAATGCCGGGCCAGAGGCGTCCAAACTGTTGCGCCAATTGGCAGCAGCGACGGGCTTCCCCGTAACTTCAACCCTGATGGGCTTGGGCAGCTTTCCCGCCAGCGACCCACAATGGCTGGGCATGTTGGGCATGCATGGTGCCTATGAAGCCAATATGGCGATGCATGATTGCGATGTGATGATCTGCTTGGGCGCGCGCTTTGATGACCGCGTGACTGGGCGCTTGGATGCGTTCTCGCCCAATTCTAAAAAGATCCATGTCGATATTGACCCCTCCAGCATCAATAAGAATGTGCGGGTGGATATTGGTATCGTGGCAGACGCAGGCAAAGCGATTGCCGCCCTGTTGGCGCAATGGCAAGCCCGGGTTGGAAAGCGTGCGGACATTGCCGCTTGGAACGCTCAGATTGAGACGTGGCGGGCGCGTCAAGGCTTTGCCTATCGCCAAAGTGGGGAGGTGATTAAGCCCCAATATGCGGTGGAGCGCCTCTATGAACTCACCAAAGACCGCAAGACCTTCATCACCACCGAAGTGGGCCAGCATCAGATGTGGGCGGCGCAATTCTATCGCTTTGAAGAGCCTAACCGCTGGATGACGTCAGGCGGCCTTGGCACCATGGGCTATGGCCTGCCTGCTGCGATTGGTGTGCAAATGGCGCATAAAGACGGCTTGGTGATCGACATCGCCGGCGAAGCCAGCATCCAAATGTGCATCCAGGAAATGAGCTGTGCGGTGCAATATGGCTTGCCCGTGAAAATCTTCATCCTGAATAATGAGTGGATGGGCATGGTGCGCCAGTGGCAACAATTGCTGCATGGAGAGCGCTATTCCCAAAGCTATTCCCACTCCTTGCCCGACTTTGTGAAACTAGCCGAAGCCTTCGGTGCCAAGGGCATCCGCTGCGAGGACCCAGCCCTTCTCGATGCCGCGATCCAAGACATGATCGACTATGACGGCCCCGTGATCTTTGACTGCCGCGTCACCAAAGACGAAAACTGCTTCCCCATGATCCCATCGGGCGCGGCGCATAATGAGATGCTCTTGGACGATGATGGTCAGGACTTAGGGACGGCGATTGATGAGAAGGGGCGGCAGCTGGTTTAGGGGGGGGGGGTAACCCGCTCTGATAAATAGTCTCGGACGCGCTTTGGTGCAGTCCCTGCTGCACGCAAAGCACTACTCAAGTGTGAGAGTGTCTGATTGCGGCTGTCAAGGCACGCTTCGCTCTCTGGCCTTGACTGCCGCAAGCAGACGCAGACGTCCGTGAGTATGGCTGCCAGTTCAAGCGGGTCAAGGGCAGAAGCGAAGCGTCCCTTGACGCGATTGAACTGGTAAAAAATAATTGAAACAAGGTTTTGCGTGACCACGATGGTCACCAAAACCGTTCCCAGACGAGTTCCGTCAATGGAGGCTACCGCCCCACAATCTCATTCCGCGCCGCCTGCGCCAGAAATGCACTGCGGGTTAGTTTGCGGGCAGAGGCGGCGGTGTCGATGGCGGCGAGGATGCCGGAATCGAGCGAGATGTTGATGCGAGTGGGCGTGTTGCTGGCGGCGATGTGGGGCACCAAAATCAGGAAGGCACCGTTTGCCAAATCCTCTTTCGCCAACTCGCGGATCGCCTCGATGCTGGATGGCTCGATGACGCGGTCATTTCCTTCGAAATAGAGTGACACGGCGTCAGTGGCTTCGCGCACAACGCTTTCCAGATCATCAGCCGCGGAGAAGCAGCCCTCTAAATCTGGAAAAGAGACGCCAAAGGCGCTGTCCGCGTCCTTGTGGACGACGCCGTGATAATAATGCATCGCGTTGCCTTTCATAGCCATCCTGCCATTTTAGCAATGGATCGCGCCGTGCCGAGGGGGAGGTCTTTCTTTGGATGCGGGACGATCAAAACCACGCCGTCTTTGGCGAATTTGTGATGTGAACCCTTGCTCGCAACCAAAATAAACCCTTCGGACAAAAGCCGCTTGACGATTTTCTTGCTGTCGCGCTCCATTGAGATAGAGTATTTGGAGTAAGTCACCCTGTCAATTAGTGTGTAATAAAATGTGTATAATTTTCCGTTTAGCTATTCCCGCCACGACCAATTGCCGTAGGCCCACCTGACCATCGGCAAAGGAGCAGCCAGTGATCCTGAAGAAGTTTCCATTTTGGGTCGCTGCACCTGTTGCAACTTGGGCGATCTTTGTTGCCTACTATTCGATGTTTCCTGTTCCACGTACCCCGGTCCCTGTGCATGGTTCAGGACGGGAGAGCTGGTGTCCTGATGGGGACGACTTGGACGGAGAGGGGACCGGTCTTTCAGGCTAATGACCGCCAGTTTAAGCGGGTCAAGGGCAAAAGCGAAGCGTCCCTTGACGCGATTGAACTGGTAAAAACAATCGAAACAAGGTTTTGCGTGACCAGATTGGTCATCAAAACCGGTCCCAAACGAATCTTAGAGTCACAAGGCCAAGCCCCTAAAATCCTCGTGACACCGCCTAAGTTTTACTTTAGTATTACCTATTCCAACCAAAGGAAGCAGCCAATGAGCGATGGTCTCGTCTCCACCAAGGGCCAAGTGGTGATCCCTAAGGCCTTGCGGGATGTGTTCGGGATCAAGCCCGGGTCCAAGATTCGGTTTGCCAATGAGAATGGCCAGTTGGTGGGCCATGTTGTGCCGGAAGAAGTGATTCCGTCGCTGGACGTTTTGATTTCCCAAGCCCGAACCTTGTCTGCGCCCAAGATGGCTGACTTGGGCGAAGCGCAGGGCAAAGAGGCCATTGAAGATGGCTGGATTGCGCCAGACCATGTGCTCGACATGGCGGCAGATGACCTGATTTCAGCTTGGAACACCCACGTGCAAAGCGGCAAGCATGCTTGATCGCGGCGACATCGTTATGGCGGATCTCAAAGGCAGCCAAGGGCGGGAGCAGGCGGGGTTTCGTCCGGCTTTGGTGCTGTCGCCACAGGCCTATCACGAGGTCAGTTCAACAGCGATTGTCGTGCCGATCACCTCGAACCCCAGTCCGTGGCCGTTCAAATTGCCTTTGCCAGCGGGCGGGCGCATTGAGGGGTATCTGCTGGTCGATCAGATCAAATCACTGGACCGCACCGCGCGTGGGTTTCGCGTGCTAGACCGGGTGCCAACTGCAACCTTGCGGGATGTGAGTATCTTGCTGGACCGTCTGCTGAAAGAGCCGACTTCGCTGTGAGCGGCGTGGGCAATTCTTGACGCCATTCACTCCAAGCCCTCGGCCACGCTCCAACCAGATTAAGCTGGACGCTATCTTCGTCTTACGCTAGTCTTACCTTTCAATGAAGGGACTCCACGATGGTTGTGACAACATTCTCGACGAAGGGGCAAGTCGTCATTCCAAAGGCCTTGCGTCATGCCAAAGGCTTTGATGTCGGCGTGCAGGTTGAAGTGGTCGACCATCCAGAAGGGGTGTTGTTGAAGGCTGTGCCTGCGCGGAATAAGCAACCCATAACGGCGCTGATTGGCCTCTTACAGCCGCGCTATGGCGGGCCGATGGTGACGGTTGAGGAGATGAACCAAGCCATAGAAGATGCGGCTGCGGATCGATTTTCGCGCGCAAAACCATGATCTGTGTCGATACCAACGTCCTGATCCGCGCTATCGTTCTCGATGACCATAGCCAAGCGGAACACGCCACCCGACTGTTATCAAAAAACATCTGCTTTGTAGCGCGCAGCGTGGTGCAAGAAATCGTTTGGGTTCTTGCGAAATCCTATCGCTTTGGGCCCTCCGACATTGGCTTGGTCTTGGAGGCTTTAACCCAGTCGGAGCAGATCGTGCTCGAAGACGAGCCTTTGATCCTGCTGGCCCTTGATTGGTACAAAAAAGGCTTTGACTTTGCCGATGCGATCCATCTTGCGGCAGCGCTTAGGTGTGAACGGCTTGCTACTTTCGATCAAGCCTTTATCAAGGCAGCCCAAGCCCTTCAAACCCCCATCCCGGTATCCCACCCATGACCCAACCCGGTTCCGCATATTTTATTCCCGAAGGCGAAAGCCCAATCATTCGCACCACTTTGGCTGTGATCGTCACCAATGAACCCGGCGTTCTGGCCCGCGTCGTTGGGCTGTTTTCCGCGCGTGGCTATAATATTGAGAGTTTGACGGTCGCAGAGACAGACCATGAGGCACATACGTCGCGCATTACAATCGTGACTTCGGGCACGCCCAGCGTCTTAACCCAGATTCGCGCGCAATTGGGCCGTTTGGTGCCGGTTAAGCGCGTCATCGACTTTTATGGCGACAGCGATGCCGTCGCGCGCGAGTTGGCGCTGATCAAAGTGGCGGGTACGGGCGATGTAAGGGTCGAGGCCATGCGCCTGGCCGATGCGTTTAAGTGCCGGATCATGGATGCGGGCTTGGACCATTTCACCTTTGAACTGACTGGGTCTTCCAAAAAGCTTGATGATTTCATTGATTTGATGCGCCCGCTTGGGTTGGTGGAGGTCTCGCGCACCGGGGTGGCCACCATCCGTCGCGGCAAAGACGTGATCTAGACGGCAACGCCGACGCCCAGTTTTGTTCGGCAATCGGCCTTGTTTTGGCCCAAAGTTCAGGTTTGGATGGGTGGATGAAAAGCTCTTTTCGATATTTGATAATGCTCGCCATTGCCGCGGTCTTGGGCTTGACCATCTATTTGGTGGGCAAAGCAGAGCCCGAACAAAAGGCCTTGTTTCTGGGCGTTGATGGCGATCCCCGCATGCGCCTGTGCGATAGCCCTGTGAATGGCGAGTTGGCCGACCCGGCGGTTTTGAAGGCCATGGGCATCGATACGCCCTTTGCTAAAGCGGCCGGGGATAAGGCCGCTTACCGCGTCTCTGTCTTGCGGCCTGCTAGTCAAGAAAGCATCAGCATCACTTTTTCCACGCCAGAGTCTGAGCCCGGGCGTTACGCTATGGTGCGGTGGGATGGCAAAGCCATTAGCCGTGCCAGTGGGAGCCTAGACGTGACCGATGCTGCAACCTTTGTTTATGCCTTTGAGGACGCCAAAATCTGGGGCGAACTTAAGCGCACCATTGAGACCTTGGCGCGCGCAGGCCAAGCCACTGCTGTGATCGAAGTCCGTGCGCCTAAGCGAGAGCGCTGCATCTCCACCCGCTATGATGACGAAAGGGTCCGTCCGCTTTTGGCCGTATTTGCCAAGAAACTGGGCTTGCAACCAGGTGCCTTGCCGACGAGCGGGCTGGTTTCGCCTGAGGCTAGCTTCGTACCAGTCGCGCCCAGCAAAGCGAATTAGCGGAGGGGAGCTATGAGACGTTTAACTGCTGTCCTGCTGGGTTCTTTAGTCCTTGCCTATGTCTTGCCATCGGCGAGCGTGATGGCGCAGACCCCTAAAAAGCCCACCACGCAGGCTAAAGCCCCGGTTAAAGCCCCGGCCAAACCAAAGACCACAGCGAAAGCAGAATGGACCCCTCCGACCACCCCGGTGGACAATGCAACACCCGTACCCGAGACGGAGGTGCAAACACAGCCAACGCCACCCACGGCGCTACCGGCGGCTGAAACAGGTACCCCGGACGGCCTGCGTGCGGCGCAAGCGATTACCAGCGAACCCGCGCCAGCGCCCAAAGTATTAGATGAGAGTGAGGAATTGTTGGCCGTTGATCGAGCATTTGCAGAGAGCTTGATCGCCAATGGACCTCTCAAATCCTATGAAGCCCTTATGTCGAGTGAAGGGATTTTGCACGATGCCTCAGGCTCGTCGCCAGCAGGGGCTGCAGGGGCCCAAGCCCGTTTCGGCACTTTCCCTTCGGATGTAACTTTGGACCGTAGCCCAGAGAGCGCCATGGCCGCTGGTGGCTCTGGCTCGTCGTGGGGGCGCTATGTGATCCGACGCGGTGATAATCAGCTCAGCCTTGGGCGCTATGTCACAGTGTGGCGGCGCGAAGCGGGTGGGTGGTTGATTGTGACAGAGCTTGCCGCCGGCCGTGCTGGTCCTCAAGCTGCCCCTGCCGCCGGGCCATTACCGCGTAGGCCACCCAGTGCTGCACCCCGTCCACCCGCGACCACCCCCCCAAACTGAGGGTTTTGCTGAGATCGAGCGCTGCTAAGCTGATGGCTTCGATTGACCTGAACGCAAAAAAACGCTCTTAACCCGGGGCAAATTCAACTTAGTCTGCACATTTGTGCCGCTACAATTTCAATCTGGAGAGAAAAAATGCGCGTGTTCTATGACGCTGACTGTGACCTTGGCCTGATCAAGGACAAGATTGTCGCGGTTGTTGGCTATGGCAGCCAAGGACACGCCCATGCGTTGAACATGAAGGATTCTGGCGTGAAGAACGTCTGGGTCGCTTTGAAGGAGGGTTCGGCTTCGGCGGCCAAGGCAGAAGCTGCTGGCCTGAAAGTCGTCACCGTCGCAGAAGCTGCTCAGAAGGCTGACGCTTTGATGATCGTGACGCCAGATGAAATCCAGCCAGAACTCTACGCCGCTGAAATCGCGCCTTACATCAAGCCGGGTCAAACCCTGATGTTTGCCCATGGGTTCTCGGTCCACTTCGGCCTGATCCAGCCGCCTAAGGGCGTGGACGTGGTGATGGTTGCGCCAAAGGGCCCCGGCCACACGGTGCGCAGCGAATATCAAAAAGGTGGCGGCGTGCCGTGCCTCGTGGCCGTGCAGCACAATGAAAGCGGCAAAGCGCTTGATTTTGCTTTGGCTTATGCGTCAGCTGTTGGCGGCGGCCGCTCGGGCATCATTGAAACCAATTTCCGCGAAGAGTGTGAGACCGATTTGTTCGGCGAACAAGCCGTCTTGTGCGGCGGTCTGGTTGAATTGATCCGCGCGGGCTTTGAAACCTTGGTTGAGGCAGGTTATGCGCCTGAGATGGCTTATTTTGAGTGCTTGCACGAAGTGAAGCTGATCGTGGATCTGATCTATGAAGGCGGCATCGCCAACATGAATTACTCGATCTCTAACACCGCCGAATATGGCGAATATGTCACAGGCCCTCGAATCATCACTTCTGAAACCAAGGCCGAAATGAAGCGCGTGCTAGAGCACATCCAAAACGGTGGCTTTGCCCGCGACTGGATGCTGGAAAACAAAGCTGGCGCACCCTTCTTCAAAGCTACAAGGCGCTTGGGTGATGAGCATCAAATCGAAGCCGTGGGCGCAGAGTTGCGCGGCATGATGCCCTGGATCGGCAAGAACAAAATGGTCGACAAAGCTCGTAACTAGGACCTTGCCGATCCAAAATTTTAAAGAACACGCCGGTCGCTGATAGCGACCGGTGGGATCGGAAAAAATAAGATGGTCGACAAAGCCCGTAACTAGGGCCTTGCCGAACTCAAATTATAAAAGGCCCGAGATGTTTGTCTCGGGCCTTTTTATTGGCTTAGAAAATCGAATAGCCACCGTCGATTACCAGTGTATCCCCGGAATGATAGGCCGAGGCTTGGCTGGCGAGATAAACCGCAATGCCGCCAAAATCGTCCGGTGTGCCCCATCGGCGGGCGGGTACGCGGGGTATGACCTTTTCGGCAAAGGCTGGGGAGTTCTGCGCCATTTCGGTCATGTCGGTGGCAATCCAGCCCGGCAGGATTGCGTTAGCCCGCACACCATAGCGCGCATGCTCGACCGCAATCGACTTAATCATCGAGATGACCCCGCCCTTGGTCGCGGCATAGGCCTCGTTACGGGCAGCACCCTCAATGGCAGCCAGAGAGGCAACGCCCACCAGAGATCCACCGGAATCGCCTGCCTTGGCGCGCTCCACCATATGGCGGCAGGCCTCACGCAGGGTGAAGAAGACGCCATCTAGATTAACCGCTAAGGTTTTCCGGTAAGTCTCCGTGCTCATGTCGACAAAGCTCGGCGCACCATAGCCGACGCCTGCATTGGCAAAGACAGTGTCGATGCGGCCCATTTGGGCCACCGTATCGGCCATGGCGGCAACGACTTGGTCTTCGTGAGCAACATCGACTTCCCAAGCCTTCGCCTTGACGCCATAGGCCGACAGCTTTGCTACCGCTTCTTGGTTGGCGGCAGCTTTGCGCCCCCAAATGGCGATATCGGCCCCGCAGGCGGCAAGGGCTTCCGCCATGCCTAGGCCAATGCCGCGATTGCCGCCTGTTACAAGAGCGACATGTCCAGTTAAATTGAATGGTTGATAGGCCATGGTGTTTCCCCGAGTCTTTTTGAATTGATGTAGGCAACACACTAGCAAGCGCCCATCAGTGCGCAAGTGTTGAATGGTTTGTGCTTAAAGCGGGGAGTCGCTATGAATTACTCCTATGTCTTACTCAGATTCGTCGCCAATTCCTGTTGTTCGTTTGACCCGTGATGGCTCTGCACGGATCAGCGTTGTTGTTCCTTGCTATAATGAGGAGGCCGTTATTGGTCTTTCTCATGCGCGACTGAAAACCGTGCTCGACTCTTTGGTTAGTTCAGAGCGCTTGGACTATGAGATCATTTATGTCGATGATGGTAGCCGGGATCTGACGGCAACGAAATTGACAGAGCTTGCGGCTAATGACCCGCATGTGCGCATCGTGATGTTATCGCGCAATTTTGGTCACCAACCCGCTGTAACAGCGGGCCTCGACATCGCTAATGGCGATTGCGTGGTTATCATTGACGCAGATTTGCAAGACCCGCCCGAATTGATCGCCGACATGGTAAAGCTGTGGCGGGACGGCTACGACGTGGTTTATGGTCAACGTACGGACCGCGAAGGCGAAAGTGCGTTCAAGCTCGCCACAGCGCGGGTTTTCTATCGTGGCCTGAACTCCTTGTCGGACGTGAATATCCCCCTCGATGTGGGTGACTTCCGTTTGATTGATCGCCAAGTTGTTGATGCCATTGGCTCAATGAAGGAGCGCGACCGATTCTTGCGCGGCATGATTAGCTGGGTAGGCTTTCGCCAAACAGCTTTGCCTTATCGTCGCGCTGCGCGCGCAGCAGGGGAGAGCAAATATCCCCTCCGCAAGATGGTATTGTTTGCCCTTGATGGCATGTTGTCGTTTTCGCTTGCCCCGTTGCGCTTTGTCATCATGCTGGGCTTGGCCATATTTGTTCTGTCCAATGTCGGCATTGTTTATGCCATTTTCAACCGATTGCTGACGGATCAATGGGTCAGCGGTTGGACCATGTTGTTCATCGCCGTCATGTTTATGGGTGGGGTCCAATTGATGGTTCTGGGCATGATCGGCGAATATGTTGGCCGCATCTATATGGCCTCAAAAGAAAGACCGCTCTATTTGGTCAAGCGCTTCATCGGTTTCCATGACCGAGGCTGACTTTCGCGCCAAAGCGATTTTGGGATTGCGCTATGCCTTGGCCGGGGGGCTAACTTCGCTTGTTTACATCATCGTCTACAATCTAATGGTCTATCTGGGACTGGTGCGCTTTTTCTCGTCTAACCTAGCTTATGGCGCAGCCCTTTTGTTTCAATATTCTGCGCACGGCAAGTTCACCTTTGGCCACCGTGAGACAAAGCCTGGCACCCTATGGCGCTATTTGACCGCGGTAGGAGTTGGTTTTTTGATCGCGGCTCTTATCAGCCAAGCCAATACCAAACTCTATAATCTCCCCGATTTAGTGGTGTCGGCCATTGTGATGGTAATCGTTGCCTGTACGAACTTCTTGTTCTTCAATTTCTGGGTCTATGCAGACCAGACCTCCAAGCCACTTCAAGGTGATCATGGCAAAAGTTGAGCGAGTATTTGGCCTTTATCTATTAGGCGGTATGGCTGTTGTGGCGTTAGGGGTCGTTCTATCCCTCATCGTGCTGCCTGGGCCAGACTTGTTGTGGCGCTTGTATATTGCTGACGGTCTCCTCAACGGCAAACAATTGTACCGCGACTTATTAGAGGTAAATCCGCCGCTATGGTTCTGGGCTGCCATACCGGCAGCGTGGCTAGCCCAAAATACACTGATTTTACCTTATCATGCGCTGCTTGGTATGAATGTGGCTGGCGTTGTTTCGGCTACCTTTATCGTTTTTCATTTGGCCAAAAAGACCTTGGGTCCCTCGGCCGCAGCAACTGCTGCTTTTGGATTTTTGTTTGCCTTAAGTTTGGTCAGCGTCGGAGATTTGGGACAGCGCGAGCAATCTCTTTTAATGGCGTGCGGCCTCTGGATATCCCTTTTGTGCGCCCGCCAAGCTGGCCATAAGGTCACCATGCCGATTGCGATCCTTGTCGGCCTGATGAGTGCTTATGGATTTGCGCTCAAACATTATTTTGTGCTCCTGCCTCTTATCCTTGAAGCGTGGCTGTTTTGGCACCAAAAGCGGGCGTGGAGACCATTTCGACCCGAAACCATTACATTGGCTATTTGCGCAATCGCCTATGCTCTAGCTGTTTGGACGTTCACACCCGATTTTCTGGGTCGCATGTTGGACTTGATACAAACGACCTATTTTGGTTTTGGATCTTGGAACAACTGGAATTCGCTTGGGCGCAAGGCTCGATTGTTGTTGCAAGGCTTATGGGTCCTTATTCCGATAGCTCTCATGGTTTTGACGAAGGATCGCCGCCCATTTTGTGTAGCCCTCGCGCTTGCCATACTTGCGTGTGCCGTGATTGTTTTGCTTCAGCAGAAGGGGTGGAGCTACCATTTTGTTGCGACCTTTGGACTTGCGGTCATGCTGTCATTCATCATGGTTCATCAAGCCGTTTCCAATCAGGAAAAGGGTGCGCGGATGGCTTTGACGTTGGTGGCAGCGCTGGGCGTGATTTGGAATCTTGTCGTCATTCCAGCCATGGGCAATGTGAAGACGCGTGGCCAACCCGTTGAGCCGCTGTTAAAATCAATTGTTGCCAAGGAACCCAAAGATAGCCGGATATTCATCCTATCTGTTGGGCCAGATTATGCCTTTCACCCGCTCGCCGATGCCGGTCGGCCCTATTGGTCCCGTTATTATTCGCTGTGGATGTTGCCAGGACTACTGACGCCAAACAAAGACCCTAAACTGGAAGCCATTCGGAAGGTCGAAAAAGAGCGCGTGCGGGCAGAATTTGTCGAAGATGTGCAATGCAGTCGACCAAACCTAATCATCGGAGAGGCTGGTTACATCGGAACGCCAGATCCAGTGCGGATAGACACGATTGCCTATCTTTCTGAAGACCCAGCATTTAAGGCGTGGCTTAACAGCCACTATCTGGCGGAGAGCAAGATTGGTCCTTACCCAGCCCGACGAATAAATCCCGCAGCACCACCGCCACCCTGTGTTCGATCGCTTAAGCTGCCTTAACAATCACAACCAGTGACACGCCCAAGGGCAGGGGCAGGCGGCCAATTAAATGACGCTCAAACGCAAAAATTGCTTCCAGCGCTTTGTTGAGCCAGTTTGAGGGCATGCCCGTATCGACTTCTTTGCTGCCGGTGAGATTTTTGATCCACCTTATGCCGGCGATCATCGGCAATAACAAGGTGTTGAAATAACTCATCATCTCGACCTTTAGGCCAGCAGATTCAATGGCGGCACGAAGCGTCTGGGCCGTATAGCGCCGTTTATGATGATGCTCTTCGTCATGCGGGCTCCACAGGTAGGGCAGGGCTGGAACAGTCAAGAGAAAGCTTGCATCCGGCTTTAGCTTTTTGGCAACAGCCTTCAGCGCGGCGACATCATCATCGACATGCTCCAGCACATCCAACATGACGGCAAGGTCTAAGCTATTTTCTGCCAGCGGCAGGCCATCTGGCAATCGGCCTTCCAGCACCGTCGCGTCCGAACGTGCAGCCGCAAAGACGCGCGCATCGGCATCAGGTTCGACAGCCGTTACCTGGCCAAAGCGCACGAGGACAGGTAGGTTAGAGCCGGTCCCGCAGCCAATTTCAGCAATCGCGAGGTTGGGACGCTTGGCAATATGTTGGGTAATCATTTCAGCCACAATGCGCCGACGAGCGCGATACCACCAGTGATTTTCGTCAATGGCTGCCATTTCAGTATAGGCGGAACGTTCCATGCACTCGGGCTCCCTGCCATCGAAATCGAAGATGGACTTATCTGGCCTCCCATAGCAAAGCGTAGGATGACAGTGGATTAACAAGTCAGCATTAGCTGTAATTTTATGCATTAATTTGCGGCACCAGCTCAATTCTGCTCAGAAAAAACGCCAAAACGGCGAAGTTGCGCAGTTTTCGCTGTTCTAGCTTGGCTAAGGACCTGCTAAAGCGCGCTCCTGCATCCAACAATCGAACTGAATAAACCCAGTCACAACTTGGTCGCCCATGACACTTACCTCATCCCTCTTGTCCGGCCCACGGTCGGCCACCTGGTCTCAAACAACCACGACGGCTTTGTTCGGCTTGGCTTTGGCTGGGATTTTGATCGGTGGGCTGTGGGCTATGCTGCAGCTGACGCCGACCGGCGATATCGTCTGGCGTTTATATGTCGCGGAACAAGTCGCGCAGGGCAAAGTCATTTATCAAGATGTGATTGAGACCAATCCACCCTTGTGGTTCTGGGCGGCATTGCCGTGGCATTATTTGAGCCAAATGCTGGGTGTCTCAGCTTACCAGGTCTTGGCAGTTGGTGTCACAGGTTTGGCAATGGCGGCGCTGTGGACATTCAACAGCCTGACGCGCGACTTGATTTCGCTTGGCCAACGTCAGGTCATTTTGCTGGCGATGGCCGTATCCTATCTGATTTTGCCCTTGGGTGAGACAGGGCAGCGGGAGCACGCGTTCTTTGTCGCGTCCATCCTTTGGACGGCGCTCGCTGTGGCGCGCATGGAAGGCAAGCCGATTTCCTCTGCGGCCCTTTTGATCACGCTGGCGTTCTCGGCTTACGGCTTCGCACTCAAGCACGTTTTTGTATTGGTTCCTTTGTTGATTGAAGGGTGCATGATGGCGCGTTTGCGTCGCGCCTATCGGCCAATCCGGTTTGAAACCTTAGGCCTCGGGGCCGCAGCAGTCCTTTACACCGTGGCATTATTACTATTTGCCCAAGACTTCTTTTCGCGCATCGTGCCGATGGTGATGGTAGCTTATTCTAACTTTGGACCCGTCATGCAGCTTGCGCCCAGCAAGCGCTTGGGCTTCATTTTAGGCACGACTAGCTTTGCCATTGTTCCCTTTGTCATGGCGCTATTGGCTTGGGACAAGCGCTCACTCACACTTGGGCTCTTGGTCACCCTAACGGCCATGCTGTTGGCAATTTGGCTGCAGATGAAGGGTTGGCGCTATCATATGTTGGCGGCACAAGGCTTGTCCCTGATGCTGGTGGTTAGCATTGGTGCCAAAATGGTGGCAGAGCGTCGGTGGGTGGTGGCAGCGCTTGCCGCTATTGGTCTGGCGATCCTGTCCCATCAAGCCATCTATAAGCCGATCAATCGTGTCCTATTGACCAAGGGCCAGCCAGTTTTCCCGACCTTGCGCAAGTTTGTAAAGAATGAGCCTCAAGATAGTCGGATCGCCGTCCTCTCGATTTCGCCTGAGCACGCATTCTATATCGTGCGGATTCTCGAACGGCCCATCATTTCGCGCCATTATGGCATGTGGATGCTAGTCGGTCTGGAGGTCCCCCAAGCCGATCCTAAGAAAGAATCCTTCCGCAAGATGGAGCTTGATCGGGTGCGGCGGGAATATGTGGCTGACCTAACCTGTCGACCGCCCGATGTCGTGATTGAAGAATATGGCCGCGTCTTTGCCAATCGCTTGGTTAGCTTCAATACTTTGACCTATCTGCGCGAAGATCCCGACTTCGATGCTTGGTTTGGTAAGTATTACCGCTTTGACAAGCCACTGGGTTATCGCCAATTCGCTTGGCGTTTGAAGGGTAAGCGGCCGAACGATCAATTGTGTGAGCGTAACCCTTAACTCTAAACTTGCGCCGCGTGCCAGAGGCGATGGCCTTGATGAATGATGCGGGTGGTTTCTTCCCATAGACCATGGCTTTCGAGCATATCAAGTGCCACGAAGCGCGCCTCGCTGGCGTCATCGCCCGCTATGACTGCCCCGGATTGATAGCGGGCGACATAGTCGATCAGCACATAATGACGCGTAACATCGCCCGTGCTCCGGCTGGTGAAGATACCGTCTACCACGTCGATTAGGCCAAATATTTCAGCCGTGACGCCTGTCTCTTCCGCCAATTCCCGCAAGGCTGCGTCAATTGCCTTTTCCCCCCATTCCAGCTTGCCACCGGGGATAGACCACTCCCCTTGCCGAGGGGGCGTGCCCCGACGGATCAAGAGGACGTGGCCATCGTCGTTGAAACAGACGATACCAACAGCAGGGACGGGGACAGGTTTGGCTTCCAGGGTCATGGCTTTGTGCTAGCATGGAAGCCATGTGTGGACGATACGCCGTAACATTGCCAGTAGATGCGATGGCGACCCTCTTTGGGTCGGCTGACAGGCCAAATCTGGCCCCGCGCTGGAACGTAGCCCCAACCCAGCTTGCCCCGATGGTTGCGATTGGCAAGGCAGGCGATACCCGGATCTTACAAGCCCGGTGGGGGCTGCGGCCGGCTTGGATGGCCAAAGACCCACCAACAGGGCCCTTGTTCAATGCCCGTGGCGAGACCGTGGCTGACAAACCGGCTTTCCGCACCGCCTTTGCCCGCAAGCGCTGCTTGATCCCCGCAGATGGCTTTTATGAGTGGAAGCGCGAGGGCAAGGTGCGCACGCCTTACTTCATCGCACGGCCAGACGGGCAGCCTGTTGCCTTTGCGGGCCTATGGGAGGCTGCCAAGGACGAGGAGGGTGGCCTTCTCTTGTCCATGAGCATTGTCACCACGGCTGCAACAGAGGATTTTCGAAATCTTCATGACCGTTTTCCCGTTGTGATCGAGCCGACTAATTGGCCAATTTGGTTGAAAGCCAGCACCCCATCTGACACCCTAAAACAGCTTTTAATTCCGCCACTTGATGGATTTATGGTGCCGAGGCAAGTCAGCGATCGGGTCAATAAGGTCAGTCACGATGACGCAGAGTGTTTTCGGCCTATCGACTAAAACTTTGCAGTCGTCGGACGGTCTGGGCAGGCGACAAGTACCAAAAAACTAAGCTAAGGTTAGGCATGAAATCTGGCGGCATATAAACGCGCACAGCCCGCCTAATCACGATAAAAGCTGGGGGAATTGCAATGCGTGCCGAGGCACCACAAGGGTCAAGTTCGCCGGGCAATAGCGGTCGTCCGAAGATTGAGAAGGACGTCTGGTTCTTGTTATTTGTGGTTGGCACCGCCTTTATGGCCAGCCGGTATGATTTCCAATTATCGACCCTCGCACTCCCACAATTCCAACAGGCATTTGGCTATGATGATCAGACCTCGGTCTTGATCGGCACGATTGCCAAGGTCGGGGCAATTCCTGCCGTGATGTTGACCTTGATGGCTGATAGGATTGGCCGAAAGCCGCTTTTCTTGGCAGCCATTTTGGGGTTCTCGGCATCCGCTTTGCTAACCGCTTTTGCACAAAATGCGGCAATGCTCGCGACGGGCCTCTTTTTCACCCGCTTGTTCACGATGGTCGATGAGTTATTGGCCGTGGTGCTTTTGGCAGAGGCAGCCCCAGCACGCGCGCGGGCTTGGATGCTGGGGCTGTTGGCGCTTCTAGGGGCCTCTGGCGATGGTGTGGCCTTGGTGGCCTATGGCACCTTTGCCGACCAGCCTGATGCGTGGCGCTGGATGTATGCAGCAGGCGCGGTGCCGGCACTTTTGTCCATCATCTGGCGGTTGGCGCTGCCCGAAAGTGCGGCCTTTGTCGCGGCTAGTCAGGCCAAGCAAGCCGATCCGTTTGCGCTGATCCGCACCCATCGTCGGCCCGTGATCCTGATTGGGATTGCTTATTTCTTGTTCTGGCTGCCAATTTCGCCCGCCTTGTCTTACAATTCCCAATATCTGCAGTCGGTTGCGAAGTGGGAGCCAAGCCAAGTCGCTTTGGTTTCATTTGCGGCTGGCCTGATTGGTCTGGTCGGAACCTTCCTCGGCGGACGATTGGCAGATCGCTTTGGGCGTAAGCCTGTTGCCCTGACTGCTACGCTCATTTGTGTCCTTGGGCTTTCAGGCGTCTATGGCAGCAGCCAGTTTGGCCTCGTCGGCGCATCGTTGAGCCTTGGCTATATGGCCTGGTTTGCGGCGTCTGTTGCGCTTCGTGCCACGATGACCGAGCTCATCCCCACAAAGGCGCGCGCCACCGTTGCCGGTACCTCTGAAATCGGGGCCAGTGGTGGTGCGATCGTGGGGGGGAGTTTGGTCGCTTTCCTGATCCCAGTCTTAGGGGGCCTTGGCCACGCTCTCATCGCCATCATGCCGTTGGTGGTCTTGGCACTCATCGCCATCGCCTTTTTACCAGAGACCAAGGGCCGGGTTTTGGTGGAAGGCGAAGAGGAAGACGTTAGCAAAGCCTAGCGGTCTAGGAAGTCTTTCGCCAAGTCCACCGTGCTGTGGTGCCCGACCGCTGTTCCACATTGGCTGGACCATTCCTTCCACGCTGCCCTTCCTTGATCGCGCAGGCCGGTTAGAAAGTCCCAGTCGGTATTGAATTTACTGGCTGCACCCAAGCCCTTCAGCGCGTCATCGGCCTTGATGGCATGGACTTTCACGTCCCGATAGCGGTCCTTCAATTTATCGCCTATCTCCTCATCCTCTAAGAGGCGCTGGACAAAGGCGATGGCGCGCAATTCTGCGATCAGACTGGCGTTAAAGGTAATCTCGTTTAAGCGGTCCATGATCGCCGCACTGGTCTTTGGCACGGTGTCTAGCGTCTGTGGATTCAACGCACATAGGAGCAAGTCGTCGGGTAAACCCGCTTCATAGAAGAGCGGCCAGAGCGCTGGATTGGCCATATAGCCGCCATCCCAATAGGCTTGCCCATCCACTTCGACGGCTTGAAACAAATAGGGCAGGCAGGCCGAAGCCAAGGTCACATCGGCACTGACCTCATGGGTGCGAAACACCTTCGCACGCCCACTTTTGACATTGGTTGCGGCGATAAAGAGCTTGAAAGGTGGATCTTTTGCTAAGCTTTCAAAGTCAACAACATCCTGAAGAGTGTCGCGCAAGGGGTTGAAATTCCAAGGATTAAACTCGTGGGGGCTCGCCACGCTTGTCAGCGCATCAAACCATTGAAAGCTTGCCGCCTTGAAGAGGCCGAATGGGTCAAAAGCCTTGCGGATAGCGTTCAGGCTGACCGGACTGAAGGGCCCGCGCGTCGTGCTAATCTTCTGCCAAAAGCGCGCCAGCGCCTCGCGCGCACCCGCGTTCCCGCCCGTTCGCAAGCCATCGGCGCAGACCACTGCATTCATCGCCCCGGCGCTGGTCGCGGTGATGGCGGCAATGTCAAACTTGTCCTCTTCGAGGAGCCCATCCAAAATCCCCCACGCAAACGCCCCGTGAGAGCCACCACCTTGCAGCGCCATGTTGAGGGCAGGCTTGGCTATAGGGTTCAGCCCACCTTGCCCGATGGTTGAGGGCGCGAGAACACTAACGAATCCGCTTTGGAACTTGCCGCGTCATAGCGGTAGCCATCAACGTCAAAAGCTTTGATGGCTTCTGGATCGGTGATACGATTTTCAATGCAAAAGCGCGCCATCGTGCCGCGCGCCCGCTTGGCATAGAAGCTCAACACGCGGGCCTCGCCATCCTTTATCTCTTTGAAGTTCGCCGTGATGACTCGCGCTTGTAACGCCTTCTTGGAAACGGCGCTGAAATATTCAGTAGAGGCAAGGTTCAGCACGATGGGCGCAGCTTGGCCCACTAAGTCGCTATTCAGAGCTTTGGATATCCGGTCGCCCCAAAAGTCATAGAGGCTCTCGCCGCGTCGGGTCTTC
Source organism: Aquidulcibacter sp. (assembly GCF_044346625.1). Taxonomy (GTDB): domain Bacteria; phylum Pseudomonadota; class Alphaproteobacteria; order Caulobacterales; family Aquidulcibacteraceae; genus Aquidulcibacter. Next base: position 34,874 of record NZ_JBIIYV010000001.1, on the reverse strand, counting down.
AGCCGTGTGCCCATCTCCAAGCGGTATGGCGCAATGACGTCGAGCGGGCGCAAAAGACCGTAAAGGCCCGACAGGATGCGGACGTGGTCCTGCGCCCAGTTCAAATCCTCGGCGCTTAAATCTCGCGCCTGTAAGCCTTGATAGACATCGCCATTAAACGCCAAGGCGGCTTGAAGCACATCAGGCCCATCAAGGCCCGGGTCAAACGCTTGAAAGCGCTGGTAGTTTAAATCTGCCAAATTGTCAGACAAATGCATCAGCTTGGCAATGTCGGACCGCTTTAATCTGGCCGTTACTTTGGCGAGCGTTGCAATATCGGCTTCCAAGCGTGGCTTGGTTGCTGGCAGGTCTTGAGAGACCGGCTCGTAATTAAGGTTTTTCGCGGGGGAGAGTAGAATCAGCATGGCCCTAAAATAGGGCTGCTTGGGCGAGGGGGCAATGCATGATGATCGCCCCCTGCAAGGTGTTTCTTGACGACGAGGGCTGGTTAGAAAGCGCGCTTGCCCGTGATGGTCTCACCAAACATCCGGAAGTCGCCCATTAGGCTCCAAGCGGGATAAGTGAAGGTCGCTGGCTTATTCTTCTCGAAGAAATAATGGCCAACCCAAGCAAAGCCATAGCCGACGATTGGGGCTGCGACTAAGTATTGGAAGCCACCCACGACGCCCCAAAGGACGACCATCAGCAAACACAAGCAGACAAGGCCTGTGCCAACGATATGCAGGCGGCGGCTGATCACATTTTGGTGCTCAGAAATATAAAACGGATAAAACTCCTCAAAGCTCGCAAAGCGGGCAGGGCTAGAGCCCATGTTTGAGTCAGGAGCATCGGTCGGGGCGGTGGTTGCGTGTTCGTCGGTCATGCGCTGCATGTGTGGTCGCTCGCCCGCAAACGCAAGGGCCAATTCGGGTATTTGGGGAAAATTATTTGGGGCGGGGCTAAACCTTCTGCCGCACCACACGCACAGCACAGCCCAATGCCGCCTCAACTGGGATCAGAGCCTCGAGGGCGAGGGTTTCGACCTGGGAGTTGGTGGCAACCAAAGTAAAGCGAGCAAAGGCCGCAGCAGGTTGATAGATCAGCGCGTTCAGATTGGTTGCCCCGCCACAGCAGGTGGCCACGACGGCCAAATCTTCAAACTCGGTCTCTGCTGCCTGATCCATCGCGCCTTCCCACCAAGCTTTGGCATCCTTGCCGCAGTGCGGGCAGGTGATGGCTTCAAACGCCTCGCCGCCATCGATGAAGCGCACATCATCGAACATGTCATAGCTGACTTCGTCGGCACGCGGCAGCAAAGCCTCCAGTGCATCGGCGCCGGCTTCGGCTTGCTCGTCACTGGGGACGTAAGTGGGATCGGTCGGGATCAGGATCAGATAGTCGAACTGTTTCATCTAGTTGGTCATGGCCGCTTTCACGGCGTCTAGGCCTGCAGAGGCGGCATCCGCTGTCGGCGCACCACCTTGAGCAAAATCGGGCTTACCGCCGCCGCCTTGCCCGCCCATGGCGAGTACAGCGGCTTTGACCAGATCCACCGCGCTGACGCTGGCAACCGTGCTGGCCACCGCAATGGCGGCTTTCCCGTCTGCTGCGGCAACATAGGCGACCACGCCTTGGCCCAGTTTCTGGATCGCTTCATTAACCATGGGACGTAAGTCCTTGGCCCCAATGCCGTCGAGGATGCGGGCATCAAGTTTTACGCCGCCAATCTCTTCAATGGCAGCCGCAGCACCGCCGCCGCCACCGAGAGCAAGCTTTTGCTTGGCGTCAGTCAGTTCTTTTTCGAGCCGCTTACGGTCAGCAATCATCGCCTCAATCCGCGCGGGCAGGTCTGGCAATTGCGCCTTTAAGGGCTCTGCCGCTGCGCGTGCAATTGCGGCCTCGGCCTTGAGGTGATCGAGGGCGGCTTGGCCAGTCGCGGCTTCGATCCGGCGCACGCCAGCGGCAACTGCGCCTTCAGAAACGATCACAAAGCTGCCGATGTCACCGGTACGGCCGACGTGGGTGCCGCCGCAGAGTTCGACCGAATAGGACTTTGGTGCGTGGTCGAGCTTCCGGCCCATGGCGAGCACGCGTACTTCGTCGCCATATTTCTCACCAAACAATGCCATCGCGCCTTCGGCAATGGCTTCATCGGGCGTCATCAAGCGGGTCGACGCTTCCGTGTTTTGCCGCACGACTGCGTTTACCTCAGCCTCAATGGCGTCGATTTCTGCCCGCGAAAGGCCTGCGCCATGGGCAAAGTCAAAGCGCAAACGATCAGCTTCAACTAGCGAGCCCTTCTGCGTCACATGTGGGCCCAGCACGTTTTGCAGCGCGGCATGCATCAAGTGCGTCGCGCTGTGGTTGGCGCGGATGGCGTTGCGGCGCGGCGCATCAATGGTCAATGAAGCGGCGTCACCGACTTTGATCCCGCCCTGGACCAGCTTGCCCTTATGGCCATGGATGGCCCCAGCGCGCTTTAAAGTGTCTTCGACTTCAAAGACGGCACCATTGTCAAAGCGGATCACGCCCTGATCACCGGCTTGGCCGCCACTTTCGGCATAGAAGGGAGTTTGGTTGAACACCAGTTCGCCGGTCTCGCCTTCAGCAAGCGCGTCGACTTTTGCGCCGCCGACCACAATTGCTGCCAATTGGCCGCTGGCCTCGCTCTGGCTATAGCCCAAGAATTCACTGCCGCCTTGCTCATCTTTCAAGGTCAGCCAGATTGCATCGGTGCCAGCTTCGCCGCTGCCCGCCCAAGCGGCGCGTGCTAACGCCTTTTGCTCGTCCATTGCCGCATTAAAGGCCGTCATGTCGACGCCGATACCGCGTGCGCGCAAGACGTCTTGGGTCAGATCGACGGGGAAGCCATAGGTGTCGTAAAGCTGGAAGGCAGCTTTGCCCGACAGCTCTTGGCCCTGCGTCAGCCCCGCGCTCTCTTCGTCCAGCAAGGACAGGCCGCGGCCTAAGGTTCGGCGGAAGCGAACTTCTTCTTGCTCGAGTGTGGAGGTGATGAAAGCCTCAGCCCGGCGCAATTCGGAATAAGCGCCGCCCATTTCTTGGATCAGGACCGGGGCCAAACGGTGTAGCAATGGCTCGCTCGCGCCCAGCATATGGGCGTGGCGCATGGCGCGGCGCATGATGCGGCGAAGCACATAGCCGCGCCCTTCGTTGGATGGCGTCACCCCATCGGCGATCAAGAAGCTGGACGCGCGGATGTGGTCAGCAATCACGCGGTGACTGGCGCGCTTGTCGCCTTCAGCCTTAACGCCGGTCAGGTTCTCAGACGCCGCGATCAGGGTCTTGAACAGGTCGATGTCATAATTGTCGTGCACGCCTTGCAGCACGGCCGAGACACGTTCCAGCCCCATGCCCGTATCAATGCTGGGCTTGGGCAGGCTGGTTTGGCTGCCGTCAGCGTGGCGCTCAAACTGCATGAAGACGAGGTTCCAGATTTCAATCCAGCGGTCGCCATCTTCTTCGGCACTGCCCGGCACACCGCCCCAAATATGGTCGCCATGGTCATAGAAGATTTCGCTGCACGGCCCGCACGGGCCCGTATCTCCCATCGACCAGAAATTGTCGCTGGTGGGGATGGAGATGATGCGATCATCGCTGAGGTCCGCAATCTTGCGCCACAGGGCACGGGCTTCGTCATCGGTGTGATAGACGGTGACAATCAGCTTTGACTTATCTATGCCAAAATCCTTGGTCAGCAATTCCCATGCATGGCTGATCGCTTCGTCCTTGAAATAATCGCCGAACGAGAAGTTCCCCAGCATTTCAAAGAAGGTATGGTGGCGCGCGGTGTAGCCGACATTGTCGAGGTCATTATGCTTACCACCTGCACGCACGCACTTTTGGCTGGTCGCAGCACGCGGCGGCTGGGGCGGGGTTTCTGCCCCCGTAAACACGTTCTTGAACTGGACCATGCCCGCATTGGTGAACATCAAAGTCGGGTCATTTTGCGGCACCAGTGGGCTGGACGCCATTACGGTGTGGCCCTTGGATTTGAAAAAGTCCAAAAACGAAGTTCGAATGTCGTTAACGCTAGCCATAACTTCCCGTCCAGGCACGAGGTGCCGCTTAAAATAGTGTTCGCAAATCTATAGGCAGCCGTGGCCTGAACGCCAAGTGGCTGGCGGGATGGATTGCAGGGGGGGGGTGGATGTCGCCATTCTTCACAATGTGAAGTTGGAGAACCATTCGATGTGATATTATACCGTGGGGTCACAACTTGTATTAGCCGATTTTTGAGTGAAAGTTTTCCGAATGAAACGACATCACCGGGTTTTGCTAGCTGGATTACTTGTTGTTGCCTTCGTGATTGCTGTGTGGACGATTCAAGGCCGGACCAAGCAAGAAGCAGTTGATGCGTCATTAGTGCCAAAGGTTACCGCCGCCCAAAAAGACTGCCAACGCAAAGAACGGGTCTTTTCAGAAGCGTCCGCTTGTGAAATCTTACCAATTGGTCTTTCGCAAATGCAAGAATTGTGCGCGCAGACACTCACTCAGCAACGAGCAAGCACGCTAAAGCGTAAGTCTTCAGAGAGCTTTATGCAGGAAATTGGAATTTGCCAGTTTCGCTATAGCGATCCATTTGGTGAGGACGCTGCGTGGTCGCTCTTAACCTATGACGTTCAGTTCGGGGCTGGCATGGGACCAAGCTACAGTATTTCAGAGCCCAGTCTGCCTGCATCGACACTTGGTCAAAAATGCGAAAAATTTGGCCAAATTAGCTTTTCATGCAAGTTCGAGAACGATGGTAAGTGTTCGGGCGTCGTCGTCAATGAGAAGAAGAATTTTACTGGGTTCCAGTGCATGGATGATGTGCAATACTGAAAAGCCATTGGTGGCACCCACTCAAATAGTCCGGTGTGCCTTGCCGACATGGGGCAGGCATTGCAAGAGTTCGCTGTTTGAGCCGAGCCGAAAGAGGTATTGAACAAACTGGGCTTTCGTTGCCCAAAGCAGCAATAAACTCACTTGCCTGTACGAAGTTTGTAGCTATGTTGTAGCTACAAACATCCGATTGGACGATAATCATGGCCAGCGATCAAGTCGTACGGGCGCGCATCAGCGCTGACCTGAAGCAAGAAGCGACAGAAGTTCTTGAAAAAATGGGCCTGTCGGTTTCGGACGCCATCCGCATGATGCTGCTGCGAGTCGCGGCTGAACGGGCTTTGCCGTTTGACGTCAAAGTACCCAATCGGGTCACGCAAGCGGCCATGGATGAGGCGCGAGCCGGGAAAGGCAAGCGCTTTGAGCGCGTCGACGACTTAATGAATTATCTGAACAACGACGACGACTAAAGCCCGCTTTTAAGCCTCATACACAATCTTGCCGTCCACCATGGTGAGGACGGTCTTGGCGTCGAGGATGTCGGCGGGTTTCACGCTCATAAGATCGCGCGAGAAGACGCTAATGCTGGCTGCTTGGCCAATAGCCAAAGTGCCGCGGCTGCGCTCTGCGCCCACCGCATAAGCGGCAGAGCGCGTGAACATGCTCAAAGCCTGTTGGCGCGAAACGCGCTCTTCCAGGCCCCAATCTGGGCCAACAAAGCCATTGAGCGCGTGGCGATAGATGGCCGCATAAAACTCGATGCGCGGGTCACCTTGTTCGACCGGTGCGTCAGAGCCGCCGCAAACCACCGCACCGGTCTTCAATAGGCTTGTCCAAGCATAAGCGCCTTTGAGGCGTTCTGGGCCTAAGCGCGAGGGCGCAAAGAACAGATCGCCAATAGCGTGGGAGGGTTGCATGGAGGCAATCACCCCAAGTTTCGCAAAGCGCGGCATATCCGGTGGTGAGACGACTTGCGCATGCTCAATCCGCCAACGGCGATTGGTCTTGGCGCGGCCCAGCACGCGTTCAAACCAGTCTAGGCTTTGGCGATTGCCGCGGTCGCCAATGGCATGCATGGCAACTTGTGCGCCAGACTTCTTGGCCCGCTCCAGCACAGTTAAAACTTGCTCTTCCGGCGTCAGCAACAGACCTTCGGACTCTGGTGCATCCGCATAAGGGGCGAGCAGGGCCGCACCGCGCGAGCCCAGCGCGCCGTCGGAATAGATTTTGACCCCGCGTGTGCTGATCCTGCCCGTGGCGTCGACACTGGGCCCACGCCGCAATACGTCGGCGGCAAATGGGATGTCGAGATAATTATCGACCCGCAACTGGACTTCGCCGGAGAGGGCAAGCGCCTTAAGCGCGATCAAGTCCTCGCCCGAAACGCTCATATTGTGCAGGCCGGTCCAGCCGCGCGAAGCATAGAGGCGATCGGCCTTGATCAGGGCTTGGCGGATCATGTCCGGTGTTGCTGTTGGCATCCGGTTTTCAACGAGTGCCTGCGCATTATCGATCAGCATACCCGTCGGCTGACCCGAGGCGTCCTTTAGGATTTGCCCTCCGGGGGGATTGGCTGTGCTCGCGTCAATGCCTGCAAGCTTCAAAAGGGCACTATTTGCCAGCGCGGCATGTCCATCCGAGCGGCCAAGAAGCAAAGGCCGGTCTGGCACAATGGCGTCGACATCCTGCCTTGTTGGGAAACGGCCTTCGGGCCAGTGGGTTTCGATCCAGCCGCGCCCGGCAATCGGTCCGGTCGGGTTTTGCGCGGCCCAAGCCGCAAGCTTGGTCTGAAGCTCTGCTATGGATTTGACGCTATCGAGGTTCAGCGTCATCTCGCGCAGGCCGATGCCCGTCATATGCGCATGGCCATCCACAAGGCCTGGTAAAGCCGCGCCGCCTGCAAGGTCGATTTCCTTTGCGCGCGGTAAAGCGGCACGCACGGCGCGTAGGCTGCCGACACTGACGATCCGGCCACCCTCAATGGCGATGGCTTCGGCAGGGCCTTGGCCCGCGATGCCGCTATGTATCGGCCCACCGGTGAGAATGGTGCGTGCGGAGGAGGTGGAGGCGAGAGCCGGGCCGCCTAAAAGGCTCGCAGAACCAAGTGCCAAAAGATCGCGACGATTCATACCCTATCTCCCTCTCATAAGGGACAAGAGTCAGGCACAGACGGATGGCTGTCAATTGGCAATGGGCCTCTACCCACAGCCAGCCCCTAAAGCATCAATGATAGCCGCGCACAGGTTTTGGGCTGGCTAAGGCCGGAAGCGGCGCTACAGATATTCCGTCTTCAATCAGTTCTTTGGCTTCTTTGGCAGTGGCTTGGCCATAGACGAGGCGTTCTTCGCTATCGCCCTCATGCATGGCGCGTACCTCTTTGGCAAAAGCGTCGCCGACATAGTCGTAATGCTGCTCAATATGCTCCTTCCAGCCTTGGAAGAAAGCTTTGACGGGCTCTGGCAAGCTCATTGGGTCTGGTTCATTGGCGACGGGGACGGGGGCATCGGCAGGGACAGGTGGGGCAGGGCGGTCAGACTTTGAGGATAGGACTGCGGGGGCCATCGGCGCTTTTTCGACAGCTTTTGATCCGCACAACGGGCACTCAACCAAGCCACGCCCGACCTGGGTCTCATAACCTGCCATAGAGTCAAACCAAGCTTCCCAGTCATGTGCCTGATCACAGCGAAGCGCATATTTGATCATGGGCTTTGATAGTCACGGTCATGGGTCAAACAGGGGATTTTGTCGCGTGCGATGGTGACGCGCTCTAAATCGAGATCGGCTAACAGAACGCCAAGATTATCATGGGCGAGTTCACCGATTATGTCGCCCCAGGGCGAGATGATCAGGCTGTGGCCAAAAGTGGCGCGTCCATCTTCATGATTGCCACCTTGGGCAGCAGCCAGAATATAGGCACCGGTCTCAATCGCCCGGGCGCGCAGCAAAGTATGCCAATGGGCCTTGCCTGTGGGGGCAGTAAAGGCCGCAGGCACTGCGATGATCTGCGCACCGGCCTTGGCCAAGTCGCGATACAAATGGGGGAAGCGCACATCGTAGCAGATGGTCAGGCCCAGCGTGCCAAAGTCGGTTTCCACAACAACAGCCTTGTCACCGGGCTCGTAGGCATTGCTCTCGCGGGTTTCTTGGCCTGCGCCCAAATTCACGTCAAACAGATGGATCTTGTCATAAGTGGCCAATAAGCTGCCGTCCGGTCCAAAAAAATGGCTACGGTTCGCTGCTTTCCCGCTGCGTCGTTTCAGGAGGGCTGAGCCAATCAACAGATGCACGCCACAGGCTTTTGCCTGCTCTCCATACCAGTCGAGCGCCTCGGCTTCATCCTCAAACAGGGCAGCTTCATCAAATCGGGCGCGGTCGCGCTGTAGGATATTGGTGCCTTCAGGTGTCACGATCAGCTTGGCCCCGGCCTTAGCGGCGCGGGCCAACAAGGGCTCAAGCTGCGCACGCGCGGCGTCTAGGCGCGCCGGTGTCCGCAATTGAAGGACAGCAACCTTGACCAAGGCTAAGCCGCCAATAATGGATCAAGGCCGCCTTTGGCCTCGAGCGCCATCAAATCATCGCAACCACCAATATGGGTGCCGCCAATGAAAATCTGCGGGAATGTATTGCGTCCCGACAGCTCGTTCATCTTGGCCCGCATCTCTTTGTTAGACGAGGCTTCGATATTGGTAATGTCCGCCCCTTTTTTCTCAAGCAGCGCCAAGGCGCGCTCACAGAAAGGGCAGTAGAATTTGGTATAGATCGTAACGGCGGCCATGGGACTCGTCCTAAAAAATTGTCGTTCGCATCTTTGTCATATAGAGATGATTGGCCTGATTTGGAGCCCCCACCATGACCGAAACTTACACTTCAGCGGCAGAAGTCGCTGATCTGCCACCTGAACAAGCACATATGCTAGGTCAAATCCTGTTGGAAGAGGGGGGCTTTGCCCGACTTTCGGCCAAGGACCAAGCCTTAGTGTGCGCCATTGCCCATCGTGTCCATAATACGCAGGATGCAAACGAAGCGTTCGAATTGCAAACGACCTTTGGCGAGAGGCTGGCAGATCGGGTTGCCGAAGTTGGCGGCTCGTGGGGCTTTGTGATCAGTTTTGGCATCTTTCTGTTTATTTGGGCGACGCTGAATTTGGTAATCCTACATGGCCAAGCACGCTTTGACCCCTATCCCTTCATTTTCTTGAACCTCATTTTATCGATGTTGGCAGCGATCCAAGCTCCCATCATTATGATGGCGCAGAACCGCCAAGCTGAGAAAGATCGTCTGACAACGCGGATGGATTACGAGGTCAATGTTAAATCCGAGCATGAGATTGCTCTGCTGCGGCTGCACTTGTCGCAGTTGCACGAGAAGCTCGACCGCCATCTGGCTAAGACGACTTAGAGGCAAATTTCATGCGCATTGTTTCAGGGCGATGGAAAGGAAAGGCGCTGGCAGCCCCTACGGGGGACTCAACGCGGCCAACGTCTGACCGTGCGCGCCAAGCGGTCTTCAATATTCTTGAGCATGCGCCGTGGTCGCCCGGAGTAAATGGGGCCAAAGTGCTGGACTTATTTGCTGGAACCGGTGCCCTGGGGTTGGAGGCTCTATCTCGTGGGGCGGCCCACTGCCTGTTTGTCGACACTGATCCCGCAGCCCGGGCAGCCTTGGCAAGTAATATTGAGGCCTGCTCTGCCCAAGGTATCACACGGGTTTGGAAGCGCGACGCGACCGATTTGGGTGTCATGCCCGCAACAGCTAATGGCCCGTTTGATTTGGTGTTTCTCGATCCGCCCTATGCCAAGGGCTATGATCTGGCAGCGCTTAAGGGGCTGACGCAAGGCTGGTTACATGGCCAGTCGCTGGTAATGCTAGAGCGGGGCCGCGGTGAACCCGCGCTCGCAGCAGCTGGCTATGGTGTGTTGGACAGCCGGACCTATGGCGCGGCTGAAGTGATCTTTCTGACTTTAAGCGAGGTTAGCGCTTAAGCGACTTGATCTTGGCCGAAATGGTCACTGCCTGCGCGCGGGCGGCGGGCTTTGGCTAGGATCTTGTCCAAGGCTGCCACAGCACGGTCCGTCATGGTCTCGATAATCTCAACGTCAAGATAAAGGTCACCCGCCGGGCGGCCATTGGCGGCTGGCAGGCCACGGCCAGCGACCAACAAACGGTCGCCATCTTGGCTTTCTTTTGGCACGTTCAGGCGTAAGCGGCCCATCGGCGTTTCGATTTCGACGCCGCCACCAGATTTGGCTTGCGCCGCAGACAAGGTCAGCGTGGTGACGATGTTCCCACCGTCAATTTCAAAGCCATCGGTGTCAGCAATGCGGATCACGCAAGCCACATCGGTTTTACCAATTCGCGCGATGATGCGATCGCCAGCGCGGGCACCAGCGGGCACCCGAACACTGGCTTTGCCAAGCGGGCAGGAGCCTTTGACGGAACCGCCACGTGCGGCAATCCAGACAGAAACTTCTAGGTCAATTTCGGTCATGCGACCGGCACGCGGGCTGCCGACACGGCCAATATCGGCCGATGCAGCACCCAGCGTAATAACGCGGTAAGCTTCACGTGCTTCTTCAAAACGTTGTCGAGCTTGCGGGTCAGAATTGACATCTGGGTGGCAAGATTTGGCGACAGCATGAAACGCGGCCTTAGCGGCACGGGGATCAGCATTGGGCTCAAGCCCGAGTATGGCATAGGGTGAAGACATGGGCCAGACCATCGTCTCGGCACGGTTAACGACGTGTAAATTCAATCGCTAAATTTCATCTTTTGCCCATTGATTTTTGCAGGCGCGGCAGCGCGTTTTTTCAAGGCGGTTGCCGAGGTGTTAGACGCAGAACAGCTAAGCCACGACGCTTCGAGTTGGCGAATGTATGGCGGTGCACTACATTGCTGGCATGACCGCCAACACCCTTATCCCCCCGACACCTTCTGAGGCCGACTACCAAGCTGCGACTGGTGACCACCAATTAGAGTTGGAAGCATCAGCTAGCCCATTTGAACTCTTTGGTACTTGGCTGAAGGAGGCCAAGGAAAAAGAGATCAATGATGCCAATGCGATGGCGTTGGCTACGGCCGACAGCGATGGCTTGCCGGATGTGCGCATGGTTCTTCTCAAGGATTTCGACCCCCAAGGCTTCGTCTTCTACACCAATCTAGAAAGTTACAAGGGGCAGCAACTTAGCGACAATCCGCAAGCAGCGCTCTGTTTTCATTGGAAAAGTCTGCGACGTCAGGTTCGTGTGCGTGGCGCAATTACCTCTGTCAGCCAAGAAGAAGCGGATGCCTACTTTGCCTCGCGTGCCCGCGATAGCCGGATCGGGGCTTGGGCGAGTGCGCAGTCCCGCCCGCTGGAAGACCGCTTTGCACTTGAGAAAAATGTAGCGAGCTATGCCTTGAAGTTTGGCATTGGTGAGGTGCCGCGGCCTGATTTCTGGTCCGGCTTTCGTCTGGTGCCAATACGAATTGAATTTTGGCGCGACCGTCCATTTCGCTTGCATGATCGTTTAGAGTTTATGCGGGGCGATGCCACAGCGCCATGGTCCACATCCAAGCTTTATCCGTAGAGCGATTTTTCCTTCCGTCGTTTTAGAAAGTATCGTCATGCGCGCAGATCAAAAGGCCTTTTTGGTCACGGGGGCTTCAACCGGGATCGGTCGGGCGATTGCTGACCGACTGGTGGCGCAAGGCCACTACGTGTTTTCCTCCGTCCGTAAGCAGGCCGATGCAGATGCTTTGAACGCCGCTTTTGGTGCTAATGGGCAAGCTGTTTTGTTTGACGTTTCGGACCTGCCAGCCATTGAGACAGCGGCCCAGGTCATTGGTGACGCCTTGCAAGGGCGGACCCTAGCAGGCCTTGTCAATAATGCCGGGATTGCTTTGCCCGGTCCTGCTTTGATCCAGCCATTGAGCGAAATTGAGCAGGTCATGAATATCAACTTCATGGGCGTCGTGCGCTGTTGTCGTGTTTTTGCGCCTTTGTTAGGTGCAGATCCTGCGCGCACGGGCCCTAAAGGCCGCATCCTCAATATCACGTCCGTCTCAGGTAAGTTCGGCTATCCCTTTACCGCCGCCTATGTCGCAGCCAAGCATGCGGTTGAAGGCTTCTCTGACAGCCTTAGGCGAGAGCTTTTGCTGGTCGGCATTGATGTCATTGTTGTGGGTCCAGGTGCCGTTAAGACACCCATCTGGGAGAAGGGGGCCGCCGCAGGTGGTAACCGCTATGCTGATACGATTTGGGGCAAGCCTTTAGAGCGCCTCACACAATCCTTAGCCGCCATGGACCAAGAAGGCTTAGAGGTCAGCGTCGTCGCAAATGTGGTCGAAGAAGCTTTGACGACAGCCCATCCCAAAACGCGCTATGCACCCGTCCCCAATAAGTTGGTCAATTGGTGGCTGGCCCGTTTTCTTCCGCCACGGATGATTGACCGGGTCGTCGGTAAAAGCCTGTCGCTCCTGCCCTAGTCGACCCTTTTCTGCCCATTCTACAGCCTTGTGATGCGGCCTCGGCTCGTGCCCAGTTGACGTGCGCGCTTGAGGCCTTAGGAAGGGCCCAAAATCGGCCAGCTAAAGCACTTGGCCGGCGCAAATGCCGTACGTTGGCAAGCCAAAAATTTGGGAGATAAACATGCTCGGTTTAATGCAGAATTGGCCACTGACTGTCGATAAGATTATGGATCATGCCGCGATCAATCATGGTCGCCGTGAAGTTGTGACGCGCTCCGTTGAGGGGCCAATTGTCCGCACCACTTATAGCGAAATCAATACCCGCGCCAAAAAGGTTTCCAATGCGCTGTTGGCTGAAGGGATCAAGATGGGCGACCGGGTTGCGACCCTGGCTTGGAACTCTGGCCGCCACATGGAAATCTGGTACGGCGCGATGGGCCTTGGCGTTGTGCTGCATACTTTGAACCCACGCCTGTTCCCAGAGCAATTGGTTTATATCGTCAATCATGCCGAAGATAAGATCATCTTCACCGACTTGACCTTCCTGCCTATTCTGGAAGCTTTGAAAGATAAATTGAGCCCGGTGACCCGCTATGTCGTGCTGACCGACAAGGACCACATGCCGGCTTGCAGCTTGAAGGGTGCAATCGACTACGAAAGCTGGATCGAAAGCCATAGCGCGGACGCAAAGTGGGGCGGGTTTGACGAGAACACTGCTGCGGGTCTTTGCTATACCTCTGGCACCACTGGCAATCCTAAAGGCGTGCTCTATTCGCACCGATCCAACGTGTTGCACACGCTGTTGACCATGCAGAAGGACGTCATGGGTCTGGGCGCGCGCGACGTCATCCTGCCAGTCGTGCCGATGTTCCACGCCAATGCTTGGGGCGTCGCGCTGTCCGCACCCGCTGCTGGGGCCAAACTGGTTATGCCAGGTGCGAAGATGGATGGTGCGTCTATCTACGAATTGCTGGAGACTGAAAGCGTTACTTTCTCTGCTGCCGTTCCAACCGTTTGGATGATGCTGTTGCAGCATTTGGAATCGACCAATTCCAAGCTGTCGACCCTGAAGAAAGTCGCCATTGGTGGCTCAGCGGTGCCAGAGCGCATCATGCGGATGTTCGAAGAGAAGTATGGTGTTGAAGTATTGCACGCTTGGGGCATGACTGAAACCTCGCCACTGGGCACCTTGGGCTCGCTCGGCCCCGATGCCGACACCATGACCCATGATGAGAAGATCAAGGCCAAGCTGAAGCAAGGCCGTCCACCATTTGGCGTCGAAATCAAAATTCTGCGTGATGGCGTGGAGGCACCACGTGATGGTGAAACCTTCGGCAATCTCGTGGTGCGCGGCGCTGCTATTGCTGCGGGCTATTTCAAAGGCGAAGGCGGCAACATCCTAGACCAAGACGGCTTCTTTGATACGGGTGACGTCGCCACCATCGACACCGCCGGCTTCATGCAAATCACCGACCGCGCCAAAGACGTGATCAAGTCCGGTGGTGAGTGGATCAGCTCCATCGATGTCGAAAACGTCGCAGTGGGTGCCCCAGGTGTCGCGGTTGCTGCCGTCATTGGCAAATATCATCCCAAGTGGGATGAGCGTCCGCTTCTGATCATCGAATGCGCCAAAGGTGCGACGGCCACGAAAGATGACATCTTGGCCTATCTCGACGGCAAAATCGCCAAGTGGTGGATGCCAGATGACGTCCAGTTTGTGGAAGCCATTCCATTGGGTGCAACCGGCAAGATCAACAAGCTGGCCCTGCGTGAAACCTTCGCCAATTACGATTTGCCAACCGCAAAAGCATCGTAATCACAGTTTGCTGGGCCAGAACGACGCGTGTTCTGGCCCATCGCGCCTTTACCTCGGATCATCGACACTCTAACGTAGATGGAATAGGCCGCCGCCAGCGCGGCCTTTCTGCCTTAAGGAGAATAAGATGGCCGAAACGCAATCCCGTTTTGCAAAAGCCCGCAACATCGTTTTGATGATTGGTGTGGCCTTGGCCATTTTTGTTCCGATCTGGTTTATGGTGGCCGCCCTTGGCACCAAGTTTGGCCTGTGGCCTTGGACCATCGGCCTAGTGAAGATGATTGGCGGGATGGGTGTGCCCATGATCGGCATTCTGATCGTCTTGACCTTTATCACCAGCCTCCTTGTCATCTTCATCAAACCGCGCGCTGGATTTGCGGCGTTGGGCTTTATGTGGGTTGTGGCACTTGGCGCCGCTGGTATGGCCTTTTCGGCGATTTCGGCAGCCCGCGCCGTGCCGCCCATCCACGATATCTCGACCAATCCCGCTAATCCTTTGACCTTTTCGGACAAAATGATGGCGGCGCGTGGGGCTAAGTCCAATCCAATTCTGGTACCTAAAGATGCGACCGTGCCGTTTAACAAAGAGCGCTTGTCTCCTTGGTCTGGCCGATCATTAGATCAGATTCAGGCCGACGCCTACCCTGAAATCAAGACATTAAAGCTCGCCACCACATCACCCGCCGATGCCTACAAAAAGGCTGAAGCTGCCATGAAGGCCAACGGCTGGACCGTCGTCACACAAGATCCCGCTAAGTTGCGCCTAGAGGCCAGTGTCGAGAGCTTTTGGTTTGGCTTTAAGGACGATGTTGTTTTGGTTGTGACAGCCGATGGCGCAGGCTCTGCGGTTGATATGCGTTCTGTCAGCCGTGTTGGCGTTTCTGACTTAGGTGCCAATGCAAAGCGCATTGAGGCCTTGTTGGCTGCGGTGAAGGGGTAAATTACAGATTGGTAGTTGACTCCCATTGTGCATGGTGGGATCAACTTTGTCATGAAAATGACTTCTGTAATCAGTGCATCTGTGCTTGCGGCTTCAGCGCTTGGTGTGGCGACGATCAGCCACGCTGCAACGAACAAGGCCACTAGTGCTGCCACAAAAACGGGCGAAGCAGCCGAATCTCCTGCCTTTGGCGCATCCTCAAGCGTATCGGCTTCAGACCGCCCAGTTGATGTGGTCATTGTCTGGGGCTTTCGCGTCCGCGCGAAGATGTTCGATGAACGCCGGCCGCCCCTGGTTGAAGGCTATGGTGAACTCATCAAAAAGGCAGAATGTCAGACCAATGTGTGCGGTTATGTGGTTTTCCACGATGGCACAAAATGGCGCTATACCAACATCTTAGCTGGCGATGAAGATAAGTTACGCGAACTTCAAGCCAATTTGGAATATGATCGGCAAACGATCGTCATTGTTCATCCCAATGGCGAAAAGCGCACCGTTCCCAACTTCTGAGCTAAGTCTAAACCCCTCAGACGAGTTGAAAATTTGCGTCCATATTGGGCTCGCCCTCGCATGCAACCCGTCCAATTTTCACCAGACGGCTCATATGTGCCATGACTGAGTGACAGGCTGCTGGCCAGAGTCTTTGATCGACCGCCGCATACATAACGGGCACCATGTCTTTCACCTTGGTGTGACCCGAGGCCAAGCACGCGAGGATTTGGCCTTCCCGATCGAGGCGGTGGTCGCGATAGGCAGCTACAAATGGGGCAGGGTCGGTGATTGGGGGGCCATGCGTCGGCCAAATCGTGGCAAACTCCCGGGCGGCAATTTTTTCGAGGCTGGTCAGATAGGCATCCATATCTCCATCAGGCGGACTGATAACCGTCGTGGACCAGCCCATGATGTGGTCGCCAGAGAATAGGCAATTTTCTTCCATCAGGGCATAGCACATGTGCCCAGAGGTATGGCCCGGCGTCGCAATTGCTTCGATAGTCCAGCCGTCGCCTTCGATTAAAGTTCCATCATTCAGCGCAGAATCAGGACGGAAGCGCGTGTCGTCACCCGCCTCTAGGCGCACTTCGGATTGCGTAGGCAAGGCGATCTCGCCGGAAGCCAAAACCGAACAACCCGCCCAACGCGCCAAAGGATGGGCCAAGGGGCTGTGGTCCATATGGGAGTGGGTGACGAGCACATGGCTGACCGTCTCGCCCACCAAAGCTTGTTTCAGGGCCTCGAAATGGTCGGCCAAGTCGGGGCCAGGATCAATGACGCACACATCACCGTGCCCAATGATATAGACGCCTGTGCCAGTGAAGGTGAACGGGCCTGGGTTATTAGCAATAACCCGACGGATCAGCGGGCTAACCTGCTCAACACGTCCATAGTCAAATTTGATGTCGCGGACAAAGGGAATCGCAACAGCCATCATATGCCTCCACCAGCGCGCAGCCGGACTTTCTCGCAACTTAGTTTCAAGGCAGAGCCCAGAATATAAGTGCTTTTTAGTTTATCTGATAAGGGTAGCGCGATTGGCGGGCCCATGTCTGTGCGATTTGCATCTACTATATAGATCAAACCACTGGTCCGGTCGCGCAAGATATCCAGTCCACCCCAATCAAGCTTCAAAATCTGACAAAAGCGCGTGATCGCTGCAGTCTCTTCACTTGAGAATATCTCATCCACACTGCGAAGCCAGCATTGGGTGTTATCGTTGGAAAACCGCACCTGTTCAGGTCTGCGTTTTATATAGACTAGAGCGGGCACACCGCGGACCGTTGGGGTCCGCAAGTCTTCTATCAAGCCATCCGCGCCGCGATTATCAATCAGCTTCTGATAGACTTTGCCGAGCTTAGGTTCGCAGGGCGTGGTGACAATACGTCCGTCATGAATGCCATTGTCTTCACCCTTTTCGACCGCGAAGCCCTCATGTTGTCGCGGATCAAGCGCCAAACCATAGCCAAAGGCCTCTTCAAAAGCCGCGGCAACGCGGGATTTGCTTAAATCATGGGCGTCGAAGTTCCAGCGCGGCACGCTATCATCCGGCAAGCTTACCGGCTCGCTATGCGTTCTGTCCTCAAAATGCATCCAAAGCTGTGGGGTCTCACCCGCGCGGGCCGATCGACCGCCTGCCAAAAACAAGCTGGGCCAAATCAAATACCAAGGTCGGGCCGGGTCTGGGGCAAAGCCAATAACGGGGCCGTCCTTTGAACGGGGGCTCAATATGACGCTTACGAAATACACACACCAATGAAAAATCTCGCTCAAGTGAGCGGCGTCAAACGGCACGCGCGCGCCGGTTTTGCGCACGGTGACGCCAGTCCAGCTCCACTCAAAATCGCGGATGAGATTGGTCAAAACAAACAGGCCTTTGGCAGACAAAAATCGTGTTCAAGCTAGTTACAATTTAGCCTGAAGCGATTCGACTTCATACACGTAACCATCCCTTCAAATTGTGACAGGGTCTTGGTATGAAGATACGATGCTGCAGTGGCACCGGTTACAGTGCCATGGTTTTAGTCATTAGCAGGCAAGAACTGGCGGTTTAGCTGGCTTGCGAAAGTGAGCGCAAAAGCGGCATCAGGCCCCGTAGATCATAACCACCGCGCGCGCCGGCTTCGACAAGCTCTTCCGGGTTTCCGCCGGCGCTGGCCTCTGCCAAAGCCCACAGATTGGTGGAACGCGTCCCGCTGCGGCAATAGGCAAGGACGGGCCCTGTGCTGGCTGCAAGGGCCTCGCGCATCAGCGGCACTGCCTCTTCGGGAATACCGCGTGAAATCGGGATGTGGGTAAAGCTAAGCCCGTGCTCTGCGCAGGCCTTTGCAATCTCCTGAGCGCTGACTTGGCCCATGTCTTCATGATCAGGGCGATTGCAGATAACTGCGGTAAAGCCGTCGCGGACTGCCTGGTCAACGTCAGCCACGCTGATTTGCGGTGAAGCTGAAAAATTGGCTGTGATTGTGCGAAACGAGCTCATGATTTTCCCCTTTGACACAGGCAATAGCGGAAGCTCAACGAAGGGTCCAGCACGCTTGGCGAGAAATGCGGCGGGGAGATTGAGAGCCTGAGTTTCTTTGTCAATCAAGCTCTTGTTAGAATGGGTGCTGGCATGGTCCGTTGACAATGCAGTAACCTTCATCAATTGCTGTCCAAACGACCGGGCACGCATACTGGCCGGTCCGCCGACGTTTCAAGAGGACCAAAGACACCATGTTAGCCTATACGATGCGACGCCTCATGGTGGCCATTCCCACCATGCTGGTCATCATTGCGGTGGCTTTCTTTATGATGCGTTTGGCACCAGGTAGCCCATTTGATACCGAACGTGCATTGTCGCCTGAAATTCGCGCGCAGCTCATGTCCTTTTACGGGTTTGATAAGCCACTCTACATCCAGTTTTTGGACTATTTGAAAGGGCTTGCGACCTTCGACTTAGGTCCGTCCTTGATTTACAAGGACCAAACCGTCAGCGAGATCATTGGTTCCGGTTTTCCGGTATCAATGACAATTGGTTTGGCAGCGTTGCTATTGGCGACCTGTGTGGGCGTGCCGATGGGCCTATTTGCCGCTCTGAAGCAAAATAGCTTGCCCGACTATTCCATCATGGCCATCGCGATGGCCGGTATTTGTATTCCGTCCTTGGTTGTTGGGCCGATTTTGTCGCTAGTGTTTGGGGTTTATCTTGGCTGGTTGCCAACAGCAGGCCTTGATCTGGGCAAGATGACGTTTGAGACGTTGCTGCTGCCAGTCGTTACTCTATCCTTGGCTCAAATCGCCATCATCTCGCGCTTGGTGCGCTCTAGCGCTGTGGAAGTCTTGCGCTCTAACTTTGTACGAACGGCACGCGCGAAAGGCTTGCCTGAATATCAAGTCCTAGCCAAGCATGCGCTGAGGGCGGCCCTGTTGCCCTTGGTTTCTTATTTAGGCCCCGCCTGCGCTGGCCTGATCACTGGCTCAGTTGTGGTGGAGACAGTGTTTCAGTTGCCGGGTATTGGCAAAAACTTCGTCACGAGTGCTTTGCAGCGCGATTATCCCGTCGTGATGGCGGTTGTTGTGCTCTATGCGGGCCTCATCATTCTACTTAATCTTCTGGCCGATCTCGCATATGGCCTCTTAGACCCGAAAGTAAAATACGAGTGACCCTGCTGACGACACCCCAAGAAAAGGCCGAGCTTCTCGAAGCAGCCGTCAAAGGACGCTCGCTTTGGGATGATGCACGCCGCCGCTTGTTCCGCAACAAGGCCGCCGTGGGCAGCATGATCGTGCTCGGCACTTTGACTTTCTTGGCGATCTTTGGCCCGTTTTTCTGGCCACATGATTATGAGACCATCTATAATGACCGCGTGTTGCAGGGGCCCACTTGGGAGCATTTGCACATTTTCGGCACCGACCCGCAAGGGCGGGACTTATTTGTGCGGCTATTATACGGCTTGCGCATGTCGCTGGCGGTGGGCCTTGTCGCAACAGGGGTTTCGCTTCTGATCGGGGTTATCTGGGGTGCGACGGCTGGCTATATAGGCGGCCGGGTCGATCAAATCATGATGCGCATCGTCGATGTGCTCTATGCGTTACCGTTCATTTTTTTTGTGATCATCTTGATGGTGGTGTTTGGCCGCAATTTGATCCTGATCTTCGTGGCGATTGGGGCAGTGGAGTGGTTGACCATGGCGCGGATTGTTCGCGGGCAAACGATCTCATTGCGTAAAAAGGAATTTGTTGAAGCAGCCGAAGCCGCCGGCGTCACCAGCTCCAGCATCGTCACCCGCCATATCGTTCCCAATGTCCTCGGGCCCGTTGTTGTCTATGTGACTTTGACCATTCCAGCCGTCATCTTGACCGAAAGCTTCTTAAGCTTCTTGGGCCTTGGTGTTCAGGAGCCAATGACCAGCTTGGGCAATCTGATCTCAATTGGGGCGCGCGAGATGGAAATCGCCCCATGGCTATTGATCTTCCCAGCTACGACGATGATGGTCACCTTGTTCTGCTTCAACTTCATCGGCGACGGCCTGCGCGACGCGATTGACCCACGCGACCGCTAGATCGGTCGCGAAGGGGCGCAAAGCCGCTCAAGTCTATTCAACCCGGCGAACGCGATAGCCTTTATTGCGGCCTTCGACCGTCAGGATAAAGGAACCCATGGCAGCTGTGCGGATCTTCACTTTATAGGGTGGGCGCGAGGGGGCATTGAGTTCGCCTGCCTCGGTCAAGCGCCAGACCTGCCCATTTTCAAGCGTAAGTACGACCCGTCCAGCCGATTCCCGCGTGCTGGCCACGGTGAAGCTTTGCTCTTCAATATCCGCTTCCACCGCAGCAGCAGCCACGCTTTGGTCTTTGCTATCGGCCTTAGAGCCACCGCCAAAGGCTGGGAAGCCCAGCTTCGGAAGGGAGGGGAGGGAGAAGCCAAACGCCTCACGGCGCACCTTTTCCACCCGTTGTTTGTCGAAAGTCACAATCTCAGACTTCGCCTCTTTGGCCCGAATGGTTGCAACAGCGGCATCAAAGCACGCCAGACGCTCTGTTGGGTCGGTTTTATTCGCGCAGGCATAGATGGGCTCCAGTGGAGAAGCCGCCGCATTTGCTGGATTTTGTCCCGATTGGGCCCATGCAACTGCACCAAATGTCATAAAACTCGCTGCAATGAGCGTGGTACTGAATTTGTTCATTTCACGTTACCTTCACAAATCGTAACAAGGTTTTTGTCGTAGTGCCTGTCTGCATAGCAAAAGCAGGCCTGTGCGCTATAGAGGTCACACACTAACCCGATCGGGAGAGACAACGAAATGAAAATCACACGCCGGTCTTTGGCTGCCGCAACTACAGCTTTGGTTTTGAGTTTGGGTTTGGTTTCTTGTGGCGGTGGCGGTGGTAGTGCCGACGCCGACAAGGCGCGGACGCTTCAAATCGGGAATGGTGCGGAGCCTTTGTCTCTCGACCCTCACCAGGCCTCAGGTACGTGGGAGAACCGGATTATCGGCGACATGCTGCAGGGGCTAACAACCGAGGATCCCCAGGGTCGTCCAATTCCTGGCATGGCGACGGAATGGTCCACCAGCCCTGATGGCCTTGTCTGGACCTTCAAGTTGCGCGACGCCAAATGGTCGGATGGTCAGCCGGTGACAGCTGAAGATTTCGTGTTTGCTTGGCAGCGGATCATGACCACAACCCCGCCAGCCAAATATGCGTCCATCCTCTATATCCTCAAAAATGCGGAGAAAATTTATGATGGCCGCATCAAGGATGTGACCCAACTGGGCGTGCGCGCCATTGATGCCAAAACCCTAGAAGTCACGTTGGAGCATCCGGCTCCTTACTTGCCGGGCCTTTTGACCCATTACACCTCGTTCCCAATTCCAAAGCATGTTGTGGAAAAGGTTGGCAAGGATTGGATCAAGGCCGAGAATTTTGTCGGCAATGGCCCCTATAAGCTGCAGCAATGGAAGCCAAACGACTTCGTTCATGTTGTGCGCAACGCGAACTATTACGACAATGCCAATGTCTGTATCGATCAGATCTTCTTCTACCCTACCTCAGATGACAACGCAGCGGAGCGCAAAGTCCGTACCGGCGACCTTGACATCAACACGAATTTCTCCGGTTCGCGTCTAGAAGAGATCAACAAGAATTTGCCGGGCTATGCCCGCATCCATGGCTATACGGGCCTGACCTATTACGTCTTCAATCTGCGCAAGGCGCCGTTTAACGACGCGCGTGTGCGTGCCGCGATTTCGATGACGGCAGACCGTGAGTTCGTGACCAAAGAGATCCTGAAAGCAGGCCAACAGCCCGCCTACAGCCTCGTGCCGCCGGGCATTGCCGATTATCAGACTGGTGTTATGTCAGCCGACTTTAAAGGCCAAAGCATGGAAGAGCGTTTGGCCCGCGCCAAAAAGCTCTTGGAAGAAGCAGGCTATGGCCCGAATAAGCCCCTGAAGTTCACTTTCAGCTTCCGCAATTCCGGCGATAACCCTCGTGTGGCCCCGGTTGTACAGCA
This sequence comes from Aquidulcibacter sp., assembly GCF_044346625.1. GTDB lineage: Bacteria > Pseudomonadota > Alphaproteobacteria > Caulobacterales > Aquidulcibacteraceae > Aquidulcibacter. The sequence continues at coordinate 12,863 of NZ_JBIIYV010000001.1, read as the reverse complement.
GAACTGGGCCAAGATCGCGCCGTGGGTTCAAGTCGAGATTTTGGGTGCCGAGACCCAGATCAATTACGAAAAACTGCGTACGGGCGATTTCGAGCTGGGCGATGCAGGTTGGATTTCAGACTTCAACGACGCCAAAAACTTCGTCTATCTGTTCCAGACCAGCACCGGTCAGCTGAATTATGGCAAATATAGCAATCCAGAATTCGATAAGCTGATGGAAGCCGCCGACGTCGAGAAAGATACGGTTAAGCGCGCCAATCTGATGAAGCAGGCTGAAGGCATTTTGCTAAAGGAAAATGGCTTTATGCCGATGTGGTTCCTAACCAACCGCAATCTCGTCAGCCCTCGTGTCACTGGCTGGGTCGATAATGCTGTGGATATCCACCGCGCTCGCTACCTCTGTACCACTGAAGCCCAAAAAGGAGGGGCTGCGCCAAAGTCGTAATCCTTCGGCTTTCCTGTTTTCACGATAAAAAGCCCGGCAGGTTGTCCTGCCGGGCTTTGTTTGTTTCAGGACACAGAGGTTGCAATCCTGCTATTCAGCGTAACACGGCGCTCTTTTGGTTCTTTGGCAATTTCAAACCCGGTTCACTAAATGTCTTTGAGATGTTGCCGCAATTATGGTCCAGCATGTCTAGCATGAGGGGCACAAATTGCTCGCGATGCGCTGGCGTCATCTTATTGAGCGTGTGAGACATCCCGGGGATTTCCACATAGCGAAAATTCGCTTTGGGATTCACTTGGCGAATCCGCGCTGCTGTTGTGCGGGAATGGATGACATCGGCCTGGTTGTCGTAGCTCCCATGGAAGATCAAGAAGGGGATCTGCACCTTGTCAAGGTTTTCCATTGGGTCCCAACCGTCTACCGTTCGCCCTTGAATTTGCCGTTGAAAACGGCTTTCACCCCAGTCATTCTTGATTCTTTGCAAGTCGACAGCTGGTGCCCCTGCGATGGCGCATTGCCACAGGCCTTTAGAAGTCGTGCCTGACCTTGCTGCCGCGGCTGCAGCTGCAAAGCCACCATAGGAATAGCCAAACATCATCATGCGGTCGGGATCAGCAACGCCTTGTTCAACGAGCCAGCGAGCGCCATCGTCCTTATCGTCCTGCATTTTGGCCCCCCATTCCTTGTCTCCGGCGAGCCAAAGCTGCAGGCCTAGCCCTTCAGAACCACGATACTGCGGCTGCAAGACCGCAAAGCCGCGAGTAGCGAGGAGAGGAGCCCAAGCGGCGACATCCCAAGACATATCGTCTCGTGACCACGGCCCGCCATGCGGCATTACCACTAAAGGAATTCGCCCGTCTCTTTGGGCATCATAGCCAGGGGGGAGATAGACGATGCCGGGAATATCCAACCCGTCACGCGCTTTGTAAGTTACCCATTGAGCCGGTGCGAGATTGGCTGGATTTACATCAATTCCATCTAGCGCGCCAATAATGCGCGTCAGTTTGGTGCCGTTCTCAAAGATGAACCAAGTCGTTGGAAAGTTGGCGGAAGAAACTTCTACTAAGGCTCTTGTCCCGCCATCTTTGACGCTTACCAAGCTAACAGATTTTCCCGGAAACTGCCGTTCAAGTTTGCTTTGCAACTCCTTCAGCGTGGGGTCTGAATAGGTACATTCGAAAACTGGTCCAGCGTAACAGAAGCCTGCTAGCGGATCACCTGCGAGAGATTCATCGTCGTTAGCAGCCCAAAACCGAATGCTAGCCGCATCAAATTCTGTGTTTGCGAAAATCGGGGCCTCAGAGAATTTCTGAGTTGGGATATCAAACTCATAAATTGCTTCGTAGTTTGAAAACTTATTAGTCCGAACCCACAACTTTTGGGCGTCCTGACTCATTCTCAAAACTGTTAGTGCGTGGCGAGACGAGTAATCGAGAGTAAGGGGTTCCAATAACTTCCAATTACCACCCACCTCACGGAAATAAGTTCTCCTGAAGTAGACGCCATTTTCCACTTTCAAGTCATACTTAATACGGAAGTTGTAGTCATTGTCTAGGCCGACACTTGCGAGACTTTCATCATCGCCTTGTCTCGCCACACGTTGGCCAACACCAGTGCGGACGTTGACTTTAAATATATCAGACGCCTCAAACAGCGCACCTGAGGCCATCAAAACGTGCTCAGGATCGCGCGCCATGCGGTTCAATAGTCCAGCAACAGCCGTTTGGCGGAGTTCGAAAGCACCTTTCATCGGCTCGATGAATTCCTTGCCTTCAAGGTCTGTGAATAAGACTTTGCTGAACCAGTCCGAATTAGCGCCTGCCGATACTGGTTGGTTCACAATTATCGAAAGCCGGTCGTTCTTGATAAAGCTCACTGAAAAGAAGCGCATTCGGGAGGAGCCGATGACGGAGGGATCTTTTGTTAAATTCCGTGTATCCCACACCTTTACAACGGGGTTGCCATTTGGCACCGGGACCACCGCCGCGATATGATTGCCATCCGGGCTCATCACGACATTCGTCAGGGCGTAATCCCCAATAGCCGCAGCGACAGGCAATCTCGGCGTCTTTGGGGCCCAAGGCTCTGCTTTAGCTGAGTGTAATCCTAGAACAGAAACTAAAAGTACACTCAAAATTATGGACTTCTTTGTCGCACTCATTCTCATTGATTTGGCTCCGGTCAAATTGGCGCTTCCTACTTCCAGGCTCCACACCTTAGGTATTAGTTTCAATGCTATCCGTTTTTGCTTGGCTTTGGAATAGCCTATACACCTTTCTTGTCGGCCCGCAGTTGAGAAGCCATTGCACGATTGTTGATACATCAATTGATTCTATGAAGGTAAAGGCATTGCAACGTGATCCGGGGACCATATCCGGCGCTTGGAGCGATCTATTGCTACGTGCGCATCAGTTGATGCCAAATGAGGTTTAGGTATTCACACACGCAGGCATACGGTGGCTCCGCACCATTGAGATAGGTTGCAGATTTATCACATTTTTGTGTCGACGGCAGCCGAGCCTTTCTTAGGTGGCTGGTCCTGCTTGTAATCTTAGGGCGTTTAAGTCTAACTCACAGTTAGACCAACAGTCTTCAGCGTGTTCTGATCGTCCCAAACTGAAAATCAGTGACCGGCGACCATCGAAGGTAGTCAAGTTGGAAAACACTTTTGGGGAAATCAAAATGTCAATTCGTTTTCAATCTCGGCGTAGCTTGCTGGGTGTCTCGTCATTAGCAATTTGCGTTATGCTTGGCGGCACTGTTTGGGCTCAGACGGCTCCGGCACCTGCGTCCACTGCGCCGGCTGAGCCCGTCCCATCGGTTTCCAGCGCACCAGAGAAGCGTGTTGAGACAGTGATCGTGACTGGTTCGCGTTTGTCACGGAGCACGTTTACTTCGACGGCACCGATTACTGTAATCACCAGCGAGAATACAATATTGCAGGGCCAAATCGATGTCACCGAAAGCCTTCAAACTAGCGTGGCTGCGGCGGGTTCTGGGCAGGTCAACAACTCATTCACCGGTTTCATCACCCAAGGTGGTCCCGGCGTGAATACTATTGGTCTCCGGGGTCTTGGCCCAGGTAGAACCTTGGTCTTGATGAACGGCAAGCGTCTTCCACCTGCCGGGACGCGAGGGCAAACTAATGCCGTCGACTTGAACATTATTCCCACATTGGCAATTGACCGAACGGAGGTCTTGCGCGATGGCGCGTCAGCGACCTATGGTTCAGACGCGATTGCTGGCGTGGTCAATTTGGTGACTCGGAAGAATCTAAATGGGTTCGAAATGGACTTTGCTTCCTCGCTCCCCGAAGCAGGTGGGGCAGAGCAATATCGGATCGGGGCTGTTTGGGGCAAAACAACTGAGAGCTATAACTTCATGGTATCAGCTGAGTACCAGCGCTTCGAAGAATTAAACCTCCGCGATCGTGACTTTTCCGCCTGTGTCACAGACTATGTGTTTGATGGCGCTACCGGTGCACGGGCCGACTTTATTGATCCCAAAACAGGCACTTTCTTTTGTAAGGGCGATACCTTGCAAAACTATATTGAACCTCAAGGCAATGCGCTTTTGGGCGTGGGAAGTTGGATCGGGGACCCAAACATCACGGCCTATCGCACAGGCGTTCGCCCGGACACAACGCCCCTGCCGGGCTCAACGGTTAATTGTGTGAATGCGTTTGGCTTTGTTGTGGGCTGTAACGCGTTGCTAGAAGTTCCTGGATTCCGACGCCTCTTCTATCCGCGCGCTGGAACCCAAGGGATTCCTTTAGATTATACGATTTTTCCACAAACGCCTTTATACGGGGAGCAGGACATATTCTCACCTGTTGAGCGGACGACGATTTATGCCAGCGGTGCTATTGATTTAAAGGGGTTCGGCGGTGCCGAGTTGTTCGGTGAAGCCCTGTTGAACCGTCGAGAATCAACTCAAGATGATATCGCAAATTTTGAAGCCATCGTTCCGCGCACATTCCCCGGAAACCCCTTCAGTGTTGCGGTAAGAGCAATTCCTGGTGTTGGGACGAAGGCTGGGCAACAAGTTGATACTTGGCAAATTGTCGGTGGCCTTCGTGGAGCAACTGGCAATGGCTTCGGAGGTTTCCTAAAGTCGGGGCGTTGGGAAGTATCAGCTCAAACCAGCAGTGCTGTAGGTACCTATACAATTACGGATGTTCTGCGTGATCGCCGTGATGCTTCCTTGGCTGCAACTTCGGCAACTTCCTGCCCGACTCCTACCCTAACAGGCGGCACGTGTTTGCCTATTCCATGGCTGACCGAGCGGGTCGTGAGTGGTCGATTGACTGACGAGGAGCGTGCTTATCTTTTGAGCACAGATGATGGTGAGACTACTTACAAGCAAACTATTGTCGAAGGGAACATTAACGGCGAAGTGTTCCAATTACCTGCAGGTCCTGTCAGCGCCAACTTTGGCTTTCACTATCGGACGTACTCAATTGACGATATTCCGCCAGCTGAGGCTTTGCGCGGAAACACTCTAATTTTTTCAACAGCTGGGCGCACAAAGGGCGATGATGCTGTTATAGAACTCATGGGTGAGGTAGAGCTGCCTATCTTGAAGGGTAAGCCACTCGTAGAGGATCTGACCCTCAACTTACAGGGTCGCTACACCGACTATGATTCCTACGATAGCAACTCAACTTACAAGGTGAGTGCAAATTGGCAGATTTCGCCCGAAGTGCGTCTACGCGGTGGCGTTGGTACATCTTATCGTGCGCCAGCTCTGTTCAATCTGTTCTTGGCAAATCAGACCGGCTTTATTAGTCAGGCCAATGATCCATGCCGCTTGTGGGGTGAAAAAACCAATCCAATTACACGCGCGCGCTGCGCTCGTGATGGAGTACCTGCGACCTTGACTGGCGGTAACTCAATTACCGCTTTATCAACCGGCAGCGTCAACAATGCCGCGTTGGGACTAAAACCACTTGCTGAAGAAACCGCCGAAACAAATACGCTTGGTATTGTTTGGCGGCCAACCTTTACGGATTTACAAGTGTCACTGGACTACTCCGAAGTGGTTGTGAGTGATCAAGTGGCGGTATTTGGTGCTGCAAACATCTTGTTCCTTTGCTATACGTTCCCCGAAGAGAAGTATCAGTTCCTGTGTAAAAACATCAAGCGCAATGCGGCGGGCAACTTGTTCCCGTTTGCCGTCGAAACGGTTATCAACCCTTACTTTAACATTTCTTCGGCTGCTCAGGCTGAATTTGCGATTAACATTGATTATCGCAAAGAGCTTGCGTTTGGAACCTTCTCAGTCAATTCCGAGACTACCATTCAGACCAAGTCGGAAACTCAGTTCATTCCAGAAGAGGATGCTGATAGCGATTTGGGCGAATCTGGGACCCCTGAATTTGTAAATCGGACTCAATTCCAATTCCGGAAGAAAGACTGGACTTACACGTGGACTGTGTCCGCTTATGGCAAAACATCTGATAACAAGCGTTTTGTGGATCGATTTGGTTCGAATCCAACAGACTTTGGCGGCATCTACGCCTTCAAGGGGCTTGATGAGATTTATTACAAGACAAAAGCAGAAGCGACGATTTATCATGGCTTCACAGTTCGCTATCGCAGCGATGATTGGACCATTGTTGGAGGTGTTTCCAACCTATTTGATGAAGCTCCTCCTGCAATGTCGGCAGCACCTTATGGTGGTGCTGCGGTCAATAGCCGCTTGGGGACAGCTCTTTTGTCCAGTCAATATGACTTACGGATGCGTTCTTACTTCCTAAATCTAACCCGACGCTTCTAGGCTAAGTTGCCTCAAGCAAGATTGAAGGGCGGCCTTCTGGGGCCGCCCTTCTTTGTTTTTGGTGTCTAGTTCTTAGTGAGGGAGAATGACGTTTTTGTGATCGAGGCCTTGTAATCAAACCAGAATTGCGTGGAGTCATTCTTGTGAGGAATTGTATTCGCCAAAACTGAGACACTTTAGCAACAGAATTGAACCGTATTGTCATTTCCCTGTCATTGAAGCGTTGACGATTTGTAATGTGCTGGCTACCTCTCAATCCGATTGCTCGATATCCTGCTACAAAACGTGGAAGAGCAGGGGACAAATGGAGGTTCCAGTATGAAAATTTCAATGACCCGCGAGCTCTTGCTCGCGAGCACTATTGTTGCAGGCCTTGGCTTTGCAGCGCCAGCGTTTGCCCAGACGGCGGCGGCAGCAACCGAACCTCAAGCAGTTGAAACCGTAGTGGTAACTGGATCAAGGTTGCGTCGTGAGGTCCTCGATTTGCCGAACCCAACATTGGTTGTGGGAGTAAAAGAGCTGGACGACAAGGTGCTCGCGAATGTCGGCGACGCGATCGAAGACATTCCCTTGATGGGGAATGGAAGTAATGCTCGTGGCACGCAAACGCAGAATGGCGACAGCTTCATCTTGCCTGACGTGTTGGACCTCGGAACAAACCGGACTTTGACGCTCGTTAATGGTCGCCGGATGCAGCCCTCGCTGCCGGCCACAAATTTTGTTCCCGGCAACACAACTGGATCCCAAGTAGATCTGTCAACAATCAACCCGGCTTTGATTCAGCGCGTTGAAGTCATCGCTGGGACTGGCGGGGCAATTTATGGTGCTGATGCGGTTGGTGGCGTCGTAAACCTAATCCTTAAGGATAATTTTGAAGGGGCGACTACTACTTTCTCCGCCGGTGCAACAGAGCTTGGGGGCGGTCAACAAGGTCGGTTCACTGGGTTGGTCGGCAAAAATCTGCTGAATGGTCGCGGGAACATCACCGCGTCTGTGGACTATTTTAGCCAAGCAGCTATCTTTGCCAGCGATAAGAATGCTGCACGGTATTTGGGCTCGGGTATTCTCAACCCATTCAATGGTGGAGTACGGAACCCAGAATCTTTTTCTGCGGCAAGTGCGGCTGATTTATTGCGTTCCGGCGGCACGCTTCCCGTTTCGTTCCTGTCTGCTGCCACTGACGGAATTTCATCGACTTTCTTTGGTCCATTGACGCTTGCAAGTCGCGTCGTCTCTGTGAATGGCGTTTTGGTCACACGGCACGGATATTCAGGTGGGTTTTCCAATACCAACCAGATTGTTCCATCCGTACCAATCAATCCAGGTATCTCGGGACGGTTGGCTGATCCGCAAGGGTTCTCGTTCTTTGCTCCAACGGGCCTGCCTGCTGGGGTGTCTGCCTTAGCCGTAATAAACTCCATTGCACCAGGTACTAACCTGACCGGTCTCACCGCTGCGCAGCAAACGGCGCTCGCTGTTAACTTGCTGCAACGCAATCGTCCAACGCCACTAGAATGGTTCAAGAACAATCCAAATGTTGACCCGCTTCTTTTAATTGGCACGTTTGGGACTTTTTCGAACCTAACATCGACAGCTGCCGGAGTGATTGACATAGCCAATGGGTACTTCCCAACAATCACCAATACAGACGCAGCTACTGCTCTTCTGTTCCCAAGGCGAGCGGTTCCGTTACAATTTAACTCTGCTGGCGACTTGGTACCATACAACATCGGAACTGTGTCGCCGACAAACCCAGGGCTTTTTGGATCTGGGTTCGGGTCAGATGGCTATGACAGCACGAAAGCAGGCCATTCTCAGATTCAAGCGGGCACGGAACGTTTTTCATTTGGGGCAACCAGTAAGTTTGAAATTGCTGACTTCTTAAATCTGAGAACAGAATTACAATATAGCACCGTGGATTACGAGCAAATCGGGGGTGCTCCTGGCAACTCGACTACGGGCAATGCTGCAGCGGGTACCTTTGCTATCCCGGTGTACCTCGATCAGAACCCGTATGTTTCGGGTAAGGCGCTGGCTACAATAGCGGATCTTTCAACCAAAGGGTTTGTAGTTCCAGTCGTCAATGGTCAACGAACCCTCTTTATAAATCGGGCGCTGACCGATCTATTTGACGGGGGCTTAAGGTCTACTTCAAGTAATGAAACCTTCCGGGTTATGAACGCACTTGAAGGCAACTTCAAGCTGCTTGATAGAGCGTTTTATTATGAAGTTGCCGGGATTTATGGTCGTGCAAAAGTTACGGCTCAGCAACAAGACGTTAGCGATATTGCTTTCGCATTGGCGGTAGACCCTGTCGTCAGTAATGGCCAAATTGTATGCCGTCAGCAAACCCTAACCGCTCCAGAATCAATCACCGTGCGCAATCCAGGCATTACCTCTGGTTTGACAACGGTAAGCTTGGTTCCCTCGGCGGCAGACGTTGCGGCATGTAAACCCTTAAATCTGATTGGTTCGCAGAAGATCTCACGGGCGGATGCAGATCGGATATTGGTAGAACAACGAACGGATGCAGAGAATACATTGACCTCCGCGTCTGCGTCACTCGGTGGGCAGCTATACAAGTTACCGGCAGGTTGGATGCAGCTTGGTGTGCAGGCCGAAAAGCGTACCGAGGCTGCAGAATATATCACGAACCGGACACTAAAGTTGGGCTTGGGACGCAATGCAACCCAAGGTGACAACAAGGGGCGGCGGGACTTCGTTGAGTATGGGTACGAAACTAACATTCCTGTTTTTGGAGAGGACTTTAACTTTCCATTGTTGCGGCAGTTGGATTTAGCCTACGCATGGCGTATCGTTGAGCGGTCGCAATCTTCGCCATTCGCAAGCACATCTGGCGCTGATAGCAAGGATGACACGTTTAACTATAGCGTAAACTATAAGCCGATTAACGACTTAAGTTTGAGGAGTGCAACAAGCCGAACCGTTCGCTCTCCGTCGATTATTGAGCTATTTGACCCTGGCCTGCGTGCATTCGGTGGATTGAGTTCTGAATCGCACCCGTGTTCAATTGGAAACATTGGCGCTGGGCCAAACCCTTCAGTGCGTCGGGCAAACTGCGTCAAGGCGGTTCAGCTTCTTGGTATCGCGGCTAATGAAGCGGCTTCAACCGCATTCTTGGCTAGTTTTAATCCAGCGACTGCGCCTAACAGACCGGCAGTTGCGGTCGGGAACCCGTTTCTAGGAAATGAAGAAGCGAATACGACAACATTTGGCGCGACGTACTCGCCTTCCTTCATTCCGCGGCTTGTGATTTCCGTTGATTATTTCCAAGTTAAACTCAAGGGTGAGCTTGGCCTTGTTGGAACTCCAACTACAACCAACGCATGTTTTGATTCAGCGGCATTCCCAAATTCGATCGTAGGCGCGGCAAATCCAGCTTGTGACGCAATACTGTTTGCGGTTCCAGGACCTGGTGGCTTTGTCGTTCCATCAGTCAATGCTTTGACTGGCCGGACTACGCCGCTTACGATTGCCTACGGTGGTCAGCAGGCCAGCCCTAACTCTGCATTTGAAATTGCGGCCATTGACTTCTTAAATCTCAATTTGGCTTCCCGAGAATTGGAGTCGATGAATTGGGAAGTGCGATACAACTTCGGTCTGAAGGAGCTTCCCTTCGTTGGAAACTTCTTAGAGAAAGCCGGCAATCTCTTTTTGCGTGGGACTGTTTATCATACGCAACGCTATGAGCGCTTTACACCAGCCTTAGACATTTTTGATAAGGAACATGGTAACCCTGAATTCAAAACAAGGTTGGATGTGCGTCACACCGTCGGTGGTTTTGAACACACCTTGCAATGGTTCTGGCAAAGTGAAACAGTTTCCAATATCCAGCTTACAACTCCCGTGGCAGATCAGTCACCGGCATTTGTTTCTCCGGAGTTCAACTACTTCAACTACTTCGCCAGCTACAAGTTTGAAAATGACTTGACGTTACGGTTGTCGGTAAACAACGTTCTCGATACCATAGAGCCTCGGGGTATCTATGGTGTTGGTAACGACTTCGACGGTGGGGTTGGTCGGGAGTTCTTAGTTTCGCTAACAACGAAGTTCTAGAACTCTTCCGATTTTACACTCGCTGGAAGTAGCTTTAAGACCTGATTAGGCTGACCCGAATAACTTCGGTTTACACCCTCATTGAGTTTGATGTTTGTCTACAATGTGTTTGGGCTCCCTTAGGTTAGTCACGGGTTGATTAACGAGGGGAGCCCAAATGCTTTAAACTCTGCTGATCGGCCTAAGGGGTCATTGAAGTGTTTGTTCGTCCAACCACCTTAGTTTGATGGCTCTCGTGTCTCTTTCTACGATGTTTAGTTGGGAGTGGCAGCAAGCGGAGGGCACGTTTGGATAGGCTGTTTTGAGAGGTGCACGCTGTGCGTGCTCAGCTCTGGCTTAGTTGTAAGGGCGTTGCGTGCCGCTAAGCTGGTGGGCTGTTACCAAGTGGCAGCTGCTGTTACGCTCCTCGAAGCTGTTTGCAGCGCGACGCAAGTGTCTGGCCAATGGCAGGAAGCCATTTCGATTATGTCGGGCCAAACTAAGCCCTATCATGCGGATTGCAACCAGCTTCACGTACCGCGCTTGCCAGCCATTCCATTTTTTGTTCCCAAGGACTTTTCCTGGGTGCCCGGCATTGAAGCACAGACCGCCGCGATAACCGAAGAGCTAAAGTCCGCCTTAGAGCGCCAGCAAGATGCCTTCCAGCCTTATATCGCTTACAAGCCCGGCGATCCTGTCAATCAATGGGCGGAGCTCAATCACTCGCAGCGCTGGAGCAGTCTATCGCTGTGGCGCGGCGGCGTTCGCGATGAGGCCAATCTGGCAGCCTGTCCGAAAACGGCGGCAGCTCTTGAAGAAGTTGAGATGGCGGGAATTGGTGGGCTCTGTCCAAATGCGATGTTCTCAGCCCTTGCACCACACACCGAAATCCCACCCCATCATGGCGAGACCAATGCCCGCCTTGTGGTGCATCTGCCCTTAGTGGTGCCCAATAACTGCCTCTATCGCGTTGGCTTTGAGCAACGCCGTTGGGAAGTTGGCAAAGTCCTGATCTTTGATGATCCACGAGAACATATGGCGCGCAACGATAGCGACGAACTACGTATCGTGTTGATCTTTGACGTCTGGAACCCGCTCCTCTCGCGTGAAGAGCGGGCCTTAGTTCAAACGCTTACCCAAACCGCCCGCCAATTCGCGATGGAATAGACGCGGAAGGTATTAATGCACCCGCATCGGTTCGCTCATCCTAGGCCCTCTTGCTTGGGAGGCTTCGTTCAAGATCTGGGACAGACGCTCATCACCTACCAAGGCACCAATCACGGTCGCTGCTCGGGCAGTGACCTTCGCGTTTTCAGCACTGGCCCCAAAGGCACGACTGAGGGCCGTCAATGGGTCATCAACGCTGGGATAGCTCCGCAAAGTGATGCTGTCCTTTGCTTCAATCTTGGCTAAAGCTTTGGCTTTCAAGATAGCGGTGCGCAGGCCACCAATTTGATCAACGAGGCCGAGATCCTTGGCTTCATTGCCTGTCCAAACGCGGCCTTTTGCAATCTCTTGCACGCGGGATAAAGGAAGTTTCCGGCCAGCGGCGACTTTGCCCGTAAAGTCCTCATAAATGCGTGTCACCGCCGCATTCATCGCTGCCTTCTGGCTGTTGGTGTAGGGCGTGGCGGATGAGTAGGCGCTGACAAAATCCCCGCCCGTTTGGATCGAGGCGATATTGGCACCTGTATAGCGGTTGAGCGCATCGTTGATCACAAACTTGCCGTTGAACACCCCGATGGATCCTGTAAGGGTCGATGGCATAGCAAGGATCGCATCCGCCCCGGCAGAGACATAATAGCCGCCGGAGGCCGCATAAGCACCCATCGAGACAACAACGGGCTTGCCAGCCTTTTTAGCCCGCTCAATTGCTGCCCAAATTTGATCCGATGCGCTGGGGGAGCCACCGGGCGAGGAAACCCGGAAGACAATCGCTTTCACGGCATTATCATCGGTCGCATCGCGGATGGCTGCGGCAAAATCGTCGCTGGTAATATTGCTTTCTTGGGCGAACGGGTCGCCGCTGCGCTCGCCAGTTATAATGGCCCCTTCACCGCCGACCAGAGCAATCACAGGCCCAGATGCAAGGGGAAGCTGATAGCTCGCAAAATCAACGAATTGGGCTTTGTCCTTGCCGCCAGCCCGGGTAAGTGCTGCCTCTCCTGCCTCTTCAGGCTGACCAATTTTGTCGATTAGCTTGGCCTGTAGCGCGGCTTCGGCAGACAAGGGTGCTTGGTCAAGAGCTGCCTTCATCGCTTCGACGGGCATTTTTCGGTCAAAAGCGGTAGACGCCAAGAAAGCATTGTAAATACTGCCCAGCATAGCCGTTGTGGCTTCGCGGTGCGGGGCATTGAAGGTTTTCTCGGTATAGGTGTTGACCGCGTTCTTATACTCTTTGAATTGTTCGAACTGGGGCAGAATACCGAATTTCTCCATAAAGCCACCTAAGAACAATGTCTCGGCCACGATGCCAGTTGCGGCAAAGTCTGTCGTGCCTTGCATCCACAATTCACTCGCCCCAGATACCGCCACATAGTTGGAGAGCGTTGGATATTCAAAGCCTTGCGCATGCACGATAACG
>NZ_JBIIYV010000053.1:0-20113 GCF_044346625.1 Aquidulcibacter sp. | reverse complement strand
GCTACCATGATCCCACGCAGCCCACTCAGGGCCACATAGACACCACAAACCACCATCCAGCCAAAAAGCTGCCTCTCAAAGGCAGATTATCCTAAATGCGCCGAAATCGGATTGTTCACATGCGACTCGCTACAAGTGTAGAATTTGGGATCAGATAAACTTCATCGCGCCGCAGGCGGTGCTTTATTATGATCGACCGGTTTAGTAGGTCGTTGGTAAACAGCGGTGCCTTTTTGTATGACAGATCGTCAGCGTAGCGCTTCCCGACTTGAAGCAAATTGAGCACCCGACTGGTTGACGCGGTAGCCGCGAGAGCAGTTAAGTTTCGTATCCCCGCCATGGGCCAGCCTACTCAACAAGCGGTCAATTAAAAATTTCAATGTTCTGGCAGCACAACTGGGCCGTGGAGTAACAATCGGTTTGGACAGTCATCATGTTGCTAAACCTCAGTTTTGTTAGTCAGAGTTGCTTTAGATACATTACGGCAAGGCCCGTGAAGTGATGTGCCGCAAAACGACATTCACTTGGTACCGATAGACTCTTGGGAATCGCACGATGTGACGTCAAAGACATTGGGCTAAACAGGAAAGCTATCTGCAGTGAGCTTTTAGCTCTAACCGAGCCACAGTCTCTGCATGGACCTCATCAGGTCCATCGGCAATTCGGAGAATTCGGGCACCTGTAAAGGCGTAACCGAGGAAGTGATCGTCGCACAAGCCGGCACCGCCGAACACTTGGATTGCTCGGTCAATGACAGTCTGGGCCATTTGGGGTACTGCGAGTTTGATCATTGCAATATCTTTGCGTGCACCCTTGGTCCCAAGCTCATCAATACGCAACGCTGCCTGCAATACTAGCAGCCTTGCTTGCTCGATCTCGATGCGCGATTGCGCTATCCAGCGTCGCACGACACCATGATCACTAATTGGGCGGTCGAAAGCGCGTCTAGCTAAAGCCCGGGCGCACATCGCTTCAAGGGCTCTTGAGGCAAGTCCAATCAGTCGCATACAATGGTGAATCCGCCCAGGTCCAAGTCGGCCTTGAGAAATCTCGAACCCGCGGCCCTCCCCGAGCAGCATGTTGTCGACTGGCACCTTCACATCGTCAAAAATCAGTTCTGCATGTCCGTGGGACGGCTCGTCAAAGCCCAGTGTTCTGAGGGGGCGGACAATCTTGACGCCAGGCGCACTTAGGGGAACGAGGATCATGGACTGCTGAAGATGCTTTGGTGCCCACGAGTCGGATTTGCCCATCACGATCGCAACCTCGCATCGTGGGTTCAAAGCGCCGGTGATCCACCACTTCCGCCCCCTGATCACATAATTGTCGCCTTCGCGTCTAATCTCAGTCTCTATGTTTGTTGCATCCGAAGAAGCGACTTGTGGCTCGGTCATAGCAAAGCAGGACCTGATCTTCCCGTCGGCGAGCGGACTGAGCCAGCGTTCCTTCTGGGCTTGCGACCCATATCGTTCAAGAACCTCCATGTTACCGGTGTCCGGAGCGTTACAGTTGAAAACCTCGCTTGCCCATACAATCCTACCCATCTCCTCGGCAATCGGCGCATAATCAAGATTGCTTAGAGGTGGTCCTGGGTTAAGTTCCGACAAGAACAAATTCCAAAGCCCCTGTTTCCGAGCTTCAGTCTTTAGCTCGTCAAGGACCGGCGGTGTAAGCCAGGGATTGGGGGCCTCCTTGACCTGTTGGTCAAATGTGGCCTCGGAAGGTATTACGTGATCGCGCATGAAGGTTTTGACTTTGGCGAGTACCTGAATCCCATGACTTGAGAATGGAAACAAACTAGTCGCTTGATCATTGTTCATGAAAAGAAATCCTCCCACACTGAAACACTTGAACCACCTGATTTGATGGCCATGCCGGTTGCCTCATAGATTTTGCCCAGTCGTTGTAGCGCCTTTGTAAGTCGGCAACTTCAGAACGCCTCTCAAAGGTGAGGCTTTTCCTTTCGCGAGGATCTGAAGACAAATCAAACAGCCAAGGAAAGGCACCTTGGCGCGTATTGGACAAGAGCTTTAGATCACCTGAGAGCACAGCGTATTCCGCCCCGGTGCGCCAGAACAGCGTTTCGTGAACCGTCTCCGATTGCCGATCCGGTGTCATAAGTGGGGTTAGGTCTCTTCCGTCAAAGCGGGTTGCCGCATCAACTTTTGCGGCTGCCAATATGGTAGGAGCGAGATCAAGTTGGGAAACATTGCGGCTATCGACCCGCCCGCTTGGCCATTTTCGCGGCCAACTAATGATAAGGGGAATCCGCGCGCCGCCTTCGAAATAGCTCAGTTTGCCACCGGCCAATGTTTCGCAATCCGAAACACCCATATAGGTTGCAGCTCCATTATCAGCGGTGAAAATGATGAGTGTATCCTCTCCCGCACCTGAAGCTTCCACGGCGTCAAGCACCGCTCCTACGCTGCGATCGAGTGAGGAAATCATGGCTGCATAGGTACGTTGTAGCGGGTCCTTTAAATTGGTGAAGTTGGCGACATCTGCCTCGAGTGCCTGATAGGGTGTGTGGGGTGCCAAGTGAGCGAGGTACAGAAAGTACGGGGATTGTCCTGAGGAACGTATGAATTCCACCGCCTTCCGGGTCAGCAGATCCGTCAAATAGCTCTGATCATCGTTTTCAATTTTAGGCGGGGTATTGTCGCCGGCCAAGTCAGACATGAGTTTGATCCACTCTGCACTCCGGGTGAAGCTACGCTTACCTACATAAGGTGCCGCAACACTTATAAGGCCAGGCGTTTTCTCTTCAGCGTAAGCCGTTTCACCAGCAAGAAAGCCAAAGAATTGGTCAAATCCTCGAGTTGTTGGCAGGCGGTCGTTTGTTGAGCCCAAATGCCACTTGCCGAGCATAGCGGTCCGATAACCTCCGACCTTAAGGTCACTAACGAAGACTCTCTGGTTCTCTGCCAATCCTTGGCCTCCACCGTCAGGTCCTTCCGGTGTCAGAAACTCAAATCCGTACCGCTGCTGGTATTGGCCAGTCATTAATGCAGCCCGAGACGGGCTACAAACCGATGCCGTAGAATAGCCTCTCCTGAATGTGACTCCCCGCTTCGCCAGACGGTCCAAGTTAGGGGTTGGAACACTTATAGGCGTTTTACCATAAGTTGATAAATCTAGCAGAGAAAGATCATCTGCAACTATAAGTATTATGTTCGGCTTGCGCGCCTGCTCTGTTCCCAGACTGGAAGCACCAGAGGCACTGTGAGTCGCGCACCCGACCAACAGCAGAATGGAACTGAGCGCGACGATGACGAGATTTGTTTTCATGAGTCATCCCAATAAGGATCACTTGCTTGACATAATATGGTGACACATGCAACATAAATTGTCGACACTTTACAGAAATTCACTAGAGAGTCTGAGGTCAGATGGCTTTGTTAACACTTGCAAACCCATGTCACTGGCCTGCCCCAAAGGCGAGTGAGCCAATGGAGAAAAGCTCATGTGCCTTTTGAGGTTGGGAGCTGGCCTTATCTTATCATTGGTGCTTGCAGCCTGCCGTGATGGTCACGAAAAAGTTCAATTCAATCTGAAGGCTCCACCAAGCAAGAAAGATGCGTGCTTGTCGAAAGGACCAGACGAAATCACCGATGATAAGGTCGGCGTGTGGATACCTGCGCAAACCCTAACCGTTGGCTCCGAAGAGCACAGTGCTGAGGAGGGACCCAGAGTAGTCGTCTCGGTTGCAGGCTTTTGGATAGACAGTACCGAAGTAACAAATGCGGATTTCGCCAAGTTTGTAGACGCTACAGGTTACCTTACTGTCGCCGAGCGAGATGGAGCGGGAGGAGGCGTCTTTGAGGGTGCCTGGCACCTTGAAGAGACCGCGAGTTGGAGACAACCATTTGGGCATCATAGGGAAGATGCACGCCCAGACTTCCCTGTCGTTCAAATAGCATACGAAGACGCTCTGGCCTATGCACGCTGGTTGGGGCGCGATCTACCGACCGAGATTGAATGGGAGGCAGCGGCACGCGGCGGCATACAAAATGCGATTTACACCTGGGGCAACGAAGCCAGAGGGGCCGACGGCAAACCTCAGACAAACCACTGGCAAGGGATCTTTCCAATTGTTGATACCGGCGACGATGGCTTCGAAGGCCTAGCACCGGTGGCCTGCTTTCCTGCGAACGGCTACGGCCTTTATGACATGGCGGGCAATGTCTGGGAATGGACGCAAGATCCATGGAGCGACAGGCGGCAGACTGTAACAGTAGCGGCAGCGGCAACACGCGAAGATGCGGCACGTGTGATCAAGGGTGGGTCATGGCTGTGTGCCGACAATTTCTGTCATCGTTATCGACCCGCCTCGCGGCAGCCCGGAGACCCTTCGATTGGAACCATCCACATCGGATTCAGGACTGTTCTAAGACCAAGGAATTCCTCATAACCTAAAACTGGATGATAGCTCATGAACTTCAAGTATAGCTCAGCCCAATGGTACCACTCAAAGAAGGCATCGCGCGATAAGACGACGTTTAAATCCTTAGGCGTGTTTATGAGCATTGCATGCACATTCGGGTTCACCTTGCCCTTGTCCGCTTGTCAGTCTCAAAAGACCGGCGATGAGTTGGTAAACACTGTTTCAGCACTCACGGCAGCCAAGCCAAATTCTCGCGGCAGACCCAATATCATCGTCATCATCGCAGATGACCTGGGCTACGGCGACATCGGAGCCAATGGGGGGCGCATCCCGACTCCCAACATTGATGCTCTGGCAGCATCAGGTGTCCGGATGACGCATGGCTACGCCACGGCCGCAGTTTGCGCACCTTCACGAGCTGGATTGATGGTCGGGCGTCAGCAAACCCGATTTGGCTTTGAATTTAATCCAGCCGGTCGCGATACGCAGCGAGGCATGTCTGTACAAGAAACCACCATTGCCCAAACACTAAAATCAGCTGGTTACCGCACTGGAATTGTCGGCAAGTGGCACTTGGGCCAGGCGGAAGGCTTTACCCCGCTCGACAGGGGCTTTGATAGTTTTTATGGAATTCTCGGTGGTGCAACGCCTTATATGACAGCGATTGGGCCAAACGACCTCCATGTTGAGACGGCTGAAGACAAACTCATTACGCGGGATCGCTTGCCTATTTTTGACGGTCGCACTCGAGTAGAGCCAACGGCGTATGTCACGGATCTCTTTACTGACAAGGCAATTGAATTTGCGGGCAAAGAACCCGAGAAGCCATTTTTCCTTTATTTGGCCTATACCGCTCCGCACACCCCACTTCAGGCACCGGCAAAGTATTTGTTGCGCGCAAGCAATCAACCATCTGACTACCATAAAGTCTATACGGCGATGCTTACTGCATTGGATGATGGGATAGGCCGACTGGTCCAACATCTGAAGTCAAGTGGGGCTTATGAGAACACCTTGATCGTTTTTCTGAGTGACAATGGCTGCCCGAGCTATATTGGGGGCGCTTGCTCTAACGCGCCACTTCAAAGCTGGAAGGGATACCCATGGGACGGCGGCACTAGGGTGCCCTTTATTGTCTCTTGGCCACAAACATTAGCGCCGGGGGTGTACACCAATCCTGTTAGCGCCCTGGATATAGCCGTCACTACGTCAACTGCCGCCGGGGTTACACACCCAGGTGCTGAGGGACTTGACTTGGTTAGCCTCGTTCAAGATCAGTCACCTCAGTCAAATCGGGCTCTATTCTGGCGTATGGGACCTACTCGGATCGTCCGCGAGGGACGATGGAAGCTGATTGTTGTGAATCGTGCGGCACCAGGTGGAGCGGCAACGACCGAGCGTAGGGTCGATGACCTCGCCCGCTCGATGAGGCCTGATGGAATCCCGGCCACCGTCTCTGCTCTAGGTCAGTGGACGCTTCTATACGATCTGCAGACGGATCCCGGCGAAAAGTTCAATCTTGCCGAACAGCATCCAGAAAAGGTCAAGGACCTTCTGAAAAAGTGGGATGCTTGGAACGAAAAGAATGTGGAGCCACAATGGACAAGTCGACGTGGCGTTGCTGCCGAGGTCGAGAACATGTGGGTAGAAATGTTTAACTAGGTTACGCTGATGTTCAAAAAACTGCTTTCACGCCGAAGTGCACTTGGTGGCCTATTTGTGGTCGGAGCTTGCAAAAGCATCGGATCCGAAATTCCGAAAGAGCGGAGCCTAGTCAAGGGACGCAATGGCGATATCGAGGTTCTCTCGGTTGGCATAAAGTATGCTCCATCAATAGTCTTGCTTCCTTCACTTGGTCGCGGAGCAAGTGACTTTGGATTGCTGGCGGATGCGATTGCTCGCGCTGGCTTTCAGGCTGTGTGCCCGGAACCTAGAGGGTTTGGGAAATCCGAACCCTATCGCGCAGAAGTGACGCTCAGCGACCTAGCCGACGATGTTATCGATGTAATCGAAAGTAGACCACGCCGGGGTCCAGTCATTGTTCTTGGTCATGCATTCGGCAATCGGGTAGCGCGAATGACTGCGGCCTTGCGGCCAGATCTGGTGGAAGCTGTCATCCTTCTGGCAGCTGGCGGCAAGGTCGCGATGGCCCCGGATATAGAACAATCGCTCTTGGCTTCTTTTGATCTTTCGTTACCTGATGCGGAACGTATGAATCATGTTTCCCGCGCATTTTTCGCGCCCGGCAACGAGCCAACTGCTTGGCGGTATGGCTGGCGCCGTGACGTGGCCGAGGCTCAAATAAATGCCACCCAGCGCACCCCTGTGGATAAATGGTGGAACGCAGGACGCGCATCAATCTTGGTAGTACAGCCGCTGCAGGATGTTTTGGCCCCTCCTGAAAACATTGACGCATTGAGAGCAGCTGCACCAGGGCGCATTCAAGTTATCCAGATTGACCGCGCAGGCCATGCACTGTTGCCCGAGCAGCCCGATGCTGTTGCGCAGGCGGTTATTGAGTTCGCGAAATATCTACAGGCCCAAAAGCAAAGCAAATTTCAGCATTGATATATGATCAAAAATTAAATCCAAGGACGCCCAACGCCATTTCATGCACTTGCAAATCTGAGGGTTTAAATGCCTGCGCTTCCTGGCCACTTGGGAAGCGGTCGAGCATGCCGGACCTAGCCAGTATGATCACGATTATCTTGAAGCCGTGGTGCGTTTGGCGGTCACTTACGGTTTTCATGTCTTGATCAGTTTCCATCAGTATATGTGGGCCCGGATGAGCGTTGGCACCGCGGCTCTGGGCTGGACATTCGACAAGATGGGGTTGGACTTCACGACATTCCACGATGCCGACGCCGCGCGCGCCCTGGAGATAAGTATGACTATCAGTGCGGCGGGCACCATGAGGGCCGGTAACCGACCAGGAGCCCGACTCAAAACAACATGATGCCCGCAGATGCGATCATGTGAACCTTTTTTCGGTTAGCAATTTCTTGACCCCTACATTTCTGATTTGGGACGAAACGGCCCAGGATTAGCGGCAGTCGGTGCCAGGCGGCAGGTGGGGCTGCGGGTGGCCGATTTGGCCGATATGATCTGCTTTGACAGTCTGAATGAGCCCGGCACCGACTGGAAAGGTGAGCCCAAATAACCCGATAGATCCTCGACGGTGTCTAAGGGTGCCTTATGGTCGCCAAGGGATGGATTCGTAAAGGCAGATGTGGACCATCGTGTCGCGTCGGCAAGCGTATGGTGCGGATGGCGGCGGGGCTGATTAGTAGCACCCCGTTGCTGACGTTGGCCTTGTTTCCCTACGCCCCAGTTATCAAGCGCGCTGGTGCTTGTTGCTCGCAGCCGGGTCGGTGCCGCAGCCTTCGCGCTTTCTTTCCGGTCGATGCTGCCTGCCTCCGTCAAATTTGGCGAATGGAAAGCAGGGGTCCGGGCAGAGGATGCAACCTACGGCCTGATCATTCTGGCGCAAATAGTTGCGCTCGGTATCGGCGTTGGCCTATTGGGCGCTTTACTCGATTTGGTGGGCTATCGGGCAATTGTCATGCAGAACCCCGCGACGCTTAAGATGCTACAGGCCCTGTTGACACTGCCTACCGCCCTCTATGGGCAGAGCTCGATTGGCTGCGTCGCCATTTATCCGCTAGACGCCCGAACGCGTGCGCGATTAGTCCGCTTCATCGCCCAGCGCGCTCGGCACATGCATCCGCTTTGATTTACAGGAGAAACTGTCGCCCCGGATCATTCTGCAAGACCGGCTCATCCTGGCCGGCAGGATAGGCGAGCGCACCGTCTGGCGCATACTGGAGAACATAGCTTTTGCGAACTCCTGCGGTCAGATTGGGACCGGTCCGGTGAGGTGTGAGAGACGAGAAAACCACTATATCACCCTTTTGCGCTGGCACACATATTGCGCCCTCGGGATTGTCAAGGCATTGCCAGCCAAGCTCAGTAAGTTCATGGCTGATCGTCCCTAGCCGGTGCAGGCCAGGTACGACCCACGGACAGCCATTGTCCTCTGTGGCATCGTTCAGCGCGACCCAGCAAGTAAGATACTGCTGTGGCTCGGTAAAGGCATAACCATTGTCCTGATGCCAAGGGAATTCATCAGAATTGCCTGGCTTCTTATAAACAGCCTGGTCCCAATAGAGACGTGATCGCGGGCCTATAATGTCCTGGCAAAGTTTCTGGAACACTAAGTGCCGACTGAAGGCCTTAAGCGTATCGGACTTCTCGACGAGATGGACAGTGAAGGTGATTGCACCGGCCTTCGCAATCATCAGCCGTCCATTGGGCTGTTCGCGCAACCAAACCTCTATCTGATGTTCGAATGGCTCGATCGCATCTGCGACGGCGTCAACCTCTTCAGGGCTGAAGGCACCTTTGAGCAGGAAAAACCCCAGTTGATCATACTGTAGGGCTTGCTCTGCTGTGAGGATGGCATAAGGCGGCAAGGTGGGTCGCCAGATGAACTGCTTGTTGCGCGGATGTAAATCGACCATAAAGCAGAATCCTTTTTGGATAGGGTGCAGATTTTACTATCCAAGTGGATATATAAATTTATGGATCGTTTCAAGAGGCAGATATTGGCAGACGAGAAGCGCATATACCGAACCGACAAACGCAGGCAGCAAAAGCTGGAAACGCGGATCCGAATCCTAGATGCTGCACTGGATCATTTTTCGAGACGCGGTTTCGAAGCCGCTGCTGTTCGTGATATTGCTGCGGATGCGGGCGTTACGCATGCCGTTATCCGCTTGCATTTCGGGACCAAAGACCAGCTTTGGCGTGAAGCCGTTTCGCAATTGTTCGCCCGGTTCGAGCAGGAGATGGCCGACCCGCCGGAAGAGCCTACGTCGGCCACTCCATCCCTTGCCCAGTTCATCCGGCGCTATGTCCTTTATAGTGCGCGTCATCCTGAACATGCACGCATCATGATGCATGAATCTATGGAGCCTAGCGAGCGACTATCGTGGATGGTCGACACCTATGTCATTCCCGCCCATCGCCGGGTGATGCCGGCACTCGAACGGGCCGTTCAAGGTAGGCGTCTCCCAGCGATGTCCTTGGTTTCGCTGATCTATATCATATCTTCGAGCGGCCAGTCACTGTTTATGCTGGGTGCCGAGGCCAAGCTGATTTATGGGATAGACGTTGCAGCACCAGAAACTATCGACCAGCATGTGGCGGCGGTTCTGGCGCTTTTGCGCATCTCAGACGGGTCAACAGTGGGTGCTGACCGTCAGTCAGAAGGTGCGATCGGCATCGCGTGACGCCCACTGGAAATAGCCACAGCGCTGGCAATTTGGATATCTCCGGACCTCGTACCGTGGGCCGTCGTGCTGGCCTGCCTTGTCACGCTCCTCCTGCTTCCCTTTTTGAACAGATTTGGCCCGCACGGGGGCAGCAGACTTCCATTCGCTCCGGGGCTCGGCCTAGGATTCGGAGTGTGCCCTACAATACAACTTGCGTGTTCCTGATACCGTCACCGATTGCCGGTTGCATTCCTTCATGTCGACAAACCCTGCCGCCGGGCCGGGCTATTTGAAAATGATCAGGTGCGATTTTGTGTACTTTTCCCGGACATTATCACGCACTAATGATGCATATATTGCTTTTTTGGATTAATATCACGCATATATGCTGCAGATTAGGACATCTTCCATGTTGCAGCTTACAGACATTGCCGAACAAATTCGTGAAGCAAGGAAGGCGCGGAAGCTCTCGCAAGCCGCGCTGGCAGAACGCGCCGGCATTAGCCGTGCGCAAATCGAGCGGCTCGAAAACGACAAGCTTGGTGATATGGGGATCGTCCTAATCTTGCGTGTTCTACGCGTCCTGGACCTCGATCTTACGCTTCAAGCATTCAACCATGGTCGCCCGACCCTTGACGATCTCGTAAAGGATAATGAGGGATGATCCAGGTCTGGACCGGGAGCCGTGACTGCCACCTAGCTAGCGGCGTGTTGGACCGTAGTGGTTCAAGTGGGTCTACGTTTGCCTATACGCCGCTAATTGATCAGACCCGAGCGGTCTCACTGACAATGCCCAGTCGGCTACCATCTTGGAATTGGCCCGTTGGCCTTGCTCCTAACTTCGAAATGAATCTGCCCGAGGGTGCTCTACGCGAGAGGCTGCAGCGCCAGTTTGGTAAGGCAACCGGCAGGTTCGATGATCTAGATCTTCTGGCAATCACCGGGCGCGCACAGTTGGGGCGACTGCGTTATTCGCCTTTTGGCGAAGGTCTTGATCAAGCGGCCCCGTCTCAATCCGTTGACGAGATTTTGCCGGCGCGTCGGCAGGATGGTCTCTTTGACTATCTCATGGAGCGATACGCGGCCCAATCGTGGATTGCCGGCGTTCAAGGGCAGTCCAAAGCGAATTTGGCCGTCGCCACCGGCTTTAGAGATGGTGCATTCCTTGCGGAACGCACTCTCGACGGCCAGAAGGCGTTTTGACCAAGTTTTGCGCTTATCCGATGGTAGGAACCGGAGTTTCGCACTTGGTCTAAAGTCTACAATCTCTCTGGTTTGGCCCGTCGATAACCAGGCACCGATTTGTCGGCTCTAATTCTTACTTGCCATGCGATATCGTGTCGGGGGCATGTCTTTGGCTTTAATGAAGGCGCGGGTGAATGAGGGGATAGAAGTATAACCGCAGTCCCGCGCAATGTTTGAGATCGAGCGAGTGCTAGTTCTTAAGTGGTTTGCAGCCCGATCCAGCCTCACCTTGGTCACATAGGCCATTGGCGTCTCACCGATCAGGCGGTGGAATGCCTCGGCAAATGATGATCTGGACATACCCGCTTCCTCAGCAAGTCTATCCAATGACCAAGGATCACCCGGATGTGAATGGATAACGACTAAAGCCCGTCTGAGTTTCGGATCGTTGATGGCCGATAGCCATCCAACCTTATCAGAGCTACGCTCAGCAATGGCTTGGACAGCGGTTACAAACAATATCTCGCTCAGACGACGGAGGACGGCTGATCGACCTAACCTTTCGGCATGATATTCCGCCCTGCAAAGCTCGACCAGCGAGGCTAGCTTCTTGTGGTCGGACGCCGGCAACACTACCAATGGGGCGGCACCGCTGAGAGCAATACCGGGTAGAAAATCCGCTGTTTTAAAGCTGGCTGTAATCAGACAGGTCAGCGCGCCGCTACCCCCATAATCAAGCCGCACCAATTGCCGGTCGCTGCGATCAATATCGGGCAATTCGCGTGCAGGAATAGATCTGACCCCCGCATCTGAACTTAGCGTGTGCGGCGTATCAAGTGGCAGGAAAGCCACATCTCCCGATTCAAGAGACTGCGCCGGGCCGCCATCTGCCAATTCAATCCAACAGCGCCCGTCCAGAATGGCATGAACAGCCGCCAGGCGCCCACCTGGCAGCGCAATGCCCCAAGGCGCGGTCAACCGGCTTTCGCAGAAGAACCACCCTTCGAATTGAATATCGCTTAGAGCCGCTGTTAGTGCATCCATTCTTGGACTCCAGGATAAAAATTTAGGATTAATCGACACCGATCCTACGATAACGTCTCGCCGAGATCAAGATTGGTATCTGGAGATCCGAATGAGAGCCCCTGTAAAGACCCGTCGAACTTTCTTGAATGTAACACTTGCCGCCATGACCTCCATACTCATGCCCGGACGCCTGGTTGCCTCGGAGACACTAGCGCCCACGCCGGAGTTAACTCGTGGGCCGTTTTACCCACCGGCACCAACGGGCCTTCCCCTGCTGCGGGCCCGAGCTTTTGTGCCCCAGCCTTTGACTAACGATCTGACCAAGACGACAGCCCAGCGCCGCGCCCAGGGCCGTCAAATCTATGTCTCCGGCACTGTAACTGATACCGTTGGCAGGCCCTTGATCGGCGCTAGGGTAGAGATCTGGTCAGTGAACGCCAAAAACATCTATCTGGTCGAGGATGGCGGCGCATCTGACCCCGGATTTGCGGGGTTCGGCATGACCGTGACCAACGATGAGGGGCGCTATACGTTCCGGACTATTCGGCCGGAGGGGTATGATCGCTATCTCGGCTTAATCCGTCGTACCGCTCATATTCATTTCTTGGTCCAAGTGAACGGCGCAAGAACATTTTCAACCGAAATGTGGTTTGCCGACGAGCCCCGGAACCGGATCGACAGCTTTTTCAAGCGAGTGACTAACCGGCGGATAAGGGCGCGCATGGCGGTTGAACTTAGGCCAGTCGATGGAATCGATCACGCGCAATTCGATATCGTGCTGGCACCTGAATTTGCAGGGAGGGCCGTTTGATGCAGATCGCAGTTATTGGAGCGACCGGATTGACTGGACAGGAAGTGCTGCATGCCGCCAAGGCTCGAGGCATCGCTGCCACAGCAATTGTTCGGGACAGATGGCGCCTTTCCGCACCCGCTGAGCGCATTATTGAACTACCTGACTTGAGTCAGATCAACGCACTTGAAAGGGCACTTTCGGAAGTCGACTGTGTGATTGTAACGGTTGGCATTACCCGCAAAACTCGCTCGCCCTGGGCACCGCTTGTCTCCCCCCCAGATGTCTGCTCGCAGGTGGTCGGCACTTTAGTGGAGGCACTGAAGGCGCAGGAGGCGCCAAAAAGACTAATCTACATGAGCACATTCGGAGCATCGGAGCAGTGGCGTGAATTACCTTTATGGATTCGTGGTCTGATTTATACTTCAAATGTTTACATCGGCTATCGTGATCACACCGCTGCCGAGCTCAAACTGCGCAATTCAAATCTGGATTGGACAATTGTGCGCCCAACCGCACTGAGCGAAGGAAGGGAAACAGAGTGGATTGAAGCACAATCAGACACAAGCGTAATGAGCAAGATTTCGCGCGTGGCCGTTGCCAGCGCATTGCTCGACATCTACCAAAAGCGTCGATCATCCCAAATTATTTCGATCACGGGGGCTTCAGGTTGACCTGACGTTCGATATTGTTCCACACATTAGGCTCAATTGACCAAGTATCTGGCTTTGAGCGTGATCGATCGAAGATTTTTCTTGAAGCGATCCGCAATAGGCCTAATCGTGTTAGCTATTGCACACCGAGCGACCAGGCGGGCTGGTGAAGAAATTGAACGTCGCTTTAGAATCCAAGCTTATAAGAAGTGATCCAGCCCCTAGGAATCCAGCCCCTAGGAATCCAGCCATGAGTCTGCAGGACATTCGACCGAGTTCAAGAGCAACTATCCTAACAACTGATAAACGTCTGCTTTTGAGAAACCGCCAACCCACCCCAAACGACCACCCTTGGCGCATTTGAGAGCGTTGAACAAGATTCACAATTGATGTTTGGAGAAAGTAGGCGTTGAAAAGTTGGCCTTGAATCTGCGGTTGCGCGTAGGGAACATTTCTTAAAGTTAGCTGCCCGCATTTCTGTCCCAGCCGACCGGCACCCAGGCCAACCCTGACCACTTTTCGTGGCAAACAGCGCGGTCTTTGAAGACTTAAAACACGCTAGCGCACTACGTGTCTTCACGGAATCTCTAGTGGATTTCCGTGTGTTCGGCTTCTGAGTCATCCCGCTGGCTGGTCGGCAGTTCCGGCCGATGTCGCGGGCAAGCAGGATTGATGCCAGTCGACCAGGTTACATCGATGAATCTCGGCCAGAAACAAACTTGACGCCGCTTGGCGGTTGGAGCCCGTGCGGCAAGCGTCTGCGCATTAGGACGCCTGTTGGCTGTTTAAAAACTATGAACTCCATCGAAAGCTCGCACCGCGACGGGACTACAGGATCCTAGCTGCTGGACGGCCGGATCAACGGCGAAGCCTTTTCCAACCGGGTCAAGCGTGAACTAATCGCGAGCATAAAGCCGGGCGACATCGTGAACGTCGACAAGCTCCATAGCCACAAGGGAAAGGCGTAGGAGCGCTGATCAGCACCTTCACCCCAGCCGGATGTGCCAACCATCCCTGAACCTCCAGATGCGCTTCCATTTAAACATGTCTCAATCTGGACCACAAAGGCCCACGGCGGCGCAACCAGCGTTACAGTCGAATCAGGAACAGATTTCATGATTAAAGTGTCTACATTTCAACCTTGATTTGTCGGCTGTTCTGTGCAGAGTTATGAGCGAACCGCAGCATCGACCCGGGGCCAGCCTGCGGGTCGTCGCTACGACGTTTCATGACACGAACTCGGAGGGAAATATGGTCGGAGCTGGCGGGAAAGCGGGTTGGAATTCTTTTCGTCTGAGGACCGTGCCAGGCCTTGTCGCGCTCGCGCTTCTGGTTGCATGCGGCGGTGGCGGTGATGTTTCGAACGGCGGTACAGGCGGGCCCGGTGTCGTCCCATTGCCCCAAATCACCGCTTTCAGCGCCCAGCCAGCGGCCACGATACAAGGCCAAAGTGCGACACTCTCCTGGTCGGTCACGGGCGCTACAGGCCTAAGCCTAAACAACGGGATCGGCGACGTAACCGGCGCGACCAGTCGAACAGTCTCCCCTTCAGCGACCACGACCTATGTGCTGACAGCCAGCAATGCTGCGGGGAGCGTCACCGCATCGACCACCTTAACTGTGACGCCTGCAAGTCAGCCTTATCCAAATGGCTTGAGCGATGCCACAATGAGCGTCGGAGGTGTCCAGCGGGCTTATCGAGTTCACGTCCCCGCCAACCTTTCGGGCCCGCCCAAAGCCATTGTTCTCGTGCTACATGGTGGAGGCGGTGCTGGAACCTCAGTCGCCGACACCGGAGCCCACCCATTGTCGGTTTTTCGCATTGTGGCCGATCGCGAGGGTTTCATTGTTGTATATCCTGGTGGTCTGCCGGCACCCGATGGCGGCCCGGGCTGGAACGATTGTCGAAACGATAATCAGCTTACCAGTTCGGCCGATGATCTTGCATTTCTTAATGCCTTGATTGAGCGCGTGCGCGGTGAATACGGGCTTCCGGCTTCAAAGGTGTTCATGTCCGGCGGCTCCAACGGCGCGCAAATGACTTTGGCATATCTCATCGCCGGCCCGGCAAATGTTGCAGCGGCCGCGACCTCGAATGGCAATCTGCCGCTCAACCCCAAGGCTGGCGCATGCAGCACGCCGACGCCGAGGCGCACCCCTATCCTGATGGCGCACGGATCAGCCGATCCAGCCATGCCGTACGCTGGTGGTTGCGTTGCTAATGCGGGCGGCGGCTGCGCCCGCGGCCGAGTCATCAGCGCCGAAGCGACCCGCGATTTTTGGCTTAGCGCCAATGGCCTTAGCACCGTGAAGCCCCTCACCAGCGTGATCGAGATCGACCCGAATGACGGCGGTGCAGCAACTCGGTTCGCTTACACCGGCGTTGGATCAGTAGAGTGGTGGCGCATGGAAGGCGGCGGGCATCCGGTGTCCAGCCGCCTCGTGCCAATAGCGGAAAATGCACTCAACGGTAAGCAGAACCGAGACGTCGAATTCGCAGAAATCGCCTGGACCTTCTTCAAGGCGCAGCTCGCGGCGGCTCAGCTGCCAAGCGCGGCTGCGATCAATGCGGCGCGCGACTATAGCGCCAGCGTGGGCGGGCAGACACTCCTTGTACTGCATAATGGACAGGTTCTCGATGAGTCCTACGCAAACGGGGGCGCAGTGGATCGCACGCAGTTGCTGGCCAGCGCTACCAAGGGCTTTACCGGTATAATCGGGGCGATTGGCGCCGCCGAGGGTTTGTACGAGCTTGATGAGCCGGTTTCCCAGCGGGCGCTGCCGGAGTGGCGCCAGGATGCCGCAAAGTCGCAGATTACCTATCGCCATCTGCTGACCATGACGAGCGGCCTGGAGGAACTGAACGACCTGTCTGGCTGGCTCAACTACCTGCCTGCTCGGGCAATCAATAAGCCGGGCGAGGTATTCCTCTATAGCGGCGATCCCAACATCTTTGGGCTCGCGCTTGAACGCCGCCTCGGCAGTGAAAGCGTAACCAATTACTTCAATCGCAAGCTGTTTCAGCCGCTGGGAATGACATCCATCCGCTGGGGCACGAATTTCGCTGACGGCCACCCGCAACTGTCCGGCGGTGCCTATGCCACGGCGCGCGACTGGGCGAAGTTTGGCGAATTCGTCCGGCGCACGATCGAGGGAAGCTGGAGCGGACCATCCCTTGTATCGCGCCCCTACTTCGAACAGGTTCTACAGGGCACGGGCCCCCACCCCGCCTATGGTTTCTATTGGTGGTTCAAGGAGCCGGTGCCAAGCAATGTGGCGGCGGTGATCGACGCCAACAACAAGGACCAGTTCACTAGGCAGATCAAACCGATCATCGACGAGCCGCTGGTCCCGGATGACTTCATCATGCTCGCCGGGGCCTATGGACAGCGGCTCTATGTCATCCCCTCGCTCGGCCTGACCGTGGTGCGCAATGGCCCCACCAACGAGAACCGCTTCCAGGACAGGGAGTTCTTGATGCGCCTTCTGGCGCGGTCATAACCTGCTGGCAACGGCGCGCGTGTGGTTGTGCCATGTAACATGGCGCTAGCCGAACCGCTAAAGTCCGTCATGACGCGAGAGGTGCGTGAGGTGTGCGACAGAGCCGGCCTGCCGACACATTTTCTCGTGGATCGCTCATGGATAAAGAATCTCTGGTGGATTTCCGCGCGTTCGGCTTCTGAGTCATCCCGCTGGCTGGTCGGCAGTTCCGGCCGATGTCGCGGGCAAGCGGGATTGATGCCAGTCGACCAGGTTACATCGATGAATCTCGGCCAGAAACAAACTTGACGCCGCTTGGCGGTTGGAGCCCGTGCGGCAAGCGTCTGCGCATTAGGACGCCTATTGGCTGTTTAAAGACTATGAACTCCATCGAAAGCTCGCACCGCGACGGGACTACAGGATCCTAGCTGCTGGACGGCCGGATCAACGGCGAAGCCTTTTCCAACCGGGTCAAGCGTGAACTAATCGCGAGCATAAAGCCGGACGACATCGTGAACGTCGACAAGCTCCATAGCCACAAGGGAAAGGCGTAGGAGCGCTGATCAGCACCTTCACCCCAGCCGGATGTGCCAACCATCCCTGAACCTCCAGGTGCGCTTCCATTTAAACATGTCTCAATCTGGCTAAACCCCTGACACCGCGTTAACTTGGGGCAATAGGTATCGACCGTCTAACATGCTGGGTTGCGGGTTGTAGGCGCGTAAGATCAAAGCAAACCGAGTTCCCGTAGCCGGAAGCCAATTTGACCGCCTATCTTCGCCTGGGTCAGGACCACCGAGCCAAATCGTGAGTGACCCATCTGTCTCGGTACGTAAGCCGGGTGTCCGGTCGCCGATGGCATGTCGTCCGAGGGGGTTTGGTGAGAAGAAGAGACGACCATCATCGAGCGCTTCGTAAAGACTTAGTGACCAGAAAGCCCTTGCAGGTGGTGCAGCACCAGGTTCGAACCTGAGGACAAATGACTTGTCCGAGGGAAAGGTAGCAACGCCATCCTGAGCAACCGCTCGAAAGTATGCCGCCTCACGCAAAGGCAGTGCTCCAAGTCCCCAAACAGAGATTGATGCACGATAAAGATAATCGTTGCCAAAGTCGCCAAGATGCGCCTCTGGATAAATCCAACCGGATATGGGGGTACTCGCTGCTAAACGTTTTGTTATACGAGCTCTGGCGTCTTTTATCCCGTTAACAGCTAACGTTAGGCGGGATTGGGGGGCATTTGCCAGACCCTCAGACGTTAGCTCCGCCCGCTCCCAACGATCTCTAAGTTGATGTTCTCCCGGAAGAGGTGGTGCTTCGGCTTCCAGCAGTCCAACTATTGCTTGCAACTCGCTAAGAGGGTCAGTAGGCGCAGATACAGGATCAGGTGGCGGCAACTGATCTCCCAAGATTCGTAGCCCATCCTGAAATTCGTGGGCAAGTTTAAGGTCGTCAGTGTTCGAGACTAGCGTCCGGACCTGCGCCCACACCCAGGGTGTTGGTGCAATGATCTCGTCGCCTGTCGTGGGCCCGTCAGGTGCGACTAGACGGACACTACCTGATTGCCCGAGCGTTTGCTCTGGCCCAAGAACAACAAAATTGTTGGTGAACATATCCAGGAATGCGACAGAAAAGTAACGGCCAGTCGCATTGGGATAAGTTAGCTCAACCGGGCCTTTTCGCAAATCTAGCCACGCAGAAGAGTAAAGAGTGTCATTATTTGGGGTAGTTACCTTTCGCGACGACGAGTCAGCTAGCTTACGAACATGTCGCCATTGGTTTGCTGCTTTACCTATGGTTCTCTGCCGCGCTCGCGCCATTTCGAGGACTGGCAGACCATAGAGATAAAGATCACCGCACGAAGCATCGAAGGGGCTCAGATCGGCAGTCAATAATGACGAGCACCCGCCAAGATTAGCCAACCCGAGCGCGGACGCATAGCGTAACAACATTCGCCTGTCCGGCAATTGGAGTCCCTTAAATCCTGCATCCCCGTCAGCCAGATAGCTCGCACAGTCAGAACGAGTGTTTTGCAGCTTCATCATGGCTCAGATAGGGTTTTTCTACGTTTGCGCTGGACGAAATCAGTGACTGTCGAAACGTGGCCATGACCAAGGGCGCTTTTACTTAGCTCCATCGCCCGCGCAACACCTTGGGAATGCATTGCTCGCGCATGTAAGAATGCGGCTGATGCATCGCCATTCGCTATCAGCTTGAAGAGCTTTTGGTATCCCTTGAGATCCTTCAGCCGCATATCGCGAGTTGCAATGGCCATGTATCCATAAAGCTCTGCAGCACCAATGCTAAGATCTCTTATTGACTGAGCTAGCCGGCCGGACCCAACAATGACATTCATTTGAGCAACATAACGATATGTTGCGACTTGGAACCTGCGAGGAGTTGTCTCTGGACATCGAGCAATCTCCTCCAATTCCTCTAACTCGCGCCGCAGAGCCATAATACTCGTTGGCGTGGCAGCCTTTGCACATCGCTCCGCAAGAAGCGCGAACAAGACCTCCCGGACGGAGAGCAGATCCTGAACTTCACAATCATCAGGCCTTATGACAAAAGCACCGCGCTGCGGCACGATCTTGACGAGCCCCGATGACTCCAACAATCGCAATGCTTCCCTGAGCGGGCCACGGCTAACTCCAAATCGCTCCGCGAGCTCCACCGTCCCAAGATGTGAACCGGGAAGAGCCTCGCCAGACTGGATCATCCAACGAATCTTGCGCGCCAAAGAAGGTGGACTACGATCATCATCTGTATCGGACATTAATCCAAAATCCCGTTCAGTTGCCGCCCTTTTCACCCTGCCCCGACAGGCTGGCTATCCGACCAAGGCGATCAGTAAATTTGAGTGATCCGCGACGCTAAAACCACCCTCGTAAGAAATGAATAACCTAATATGAAGACATTTTCAATGTAATATGTTGACATATTGCGGCCTGCTGCGGTCATTTCAACAGTGCCATTCACCCAAATGACGACTTCGCACGAGCCCAAGGTCGCTCCAAATGTCAAAAGATAACTTTGCCACTTTGGTTGAGACGATACCCAATCTTTTCCGCTTTGAGATGCGCAAAATACTGGATTAGATACATTTAGGCAGCAAGTGGTGGTGGGGCCAAAACAGACCAACCGTGCTAGATCACGTCCCATTTGGTGGTGTAACACGCGGTGACAGCTAATCCCCCCGCGCAGCGCTCGTCACATAGCTGGCGGAGCGGGGGGATTGGCGGTTGGTCATTGATCATTCTGGTTTAGGATTGGGTTGCGAGACCTAACTTTGACCACGAAGGAACAACCAATGACCAATCCCATG
>NZ_JBIIYV010000052.1:0-20247 GCF_044346625.1 Aquidulcibacter sp. | reverse complement strand
GGACCTTGACGATATCGCAGCCCCTTAGCTTGCTATCGATTGCCAAGTCGAACAAAGCCCGATCGCGTAGGTGGCCCTCCCGATCGAGCAAAAATCTT
Source organism: Aquidulcibacter sp. (assembly GCF_044346625.1). GTDB lineage: Bacteria > Pseudomonadota > Alphaproteobacteria > Caulobacterales > Aquidulcibacteraceae > Aquidulcibacter. The sequence goes on along the minus strand of NZ_JBIIYV010000052.1, from coordinate 20,149 downwards.
ATCGCCCAAACCTGCTGCGGCTTCAAAGCACGCTTTGATCCCAACAATCGACCAGCATTCCAGGGCCGCCTAACCAAGGCCCCGGGATCGAAGTTTGAAAGTCCCATAGTCATCTCCTTCTCAGGCCCAAATTGGCCAAGGAGATTACTGAAAAATCGTCGTTAAAATCTGGCCTGATTGGCCGAAAGCGGAAGGTCTGCTGTTTTATCAAAACAAAGGAAAGCAGACCTTACTTAACCTCAGTCCTTTGAGACATTCTGGAAATTTTCTAGTTGTCACTTTTGACAATAGGTGCTTGGGACCTTGCCATTACCTCGCAAACGATCTGCTCCGTTGAATGAGCTAGCGGAGTGAAACCGCCACTAGCTATTTGTAAGTGGCTCTTTAGTGATGCCTTGAAGTGGGCAAAATCAAAAGACCTTCAGACCGATTTTCCATTCTCCACTGACTTTAAACAAAAGGAAGTACTCGGGAGCTTGAGTGTTACCCAAAAACGTCGTGATGCGCACGACACTCTTTGGACCTGCAACATCGACCCATTCTATCTGCCGTCGAAATTCGGGCGATCGGGATGGTGGAGTTCCTCTAAAGTTGCGAGCGGCGAACTCGTCAGCAGTCCAAGAAACAAACCCACTTGGAAGGTTTCCTTCTATTCTACCGCTGGGCAAGAATGTCGCACGAACAGCTTTGGCACTGCCCGAATCGACAGCGGCAAAATAGCGCTCAACTGCCGCGCGTGCCTCAGCTACATCTGTCGTAACAACCGCTGTTGGCGGAATAGTGACCTTTGGCATAGTTGTTTGCGTGAGAGCCTGCACCGGGGAAGTCACTAGGGATAACCCTAAGGCAATCAGGCCTAGTTCGCGCTTTGGCATCATTGGTTTTGTCATGTGGAACTCCTTTGTCGATTCAGGCGCACAAGTCCGCTGGGCAGTCGGGGAGTGAATTGCGGACAAGAAAACTACTTCGCTTACTTCGCGATAGTTTTTGATTGCTTGGTAATAAACGGAGCGCGTTCGAATAGCGTTTTGGTCTCAACAACCCGCCCAAGCTCCCTTATGGTCAGTCCATCTGGAAATACTTCCTTATGTGATGATCTAATTGGAGCCCAGCGTGCTTCAATCCCCTCGAAGCCTTTCTCGTCGTTGTAGGTAACGATGACGATGGCATTCCAATCAGCACTATCGGTTCCTGTGTCGACCCACTCATAGCTTACAAACAGGCCTTGTTCGACAGCGGCCGCATCCATTTCAAACCAGTTGGCGCGGATGTATCGTTCCAAAAGTGCCAAGCGAGTTGGTTCTGACTTTAGGTAAGTCATGGTCACAACTCGCGACAAAGGTCTGGCCTGAGTTGGGGTTGCAGGCTGGCCTACCGTCGTGGTTGGGGTCGGCGATTGGGCAACAGCAGATGTCATGCTGATGGCAAGCAAAACGCCCACACTAATAGCGGTTTGGACCGCTCGATAGCTTATCATGATTCTGCTCCACCTTACGAAATTATTGATCCGTTGTATCTTGCTATAACCCACGGTTCTTATTCAGAATTGATCTACTAACACCTCTCATTTAGTGATAGAAACGAAATATGTTGAACAGATCGTTCGGATTTTTTGATGACAAATCGTTTCCCTAGGATTTCGCTTGACGCCCTTGTCGTTATTGACGCGGTTGCGCGACACAAGTCTTTTACTCGTGCAGCAGTCGAACTCAACAAAGTGCCGTCCGCCGTTAGCTATACCGTCTTGCAAATCGAACAAAGACTTGGCTTGCTATTGTTCGACAGATCCAATCGCACAATTTGTTTGACGGCTGCTGGGGGTGAATTGTTGGAAGAGGGGCGGCTCTTGCTCCGAATGGCAAGTGATATGGAGCGGCGGCTTATTGGGCGTTCTAAAGGCTGGGAAACTGAGTTGCGCATTGCAGTGGATACGATTTTTGGCACGCAATGCCTATTTCCTTTGGTCGAAGCGTTCGACGCACTTGAATCAAACACCCGGCTTAACTTGAGAGAAGAAGCACTTGGCGGCTGTTGGGATGCCCTAACAAATAACCGCGCCGACCTTGTCGTTACCGGGTTAGGCTCAATGGGGAATCCTTCTGGCGGCGGCTTTGACATTGATGTCATAGGAAGTCTGAATTTCGACTTTGCCGTGACACCAAACCATCCACTGGTGATGCTAGCCAACCGGCAGGATGAGCCAATTACAGACGATCAACTGCGGCCCTATCGCGCCGTGAGCGTTGCCGATAGCTCGTTAGCAAGATCAGCAGCCACATTTGGACTGCTAACGGGACAAGACACACTGACGGTTACATCTATGCGGGAAAAGCTGGCCGCTCAGATCGCTGGCTTAGGTGTTGGATTTTTGCCAAGCTTTATTGCCGAACCCGAGTTTTCTGCGGGTCGGTTAGTGAAGGTCCATGTCCTTCAACCTCGCCCAGCAGCAACATTTGCGGTTGTGCATCGGCGTAGCAATCTGGGCAATGCCGGGAAATGGTTTAAAACTCAGATGCTTGCCAAGCCATCGCTGTTTCCAGGCTTGTATTCCTAGCGCGATATGCCGGATTAAGTGTCGTGGCCTGGTGTTAAGCAAGAACAAGGTATGCAGATACAGACTGCAACCGGTTTTCGAATTTGTCCGCTTTCGGGCAGTGAAAAAAGCGCACAATTGGCAACCCTTGGCGCAAAGCGGCTATGCCATCGCCCCAGCCCCTAAGAGCAAAGAGTGACTTCCCCTACTCCCAACCGCGCAGGCTTAAGCCCGCGCCGTCTCCGACAGTTCTTTCAGCTGCGTATTTGCAATGGCGAGTTTGGCGAAGCTCCAGCCGCCTTGGCTGGCGCGCAGTTCGCCTAAGGCTGAACTCGTCCGTCTCAGTTCGGCTTCGTTCAGCTTAGACCAGCTTTCCACAACGGCCTTGGCCCAGGCGGCGTTGGTGCCGGCTTGGCCGAGCTTTTGGGCATGATCGCATACTGAACCGGTTAGGCTTGCCTGCTCACCCATGAACTCTTCGATTAGGCGACGGGTTGCCACGCGGTCCCAATGGTCGGGGGTGGAGGTTTGCCCGGCAGCGGCGCGGATTTCATCAAAACCGACGGCGGCCCCGAGTGCGTGATAAAGGCGCGCGACTGCTTCAACCGGCAGGCTTTTGGTTGCAGCAATATCGACAATATCGGTCGCTGAGGTCAACGGCAGAAGGCCAGCGATGGACTTGGATAGGGCCTCTGGTGCACCAGCGGCCTTCAACGTCGTGCTGCGCGCTTCAATACGGGCTTTTTCGAACGGCGAGACCACCTCGTAAATCATGCTGGCAAGGCCTTGAACGCCGGTGGCATAGGCCGTCACCAGATCGCCGACAGAGCGCAGCCCTGCCCCATCGCCGCGGCTGGCGCGCCGGGCAAGCCAGAAGCTTTGCCGGCGCAGGACGGTCAAAATCTCCATCATCAGGTCCAATTGCACCGTCGCAGGTACCTTTAGATCGAGCGTATTGACGGCATTAATCGCCTCGTCCAGGCCGAAGATGGCGCGGGCAGCAGCAAAAGCACGCACGATAGAGCCCGTGTCCGCCACAGCGCTTTCGCGTACGCGGTCCATGAAGGCCGCGCCACCCAAGTCGACCATCTTGTTGGACAACACCGTGGCAATGATCTCCCGCCGCAAGCGGTGATTGGCCATGGCGTCCTTAAATTGGCGACAGCCCGGTGGAAAATAGGTCACCAACGTATCTTCAAACCACGGATCATCTGGCGCGTCCGACGCAATCAGATCGTCAAACAACGCAAGCTTGCCATAAGCAGTCAGCACCGAAAGCTCTGGCCGGGTTAGGCCTGTGCGATTGGCGCGACGGGTACGGAATTCCTCGGTCGAGGGCAGGAATTCGACTTTACGCGCTAAGCGGCCAGACGCCTCTAACCGCTCCATAAAGCGTTCATGCGCGTCGAGGTCTTGGCGGGCTGTGGCTTCCTGCAGGCTGATGGCCAAGGTCTGGGCGTAATTGTGCCGCAGAACATGGATGGCAACGTCATCGGTCATTTCAGCCAGTAAGACATCGCGGGCTTCGACTGTCATGCCGCCAGCCCGAACAAGGCCGTTCAATAGGATTTTGATATTGACCTCATGGTCAGAGCTATCCACGCCCGCAGAATTGTCGATCGCGTCGGTGTTGAGGCGCACGCCTGCTTGCGCTGCTTCGATGCGACCGCGTTGGGTCAGGCCCAGATTTGCCCCTTCGCCAATCACCTTGCACCGCAAGGCCTGCCCATCCACCCGGATGATATCATTGGCCTTATCGCCCACTTCGGCCTGGCTTTCGCCTTGGGCTTTAACATATGTGCCAATGCCGCCAAACCACATCAGGTCGCAGGGCGCTTTTAGAAGCGCGTGCATAATATCGGTTGGCGAAGCTTCTTGGCCTTCCAATCCGGTCAGCGCTTTGAGCTCCGCCGAAAGCGGGATGGACTTGGCGCTGCGCGAGAACACGCCACCGCCTTTTGAAATCAGGCTTGCATGATAGTCCGCCCAGGAGGAGCGCGGCAAAGCAAATATGCGCGCTCGCTCGTCAAAGCTTTTGGCCAAATCTGGATTTGGATCAATGAAGATGTCGCGGTGATCAAAGGCGGCCACCAGTTTGATCTGCTTGGACAACAACATGCCATTGCCAAACACATCGCCCGACATGTCGCCGACACCGATGACGGTGAAGGGCTCGGTCTGGGTGTCGTGGCCCATCTCCCGGAAGTGGCGCTTAACGGCTTCCCAGCCGCCCCGCGCTGTAATGCCCATCTTCTTATGGTCGTACCCAACCGAGCCACCGGAGGCAAACGCGTCGCCCAACCAATGGCCGTAATCGGCACTAATGCCATTGGCGATGTCGGAGAAGGTCGCGGTGCCCTTGTCGGCTGCGACCACGAGATAAGGGTCATCCTGATCCCAACGGACAACATGGCGCGGCGGCACGATCCCGCCATCGCCGGCAATATTGTCGGTCAGGTCCAACAGACCGCGCAGGAAAGTCTTATAGGCCTCTATAGCGACGGCTTGGATTTCGTCGCGATTACCTCCCGGTGGCAGGGTTTTCGGGAAGAAAGCGCCTTTTGAGCCCACGGGCACAATCACGGCATTCTTCACCTGTTGCGCCTTCACTAGACCCAGTACTTCGGTGCGGAAGTCATCACGGCGATCCGACCAGCGCAGACCCCCGCGCGCAACTGGGCCAAAGCGGAGGTGCGCGCCTTCCACCTGCGGTGACCACACCCAGATTTCGCGGTAAGGCTTGGGATCGGGGACTTCATCAATCTCGCGGGTGGCGATCTTGAAGCTCATGTAGGATTTATGCCCGCCAGCAGCGTCGGGTTGGTAATAATTGGTGCGCTGGATTGCCATAACCAATTGCGCCAAACGGCGCAAAACGCGGTCGGCATCTAAGCTGGGCACGCCGTCTAGCATGGTCAAGATCGACGCCATCTCGGCCTTCGCGGCAGTTTCGCGAGTCTTCTTGGCACCAAAGTCAGGATCAAAGCGGATTTTGAACAGGTTCAAAATGGCGCGTGTAATCTCAGGATATTCAGCGACGGCCTGTTGCTGCACCGATTCTGAAGGATCAAGGCCGGTTTGCCCACGCCAACGGGCGAGCGCACGAACAAGGGCGGCTTCCCGCCACGAAACACCGAGTTTCAGGATCAGGCGGTTAAAGCCATCATTCTCAGCCCGCCCTGCCCAGATCGCAGAAACGGCCTGCTCAAACGAGCCTTCGACCACATTGAAGTCGAGCGCGCGGCCATTGGCGGTGCGCATCGACACATCTTGCACCCAAACCAATTCATCGGTGTCGTCTAGGATGCGCTTAATCTTGTGCGGGGTTTCGCTGACCACATAGAGACCCATGCTCTCAAAGATTGGCACAGCGGCAGACAAGGCGGTTGGATCGCCCATTTTATAAAGCTTGGCCCGCAGGACGGTTTCGTGATCATCGTCACGGCGATAGGCGCGCACACGCACATCTTCGCCTTGAACTTGCTCGAGCTCCTCAATATCACGCAACGCTTCGGCAGCATTAAAGCTGTCACGATAGCCAGCGGGGAAGCCTGCAATATAGCGCAGGAAAGCACGAGACTTGCCTTCTGCCAACGCCTCGACCCCATCTTCCCAAGTGCGGGTGATGTCGGCGATGCGGGCTTCGAGTGTTTCTACGTCGGGATTGGCGTGCTGATTGGCCGTGACGCCGATCACATAATGGACGCGCGCCAAAGGTGCGTCGCCAAACAAGGGATAGAAGGCAGAAAGTCTGCCGCCATAGGCTTCTGCCAAAGCGATGCCGATTTTGGCGCGAACGTCGGAATTATAGCGGTCGCGCGGCACGAAGACGAGGATCGACATGAAGCGGTCAAAGCGGTCACGGCGCACAAAAACCTTTGTGCGTGGCCGGTCCATCAAATGCTGGACGCCCAAAGCAATCCGCGTCAGGTCTTCTTCTTCGATCTGGAACAATTCATCGCGGGGATAATTCTCAACGATATTACGCAGGCGCTTGTCGTTGTGGCTGCCGGGGACGAGGCCCGCCCGCGAGATCACCCGCTCGGTCTTGCCACGCAATAACGGCACATCACGCACCATTTGGTCATAGGCTTCGGCGGTGAAGAGGCCGACAAACCGCTCTTCCCCCAGCACTTCGCCATTTTCGCCAAAGCGCTTGACGCCGATATAGTCCATCACCGTGCGGCGATGCACGCGTGAGCGCAAATTGGACTTTGCGACAATGATGGGCTGAGGTTCTTCAATATAGGCGCGGACGGCGTCACTCAGGACCGACGGCTCATTCAAGCGGCGCAACACCATGCGCAAGGGATCGCGCAAAATGCCGAGGTTTAGGTCTTCGCGAATATCGGGTTCGTCCTTGATCCAAGCGCCATTTTTGTCGCGCGGATAATCATAGGAGCGTACGCCAAAGAACACGAAATGATCGGCAGCCAGCCACTTCAAGAAGGCGATGGACTCAGCAATTTCATCTGCCGTAGCCTTGGTGTTGGCAACCGCCAATTCCTTGATCGCATTGTTCATCCGGCTTTTCATGGCCTGATAATCGGCAACCGACAGGCGTACGTCCTGCAATGTCTCGCGCACACCCATCAAGATGGCATCGCGCTTAGACGGCGGCAAAGGGGGCAAGTGAACTTGGATGAAGGATTCAGTTAGCGGCACGCCACCAGGTTGACGCATCCCGTCCGGGTCCCGGCTGAGCGACACAATCGGATGGAACATGGCGCGCACTTCAACGCCTTGAGCCCCAATTTCGCCCATGACGCTGTCGACCAAGAACGGCATGTCTGGGCCGCAAATCTCTAATATGTCGCGGCCCAGTGATTGGCCTTGCGCACCCTTGCCGTCGATGAGGCGAATATCCTGAGCGTCCGCCCGCTTGTGCGAGGTCCAGCGCCAGAACCCATCGGCCAAGGCGGCAAGGTCGGCGGACGTAAGGCCTTGGACATCATCTTCGGTGGCATCTTGGGCAATCTGGGTGAGGAAGGATTCAGCGGCGGCCTCGAGATGGTCGCCCGACTTAAAGCTTGAAAAGGCCAGCGCCGCTGAAATCAGATCATCTGGTGAGATCCGCCGATCCGTTGCGTCTACCGACATCACTATCCTCCCATGCCTGTCCCGCAGGCGATACTTTACGTCCCGCTCATGACCCGAACAGAGTTTGGCAGGATTTTACGACAGGTTTACGCCCGCTTAAACCGTATCATTGCTGGAAGTTGTGGTTTCTTCCTTAACGTCACCCTGATTGGATGCAGCGGCACCGGGCGCGGGTGGTTCGTCTTGATCAACATTGGAATCGGGATTGCCATTGTTAGACAGCATCACGGCAATCCAGCGCGTCGACGGAAACTGCGCCAACACAATCATCAACATGACCGTCATGGGCACGGCTAGGAAAGCACCGGGTCCGCCCCAAAGCTTGCCCCAGAACACCAAAGACAGAAACACCACCAGCACAGAGATATTTAGGCTGTCGCCCGTCATGCGTGGCTGAATGATGTTGCCGACCACGAAACCAATCCCTTGTGTACCGGCTAAAATCACCAATGCAGGAACAGGACTTGTGAATTGCACCAGTGCGAATATGGCTGGCAGCAAGCTACCTGCGGCACCACCCACCACTGGAATGTAGCTCAACACGAAGATAATTGTGGCCCAGAACAGGCCATTCTCAAGTCCAACGACGGCAAATAAAGCCCAACTTGCAACCGCAATCATCAAGCCCGTAATCGTCTGCACCCAGAGATATTGTTCCATTGAGCGCGCGATGGCTTTGCCGATTGTAGCAGCGCGACCGCGCTCTTTCTCGTCCTTGAATATCTCTTCCAGCTTAGCCGGCATGCTGGCTTGGGCCGCAAAAAGGCAAGCGACATAAATGATAACGAACAGCGCTTGGCCACCAAAACTTTGCAAAGCATCAGCGACGCCGCGCAGGACCGTGGCCGGATTGAGGTTAGCGAACAATTGCCCCACCGTGGGCGGCGCACCTGACATTTTTGCCAGCTGATAGCCTTGGCGGATCAACTCATCCAAGCGGATTTCATAGGCACCAAGCGAGCGCGAAAAGACCGCCGCATATTCGATGACAAAGCCGACAATCGCCGCAAGGCTGATGAAGACAATCAGAATCGCGACGGGGACAGCAGCAGCGCGCGGCAAGAACTTAGCGCGCTTACTTAGCGATTGCGCGAACGCATCAATCGTGAGCCACAGGAAGATTGCCAAAGCCAAAGGCGTCAGCAAATCGGCAAACCAATAAAGGCCCGCGATGATCGCCGCGGCTGCTACCAGCATCCGCGACGCACTCGATTGAGAGTCAGATTTCGTCATGGGTGCAAAAAGAACTGCATCGCACCCGAGGTCAACCCTATTTGTTGGGAGGCGCTTTCGCCTCTGTACCTACCTGCGTGTAATGCACCTTGGCTTGTTGAACCACATAAGCGCGGATGTCCTCCATCTCCTTTTGGTTCAGCCAAGAGCTAAAGGACACCATGCCACGGCTGGCATTGGTGCCATCCCACACGATCGACTTCCACGTCGCCGCATCTTGGATGGCGGGCGAATAGCGCAAGTCAGGCAACAGGCCGCCAGTGGCACTATGGCCGTGGCAGACTTGGCAATGGCGCATATAGATGTCGAAGCCCGCCTTTGGATCGGCCGCCACAGTCGTGGCAGAAAGATCAAGGGCGATTTTTTCAGGCATCTCATATTTGGCTGCCGTGGCTGTGCCGCCTAGCTTGAATACCATCAAGCGGCCTTTGAGGCTGATTGGCCGATCTGGGGCTGCTAAGGGGGCAGCAATAATCGCCCCACCATAGCCGACCATGACTGCCACATATTGCTCCCCATCGATGCGATAGGTCACAGGTGGAGCAATGATGCCATTCTGGGTTTCATAGGACCAAACCTGCTTGCCGTTTGCCGCATCAAACGCTTCCAAGAAGCCTTCCGAGGTACCTTGGAACACAAGGCCGCCTGCCGTGGCGAGGATGCCGGAGTTCCAAGGGAATTTGCGCGGTGCCATCCAGCGGGGCTTGCCCGCGACTGGGTCCCAAGCCACCAACATGCCGGTCAGCATAGCGCGCAGACCTTTGCGCTGGCCTTCATCATCAGGCAAAGCCGCCAAACTCATATTGACGCCTGTGTTCCACGCACCCGCAACTTGCTTGTAGGGACCCACTTCATCGCCAGAGGCGGCCGGGACCAGCATGGCCGGCACATAGACGAGATTTTCCTTCGGGCTCATCGCCATTGGGTGCCAATTGTGTACGCCAAAGGGGGCTGGGAACACCAAGGCAGGCGCCTTGGCATAGCGGGCTGATGGGTTCTCGTTCGGACGGCCCGTCTTCAGATCAACCGAATGCGCCCAAGGCACAGGCATGCCAGCTGGCACATCGGCTTCTTTTGGCATGGGGAACAAGGAATTGGCCGATAGAAGTTCACCCGTCGCCCGATCAATCACATAGAAGAAGCCGTTCTTCGGGATCTGCATGATGACTTTGCGCGGCTTACCGCCAATCGGCAGTTCCGCCAGCATCAAATGCTGGGTCGCCGTGAAATCCCAAGAATCCGCCGGCGTGGTTTGATAATGCCAAACATACTCGCCTGTGTCGGGCTTCACCGCCACGATGGACGAGACAAACAAATTGTCGCCCTTCCCGCCCGAGCGGATTTTGTGGTTCCAAGGCGAGCCGTTGCCAACGCCGAAATAGAGGAGGTCTAGCTCAGGGTCATAGGCCATGGCGTCCCAAACGGTGCCACCACCGCCAGATTCTTTCCACGCGCCATCACTCCACGTGGCATCAGCCTTTGCCTTCAAGATTTTGTCGGACGCCGCGCCATCGGCTTCGCCCTTTGGATTGGGTGTGGTGTAGAAGCGCCAAGCCATCTCGCCCGTCTCAACATCATAGGCGCTGAGATAGCCGCGCACGCCATATTCGGCGCCGCCATTGCCGATCAGGACTTTGCCCTTCACGACGCGCGGTGCGCCCGTGATCGTATAGGACTTGCCTTGATCGACTGTGACTTTCGACCAAATTTCCTTACCATTGCGGGCATCAAGCGCGATTAAGCGGCCGTCGAGAGAGCCGACAAATACCTTGCCGCCCCAAACCGCCACACCGCGATTGACCACGTCGCAACAAGCCTTATGCGCGGTTTCGCCTGGAACTTTTGGATCATAGGCCCACAAAAGATTACCCGTCTTGCCGTCAAAGGCAGAGACTTTCGACCACGAAGTGGTGGTATAAATGACGCCATCGACGACGATTGGCGTAGCTTCATGGCCACGGTCAGTATCGAACTCATGGCTCCACGCAAGGCCGAGCTTAGAGACATTGGTCAGATTGATCTGATCGAGTGGGCTAAAGCGCTGCTCGTCATAGGTGCGGCCATAGCTCATCCAATTGTCGCTATCGGCCCCGGCGGCGGTTAGACGCGCGGCATCTACTTTTGCGGCTGGACTATTGGACGTATCGGGTGCGCAGCCACTGGCCAACAATCCCACGAGCAACGCACTGGTTGCGACGAGCCTTTTGATCATCATTTCCTCCCTGACCGGTGGACCGCCTGTGGCGGGTCCATCTCTGTGTCATGGGAATAATAGTATCGGCTTTGCTGATTTGGGCAATAGCCTGGCGTGCGAGGCGAGGCTCAAATCGCAGGGTCAGGTGCTACCTGGATCAAGCGCCCATCCTTGTCAGCCACGGCACGATAGAAGCACGACTGAAAGCCGACGTGGCAACACCCGCCGTCGCCATCGACCTTGACGTTCATCACGACGGCATCTTGATCACAATCGATCCGCAATTCCTGCACATGCTGAAGCTGGCCCGACGTCTCGCCCTTTTTCCACAGGCTTTGCCGCGAGCGGGACCAATAATGCGCGATCCCGGTCTCTAACGTCAGGGTCAAGGCCTCGGCATTCATCCAAGCCAACATCAAGACTTCGCCCGTTTCAGCCCGCTGCGCGACAGCCGGGATCAAGCCGTCGGCATCAAAGCGGGGCATTAGAGCGAGACCGCGCTCTAGCTCTTGGGTCGATCCAGCTTGTGGGAAAGGTGCAGAAGCGGCCAAATCTTTGCCTCAAATCAAGGTTTAGACGCTAGGCTATCCGGGCGTCCAATGTTGGAGAAGTCTCGTTCTTGCACATCTATGATCAGACCCGCAATGGGGCTCTTGCCCTTCATGCCCAAGCCCGTATCTGGGCAATGGGGAGTCCTTGGCGCTCTGCCCTGTTTGAATTTGTGATGTTTGGCATCAAGCAGGCTTGGGCTTGCCTCTATGGCGGCACCATGTTGGCGCTCTTGATCCTAACTATGCTGTTCTGGCCGAAAGAAGGCGCTCTGCTCAGTCGGTTTGACTTCTTGTTCCTCGCCGCCATTGCCCTGCAAGTCTTGTTGGTGGCGCTGAAGCTGGAACGGCTAGAAGAGGTCAAGGTGATCGCCATCTTCCATGTGGTCGGCACCGTCATGGAGATATTCAAGACCCACATGGGGTCGTGGACTTATCCGGGTGACGCCTTTTTTAAGATCGGGGGCGTGCCGCTGTTTACTGGCTTTATGTATGCCTGCGTGGGGAGTTATATCGCCCGCATCACCCGTTTGATGGACCTCCGCTATAGCCAGTATCCGCCGATCTGGACAACGTGGGTTCTGGCAATTGGTGCCTATATCAATTTCTTCACCCATCATTTCGGTCCGGATATAAGGGTCGGGCTTTATCTGTTGTCGATCCTGATTTTTGCGAGAACGCGGGTCTATTTCACGCCCGACCAAAAAGCGCGCTGGATGCCGATGCTAATTGGCTTCTTGTTGGTGTCGCTCTTTATTTGGTTCGCCGAGAATATCGGGACGTTCACCAACACGTGGATCTACCCGCACCAAAAAGGTGGCTGGCATCTGGTGCCCTTAGCCAAGATGGGCGCTTGGTATCTCTTGATGCTGTTGAGCTTTGTGTTGGTGACACATGTCCACCCGCCAAAGCCGCCAAGCCCCATAACAAAAACGCCGGACCCGTGAGGGCCCGGCGCTTGTGCACAACAAATCGGGGAGGATTTAGTTGTAACCTGCCAAACGCAGGAAACGGTCTTTCAATTCCCGGTCGGTCTTAAAGACGCCAGTGAATTGGGTGGTGATGGTTGCCACGTTGGGGTGGTGTACGCCCCGTGTGGTCATGCACTGGTGCTTGGCATCCAACAGGACCGCGACACCGGCAGGGCGCAGCGCATCAGTGATGCAGTCCGCAATCTGGGCCGTCATGGTTTCTTGGGTTTGCAAACGCTTGCCGAAGATTTCAACGACGCGGGCAATCTTGGAAATGCCGACGACGCGATTGGTTGGCATGTAAGCAATGTGTGCACGGCCCAAGATTGGCACCATATGGTGCTCGCAATGGCTTTCGAGGTCGATGTCGCGCAGCATGACGATATCGTCATAGCCTTGGACGTCCTCAAACGTGCGGCTCAATTCTGCTGCTGGGTCCATTTCGTAGCCAGCAAAGAATTCGCGGTAAGCTTCGACAACACGCTTTGGCGTGTCGATCAGGCCTTCCCGATCTGGATTATCGCCAGCCCAACGCAACAGGGTGCGTACAGCGGCCATCGCCTCGTCGCGGCTTGGTCGGTCGGTTTGTGCAACCTCAGAGATGAGGCGCGGATCTGTAATCGCGTCCATGAGCTTCTGCCCCTTTCAAAGGGGTCGGAGGTCGAGCCGGTAACCCGGTCTTAACGCCCGCCCTGATTTCGTTTCATGCGTCTACACATGTAGGCACACCGTTTATGCCGTCTTCGCGTCAGCATCATTTCAGTCTACAGGACTGGAGCAATAACAAACACTCAAACTACTGAAGAGTCTACGTTGGCTCTTCGCCTTGGATCACATGATGCGTGAAATAGAACTGTTCAATACCCTGCAACGTGAAAAAGTGCGCTTCGTGCCGCAAGACCCTGAGCGCGTAACCCTCTATGTTTGCGGGCCCACGGTCTATAATTTTGCGCATATCGGTAATGGCCGTCCAGCTGTTGTGTTCGACACGCTTTTCCGGCTTCTGCGCGCCATTTATGGCGAAAACCATGTGATTTACGCGCGGAACATCACCGATGTCGATGACAAAATCAACGCTGCCGCGTTAGAGCAAGGCGTCGATATCAGCCAAATTACAGAGAAGTTTACGAAAATCTATCAGGGCGATATGGCTGCACTTGGCACACTGCAACCCAGTTTAGAGCCCAAAGTCACCACCCACATGGAAGACATCATATCCTTGGTTGGCCGCTTGTTGGATAAGGGACACGCTTATACCACGCCTGATGGTGTCTATTTCCATGTGCCGTCCATGGCGACCTACGGTCAGCTGTCAAACCGAAATCTGGAAGACAATGAAGCCGGGGCCCGCATCAGTGTCGATGGCAATAAGCGCGATCCAGCTGACTTTGCTTTGTGGAAAGCAGCTAAGCCTGGTGAGCCCGCTTGGGATGCGCCATTTGGTTCGGGGCGCCCCGGCTGGCATATTGAATGCTCTGCCATGATTGAAACCAATCTGGGTTTGACCATCGACATTCATGGCGGTGGCCATGATCTGATCTTCCCGCATCATGAAAACGAAATCGCACAATCGGTCTGCGCCCATGACGGCACGCCACTTGCGAATATCTGGATGCACAACGGCTTTTTGACGATGAACTCCGACAAAATGTCTAAGTCACTCGGGAATGTGGAATTGGTGCATCAATTGGTGGAGCGCTGGCCCGGCGAAGCGCTGCGGCTTGCCCTACTTTCCGCCCATTATCGCGCGCCGCTGGATTGGACCGATGAGTTGATCCTGCAATCCATGAAGACGCTGGACCGGCTTTATCGCGCGCTCGATGGTGTCTGGAACGAACGGGTGGAGGCTGTCCTGCCAGATGGCATTATGGCAGCGTTAAGCGACGACCTGAATACGCCAAAAGCCCTCGCCGAGCTCTCCATGTTGGCGCGCAAGGCCAATAAGGCGGAGACGTTTGAGGACCGCAAGCGCGCAAAGGCAGAACTTCTTGGTGCTGGACTACTGCTCGGTATCTTAGGGCAAGAGCCACAGGCTTGGCTGTCGCGCGCAGGCACGGCTGTTGAAGATGATGTCACCGCTGAGATTGAAGCCATGGTGCAAGCTCGCTTTGAAGCCCGCGCCAACCGCAATTGGGCAGAGGCCGACCGTCTGCGCGCAGAGTTAGCAGCGCGCGGGGTTGAGGTTACCGATGGCAAAGACGGTGCAAGCTGGCGGTTCATCTCGTGATCCTCCACCGCAAACATCTTGTCCTTGGACTGACGCTTGGGCTTAGTCTGGTGGGGCTTGCAGGCTGTAAGCCCGCCAAGGAAGCCCCGGCAGCGGAGGGTCAAGTTGAAGCCCGCCCGGATGCGACGGCAACTGCGGATGTGGATAAGCGCGCGACCTTGGCCCTAAAGCAGGATCTGGTAACGCGCTTTCCCCAAAACAGCCCGACAGCCAAAGTCGAAGCGGGCCTGATCAAGGACGGCTTTGTCTGCGGCCCTAATCCGATGAAGACCGACGAGCGCGCCTGCCTAAAGGCCGTTCGCAAGGATGCGTGCGAGGAGAACACCATCGTGCGCAGCCAACCCTATCAGCCAGAAAAAGCCCAACTCATCCGCATTTGTGAGATTGCGAAGTAGGGCCGCCCCTAAACTTGCATGGTTAGGTAGGCTTTACCCGCCAGAGCCAAAAGTGCGCCAAGCGTCAAAGTGGTCCGCAATGGCCGGTACCATAGGGGCCATCGGCGCGTGCTGCCGCCCGTCGAGACAAAGTCCCAAACCCACATCAGGATGAAGCCACCGGCCAACATACCAAGGCCAATCAGCGGCGCAACATATTGGGTGACGATGGCCATAGCCGCGACCAGCGAGGGTAGGACGGCAGCGGAAAGCGTCAAAAAGCCCGGCGCTTCTGGCCGTGCCCCAATCTCAAAGCCCCAGCGCGCGCCGCCTAGGAACGAGAGGATCACCCCAGAATAGGCAAAGAACAACGTGGTAGACACGCCGTCATAGGGGGACGCGGCCAAGACGCTGCCTGCCAAAGTTCCAAAAAACGGTACCAGACCTAAGACACCGAGGATCCAAGGGGCTTTCGGGGCAACATCTCGACGGCGCATGCTTGTCTCCTCGCGCCATCACAGCGCCTTAGAGCCTCGCGCGCAAAATCTGAAGCAGATTTTCGCGCCACGTAGGCTCAAAATTATAAAGCTAGATCGACCTGATGTGCGTCATATCTGATGCACGGCGATCTAGGCCTCAACCCGGTGCAAAGCGCCTGACAATCCCTGCAGCCGATAGCCCCGCTATGAGTGCCAGCAGGACCCCTGCCAGTCCATGCAATACAGCATGATCTCTTGCAAATTCAAAGAGGGCACGTTCGGCACCCACCTTGGTGACAACCAAAGTTGTCAGGGTGGATTGGGCTGGCCTGCCATTACGGAATACCATGACTTTGGCGGTGTAGAGACCAGGCGGGGTGCGGTCTGGCATCTGG
This sequence comes from Aquidulcibacter sp., assembly GCF_044346625.1. Classification (GTDB taxonomy): domain Bacteria; phylum Pseudomonadota; class Alphaproteobacteria; order Caulobacterales; family Aquidulcibacteraceae; genus Aquidulcibacter. Next base: position 4,095 of record NZ_JBIIYV010000052.1, on the reverse strand, counting down.
ATATCGGCGCGGAACAAGCCGCCTTTCAGCAGTTTCACGCCGTTAGGATCATCCACATAGAGCTTCTCACGCTGGCGCTGGGCCACAAAGGCGTCGATCAGTTTGTCTGCTAGGGGTGAGTCGGCACTGGCTTTGGCAATATCCAATTGGCCTTTGGGTCTGAGACCATAGAGCGAGAGCGTATCGCTCGGCGCGATCTGTTCAAGCGGGCGGGCGCTAGCTACACCGAAAAAAGTGGGCGCGGCGGCGAAATTGATCTGATCCTTGCCAATCCACAGGCCCGCCGTGCGCTTGCGCTGAGCAATCCAAGCAGGGCGGTCTGGACCACGAACGGCCACAACAATGTCGGTACGACCGACAGAGCCTGCCCGGACCGAGCCAAAAACCGTAACCTTGGCCCCGGTGAAGCTGGACGTGACCAAAACGGCATCATCAATCAGAGCCGCAGAAACTTGCGTACTTTGCGCTTGCGCGGCGGGCCCAACGACGAGGCCCAGCAACAAGACCATCCAGAGCGAGAAGCGCGCCATCATAGCCCACCCCCAGGCGAGGACAGATCAAACAAAGTCGAGGGAACAAATACTAAATCCGCCGCCAGTCGCAGGGCCACCAACAGAACCAAGGCGCCCAGAAGCGCGCGCAATTGCTCCCCCTTCAGCTTGCGGCCAATGATCACGCCAAACTGTGCGCCCATCACGCCGCCCACGATCAAGAGCGCCGATAAAACCAGATCAAGGCTGCCATTGGCCGCTGATTGTAAGAAGGTGGTGGCCGAGGCTGTGATCAAGACTTGTAGGGTCGAGGTGCCGACAACCAAATTGGGCGGCATGTGGATGATATAGACCAAGGCCGGGATCAGAATGAAACCGCCGCCGACGCCCATGATGGCCGACAATATGCCTACGCCAATCCCAATCGCTAGCGGCGGGATGATGCTGATCACCAGTTTAGAGCGCGGAAACCTGACTTTAAATGGCAGTCGATGGGCGATGTCGTTGGTCGACCTACGGAAACTGGCTGGTGGCCCGCCTGCGCGGGTCTTGGCGATCGCGCGCAAGCTTTCCCACACAAGGCTGGTGCCAAGCGAGCCAAGAAGGATGGTATAGGCAATTCGGACTGTGGCCTCTGCCGCACCTTGCGACTTCAGCCAGCTAAACAAAAGCGAGCCAATCCCCACGCCAATGATCCCGCCAATGGAGATCACAAGCCCCATCCGCAGATCGACGCCACGCCGCTCAAACTGGCCCACTACGGACGACATGGAAGAGGCTGCAGCCAAATTGGCCCCCGCAGCAACGGCAACAGGAGCCGGAATGCCCATCAGCATCAGAAGCGGCGTCATCAGAAAGCCGCCGCCAACCCCGAAGATGCCAGACAGGCAGCCGACCACCAGCCCCAAAGTGGCCATGAGCCACGGACTTACTGCCATTTCCGCAATGGGCAGATAGACTTGCATGAACGCCGCCCCGGTGAGATCACAGACCATAGGCTGCGTCGGATGGCGTTTCTATGGCACCCGGTCACTTTTGCAGCAATCAAGATCGCATATCTGGCGCGATCGCTTAGCCGATCCGCTTTTTAGTCGCTTTCGGGCCAATGAAGAACCAGGCAACGAAGCCCAGAAAAGGCACGAACATCACCAATACTGACCATACAGCTTTGCCAAGGGGCCCAGTGCGATCGTTCTGGAGGATATTGATCACAGCCCAAACCCCCAGAATGAGGGCAAAAAGAAAGCCGATCGAGGTGCCATCATTCCAATCTCTACCGAACATGTGTCAGTCGCTCCTACATCAAGGCCCTGCATTTGCCTTGGACATATGATATTGGGACCGCCCACGGCAGACGCAATGGCCAAACAGCCAAGCATCTCACCAGAAAGCATCGCCCAAACTCTTATGACCACTGAAGTCCTACCAGAAACCGACATGCCCGTCTCCGACCCACGCGGGTCGATTGAGACGATTACGCTTGGCTGTCGATTGAACCTGTATGAGTCAGAGGCCATGCGTAATCTGGCTGAGGACGCTGGGTTGTCCAATGTGGTCCTCGTGAACACGTGCGCGGTCACAGGCGAAGCCGTCCGGCAAGCGCGCCAGACCATCCGCCGGGCCCGCAAGCAAAAGCCCGATGCGCTGATCGTGGTGACAGGCTGTGCCGCCCAAATCGACCCCGGCATGTTCGCGGCCATGCCCGAAGTTGACCGTGTGATTGGCAATGCCGAAAAAGCCGAACCCAAAACCTTCGTCGCCCTCGCAAGTGGCCAGACAGAGCGGGTACTAGTCAATGACATCATGAGCGTGCGCGAAACGGCAGGCCATCTGATCGATGGCGTGCAAGACCGGGCGCGCGCCTATGTTCAAGTCCAGAATGGCTGCGACCATCGCTGCACCTTCTGTATCATTCCGTTTGGACGCGGCAATTCCCGCTCCGTCCCTGCCGGGGAAGTGGTTGCGATGATTGGCCGCTTAGTCGCCAAGGGTGTTCCCGAAGTCGTGCTATCTGGTGTCGACATGACGTCCTGGGGCGCGGACCTACCCGGCCAGCCCACTTTAGGCGATTTGGTCCAGCGCATTTTGAAGCTGGTGCCAGACCTCAAGCGCTTGCGCCTATCGTCCGTCGATGCGGTGGAGATTGACGATACCCTCTTCCGCTTGTTTGCTGAAGAAGAGCGGATGATGCCGCATTTGCATCTCTCGCTGCAGCATGGTGCCGACATGATCCTCAAGCGCATGAAGCGCCGTCACACCCGTGACGATGCCATAAAGCTTGCAGCCCGTTTGCGCGCTGCCCGACCCGATATCGCCTTTGGTGCTGACTTGATTGCAGGCTTCCCGACCGAGACCGAGGCGCACTTTGCCGATTCCTTAGCTTTGGTTGATGAAGTCGGCCTCGCCTTCTTGCACGTGTTCCCATTTTCGCCGCGTCCAGAGACACCGGCTGCGCGCATGCCGCAATTGGATAAGGCGACCATCAAGGCGCGTGCCGCACTTTTGCGCGACAAGGGTCAGCAAGCATTAGCCGCTTATCTCGACAGCCAGATTGGCACGACGCAGACCGTGTTGATCGAACGAGACGGCAAGGGCCGCCTGGATAGCTTTGCCGAAATCCAAGTGCCCGGCGGCCAAGCGGGTGCCCTGATCCAAGCCCGTGTGACTGGTCGCGCCGACGGCTATTTGCTGGGTGAACTGGTTTGATTTAGGCGCTAACGTGCCATCAGTTGCGCGAGGGCGCGTTCGGCTTCTTCTCTCTTCGAAAAGTCAGGCGATCTTAGCCGGGTTTCCGCATAGGAGGCCCCTTGTGAAGTGGCTATGGGTGCGCGGAGGAATGCGAGGATCGCCATTAAGAAGGGTGTACTTTCCAGCCCGGTCTTAACCGTCCTGCCCAATGGAAGCCTGCATACCAGTTGATAGGTCTCCACATCGGAATCATATTGGGAGCTGACCACTTCGCAGCCGTCTAGATCATCCAACGCATAGGTTTTGACGGAAGTCTGGTTGAACAGCTGATAGGTGATGGTCAGCTTCCCGGGACGTATCTCCCAAGTCTGGTCAGGACCAAGGGCAGAGTCCGCCACAAAGGCCAAGGTGACCGACAAGCCGCCTAGCACAATGATTCCGAAAAATAGCGTCAGAAAGGAAGGTGGCCATAAGGCTGGTCCAAGCTCGACCAACAACAAAATTGACCCCAAGACACCAACGCCACCGAAAAGAATGCGGATGGGTGTGGGCATGATATGAGACAGGACGATTGGCTCGCCCGGTGCGTGTGAGGTGGCTTCCATGACCCTGATTATACAGGCGTTGCGTTAAGGCGTGGTTTAGATAATGGCGAAATTTTTTCGAAATAGATGGCCTCCCCTCGCCCCCTATGGGGGAGAGGGGTCGGGGGTGAGGGGGATTTGCACAAACTCTTACTGCTTTAGGCGCTTAAAGGCTCCCCAACCCATATGAGAACATTGTGAGTGAAAGCCCTCACCCCAACCCCTTGTGTGTTTTGGATGTGATAGAGAGGTCGAGTGAAGGCTGGTCGCGCAACCAGCCTTCACCGCGACCTTGAGACCGTGTGTCCCCTTTGGCGTAAACCGTGGGAGAG
>NZ_JBIIYV010000051.1:0-20508 GCF_044346625.1 Aquidulcibacter sp. | reverse complement strand
GGCCGCCCACCAAATTGCCGACGTTGGTACGACCGTGCGGGGATCGGGTTTTGAGGCCCGTTGTCATCGAGGTCTGCCAGCGTCACCAGCTTTGAACAGCTTGTTGACTTGATTGGGCTAGTTTTTGGCTAAGCCCGCAGACAATCCAAAGCGAGGCAAACATGATCCAGAACAAAGAAAAAGTCGAGAGCCGCATCATCATTGGTGCGGACGTCGCAAAAGCCAGCATCGTGCTTAAACAATTACAAGACGGCCGCCCGGTCTGCGCTGGCGTTAAAACCATACCCAACAAAGCCGCTGATATTACAAAGGCTCTGATCAATCTCGGCCAGATTGATTTGATCGTGTGTGAAGTCACCGGAGGCTATGAACGCCAACTTCTAGAAGCTGCTACCAAGCTCTCAATCCCCATTCATAGGGCTGATGGTGCCAGGGTGAAGGCCTTCATTACCTCCCATGGGGTTCGAGCAAAGACCGATGCAATCGACGCTTATGGTCTCGCACTCTATGGTCAAGACCGGTTCCACTCCCTTCAAAATTGGACGCCGCCGGACCCAAAACGAGAAGAACTTCAATCCCTTGTCAAGCATCGCCAAGCGCTCATGGATCAACGTACAATGGCCACCAACCGCAGCAAGGCCCCCAATAGCCACCATATTGCTGACTTCCTCAACGCTGAAATCAGCTTTATCAACACCCAAATCGATAAGATCGAGCAACAGATAGCTGACCTTATGAAGTCCGATGCAACGATCAAAGCTCAAGAAAAGCGCCTGCGCGCCATCAAAGGCATCGGCCCAGTCAGCGCCCATACCCTCATCGCTATGCTGCCCGAACTCGGTCATGCAACGCGCAAGCAAATCGCCTGTCTTGCCGGCCTTGCCCCCCATCCAGCTCAGTCAGGCAACAGCTTCAAGAAATATCCCATGACCGGTGGACGCGATCTCATCAGACGTACCCTGTTCATGGCCGCACTGACCGCATCACGCTGCCACCCAGACTTAAAACACTTCTACCAAAACCTTCTCAGCAACAAAAAACCAAAAAAACTCGCTCTCGCCGCCGTAGCCCGAAAACTCGTAACCATCGCAAATGCTGTCCTCAAACCAGTCCACATCTCACATGCTGAACTGACTTGATGACATTCAAGTTTTTGACCTTACCCCACAGACCCCTCTCGGTCGCGGCCTTGATTGGGTCACTTGAACCGTCCTTTACCCCAGAGGCAGCGTCGCGTGTGTGCATCACGTCACGCGGCAAAGCGCTATCAATTGTCAGTCACAGGACTGCATGTGCCTCTTTGCGCATCGGATCGAACCAAGGATGCTTGACAGAAATTAGATATCTAATATTTTGTACGGATGGAAATTCTATTTCATCCGATCCTTCATGCCGCACATTTGATTGAAGCCCATTTGCGCGACGCTTTGGCTGAGACGGGGCTACAACCACGGCAGGCGCGCGTGCTGTTGGCGATTGCTGAATTTGGGCCTATCAAACAGGTGCAACTGGCCCAGGCTTTTGATTTGGCACCACCCACCATGACGGTGATGCTCACGCGGTTGGAGCGAGACGGGCTGGTCAATCGACATAGTAAGGCTGGCGATAAGCAGACCTCCATTGCTTTGACGCCAGCAGGCCTGGCGCTTTTGCCTAAGATTGAGCGGGCTTGGCTATCGGTCGATGGCTTCATCCGCCAGAGCTTTGGTGCTGCAGAGGCCGAGGCCTTTAGTCGAGCAGCTTGTCTTTTGCGCGACGCCTTAGGCGGAAAGCCGCCCCATTACCTTAAAGGAGACCACCCATGAGCCCATTGGCAAAGTTTCGGCTTGGTCTAGGTTTGCTGGTTCTATGCTTGTTGCAAGTTCCGGCATCGGCTGGCGTACCACGGGCGGCAGGCAATTATCAGATTGTCAGCACGGGCCAAGATCGCTGTTACGATGTTGCCGGACCTGTTTTGCCGTGTCCGGCTCCTGGCCTGCCGCTTTCGGGGCAGAATGCGCAGCATCCAGGTAAGGCAGCTTCCTACAGGGTCGAGGCCAATAATCTTGTTGTGGATGAGGTAACGGGCTTGATGTGGGCCAAAACACCCAGTGCACCCATGACCTTTAAGGAGTTAGCTTCTTATGCCCGTGCCAGCCGTTTGGGCGGTTATGATGACTGGCGCGTTCCCACAATCAAAGAACTCTACTCCTTGATTGATTATCGTGGTGGCTATACCGGCGATCCGGCAACATCGCGCCCCTATGTTGATACCAAATACTTTGACTTTGCTTATGGGGATGGCAAGGGCCTCGGCGATGCCGCCCATGGTCGGCGACCTATCGACGTGCAGGAGTGGAGCGCCACACCCTATGTTGGTAAGACAATGGGCCGAGATGATACTGTGTTTGGCGTAAACTTCGCAGATGGTCGGATTAAGGGCTATCCTGTGATGGATCCAGCCAACCGGATGCAAACGCCTAATCGTTTGGCGGTCCGCTTGGTGCGTGGAAATCCCTATGGCCAAAATGCTTTTAAGGCGCGCCCAGATGTTGTTGAAGATCACGCGACTGGCCTGATGTGGCAGCGCAAAAACGATGGGACCGCAAAGTCTTGGTCGGCGGCGCTTTCCTATTGCACGCATCTAAGCTTGGCCGGCTATTCAGATTGGCGGTTGCCCCATGCCAAGGAATTACATTCTTTGGTGGATTACAACCGCATACCTGCCATTGATCCGCTGTTTCAACTCAGCGATCAAACTGCCTATCTCTGGTCCTCGACAACCCATTTGGAAGGCCCCCCTCCCGCGCAAGAACAGGGGCGCGCGTTTAGCCAAACGGGAGAACTCGCCGTTTATGCCGCAATTGGCAAGGCGCAAGGATTTATGGAAGTTCCCCCTGGCTCTGGCCAAAGGCGCTGGCTCGATGTGCATGGCGCTGGGGCCATGCGCAGTGACCCGAAAACCGCCTCACCTGGCAGCTTTCCTGAGGGTTTTGGCCCACAGGGCGATGATATTCGCGGGCACAATTATGTGCTGTGTGTCCGCGATCTTCGGTAAAGTTCTTACCCCACAGACCCCGCTCGGTCGCGGCCTTGAACGGGGAACATCCAGCCGGGATATTCCGATGGCAGGGCAGAGACTTTGTCCAAAACAGCAAGGTCTTCAGCGGTCAGTTTCACGTCCACGGCTTTGAGATTATCGGTCAATTGGTCGTCGGTCTTGGCCCCGATAATGACACTGGTCACCCAAGGGCGGTGCAAGAGCCAAGCAAGTGCAATTTGTGCGACGCTGACGCCATGGGCGGCGGCAATCGGCTCCATCGCTTCGACGCAATCATAAACCCGGTCCTTATTGACGGGCGGGAAGTCAAAGCTGGCGCGGCGGGCATTGTTGGGCCCTGCTTGATCGCGCTTGAACTTGCCGGACAAAAGGCCGCCAGCGAGTGGACTCCATGGCAAGATGGCAAGGCCTTCGCTTTGCGCCAGGGGCACGACTTCGCGTTCGAGGTCGCGCGAGGCCAAAGTGTAATACATTTGCATGGAGTCAAAGCGGGCATAATTCTTCCGCTCGGCAATGCCATTGGCTTTGGCAGTTTCCCACGCGGCGCGGTTGCACAAGCCGATATAGCGCACCCGGCCAGAGCGCACGATGTCGTTCAACGTGTCCATCACTTCATCCAGCGAGGTGAGGGGGTCGTAGCCGTGGATTTGATAGAGATCGACATGATCCATATTGAGGCGCTTTAAGCTTGCATCTATGGCGTCAAACAAATGCTTGCGTGAGAGGCCAGAGATATTGCGTGCGGTTTGGCGGCGGGTCGCTTCAGCTTGCGCATGGGGGCTGGCGTCAGGCGGCAAAAGGTCCTGCACGCGGCCATGGGCTTTGGTGGCAATGACAATTTCGTCACGCCGCAGGCCCTTCTCGCGAATGGCATGGCCCAACATCTGCTCTGACAGGCCATTGGCATAGACGTCGGCGGTGTCGAAGAAATTCACGCCTGCATCAAAGGCTTGGCGTACGAGACTGCTAGCAACCTCCTGATCTTGGCCGCCAATCACGGTCCAAAATCCATCCCCGCCGAAGGTCATGGTGCCGAGGCAGATTTCAGAAACAACAAGGCCGGTCCGGCCCAAGGTCTTATATTTCATTGCGTGCTCCCAAGATTTTTTTGATATGGTTAGCCCAAGGCTACACCTGCTGCTGCGTCCTTGGCTATCTCTAAATTGAACTTCGGCTTAAGTGCGCAGCATGCGTGAACACTATGATGTCATCATTCTTGGGGCAGGGGCGGCGGGCTTGATGGCGGCGGCACGCGCGGGCCAGCGTGGCCGCAAGGTCCTATTATTAGAGCATACCGAGAATGTGGGGGCCAAAATCCTGATTTCAGGCGGTGGGCGATGTAATTTCACCAATATGGAGATTAAGCCCGACCGCTTTATCTCGGCTAATCCCCATTTTGCCCGCTCGGCGCTTGCCCGTTACACCCAATATGATTTCATCGAGCTTGTTCAAGCCTATCATATTCCCTTTTATGAAAAGACCTTGGGGCAATTATTCTGCGAAGGGGCAGGGGCGGCGCGCCTCATTGTCGATATGTTGCTGGCTGAATGCACCAAGGGCCGGGTCACAATTGCAACCGATGTGCAGGTCCAAGACGTGGCGCGGTCGGGGGAGACCTATGTCGTCACCACCCAAGTGGGTCGGGCACTCGCGCCCAGTCTCATCATCGCCACGGGCGGCCCGTCTATCCCGAAACTCGGCGCAACGGGCTTTGCTTATGAGATTGCCCGCCAGTTTGAGGTGGCCGTAATAGAGCCCAAGCCTGCGCTTGTGCCTTTGGTATTTGGGATCAAGGATATTGAATTGATGCGGCCCTTGGCAGGTGTGTCGCTTGAAGGGATAGCAGCCAAAGGCAAGACAGCTTTTCGCGAAGGCATGGTCTTCACCCATCGTGGCCTATCAGGGCCTGCCATCCTGCAGATCAGTTCTTATTGGAATAAGGGCGAGAGCATTTATCTCAACCTCTTACCCGATATCAAAGCCGATCAGTGGCTGATCGAGGCCAAGACCACCCGCCCACGTGCCCAAGCCGCCACCATTTTGGCCGAACGTTTACCTCAGCGCCTGGCCCATGCCTTGGCCGAAAAAGCGGGGCTGGACCGACCCATGGCAGACTTAAAAGACGCACAGCTGCGAAGCTTGTCAGAGACCCTGCACCATTGGGACCTGACGCCGGTGGGTGATGAGGGCTATGCCAAAGCCGAAGTGACCAAGGGCGGGATTGATACCGCCGCCCTCAATCAAAAGACGATGGAAGTTAAAGCTGTCCCGGGCCTTTATTTCATCGGAGAAGCGGTCGACGTCACGGGTTGGCTTGGCGGCTATAATTTCCAATGGGCGTGGTCGAGTGGGGTGGCAGCTGGCGAGGCGGTCTAACCACTGCCCTTCAACATGGCGCGCAGGCCACCGCTGGTCAGGGCTGCCACATCAAGAAGGGCCGCTGGCAACATCACATCTGGTGGCGCGCAGAGATAGAGCGGCTTCCAAGTGGGATTGAACTTGTCCTTAAAGCGACGAAGCCCCCGGAAGCCATAAACTTCCTCGCCCTCTTCAAACACAATCGCCCCAAGCCGGACGAGGAAGGGCGCGCCCTTAAGGTCAGAAAGGCCAGATAAGGGGGCCATGGCCAAATCAAAGCGGCGATAATTCTGCTCTTTGGCCCAGAGGGCGATTTCCACAAACAAATAATCCATCACCCCATGCGGCGCGCTGGGGCTGTGGCGCATCAGATCAATCGCAATTTCTGCGCCATCGGGTGTAGTCCACAGGCTTGCAAAGGCAATCATCGCGCCTGTCTTGTCGCGCACATAAGCGGTTGGGAAGCGGCTTAGATAGGTGCGGTCAAAGGTGCCGAGCGAGAAGGTTTTTTCCCCGCCATGATGGGCGCGCAGCCATGCCCGCGAGATGGGCTCCATTTCATCCAAAAGGCCCGAAGTCTCTGAAGCCGGACTAAAGAAAAAGCGCACATCTTCGCGCGCCATTTTATTGCGCGACGTGCGCAGGTTCTGCGCGTCCTTGCCGATCAGAGTGAAGGTCTCCAGATCAACAATGGCGGTCTCGCCAATCTTGCGGACGACATAGCCGCTCTCGGCAAAATCAGGCACCAACTCGCGCGAGACGGTATAGTAAATGGGTCGCGCACCGGCTTGATCGGCTGCATCGCGCACCTGTCGAAGCAAGGCTTGCCGCTCGCTCGTAAGGCCAATGGGATCGCCATAAATGATCCAGCGATTGCCGCGCGCGCGATACATCACAAAGCTCTCGCCGCTTTCGGAAAACAAAAAGAGCTTATCGCCCAAAAAAGCCAAATTGGCGTCGGCGCGGGGATTTTCAGCCCGCTCCAAAATTGCTTGCGCACGGGCCATATCTGCCGGGTCTGACGCGCGCTTTAGGCTGGCACGCCACGGCGTAAACAGCGCCCAAGCAGCGACAAACAAGGTCATGACACATGCTGCAGTCAAGGCCCTGAGACTGCGCGCGGCGTCATTGTCGCGCACAAAGTCCCACCACAGCTCAGCCCGGAATTCCACATTCTGATAGGCAAATAGGCTGAGCCATCCGGCTGCGGCAACCGCACCCGCAAGGGCTGCGATCCAAGCAGGCGATAAGAGATTGGGGCCAAGGGCGGATTTGCGGGTGAAGGCGGCCCGACAGGGCAGGGCCAAGCCCAGTACGATGGCGAGGATGGTGGCCTCTTCCCAATCTAAGCCTTTGGCGAGGGAAAAAATGATCCCGCCACTCAATAGTAAAATCGCCCCGCCCCAAGCAGCCGTCACTTTGCGCCACAGGCCAGCGGCGATCAGCAAGAGGAGCACGCCGACGATCGAGGCGGCAAAGTGGGAGAGGTCCGATATCGCCCGCAAATCCCACGCATCAATCGCCTGCATACGCGCTGAGAGCGCGGGCGTGGCAACCGAGCTTAAGAGGACAAGGCCCGCCATAAACACCAAGGTCGATAAGATGCGCGGCGAAAGCTCTAAGGTGGCTTCCCCCAATGTCATGCCGAGGCGGGCGCTGATGCGCGCACCTAGACTAGTGCCCATGGTCCGTGCGGCTTTGGCGGCAGGCCTGGCTGCTGGGGCTGCATGGTCGAGGCCCAAAATGATCGTGCCGATCACCAAAGGAATGAAGGTATAGATCAAGCGATAGACAACCAGTGCCACCGCAGCGCCCGGCGTATCCTGGGTTACGGGGGCTAAAGTCAAAATCGCCGCTTCGAAAATCCCAAAGCCACCGGGCGTACCCGATAGGGCCCCCAATAATCCTGCCAGCACATAGACGGCCAAAAAGGCAGGATAAGACCAACCACCATGGTCGGGCAGCAGGAAATAGAGCACACCCGCCGCACACATCCATTCCAATACGGTGATCGCAAGTTGAGTGAAGGCTTTGCCAAATTCGGGTCGGTAGATCACGGCCTCGCCAATGCGGGATTGGGCCGCACCAAAGCGCGCATAGACCAGCCATAAGGCACCTGGAACCAACAGGACTAGACCCAGACTATACCAAACCAAGGCGTGAAACGGGCCTTGAAGCGCAATCTCGGGGGCGGCATATAAAAGGCCAAGGGCCGCCGCCGTCAGACCGCCCACTTGAACCGCAGACCCTGTCAGGAACGACAGGGTGCCAATTTCGGCAGGCTGTAAGCCCCATTTGCGGTAAAGCCGCAGCCGCGCGGTACCCGCCGTCACCCAGGAATAGCCAAGGCTATTGGCCAAAGCATAGGCGGCGATGCTGGCGCGCGCGGTGCGGGCGCGCGGCAGGCTTTTGCCCAGCATGGTCAAAGCAAATCGATCATTGAAAGTAAGGGCTGCATAGGCAAGGCCGACACAGGCGACGGCACCCAGCAAGCTCCACGGATTAACCGCTTCAAAAGCGACCTTCAAATCCTGCGGACTATGGCGCGTCATCTCCTCATTGATGAAAATCAGCGCAACGATAAAGACGCCAAGGCTGATCGCGGCTGTAAGCAGGGGATGGGTAAGGCTGCCGCGTGCGCGACCCCAAACAGCACCCAGCATCGTGCGCCAAGCTGCCGTGCGGGCCTCTTCTTCCTCAAATTGTTCAATAGGGTCGTGGTTGGGTTCAGTCACAGAAATGCATGTTGCCCGCATTAGGCGGGCAAAACAATCGAGTTACTGTGACGGTAAGGTGTAAGTTGGGTGTGCTTAAGCCGCTATGTCGCGCACTTTGGCCCGGAATAGGTCGCGAGCCAGGCCCTTGCCAAAGATGGCCAAGGCTTGGCCACCAGCAAAATCCCGCACACCAGCCACGCGGGCAAAGCCTTCAAAGGTCACAAAGGTCTCGTGCAGGGCTTCGGGTGCATGGGTCACAATGGCTGCATCATAGCTGGCCAATTGGTCTTTCGACAAAGAGGTGGTCACGCCATCAGGTGCCCAAAGGATGCGAATGGATTCTTCACAACGCGTGGCCTCATGGCTCAATTCAAAATGCACGCCGGGGAATTGGCGGGCGAGAAGCGCGACATGGGCACCAGCATCGGTTGCCATCACTTCGATCACATGGGCGCAAGACAAGTCTAACGTCGTATGGACACGCTGCAACAAGGCCCAAGAGGCGCGCTGTGCACGCCGTTGCGCCATTTGGCTTTCAGATTCAATTAATTGTTTTTCTTCCGCACGCGCCACAAGCGTCTCCTAATTTCTAGCCTCAGTGTGAATCGCGTTGGTAAACGAGACGTTAGGACGGAAAAAAATTACAGCATCCGGTGTTTTTTCTCTGTGGAGCGATTGCATTCTTGGTGCTGAAGGCTGCCCCAAGCTTGTTATTCCCGCTGGAGCGTGAGCGGCAAGCGCCAGCGGTTCGGCCATTCCGCTTCCCCGTTTACGGGGAAGCTGTCCCGAAGGGACTGAAGCGGTGCTTGCTTTCTTTCACTGAGACCTGGCTTGGTGATCGCCGCGCTTCACCAAAGCGGGTCTAGACGAAAATATGTTTTCAATCACCATGATGATTTACGCCGCCTCCCACATGAAGCGGGCAGGCAAGCACACTGGGCGAAGTGGCTGGACCTGATTGGGGTGAGCCTTTAGCGTGAGGGGATGAGCCCAGATGAGATCAATCAGTTTTTAGCCCAAGCCTTTAGCGGTGGCACGCCCCCATTGGTCGAAGCAGCAGATGGTGAAACGGCGCGCTGTCGCATCGCTTTTAGCCCCAATCAGATCCGGCCCGGTGGCACTTTATCCGGGCCGACCATGATGGCTTTGGCCGATACAGCAGCCTATGCATTGGTTTTATCCGCCATTGGGTTTGAGCCTTTGGCCGTGACAACCAATCTCTCCATCCAATTCATGCGCAAACCCAAGCCCAAGGATTTGATTGCCGACGTGCGCATGATGAAGCTGGGCAAGACCATGGCAGTGATGGAGGCGGGCATTAGGTCTGATGGCGAAACCGATTTGGTTGCCCATGCCGTGATTACCTATGCCATTCCACCCAAAAAGGTGTCCGCATGAAGCAGAAGACAGTTTTGGGCCTGATTTGCCTTTCGGGCTTTTTGGCGGTGGCGATCGGGGCATTTGGGGCCCATGGCCTGACAAGCCCGCAAGCCAAAGCTTGGGTCGAGACGGGCAGTGGCCAACATATGGCCCACACTTTGGTGCTGTTTGTCTGTGTGTGGCTCCAAACCCAAGGCTATCCCAAGGCACGCTTTGCGATCCCGCTGTTTGGCCTTGGCATGATCCTCTTTGCCGGATCGCTCTATGCCTTAGCTTTGGGCGCACCGCGCGCTGTGGCCATGGCCGCACCCTTGGGTGGCCTTAGTTTACTTGCAGGATGGATTTGTCTTGCCTGGGCCTGTTTCAGCCGAAAGGAAACCTTACATGAACCCGATTGATTGGGCCCAGTTTGGCTTGTTTGCCCCAGAGATTTTGCCCGTCAATGGCATTGAGATGGCGGTTTGGGATACGGGCACACCATCGGAGCTGCCGCCTGTGGTTTTGTGCCATGGCTATCCAGAGCTTGCGTTTTCGTGGCGGCATCAAGTGGTGGGGCTGCCCAAAGCAGGCATTCGCGCCATAGCCCCGGATTTGCGCGGCTATGGCCTAACCTCGGCACCCGAGGCGATTGAGGCCTATGATCTCGATACGCTAACTGGCGATCTGGCCGCTTTGCTTGATGCCAAAGGGATCGAAAAGGCCGTCTTTTGTGGGCATGATTGGGGCGGGCTGATCGTCTGGGCGATGGCGACCCGTAGGCCCGACCGGGTAGCGGGCGTCATTGGCGTCAATACGCCTTATACGAAACGCCCCCCGATTGATCCGATTGCCCTTTATGAGCAGCGCTTTGGCCCTGATCATTACATCATCTTCTTCCAAAAGCCCGGCGCGATGGAAGCAATTCTGGAAGAAGATATCGACAAGACGTTCCGCTTCTACATGCGCCGCTCAGCCGTGACGCCGTTGGAGTTTGATGCCCGCCCCGAAGGTAAGCGCAATCATGCGTTTCAATTGGCCTTGCAGAACTTTGACAAGTCCAAAGCCACCTATCCTTTGTTGAACGCGGCAGAGCATCAGGTCTATGTCGATACGTTTAGCCGAACTGGTTTTCGCGGTGGCATCAATTGGTATCGCAACTTCACCCGCAATTGGCTCGATAGCGCCGATATTCCCGACCTCGTCGTCCAGCCCAGTCTGATGATTATGGCGGAAAATGATGTGGTGTTGCCGCCTTCAGCCGCCGATGGGATGGAAAAATATGTGCCTGACCTCGACCGGGTGCTGATCCATGGCTGTGGTCATTGGACCCAGCAGGAAAAGCCCGACGAGACCAATGCGGCTATTGCAGACTGGATGCACAAGCGATTTGGCAGCCAACCCACATCTTGAACGCCACGCTGTTACCCACCTTGAACCCCCGTGCGGCCCGCTCTAAGTCTCGTGCGTACACGAAGGAAATTTATGCCCGATTCCGCTTCTATCCGCCGAGCGCTCTATCCCCAGATTGAACCTTTTCAGACGGGCCACCTGCCAGTCAGTGATTTGCACACCCTCTATTTTGAAGAGGCTGGCACATCTGCGGGCATCCCCGTTATCTGTCTACATGGTGGCCCGGGTGGGGGCATGAGCCCGGATATGCGGCGCTTCTTTCATCCCAAGAAATGGCGGATCATCGGGTTTGACCAACGTGGCTGTGGTAATTCCACCCCCCACGCTGAAACCCGCGAAAACACGACGTGGGACTTGGTCGACGATATTGAAAAGCTGCGCGTGCATTTGGGGATTAAGGCTTGGGCGGTTTTTGGTGGCTCTTGGGGCTCAACCTTGGCGCTGGCCTATGCGATCAAGCACCCTGGCCGCGTGTTGAGCCTGACGCTGCGGGGCATCTTTTTGATCAGTCAAGCCGAGGTCGCGTGGTTCTATCAATATGGGGCCAGCAATATCTTTCCAGACGCTTTTGACCATTATGTTAGCGTGATCCCAGAAGATGAGCGCGGCGATATCGTGGGCGCATTCCACAAGCGCCTATTTAGCGAGGATCGCGACACCCGCATTCTTGCGGCGCGGGCGTGGGCGCGGTGGGAAGGCGATTGTCTCTCGATGAAGGGTCCAGATGCCCGCCCGGGCCGCTTTGAAGAGGATCGATTTGTCGAGGCGTTTGCCCGGATCGAGAACCATTATTTCGTAAATAAGGGCTTCTTTGAAACCGATAGCTGGCTTCTCGATCATGCCTCTGTGCTAGAAACCATTCCCATACAGATTGCGCATGGCCGCTATGATGTGTTGACGCCCTTATCCTCGGCTTGGGCGTTGAAAAAGGTTCTGCCACACGCCCAGCTGGAAATCATCGGCGATGCAGGCCATGCTAGCCTAGAGCCCGGGATTGTGGATGCCTTGGTGCGCTTTACCGATGATTTGGCTATTGGGTTTGAACAAAGGCGCAATCAGTCCTAAGTGTAGGCTATGGCTGATTTTGTTTCTTTCCCAAAGCGCGGGCTAGTTTGCGTGTCGGGCCCTGATGCGGCGACCTTGCTGGATGGTCTTTTAACCCACAATGTTGCAGGCGCTGGCGCTGAGGCGTGCGTGTATACGGCCATGTTAACGCCGCAAGGCAAGTTCTTGTTTGAGCTATTCATTCTTGCCCCTGAGGCCGAGACCTATTGGATCGATGTGTCTGACCCGGCCAGCTTTGCCAAGCGCTTGAGCCTTTATCGCTTGCGGTCAAAGGTGACGATTGAGAACAAGAGCGAGGCTTATATGGTGGGTGCTGTCTGGTCCGCAGAGGCTTTGCCAGCTGGCACAATTTGTTATGCTGACCCTCGACACCCTGACCTACCACAGCGTTTCATCGCGCCCCGCGTTGAATTGCCGAGTGAGGCGGAAGATGCGTTTGGCGACTATGAGCAAGCGCGGCTGAGCTTAGGCGTGCCCGACCTTGCGGCGGATCTTTTGGTCGAAAAGGACTTCATCCTTGAAGGCTTGATGGATGAAATGGGTGGGGTGGATTTCCATAAAGGCTGCTATGTCGGCCAAGAAATGACCAGCCGGATGAAGCGGCGCACCACGGTCAAGACCAAGCTATGTCGGGTGCGCTTTGACGGCGCAGCGCCTGCGTTTGAAACGCCGATTCTGGCAGACGGTTGGGAGGTCGGGCGCATACGCACCGGCGGCCCCGGGCAGGGGCTAGCCCTCATTCGTTTCGACCGAGCCCAAAAGGCCGTAAACGAAGGTCAAGAATTGCGGGCAGGGGATAAGGCTATCAGGCTAGATCCGCCCAACTGGATG
Source organism: Aquidulcibacter sp. (assembly GCF_044346625.1). Lineage (GTDB taxonomy): Bacteria > Pseudomonadota > Alphaproteobacteria > Caulobacterales > Aquidulcibacteraceae > Aquidulcibacter. The sequence continues at coordinate 7,728 of NZ_JBIIYV010000051.1, read as the reverse complement.
GAAGTGCCCGCTTAGACTGCTAAGCTTGCCGCCAAACTTAACGTGACGATCGACACGCAGGTGGTCAGGAAGACTGCGCGTGCAGCCGTGTCGCCCCAGACTTCTGCCTGTTGGGCTTGGATGAATACATTCACGGCACTGGGGCAGGCGGCAAGGATGGTGGCGGCCATGGCAAGATCACGCGGGGCGTTGATGGCTGCCATGCCCGCAGCCATCATCAAGGGCAGGGCCATGCACTTGACCAATACCACAAGGCGGATATCGCGCCCCGAATGGCTTTGGACTGCGCCCAAGCTTGTCGCCATCACAATGCCAAGCGCGACGAGGCCTGCAGGGCTTGCTGCTGCGCCCAACATATCAAGCGGGCGCATTAAGGCGGCAGGGATGTGAAGGCCCGTCAAGGCGATCAGAAAGCCGATGAAAGCCCCCATGCTGACTGGATTGGTCAAGCCACCCAACATCGCGCGGCGCGCTGCCGCGGCGTCTGGCGCGGGCTTGGCCAGATAGAGCCCTGCCACCCCTAGGCCGACGACAAGGATGTTTTCTAACGCGACAAAGGCCGCTGCCATAGCCATGACCTCTGGCCCGAACAAGCTCGCCAGAATGGCGGTGCCTAGAAAGGCCGTGTTGCCGCTGGATGAGGCAAAGCCCACTCCGGCTTGACTGGTTTTGGATAGTCCAAGCCCCATGCCGGCCAGCCGGGCCAGTAGGTGTCCCGCAACCAAAACCGCCACCCACATCAGAAGGGTTGAGCCTTGTGCCGCATTCGGAACAGGCGCTTTGGCCATGGAGGTCAGTAGGAGGGACGGAAAAGCCAGCCAGAAGACAAAGCGCGACAGACCCGACGCGGTATTGCCATCAAATAGGCCAGCCTTTGCCCCCGCCCAACCAAGAGCGATCAGGCCAAAGATTGGCAAAGTGATCCATAAGACGTCCACGCGCGGGTCCTCTGATGTGATGGCGCGCTGCGGGCGCGGCTTTAGCGGCCTGTGAATTGCGCCACTTGCTTGGACAAGAAAGCCATCACGCCGATGCGGAAATCCTTGGTCCGGCCCGCGTCACGTTGCAAGTCACGCTCTAGCGCCAATTGCGACTTCCAGTCATTGTCCAAGCTGGCCCAAGCGGCTTGGCGGATCATCGACAGCGTCTTGGTTGGGCCACTGGCCAGTGTGTGGGCGAGGGCTTTTGCTTCATCTAACAGCGTGTCTTGCGATGTAACGCGGTTGATCAGCCCCCATTCGAGCGCTTGAGGCGCAAAAATCTTCTCGCCCAACAGCATCATCTCCATCGCCCGGGCACGTCCAACCGCGCGCGCCAACATATAGGTGGAGCCACCATCAGGGACCAAGCCAATCCGGCGGAAGGCTTGCAAGAAATACGCGTTTTCAGAAGCCAGAATGATGTCGCCCAAAAGCGCGAACGAACAGCCAATGCCTGCCGCAGCACCATTCACCGCCGTTACTACCGGCACAGGCAAGTCGCGGATCGTAGTCACCAAGGGGTTATAAATGCTTTCAAGCGCCGCCCCGGCATCCATTTGCTCGGGGTCATGCGCGCCGCTCATGTTGGAGGCAGTTGAGCCCAAGTTAGCGCCGGAACAAAAGCCTTTGCCAGTCCCGGTCAGCACGACCGCCCGCGCTTCAGCTGCGGCGCGTTCAAAGGCGCGCGTCATCTCTTGCGCCATATCCAAGCCGCAAGCGTTCATGGTGGCTGGGTCGTGCAAGGTAATGATGGCGACGTCGCCGTCGAGTTCATAGAGGACTTTTGTATCGTCAGTCATGGTCATCTCCCAAAGTTTAAGCTGTTCTACGGCAGCCTTATCGTCAAACCCTAGTCTGGATTTGTGGGAGAGGGAAGGTGGTCGCCTTAGGGCAACCGATGTAAAATTGCGCGCCTAGCAAGGCTGTGTAACCGAGGCGCGACTAATTGCTGGCCAGCTTGCGCATTTGGCGCGCTTCGCAGCGGCGAAGTTGGCCATCATAGATCGCTGCTTGGCTGCTGACGCGGCTCGCGACCTCGCCCAGCCAAGCCTTATTGCTATAGGTGCGACGCTGAAAGCCTGTGGGCCCTTCGTGATAGGCCAAATAGAGATTGCGGGCGTCTGACTTTGCAAGGCCGGTCCGACGAGAAATTTGGTCTAAATACCAGCCAATGAAGTCGGCTGAATCGCCGAAATTTTTGCGCTTTGCGCCCCCCCGCGCCTTTTCATAGTCTGCCCAAGTCCCGTCTAAGGCTTGCGAATAGCCATAGGCAGTGGAGAGCAAACGACCATTTCGGTCCTTGGGTCTCGCGTCGCGGCGGAAGCTGCTCTCTTGGCGAATAAAGGCAAGGATGATTCCGGGAGAGACCTGCCAGTCACGTGCCGCATCAAACACATGGTCTTCCCAGCGGCTCTTTTCATCGAGAATAGCGCAAGCATCGGCAATATTCGAAGGCGGCGCAGAGGAGGCGCAGCCCGCTAACGCGAGTGCGGCAAAGGCCAAAAGAATGCGCTTTCTCATTCGGCTCCCTCTCAATCACCGAGAGGCGACAACACAGCCGCGCCTCAGACCACCTAGGTCAGGATGGCAGAAACTGGTTACAAAACCAAAAATGGCGGGAAGGACAAAAAGGAAGCGAAGGTCAGCAGCTACAAACTAGGCTGACCTCCACTTCAGAAGGCGGTCTGTTCGTCATCCCAAGCGTGGGCTAACGTTGTTCACACTTAACTGGGTGATGATTAAAATTGAATAAACGTTGGTAACCATGAGTTAAGTGATGATTTGATCCGTTTAGATCAAAGTTGCGCGCCTATTCTGCGCACAAAAAAGCCCGGCAGAGCCGGGCCTTTCGCATAAGCTGAGGAGCAGCTTACATTTTGTAATACATGTCGAATTCGACAGGGTGTGGGTGCATGTTCAAACGCTCACACTCTTCACGTTTTAGTTCGATATAAGCGTCGATCATGTCGTCATCGAACACGCCGCCCTTCTTCAAGAAGTCGCGGTCGGCGCTCAAAGAGTCGAGGGCTTCGTCCAAGGACTTTGCCACGGTTGGCACGCCTTCCAGCTCTTCTGGTGGCAGGGAATAGAGGTCCTTGTCGAATGGGTCGCCAGGGTGAATCTTGTTTTCGATCCCATCAAGGCCCGCCATCAAGAGGGCTGCGAAGGTCAAATACATGTTGCCAATTGGGTCTGGGAAGCGTGCTTCCAAGCGCTTGGCCTTTGGCGAGGTGGTGTAAGGAATGCGGATCGAAGCCGAGCGGTTGCGGGCCGAATAGGCCAACATGACGGGAGCTTCATAGCCGGGGACCAAACGCTTGTAAGAATTGGTCGAGGAGTTTGAGAAGGCGTTGATCGCGCGGGCGTGCTTAATGATGCCGCCAATGTAATACAGGCAGTTCTCAGACAGATCGGCATATTGGTCGCCAGCGAACAAAGGCTTGCCGCCTTTCCAGATCGACTGGTGCACGTGCATCCCGCTGCCATTGTCCTTGAAATAAGGCTTAGGCATGAAGGTTGCGGACTTGCCGTAAGCTGCCGCCACATTCTGGATCACATATTTGTAGAGGTTCATATAGTCGGCCATTTTGGTCAACGTTTGGAACTTCAAGCCAAGTTCATGTTGAGCAGGGGCCACTTCGTGGTGATGCTTCTCAGGCTCAAGGCCCAATTCCTTCATCACTTGCAGCATTTCACCGCGCAGGTCTTGTGCGGAGTCGATTGGGCCAACTGGGAAATAGCCGCCCTTTGGACCGGGGCGATGACCCATGTTGCCGCCTTCATAGACCTTTCCGGTGTTGTAAGGCAGTTCGGTGGAGTCGAAGCTGTAGCCCGTGTTGTTGGGATCGGTGTTCCAACGCACGTCGTCAAACACGAAGAATTCGGCTTCTGGGCCGAAATAGGCGGTGTCACCCACGCCGCTCGACTGCAAATAGGATTCAGCGCGCTTGCCGATGCCGCGTGGGCAACGGTTGTATGGCTTCAAGGTGCCAGGGACGACCACGTCGCAGACGATGGCGAGGGTGGTTTGCTGATAGAAGGGGTCCAAAGTCACGCTGTCTGGATCTGGCAACATGATCATGTCGGAATCGTTGATGGCCTTCCAGCCAGAGATTGACGACCCGTCAAACGCGACGCCTTCTTCCAACAGGTCGATATCAACCATGTCGACATCGAAAGTCACGTGCTGCATCTTGCCGCGCGGATCGGTGAACCGAAAATCTACATATTGGACTTCATCGTCCTTGATCTGCTGCATGACCTTGTCAAACTTCGACATCGGTTCTCTCCTGAAAAGCCAGTTAGGGTGTATGTTCAGTCAATAGAGTTTCTGAGGGCGGACGCTTAAACAGCGTTGATCCCAGATTCCCCGGTTCGAATGCGTACGACATGACTGATGTCGGACACAAAGATTTTTCCGTCACCGATACGCCCGGTGCGCGCGGCATTGGTAATCGCCTCGACGGCTGCGTCAACTTGATCGTCACCAACGACGACTTCAAGTTTCAGCTTTGGCAAGAAGTCGACGACATATTCTGCGCCACGATAGAGTTCGGTATGGCCCTTTTGACGGCCAAACCCCTTGGCCTCGACCACGGTCATGCCTTGAAGACCCAAGTCTTGCAGCGCTTCTTTGACTTCATCGAGCTTGAAAGGCTTGATAATCGCTTCGATCTTTTTCATAAAATCCGCCTGCTAGTGTGATGCCGCGAGCGCCTTGGGGAAGGCAAAAAGGACCCGTGCGTGAGTTCTGCGTTGGGCATAGGCCCTTCGGAGTAAGGGCGCGACCTCGGCACCTGCCGCTATAGGCTGTCAGCCACACATTGCCTAGAGTCTGGGCACACATTGATGAAATTTTGGGCGCCTCGACTTGGCAGCAAAATGGTCTTATCTGCGTCGCAACGTGAACAAACAAGAATAGATACAGGGAGCTCAAGTTGATCAATCCAAACACACCTGTCCTGATTGGGGGCGGCCAATATACCTATCGCGGCGCGCCTGAAGCTTGCCCGCCTCCCATTGGCCTATGCGCCCGCGCGGCAGAGGCGGCGATTGCCGATTCTGGCCTAAACCAAGAGGTTTTGGCCCAAATTGACGGTTTGGCCGTGGTCGGTTTCACGATTGATGCAGGCGGAAACCTAAGCCGCATGCCGATCCCCAAAGCGAAAAACCCACCCAAGGCGCTGGCAAAGGCGTTGGGGGCAGCCCCTTCGTGGCAGACCTACACCCATGTCGGCGGCAATACACCCCAAGCCTTGGTCAATGAAGCCGCTGAACGGATCGCCAAGGGGGATAATAAGCTGGTTTTGATAGCGGGCGCTGAGTTTTTAGGCTCTATGATGAAGCTCGTTCAAGCTGGCCAATTTGACGCGCTGAAGGCGCATCAGATTGACGATGAAGAGGCCCCGGCCATGTTTGGCGATGGGCGGGACGGCTGCACGGCTTACGAGGCCCGCCACGGCCTTGAGTTCCCGACCAATGTCTATCCCATGTTTGAAAATGCTTATCGGAAAAGCTTGGGTCGCAGCTTGGAGGCGCATTCCACCGCCATGGGGGCCCTGTTTGCGCCCTTCACGGACGTAGCCGCGCAAAATCCCTATGCTTGGTTCCCACAATCCCAGACAGCTGAAGCGTTGGTAACGCCGAGCGCCAGCAACCGCATGGTTGGCTTTCCCTATCCCAAGCGCCTCAATGCCATCATCCAAGTCGACCAGTCGGCTGCTGTTCTGATGTCCAGCTACGCCCACGCAAAGGCCTTGGGCGTGCCCGATGCGCAGATGGTGTTCCTGCATGGCTGTGCGGATACCATTGAAAAGTGGAATGTGCTCGACCGCGTCGATTACCACTCTAGCCCTGCCATGCGGGTCGGCGTGCGCGAAGCCTTTGCCATGGCGGGCAAGTCTGTTGCCGATATGGCGTTCTTTGATCTCTATTCCTGTTTCCCTGTGGCGGTGGAGATTGCTGCCAAGGAAATGGGCCTCGCCACCGATGATCCGCGCGGCCTGACGCTAACCGGCGGCTTGCCCTATTTTGGTGGACCCGGAAACAATTATTCCATGCACGGCATCGTTGAAATGATCCATCGCTGCCACAAGGAGCCTGAGGCTTATGGGTTCCTCAACGCTAATGGCTGGTTCCTGACCAAACACGCTTTTGGCATTTACTCCAGCCAGCCGACATCGGGCGCTTGGGCGCGGCCATCCAAGAGTTCCTATCAAGGTGAAATCGATGCGATGGCGGCGCCTGAGGTGACCGAGACACCCGCCGGGACGGCTACGATTGAGACCTACACCGTGATCCATGCCCGCGAAGGCATGCGGATGGGCATTGTCATTGGTCGCGATGAAGCGGGTCGTCGTTTTGTCGCCAATACGCCTAAGGGCGATACCGACATTATGGCTGATCTGGAGCGCCGCGATAGCGTGGGCCGCAAGGGCCAAGTCGTGCATGATGGGGACCGCAATATCTTCACGCCCGAAGAATTTCTGTGATCTGACTGAGGGCGCGATTTCGTTCAGCTTGCGTTCAATCACGGCCCGCTAGAACAGGGGTGTGGCGCACGGCAGACCATCCCGTCCCTCGCGTTTGACGTGCACCATTGCTTCACACGGAGCACTTCCTCCGGCCCCAATAGAGCAATCTATTGGGGCCATTTCCTTTTTGGGCACCTAGAGTCTGTCAGGAGAAGTTAGAAGCGTAACCGGCATGACGAATGTAGTTTGAGCACTCATTGGGCGAGAAGGCTTTGAGGACTTCGCCGACGCGCTTCCAGCAGGCTTCGACGGTGCGCTCTTCGGCTTTGCGCATGAGTGCTTTGAGTTTGGCGAACACCATCTCGATGGGGTTTAAGTCTGGGCTGTAGGGTGGCAGGAAGAACAACTTGGCACCGACTTTTCGAACAGCATCGCGCGCGATTTTGTTCTTGTGGCTGGAGAGGTTGTCCAGGACGACAATATCGCCATGCTTGAGGACCGGGACAAGGCACTCAATGATCCACGTGTTGAAGGCCTCGCTATTGATTGGGCCGTCTAACACCCAAGGGGCGACGATCTGATCGTTCCTGAGGCCTGCGATGAAGGTCAGTGTTTTCCAATGGCCAAAAGGTGCCTTGGCATGGAGGGGTTGGCCGCGCGGTGACCATCCCCGTATGCGCGTCATGTTGGTCTTCACCCAAGTTTCATCAACAAAAACAAGCCTTCCAGGATCAATTTTATGCTGATGGGCTTTCCACTGTGCCCGACGGCGCGCCACTTTCGGGCGGTCTTGCTCGCTGGCCATCAGCGTTTTTTTTAAAGCTAAGTCCTTGCTTGCGCAAAAACCGCCACACAGAATCATAAGAAATTTCAATATGCTTCGCCTTGAGCGCAGCCGACAGATCACGCACCGTCCAATCGTTCTTCTCTGCCAAGAGAGCTTCCAAAATGACCTTTGGACTTCCCTCCAAAATAGGTGCGCGTCCCCCGCCCATCTTAGCAGGACCAAGCCCTTTGCCAGCACGCGACAACTGACCAATCCGCACCGCACTGGCAACACTAATGCCAAAACGCTTCGCTACCGCGCGAACCGTCTCACCCTCTTTCAATACACTCGCGACACGTTGACGAAGATCAAGGGATAAAGGTCTCGGCATGAACGCTGGCCTCCACCCCAGCACCAACCATGAATCACAATCCGCATATTATGGGAATCCCTCAGATTCTAGTTTCATCTGACAGACTCTAGAAGGCATTCAGTTCACCCGTGGCAT
>NZ_JBIIYV010000109.1:0-6649 GCF_044346625.1 Aquidulcibacter sp. | reverse complement strand
GGAGAATAGGCAAGCGACAGATCGCGTTGGGTCGCCATCGGTTTGGAGGCCACAACCGATATCTTCCCCGGCGTAGGCAAACTGTGAAAATCGAGGGCTTCTTGGTCTGTGAAAGTCTTGCGCTCGCTGCTCATCAGATATTCTTCGTCCTACGCTATTCTATTTCATCCTTGCTAGACCGGGCCGAGCGTTCGATCAACGTGTGTCTACTTTTAAAACCGTGTTTGACACTTTGCCAGCAGAAGAATCCGCAGCTAAACCCGTCTGATGACAGCCCCCGGCACCACACCCGTTATGGCGCAATATCTGGCCGCCAAAGAGCAGCATCGCGATGCTTTGCTGTTTTTCCGCATGGGTGACTTTTATGAGCTTTTCTTTGAAGACGCCAAAACGGCTGCCGGTGCGCTTGATATTGCCCTGACAAAACGGGGCCAGCATCTGGGCGAAGACATCTCAATGGCCGGTGTCCCAGCCCATTCGGCTGACGCTTATATTGCGAAATTGGTGCGAAAGGGCTTCAAAATCGCAATTTGCGACCAAACCGAGGACGCGGCTGAAGCGCGAAAGCGCGGCTCAAAATCTGTCGTACGTCGGGATGTCGTCCGTATCATCACGCCGGGCACCTTAACCGAAGAGGCGCTCTTGGACCCCCGCCATGCCAGTCGGTTGGCGGCTCTGGCCTTCACCGCTGGTGGCTTGGAAGCGGCCCTTGCTTGGGCAGATGTTTCCACGGGTGAATTTGCTGTGATGGAGGCACCGATCCAGCGCCTAATCGATGAAGCCTCCGCACTGTCGATTGGGGAGTTGGTGATCGTTGATAGCGACTTGGACAAAGCCAGCGCAAAAGCGATCGCCGCCGTCTCGGGCTCTGTAACCCCAAGGCCTGCGAAATCAGCAGACGCTAAGGCCGCTGCGCGCACGCTGGAACTTGGGTTTGGTGTGCAGACGCTCGACGGATTTGGTGCGTTTGGAAAAGCCGAATTGACGGCGCTGGGCCTCGTCTACGATTACATCAGCCTGACCCAAGCAGGCCTTGCCCCGCGTTTGACGCCACCGAAACGGGTGGAGACGTCTGGCATCATGGCAATCGACGCGACCACCCGCGTAAGCTTAGAGCTTGATCGCTCACAGCGCGGTACGCGCGAAGGCTCTTTGCTTGCTGCCATAGACCGCACCCGTACCGCAGCAGGTGGGCGGATGCTAGCGGAACGGATTGGGCGTCCTTTACTTGATCTAGGTGTGATCAAGGACCGTCTGAACGCCATTGAATATCTAATCGGCGCCAGTGACCAGCGCTGTGAGGTACGCGACACGCTCAGCCAAATCCCCGATGTCAGCCGCGCCCTTTCCCGTCTTGAACTGGGCCGCGGTGGGCCGCGAGATCTGCGGGCGCTGGCCATCGCGCTGATTGAAGGCGACCAGATCAGTGCGCGCTTGCCGCTTGACCTGCCTGTTGAGCTAGCCGTCGCACAGAAGCACCTCGGCCTTATTCATCAGCCTGCCTTGGCCGCACTCGCGCATCGTCTGATCGCGATGATTGTTCCAGAACCCGGTCTTCTGACGCGCGATGGCGGCTTTGTTGCGACGGGTTTTGATCCTGTCTTGGATGAAATCCGATTGCTTTCGACCAATGCACGCCAAGTGGTGGCCAATCTTCAGGCGGAAGTCTGCGAGCAAGCGGGCCTGCCACTCAAAATCCGCAACAATGCGGTTTTGGGCTTTTTCATCGAGGCCACCCCCAAACAAGGCGAAGCCCTTATGTGCCCGCCGCTCAACGCGCTTTTCATCCACCGTCAAACTACGGCGAGTGCAATTCGGTTTACGAACCAACGCCTCATGGAGCTAGACGGCCAAATCGCGCGGGCGTCAGAACGGGCACTCGCCCGCGAACTTGAATTGTGGAACGAGGCCTTAGCTGAGGTCGTGCGCCAGAGCAGCGCGCTACGGGCGGCTGGCGATGCACTTGCTACCTTGGATGTCGCGGCAGGGCTCGCAGAATGGGCGGTGGAAACTGACGCGACCCGGCCTTTATTGGACGATGGTCTCGGGTTTGACGTGCGTGGCGGTCGTCACCCGGTTGTAGAAGCTGTACTTCGAAAATCAGGGGAAGTCTTTACCTCTAATGCCTGCCATTTGGATGGCGCCGGCTCGACCGCGCCACGCCTTACCTTGATTACCGGGCCCAATATGGCGGGTAAATCGACTTATTTGCGACAAAACGCGCTATTGGCGATCTTAGCCCAAGCAGGCTCATATGTGCCAGCAGAAGCGCTCAACATGGGGCTGGTGGATCGGATATTCTCGCGTGTCGGGGCCTCCGATGATCTATCTAAGGGTCGCTCGACCTTTATGGTGGAAATGGTTGAAACGGCCACGATCTTGAACCGCGCCGGGCCAAGGGCCTTTGTTATTCTTGATGAAATAGGACGCGGCACATCAACTTATGATGGCTTGGCAATTGCGTGGGCAGTGGCGGAACATCTCCACGATTCCAACCAATGTCGAGCTTTGTTCGCCACGCACTATCATGAGCTCACAGCTTTGGCTGAACGTTTGCCCGCCTGTGGCAATGCCAGCTTACGCGCGAAAGAGTGGAAAGGTGATCTCGTCTTTCTCCATGAAGTGGTCGAGGGGGCTGCAGACCGGTCTTATGGCGTACAAGTGGCAAAGCTTGCTGGGCTGCCGTCAAGCGCGGTGGCGCGGGCGAAGTCCGTTTTGAATAGGCTTGAAAAAGCCCAGAACAATGGCCGACCCGGTGCCTTGGATGATTTACCGCTGTTTGCCGCGACAAACCCTGCCCCAGAGACTGTAGCCACCCCATCCACGCTTGAGCAAGCCTTGCTGGACCTTGACCCCGATCAACTCACGCCGCGCGAAGCTTTGGACTTTGTCTATGCCCTGAAAAAGATGCTGTAGCCGCGCCATAGCGTCATTGTTGTGATTTTGTCATACTATTGAAGCGTGGGTGTCATATCGTCAGACTAACGCACCTCTAGAATCGTCCCGTGCCCTCCAGCGCAGACACTTAATTTGGATTGATTACATGACTTTCAAGCACCTTAGCCTGGCTATTTTGGCATCCGGCGTCTTTGTCTTGGCAGGCTGCAACCCAAGTGATGGTCGCGATCGGGTGGCGGTTGTAGGGTCCTCCACCTTATTCCCGTTTTCAGCCGCTGCAGCTGAACAGTTCTCCGCCCGGGGCCGTTTTAAAACGCCACGCGTGGAATCGACGGGTACAGGTGGCGGGTTTGCGATTTTTTGCCGTGGCTTGGGCCCTGGCTTCCCGGATATCTCAAACGCATCCCGGCAGATCAAAAAAGGTGAGTTCGAGACCTGTCAGAAAAATGGGGTGACCGAAGTTGTTGAGATTAAAATCGGCTATGACGGGATTGTTATCGCCAATTCAAAGGCCGCGACGCCCGTCACATTGACCAAGCAAGAAGTCTATCAGGCGCTCGCAAAAGAGATCTATGATCCCGCAAAACAGGCCTTCGTCCCCAATCCTTATACAAAGTGGAACGAGATCAACCCGAATTTGCCGGCGATCAAGATCGACGTGATGGGGCCACCTCCAACTTCTGGAACGCGTGACGCCTTTGCCGAATTGGTGATGGCAAAGGGTGCAGAACAAGTACCTGAAATGAAGGCACTAAAGGAGAAAGACGACAAGGAATTCCAAAGACGCGCCCTGACCTTGCGCGAAGATGGCGCTTGGAAAGATTCTGGTGAAAACGACAGCCTGATCGTGCAAGCATTATCGCGCTCACCTGAACAATTTGGTGTATTTGGCTTTTCATCGTTTGAAGAAAATATGGACCGTTTGCAGGCAGCGCCACTCAATGGTGTGGAGCCATCAGCAGAAGCCATCATCGACGGAAAGTATGCAGCTTCACGCTCGCTCTATTTCTATGTGAAGAAAGCCAATGTCGGCGTTGTGCCGGGGCTTCAAGAATTTGCGATGGAGCTTTTGTCCGATCATGCAGCCGGCCTCCGGGGCTATTTGCGCGGCAAAGGCATGGTGCCCTTGCACCCAGATGAGCGGGCAGCGAATTTTCAAATTGCCAAAACCTTACCCGCCATGAGCGCGCCTAAAAAATAAGGCCTTGCCTCACTTGACGGGCTGTTGCACACCAAAGGCATGCGCCGTTCTCTTTTAACGATCCTAGCCGTATGCTTTGCCACCATGACTTCGCCTGCCGCCCAAGCATCTGGCTTTGAAGACGCAACAGGGCGGTTCGCCAAGCTTGCTCTGTCGTGCATCCACACCGAATATCCCAACAAGATCGCCCATGTGCTGAATTCAGCCGAAGATGCACGCACGCCCAGCCAACTGACACCCGCATTTTACGGCTGCTTTGACCATCATTCGTCGGTGCACGGGCACTGGCTCTTGGCACGGCTCGCGCGGCTCTATCCGCAGGCTTCTTATACCCCTGCCGCCCGGCAAGCTTTGGCTAAGAGCCTGACCAAAGCCAACTTGGAGGCCGAACTTGCCTATATGAATGGAGCGGGGCGCGCTGGTTTTGAGCGCCCTTACGGCTTGGCTTGGATGCTGCAATTGGGCGCGGAACTGCGCCAATGGGCCAAAAAGGATGAAAGCGTGGCGACTTGGGCGGCCGATTTCGCGCCGTTAGAGCAGCGCGCAGCGGGTCAACTCAAAAGCTGGCTGCCAAAGCTTCGCACGCCGATGCGGGTTGGAGAGCATTCGCAAACCGCTTTTGCTTTAGGGCTCGCGCGCGATTGGGCAGCGGAGGTACAAGACACCGCCTTTCTAGCCCTGATCGACGAGCGTGCCATGACTTATTATGGCAAGGATCGCGATTGTCCTTTGCGGTTTGAACCTGGCGGGGAAGATTTTGTGTCGGCCTGTTTGGGTGAAGCCGACCTCATGCGTCGCGTTTTGGCTCCTAAGGCCTATGCCAAGTGGCTGAGCATCGCTTTACCTACCATCCCCAAGACTGCCACCGCAGACTGGTTGCCCGTAGGCATCGTCACAGATCGGACCGATGGCAAGCTGGCCCATATCGACGGGCTCAATCTATCTCGGGCATGGATGCTGGAAGGCATGGCAGCGGGTTTGCCGACAGCCGACAAACGAAGGCTGGCCCTCGTTGCGGCAGCAAAAGCCCATCGAGACATTGCTCTGCCTGCGGTGACGGGTGAGCATTATGAGGGCGGGCATTGGCTGGGAACATTTGCCACCTACTTGGTGACCCAACGTGGCTTGAAGGTCGGTGACTGAACCGGCCATCAAGTCTTTGGCTTAGCCTTTGTGAACACGCCAATATGGGTCGCGACCGGTCTTTCTGTGCCTGGAACGCCTCCCTGAATCGGACGATTCAGAACAGTTGGACCCCGCACAAGGTCGCGGTACACCAGCGCCGTTGACCCACCGCCATCGAGATTGATCGCATTAGCGGCCCCTAAGGCTTGCAAGATCAAGGCGGATTCAGCGAAACTTGCTCCTTCGCTATAGCCTTTTTGGCGGCCATCAATGGTCACCAGCCACAGGCGGTCGCCTGCTGCATTGATGCCAAGGATCGAGCGCGGGTGACGGGTTGCATTCTTCGGATCAACCTTCATCGTACCGTCTTGAACCAACAGCGGACCTGCGGCCAAACCATTTGCGAACCGCACTGGGCAGGCCAAGGCGGCCAAGATCTGTACCTGCTTGCGGTCAAAACAGACAACAGCTTTGGCCGCGCGAGCCGTTTCGGGTGTCGAAGCGGGTGACACCACTCGGCCGTTTGACTTTGCAAATCCAACAGCGTCTTGGCCTAAGCCTTCTGCAGAGACCACCGGGCTAAAATAACCGCCATTGATGGCAACAATCGCGCCGGATTCGCGCAAAAACGTGGACGTCGTCTTCGAGCGATACTCAGAGGTGTCCGATGGGCTACCCCCCGATACAGCAATGGACAGGCCCCGGGTTTTCAAGTCGATTTCAACAATCGCCACCTGCATCGGCACAGCGCCGGGCCAGGCCCGTTGGCTGTAAGAAATGCCCTTGGCTACCATGTTCTTTGGCGGAGTTAGATCAAACGGCTTTCCCGATGAGAGCGGCGCGCCGCTAGCGCAGGCCGACATAGCGACGAAAGCAAAAAGGGAAAAGTAGCGCGGCATCTGTTTCATCGGATCGGTAGCCCTCGTAGCGGAGACACCGCGCGCATGGCGATGGCTGTATTGACCCTAACCACACTGGGCAGCCGTGTCAGCACTTCGCGGTGAATGCGTTCGAGGTCTGCCACATCGCGGGCCGCAACGCGAAGGAGATAGTCTGAATCCCCGGTCATCAGCCAGCATTCCAACACTTCAGGTGCGGCGCGTACCGCGCTCTCGAAAGCTGCTAGATCGCGATCCGTCTGGGCACCCAACGCAATCGAAACGAAGACCGTCAGGCTAAAGCCCAAGCGTGCCGCATTGAGCTCGGCCCGGTAGCCCTCGAGCACACCTGACTTTTCCAAAATATCGAGGCGGCGTCGGCAGGCGCTTTCGGACAAAGCAATTTTGTCAGCCAATGTAGCGATGCTGGCCCGGCCGTCGCGCTGCAGCAAGCGAAGCAAAGCACGGTCCTTGTCATCAAGTGTAGCGATTTCCATTGGAAAGTCTCCTTTTCTTCGTGCTTTCCACTAACAAACCTCAAAAGCTT
>NZ_JBIIYV010000108.1:0-6976 GCF_044346625.1 Aquidulcibacter sp. | reverse complement strand
AGAAGCGCCAACAGTGCAAAGGCCAAAAGCGTGAATTGCCAACGCTCGACGGTAAAGCTTGCCGGGTTGTACTTTGAGGCAATCACGATTTTGCCTCAACGACCGACACCTGTGCCTTGTCACTCACATAGGCCCCACCCGAGGTGACAATGCCGACACCCGCAGGAATGCCACGGACCAAGGCCTGATTACCTTCTAGGCGCACGAAGTCGACGGTGGCGAGCCGCACGGTCTTCTGGTCGCCATTGAGTACAAATAAAGTTGCCTTGCCGTTGGTCACGCCAATCAGCGACTCGGTAGGAACAAGCACTTCATTGCTCGCCGCAAGAGGCGCAGCACTCGTCTTGGCCTTGATCCGGGCTTCGGCAAAAAAGCCGGTCTTCACTTCACCACCACCCTCAATCGCAATGTCGACGTCAAAGGCACCGGTTCGGGGATCGGCACGTTCTGCGACGCGCGTCACAACGCCCTTCAGATTCTTGCTAAGCGCCGAAACATAAACATCGGCGGAATCGCCAACTTGGATACGGGCAACATCCTTGTCGGACACAGGGGTCCGCAGGATCAAAGGCGAATCCTCGTCGGCAACGGTCAAAATGGGTTGCCCAGGTGCTGTGATTTCGCCGGGCTCTGCAGCCCTCGTCAAAACGATGCCGCGAACAGGTGCCACCAATCTGGCCCAGCGACGGTCAAAGGCAGCGGCAGAGACAACTGCCTCTGCTGCACGGGCTCTGCCGGAAGCAGCTTGAACACCCGCTTGTGCTGCACCTGCCCCAGCTTGGGCTTGGGTGATCCCTGCACTGGCCGCAAGGGTTCCTTGACGGGCAGCACTGAGGCCAGCTTCGGCTGACCGCGCTGTCGCCTCCGCAACGTCCAAACGTGTCTTGCGCGCATCTAACCGGGCTTCAGAGACAAAGCCCTTCTGCACCAAAGTTGCGTCGCGGTCATAATCACGTCGCGCATTGGCAAGATCGGCTTGGGCTTGCGCCAACGCTGCAGCCGCTCGGCTGGTATTGGCCTCTGCCTGTGCTTGCCCGGCTCGGGCGGAGGCAATGGAGGAAGTTGCGGCACGGGCTTGTTCAACGGCTTGGCCAATGCCGGCGGTTGCCTGCATGGCTTGGGCTTGAGCTTGAATGATCTGCGCTTCGACTTGGGTAGGATCGATACTGGCGACCACACTGCCCTTGTCGACCAATTGCCCTTCGCGGAAATTGACTTCGCGCAGGACCCCACTGATGCGGAAGGAAAGGTCAATCTCCTTCTCTCGGCGGAAAGATCCCGTGGCCACAATCTCGGTCTGTGCATTCACGCTTTGCGCGCGTTTGATTTCAACAAGGACTGGGTCTGCTGCTTTCGACTTATCACCCCCATTGCCACAGGATGACAGGATCATAGCAACGCCTGCTATAAGAATCAGGCGTAGTTTAAAGTTTTGACCCCCCCTTTTGGGGAGGTCCTTTTTCTGTTCTTTTTGGTTGGTCATTTTTTGCCGTACTGGGGAGGAGAATTTCAGACTGGACTACTAACCTATCAGTGATAGGATGACGCAAATTTCGAAGAGGTCAAGAGGAAAAGTGTCGTCTAGCGCAAAAGATTCTGCAAACACTGCTAAAGCAAGCGAGGTTGACCGCGTGGTGGCGCATCGTGCGACGGGCGTTGTACCTCGACTGAAGAGTGCTGCTCGACGCGAGGATATTCTCAACCATGCTTCGCGCCTCTTTTTATCTTATGGGATTGCCGGCACCTCGACCCGCATGATCGCCAATGCTGTTGGTATCTCGCAGCCGAGCCTCTACGCACATTTTGCAACCAAGGAGGCCTTGACCAATGCTTTGTCGGCGCGAGCGTTTGCTGGTTTAGAAGAATTGATTGCCAAGATCCGGTCCGCCGATATTCCAGCGGCCACGCGGCTTGAGGCTTTGATCCGGGGATATATCCGCTTTGCGTTGGATCAGGGGGCTGCTTACCGGATTGCCTTTATGTTGGAAGGTCCCATGCATGAAGACGAGGCGTTCAATCCAGACATTTTGCCGGGCATGCAGGCTTTTGCAGGTTTCCGTGATGGGTTGGCTTTGCTGCAGCATGAAGGTCAATTGCGGGAAGGATCAACCGATCATTTGGCGCAAAGCCTTTGGGCGAGTATGCACGGCCTGTGTGCACTTTTACTGGCGCGCCCGGACTTTCCGTGGGGTGACATTGAGGCCATGATTGACTTCCATGTCGAAATCATTTTGGCAGCCTATCAGAACAAGGCCTGATGGTCCCTGATCAAGTTTACCCGCTTGAGGAGTAGCAGATGACAGCAGCACCCCAAAGCGACCGCCGTGCTTTTTTAGGCACAGCGCTGACGGGCGTGCTGGTTCTGCCGGGCCTTGTTGCCTGTGCCGCGCCGACTCCCATAGTGCTGACACGTAAATCGCCCTTAGAAGAATTGCAGGCGCTGGAAGCGAGGTCTCATGGCAGGCTCGGTGTTGGTATTTTAGACACCGCAACCGGTGATTTGGTTGGTAATCGCCTTGATGAGCGCTTTGCCATGTGCTCGACGTTCAAACTACCTTTGGCGGCTGAAGTCTTGCGCGATGTAGATGTTGGCAAGCGCAAACTCGATCAGTTTATCGCGTTTTCAAAGGCCGACATGGTTTCTCATGCCCCAGTGACTGGGGCAAATCTTGCCTCTGGCGGGATGACGATAGGTGACCTTGCCAAAGCAACCCAAATTACCAGCGATAATCCTGCTGCTAATCTCATCATCCGCGAACTTGGCGGGCCTCTGGCCGTGACACAGCGTTTTCGTTTGGCAGGTGATCGTATCACGCGGATTGATCGCTACGAGCCCATGATGAATTTCGTAGTGGGAGATGATCCACGAGATACGACCTCCCCAGCGGCCATGGCAGGTTTGATCGCGCGTTATCTGACAACGGATTATTTGTCGAAGGCTTCAAAAGACCTCCTCATTGGCTGGATGGTTGAAACACAGACCGGGGCAAAGCGGCTCCGGGCTGGCCTTCCCGCTGAATGGAAGGCTGGCGACAAAACGGGTACAGGTATGGCGGATGGCATGCTAGATAAGTATAATGATGTCGCCATTTTCTGGCCGCCGGGTCGAGCGCCCATCATTGTCGCGGCGTATTTCGAAACCGCCATTGCCTATGGGGACACGCGCGACGAGTTTCAGGCGGTTCTAGCAGAAGCCGGTCGTATCGCGGCGCGATGGGCAATTGCCTAAGGGTATGGGGTCGAATTTACCCATCCTCTACAGTTTTCGTCGCTGCCCCTATGCGATGCGGGCGCGCATGGCTTTGGCGGTTGCCGGACTGCGCCATGAGATTCGCGAGATCTCGTTAAAGGACAAGCCGGCTGAAATGCTACTGGTCTCGCCCAAAGCAACAGTTCCGGTTTTGGTTTTGCCACAGGGTGAGGTCATCGAGGAAAGCCGTGACATTATGCTCTATGCATTGAAGCAGAATGATCCAGAGCGCTGGCTCCAAGATTGGGGCCCTGACCTTGAGGCATTGGTTGAACGCAATGATGGGTCGTTTAAAACCTATCTGGACCAGTATAAATATCCCCAGCGCTTTGATGTGCCGATGGAAACAGCTCGAGACCGGGGCTTAGAAATTCTAATGGACTTAGAGAATCGTCTTGCCGCGTCGCCATTCTTGGCAAGCCAATCGCCGACTTTAGTCGACATTTGCCTCTTTCCGTTTGTTCGCCAATTCGCGGCTGTGGACCCGCATTGGTTTCAGCAAGTACCGTTATATCGGCTTCGCAGCTGGCTCGCCTTCTTTGTTGAGGGGAGGCTATTCGCTCAGATCATGACCAAGCACGCGATTTGGAAATCGGGCCAGCTGGCGATCATTCTTGACGCTTCCGTCCTACATTCGCCCATGGATTGAGGGGCAAGGTGCTTTGGCCTATTGGCGATGCTTTTGAGGGAGCAGACGTGGAGGTTGCTGCCAAGGACGATGGCTACTTTGACATTCAACTCAGCCAATCTGGGCTCTTGCGCCCGTTAAAGGTTGCCGAGCTTTCGGATGGAACCCTGCGCTATTTGCTGTTGGTCGCTGCCCTCTTATCGCCAGATCCCCCTTCTCTCATGGTCTTGAACGAGCCAGAAACAAGTCTGCATCCTGACCTCGTGGCACCCTTGGCAAGGCTAGTCGTCACCACAGCGCGCAAAACGCAATTGATCATCGTGACCCACGCGCCAGCGTTGGCAGGTATTGTAGCAAACGAGGCAGAAGTCGCGATGTTTGCTTTGAATAAGCACCTTGGCGAGACCGTCGTTTCAGGTCCAGCCCGGCCGAGCTGTCAGTGGCCCAGCCGTACTTGAACAAAGACTAGTGCGCTTTGATGCCATGCGCCGCAAAAGCTTGCTTCAGCTGTTCGGCGGACCCGAAGCAATAGCCCGGTATCCAGTAAGGAGGGGCATTTGTTCGGTCCAGCCAAACGCTAGGCTGGCCCTCTGAAGAATGGGTCACACGTAGTCCCTTGATGGTCGCAATGGGAATGACTTCTTGCCAGTTATCTTTAAAAAGCGTGAGGGATTGGCCATCCAGCTTTAGCCCACTATGGCTGTTCTGGATCAACATCAGCAGCGCCATCAAACCAGCTATGCCAGGTGCCGCAAGGAAATACCAAGGGGCTTCATAATAGGCCCCGCCACCCACCATGGCTAAACTCAGAAAGGTTGCAATAATTACGATGGGACGGCGTCCCTTCTGTTCAAACTGATAGTCCATCACGTTTCTCCAGAACAGCTGCCCTAGGATGGCAGCTACCGCCTGTGTAAGATCGAAGGCCCTTAGCCGGTGCACTATATCGCGAGAAACCTTAAAGGTTACTTGCGTGCCGGGGCATGAGCCTAGTTCGAGCTCTCGATCAATTAGTGCCGACCTTAAACCACCCCACGGATCATACCGGCTGCTGCCGTCTGATTGGTCTCTGGATCAATCAGGATGAAGGCCCCAGTTTTGGGATTGTCCTGAAAATGGTCTGCCAGAATTGGCGTCTGAGTTTGAAGGTGCACCAGAGCAATATCATTGAGCTTGAGGGCTTGATCGCCTCGCACTTCGGATAGGTCCCGCATGTCGCGGATGTGCAGCACGACCTCAATCCGACTTTTTATGGCGGCGGTGCCTTGTTGGAGAAGATATCGGCGACGGGGGTCCCAAGCCTGATCGTCCAGCCAGCACAGGTCTGCGATGACGCGGTTGGCATAGCTGGACTCTGGCCCAGTTAGAATGTCGCCCCGGGCAGCATCGACTTCGTCTTCTGTGTAGAGCGTAACAGACTGGCCTGCTTCGGCTTCGGTCAAACTTTGGTCAAAAGTTTCAATCCGCGACACCTTGGTTGGGCGGCGATGGGGTCCAACAAAAACCGCGTCGCCAACGGCTACTTGCCCAGAGGCAATTCGGCCTGCATAGCCGCGTTGTGCTTCGAGCGTATGGCCATCGACCCGCACGACGCGCTGGACTGGAAAGCGAAACGGCAGATCGCTCAAATCAGTCCCCTCGCCTTGGCTTTGCAGGACGTCCAAAAGCGAAGCACCCTGATACCAAGGCGCGGCTGGACTGATCGTCACCACATTGTCGCCAGAACGCGCATTGATAGGCACGATGGCGGGATTGGTGATCCCGAGGCTGCGGCTCAATCGCTTCAGGCTTTCCTCAACCTCTCCAAAGACCTTTTGTGACCAATTGATAAGGTCCATCTTATTAACGGCAAACACGACTTTCAAGCCAAGCAAATGGGCAATGGTCGCGTGGCGGCGCGTTTGGACTTTGAGTGCACCTTGATGCAGACGCGAGGCATCCACCAGCACAATGGCAACATCGGCATTGCTCGCCCCTGTCACCATGTTGCGGGTATATTGCTCATGACCTGGCGCATCGATGACGATGAAGGAGGTTTTAGGGGTGGCAAAGTAGCGGTAGGCGACATCAATCGTGATGCCTTGCTCGCGCTCACTCTCCAAGCCGTCGGTGACAAAGGAGAGGTCAAGGTGCCCATCCTCGGCACGGCTGAAGCGTGCGTTGGAGAGCGCATCGACTTGGTCGGTCATCAGGGCTTGGGAATCGTGTAGGATGCGGCCAATCAAAGTCGACTTGCCATCATCCACGCTGCCCGCCGTCACAATGCGCACGAGTTTGGTTTGAGTTTGGGACATCAGAAATAGCCCTCCCGCTTGCGACGTTCCATCGCTGCCTCATTGACCTTGTCATCCATCCGGGTGGCACCACGCTCAGACAAGGTGCTGAGGCGGGTTTCAGCGATGATGGCGGCAACATCTGCTGCATCACTCTCAATCGGGCACGTGCAGGTCATATCGCCAACCGTGCGGAAGCGGACAAGGCGGTTCTCAATCAATTGGCCCTCTGCCGCGGGCGTTACAGGGGTTATAGGCCGCCAGAAATCACCATCGCGAACGACTTGACGTTCATGGGCAAAATAAAGCTTGGGCAGCGCAATGTTCTCGCGCGCAATATAGGTCCAGATGTCGAGTTCGGTCCAATTTGACAGGGGGAATACACGGAAGTTCTCCCCCGCTTGCAAGCGACCATTATAGAGGTCCCAGAGTTCGGGGCGTTGAGACTTTGGGTTCCACGCGCCAAAGGCATCACGGTGACTGAAGACGCGTTCTTTGGCGCGCGCTTTGTCTTCATCGCGTCGGGCACCGCCAAGTAAAAGGTCAAAGCCATGGGTTTCAATCGCTTCGAGCAAAGTCACTGCTTGAGCCGCATTCCGGCTGGCCAAGGGCGAAGTCAAACGGACACTACCGCGCGCGATGGAATCTTCTACATGGGCTACGACCAAGCGCTCACCCAGCCGCTTGGCGGTTTCATCGCGGAACTCGGTGACACCCTCAAAATTATGGCCGGTGTCGATGTGCAAGAGTGGGAACGGCAGCTTCTCAGGCCGGAAGGCCTTCAGCGCCAAATGCAACAAAACCGCGCTATCCTTGCCGCCAGAG
>NZ_JBIIYV010000050.1:0-21802 GCF_044346625.1 Aquidulcibacter sp. | reverse complement strand
ACGGTCAGGGCAGTTCTGCGCGGCTAGCCCTGGTTACAGCAGGCCATGTGTTGGACCGGATGAAGCATGAGCAAGCCTCGGTCCATTGGCGTCGGGTGGATGCGCACGGGCGCTGGCACCGCGAACCTGCGCCTGTCCGGATCCGCAGTGGCGCTGGCGCCCCACTCTGGATACGCCATCCCGACCGCGACATTGCCGCTTTACCCATCGACCCACCGGCCCACGCGCATGATTGGGCGATTGGCTTTGACCAATTGGCTGATGATGCTGCCCTAGAGGCTTTTGACGTTCAGCCCGGTGATGAAATGCTGGCGCTTGGCTATCCGCGCGGTCTGTCGGCCAATGAAATCGGTTTTCCGATTTTGCGCGCAGGACGGGTAGCCTCTTACCCCCTATGGCCGAGCGTAGATTTCCCGACTTTTTTGATGGATTTTGCCGTCTTTGCCGGCAATTCCGGCGGCCCGGTCTATATGTCAGACCGAGCGCGCAAGCGGGTTGGCGCGCGCGACTTTCACGAAGCGCAATTTGTGGCAGGTCTTCTGGCCCAGCAAGTGGTGCTAACCGATGAGCGGCTCGAGATTGGCATCGTGCTGCACGCAGCCTTTATTCGCCAATGCCTTCTCGCCTTGAAAGAAAAGCTAGACGCTTAGTCGCCTTGATCTTCCTTGGCTTGAAACACGAGGACCACGCCATTGATGCACCAACGCTGGCCAGTCGGCGCCGGACCATCTGGGAACACGTGACCTTGGTGGGCGCCACATGTCGCGCAATGGCACTCTGTGCGGGGATAGAGCAGCTTCCAATCGGTCTTGGTCGCAACTGCCTCGGTCGTGATCGGCTGGGTAAAGCTTGGCCAGCCGGTGCCAGAATCAAACTTGTCAGCGGTTTTCCATAAAGCGGTGCCACAGCCAACACAGTGAAACGTGCCGTCGCGCTTTTCGTCATTCAGGGGCGAGGTAAAGGCGCGCTCGGTGCCTTCTTGGCGCGCAACCTGAAACTGAGCGGGCGTCAGAATCGTCTTCCATTCGGCATCGGTTTTTTGGACAGTGAAGCGGTCGGACTTGGCCATGATAATCTCCTAAGTGCCTCTTTACGCAAGGCAGGCGCGATTGGTTGCAGTCTAGGTGTGTCACATGCCGGTCTTAACGACGCCTTTTCCGTAGCGCGCATGCACGGAGTCGAGCGCGCGCTCTAGGGCGGCACGCTTTGGTGCCTGCGTGTTGAGGAGGTCGCCCTGATCGGCGCCCTCTAGTGGGCTGAGGTCTGAAAGCCCAACCCCGATCAGGCGGAAGGGCCCCTTGCTGATTTCTGCGCTCAATAAGGGCCGCGCCGCGTCAAACACCACGCGCCCGGTAGCGGTTGGTTCTGGCAATGTCAGTCGCCGCGTGACTTGTTTGAAGCCAGAGGTCTTGAGTTTGAGGGTGACAACCCGGCCCGCATGACCCTTTGCACGACTGATTTCCCCGACCTTGGCGCATAAGCGCTGCAGAATGGGCTCCAACTCGTCTAAGGTCTTTAAGTCATGATGGAAGGTGGTTTCAGACGAGATTGACTTGCGCTCGCTATCTGGTTCCACACGGCGATGGTCGATCCCGCGCGCCATATTGGCCAATCTTGTGCCGCCATCGCCATAGCGCCGCGTGAGGTCGATAGGGTTTGCGGCTGCTAGGTCACCGATCAGCTGATAGCCATCGCGGTTAAGCGCTTTGGCAAAGGCTGGACCCACACCATGGAGAAAGCCAACGGGCTTGGGCCACAAAATCTCGGGCACATCTTCGGGACCCAGAATGGCAAAACCGCGCGGCTTGTCGAGGTCGCTGGCGGTTTTGGCCAAAAACTTATTGCAAGACAGACCGATGGAGACGGTTAGGCCCATCTCGGTCTCGATCTTGTGCTGAAAGCGCGCCAGCGTCAGGGCAGGGGCACCGTGATGCATTTGCGTGGTGCCTGAAAGGTCCAGATAGGCCTCATCAATCGACACGGGCTCGACCAAGGGCGTCAGCGCCTGCATGGCTTGGCGGATGGCTTGTCCTTCCCGCGCATACAGGGGCATATTGGGCGGGATCACGGTCGCATCCGGGCAGAGCTTAAGCGCCTTAAACATCGGCATGGCAGAGCGCACACCTGAAGCGCGTGCGATATAGCAACACGTCGCCACCACGCCACGTCGTCCGCCGCCAACAATGACGGGTTTATCGCGCAGCTCGGGCTGATCACGCTTGTGGATCGCTGCATAAAACGCATCGCAGTCGATATGGGCAATCGAGAAGGTTTGCAGGTTTTTATGGCTAATCTGCCGCCTAGAGCCGCAATTTGGGCAGCGCAGCGCCTGTTCGCTACCCTGAGACACGTCCTGATAAAAACAATCGCGGCATAGACTTGGCAAGGCTCGATTAACTCCCATGCGATACAAGCACACTTCAAGCTTGGGGTCACTCCAAGCAAAAAGATTGGAGCGGAGTATGGCGGCGTCGGTCGCAACTCATGAAACGGAACAGCCCTTGGCAGAGCCAAAGGCGCAAAAAACCGTGATGATTGTTGAGGATAATGAACTCAACATGCGGCTGTTTCGTGACTTGCTGGCAGCCTTTGGCTATCGCACGGTGGAAACCCGCGACGGCCTAATGGCGCTGGACTTGGCGCGCGCTGAAAAGCCAGACCTGATCTTGATGGACATTCAATTGCCAGAAGTCTCCGGGCTCGACATCACCCGCTGGATGAAGGCCGATGATGAATTGGCCAGCATCCCCATCATCGCGGTCACCGCTTTTGCCATGCGGGGCGATGAAGAACGTTTCCGCGAGGGCGGCTGCCAAGATTACCTCTCAAAACCCATTTCCGTTGCCACCTTCATTGGTGCCGTGCGTAGGTTCATAGGATAGCCCGATGACTGCACGTGTCCTGGTTGTTGATGACGTCGAACCCAACGTTCGCTTGCTGGAAGCTAAGCTTCAGCATGAGTATTATACCGTCATCACGTCCAATTCTGGCGAAGACGCCATTGTGAAGGCTAATCGCGAGAATCCCGATGTGATTCTCCTCGATGTCATGATGCCAGGTCTCGATGGGTTTGAGACCTGTAAGCGGCTGAAAGATGATCCCGCCACCCGCCATATCCCAGTGGTGATGGTGACCGCCCTCGACCAACGCGAGGACCGTGTCAAAGGCCTCGCCGTTGGTGCTGACGATTTCCTTTCCAAGCCGATTGACGACATCACCTTGTTTGCGCGGGTAAAGTCGCTGGCCCGCTTTAAGGCGGTAGCCGATGAGCTTCGTTTACGTGAAGCCGCTGGCCGTCGCATGGGCGTGATTGAGGGCGGTTCTAACCGGGAATTGGGCCTCAACGCCCGCATCCTGATCGTGGAAGATGACCCCCGCCGCGCAGCCCGCCTCAAGCGCACGTTAGAAGCCGAACAGCGCCCGATGCTGATGCAGGATTCCAACGAATTGGGGCCTATGGGTCAATCGACCGTGGAATTGATGATCATTTCGGCCTCTGGCGCGACCTTTGACGGCCTGCGCCTTGCCGCCCATGTGCGCGGCCAAGAAAGCACCCGAAGCTTGCCGATCCTGGCGATCTGCGAGCCGGAAGAAAAAATCAAAGCGCTGCGCGCGCTGGACGTGGGCGTAAACGACTTCATCTATCGCCCGATTGATGACGAAGAATTGCTGGCCCGTACCCGCACGCTGATCAAGCGCAAGCGCCACATCGATCAGCTGCGCCTGACAGTGGATTCCAGCATGGAATTGGCCGTAACCGATCAGCTAACCGGCCTGCATAACCGCCGCTATATGGAAAGTCAGCTGAAGTCTTTGCTGGCACGCTCCTCACGCGGTGGACCGCCGGTCTCGGTGCTGATTGCCGATATCGACCATTTCAAGCGCGTCAACGATTTGTTTGGCCATGATGCGGGCGATGATGTGATCCGTGAGTTTGCCGCGCGCTTGGCCTCCAACTTCCGGCCGCGAGATTTGGCTTGCCGCTATGGCGGGGAAGAATTCGTGGTCATCATGCCTGAAACCAACGCCAATGACGCCAATATGATTGCTGAGCGTCTACGCTCATCCATCGAAGAAGCTGCCTTCTTCCTCGGCAGCGCTCGCGATACGTTGGAAGTAACCTGCTCGGTTGGGGTTGCGGTCGCGCAAACCAACGAACTCGACTACGAAACCCTGCTCAAACGCGCTGACGAAGCGCTCTATGTGGCAAAGCGCAGCGGTCGGAATAAGGTTGTGTCGCAGGCGGCTTAGTTGGTGCCAGACGCATTTCATCCCGGACGGCGTTAGCCGATCTGGGACCTGCATTCGGAAATCCATTGGAGTCCCCGCTCTCCGCTAACGCTGCGGCGGGGATGACAGGCTGTGTGGCGCGCCTCAGAACGATATACGCCGACCGCTAACCCCCTAATTCCGCCGAGGACCACCCGCAGACGTCGGCAAGTTCGGGTCGGAGCCCGGCAATTGGACTGGGGCGCGGCCGATGGAGCCGAAGATTTGTTCGAGGAAAGTGACTTCGCGGCCGCGGGTTGGGGTGCGGCGGGTGTCATAGTCAATCACGCGGCCATCAGAGAGACCGTAGGTGCGCACGGCGGCCACTTTGTCGCTATCATCAAACGAGATGGCGACAATGGTGCGTTCCATGGTGCGCGGCAGATAGAAAGCGGTCTGCTTTTGGATGGACGAGATATAATACCATGTCTGCTCGTCGAAAGTGCCGGTCTGCGAAGGGTTGCCCATGCGCGTCAGGACGGTTTCTTTGGTATCCACGCCATCTTGGAACGGTGCTTTCTGGCTTTCGTCTGCGAGGAAGCCGCGGCGGTCGATCGTGCCGGTGCACGCCCCAAGGAGGGAGACGCCACAGAGTAGGGCAACAGCAACCAAGTTTCTTCCACGCATCGTGTTCATCCCATATCCGCCAGCGCCTGAGGTGACGCGTGCATCGTGCTTTGCTTGCCCATAACGCGCAACTGGCAACAAATTAAGGCAAAAATGCCAAAGAATTGATGCCGCACCTGTCACGGCGCTGTAGATGTCTCTGCACGTCTAGCCAAAAATGTGGCAAAGCCCGCAGCGCTTGCCTTGACCTAGCCCGCCGGAATGTAAGGTTCAAGCCTAAGGTTCACGTTTCAGCTTCATCTTGAAGCCCTGAGCGGCCGTCCACCTGCTTGCGGGCGGCCCGCATTCTCCCCGATAGGTTCATCATGCCCACGAATTTGATCTCTCGCCTGTTTCGCAAAAAGCCCATCAAAGTGGCGGCCCGCGCACTCTATGATCAATTGAGCCTCGCCGCGCGCGAGCCTGCACTCTATGGCGAAGGCCGCGTGCCAGACAGCCCAGATGGCCGGTTTGAGATGTTGGCTTTGCATGCTTCTGTACTGTTTGGGCGCTTGTCCAAGCGCGGCGATCAAGCAGAAGAAACATCCCAAGAAGTGTTCAACATCATGTTTTCAGCCCTCGACCATGCGTTGCGGGAATTGGGCGTCGGCGATTTGTCCGTCGGCAAGCGAATCAGAAAGCTGGCTGAGAGTTTCTATGGCCGAATGGCGGTCTATACCGGTGCGCTAGAATTGCCAGAGGGCGAGCAAATGGGCGTTTTGGCAGAAGCGATTGGCGTGCATGTGCTTGAAAAAGACCCCGCCGCACAAGGCTTTGCCACTGAAATGGCCTCACGCATCCGTGATTGGACGCTTGACCTGCAGGGGGTTGCAGACGAAACTCTCTTGCGCGGTGAACTGCCACTGCCACGGTGAAAAACCATGGAAACTGCAGCGATTTACTTAGAATCGTCTGAATAATGTCATGGAGTTTCGCCAGTTTGGTGGGTAATGCCGCCTCGCAGCGCTGACTGGTTCGGTTGGCTATAGGCGCAGGGGCTAACGCCCAAGGAGACGGGATGACAATTGGCTTAACGCTATCGATCGACGCCATGGGCGGGGATCACGCACCAGATGCAATCCTTGCCGGGGTGGATCAGTTCGCGCAGGAAAACCCGCAAGCCCGTTTTATCCTGCATGGCGATCAAGCAGCCTTAGACCGACTATTGGCCAATCTGCCTGCCGCCAAAGCCGCAAGCGACGTCCGCCATACAGCCGACATTGTGCCCATGGATGCCAAGCCCAGCCAAGCGATGCGCAAAAAGGGCACCAGCATGTGGAATGCCATTGCCTCGGTGAAAGCTAGCGAGGCCGCTGCGGTCGTCTCTGCAGGCAATACTGGCGCATTGATGGCCGTTGCGCATTTGCAATTGCGCACGATGGAAGGCCTTCACCGCCCGGCTATCACCGCCTCCTGGCCTACACCAAAGGGCCATTGCGTCGTTTTGGACGTTGGGGCGAACGTTGATTCCGACCCCGATCAATTGGTAGATTTCGCCATTATGGGCGAAGCCTTTGCCAAGGCGCTCTATGGGATGGAGCGGCCCACGATTGGTCTTCTCAATGTCGGCTCAGAAGATGTGAAGGGCCACGAGGACATTCGTGAGGCCATGCGCTTGCTGCGTCTCTATGGCGCAACGCTGAATTTGGATGTGCATGGCTTTGTTGAGGGCAATGATATTTCGATGGGCAAGACCGATGTGGTCGTCACCGATGGCTTTACCGGCAATATTGCCCTGAAAACGGCCGAAGGCGCTGCGCGTTTGGTCGGTGCATTCTTGAAAGAGGCTCTGACCTCAAGCCCACTTGCGATGGCAGGCGCACTTTTGGCTTCTTCCGGCCTTAAAAAACTGAAAGATCGGATGGACCCCAGTAGTTCCAATGGCGGGGTGTTCTTAGGGCTCAATGGGCTTGTCATCAAATCTCATGGTGGCACCGATGCGCGCGGCTTTGCCAATGCGATGGCGGTTGGTGCTCGCTTGGCGGCAAGCTCTTATATGACCCAAGTTGCCGACAATTTGCTGCGCCTAACTGCAGCGCGCACTGCAGCCCTAGCCCAAGCGCAAACCAGTCCAGCGGTCGAGGGGGCCTGACAGGTATGGCACTTGCTTCGGGCCTGATGCGGTCTGTCTATCTGGGTAGTGGTGCCATGACGCCGGAGCGCATTGTGACCAATGCGGAACTCGAAACCATGGTGGATACCAGCGATGCTTGGATCCAAGAGCGCACTGGGATTGCCCAACGTGCCGTGGCTGGCCCTTTAGAGACAACCGCGACTTTGGGCACAGAAGCCGCACGGCGGGCCTTGACGGATGCAAACTTGACGCCCGCCGACATCGATCTGATCGTGTGCGCGACCTCTACGCCGGACCGGACGTTTCCAGCAACGGCAACTTTGATTCAGGCAGAGCTTGGCGTCCCAGTCGCGATTGCCTTTGACATTCAAGCGGTCTGCTCTGGCTTCGTCTACGCGCTGTCGGTCGCCGATGCCATGGTTCAGACCGGGCAGGCGAAAACAGCCTTAGTCATTGGCGCTGAAACTTTTTCCCGCATTTTGGACTGGTCTGACCGCACAACGGCCGTTTTGTTCGGTGACGGGGCAGGGGCGATGATTATCGGCGCTGTGCCTGTTGAAGATGCCGGGGGGCGCGGTGTCCTCGCCCATGCGCTTCGCGCCGACGGCCGCCATGCGGACTTGCTCTATGTTGACGGCGGGGCCTCGCAAGGCGGCCGCATTGGTAAGCTTAAGATGCAGGGCCAAGCCGTGTTTCGCCATGCGGTTGGCAACATTTCTGAAGCAATTGCAGCATGTTGCGCGAAAGCAGGTGTTGAGGTTGCCGATATCGACTGGTTTGTACCCCATCAAGCCAACCGCCGGATCCTTGAAGGCGTTGCCCGCCGCATGGGCTTGGACGAGCATAAGGTCATCACCACGGTAACCCAGCACGGCAACACCTCTGCTGCCTCTGTACCGCTGGCTTTTGAGGTGGCTCGGCAAGATGGGCGCATCCAAAAGGGTGATTTGGTGCTTTTAGAAGCCATGGGTGGCGGTTTTACATGGGGTGCATCGCTGATCCGGCTGTAAATGGACTGGACGTATTGTAAAATAGGGGTTTAATGCGTCTGTAGCTAATAGGAGGACCGGATGGACGCACCACAAAGTGGGCGGGCTCCGGGAAAGCCAATGAGGGGGGCAAGACGTGGGTAAAACACTAACTCGCGCAGATTTGATTGACGCTTTAGGGCGTGAAGTAGGTCTGTCGCGGAACGATTGTTCAGATTTACTTGAATCCATGTTGGAGCATTTGGCCAAAACCTTAGAGCGGGGTCAGTTGGTAAAGCTCGCACGGTTTGGCAATTTCAGTGTTAGAGCCAAACGCCCCCGAATCGGGCGAAACCCAAAGACGGGCGTTGAAGCAACCATTTCAGCGCGTCGCGTCGTGAGTTTCAAGGCTTCCCAAATCATGCGGGAGCGGGTCGAAAAAGGCTGAGGATAAAAGTGGCAGGCATCGAAAAAGGGGAACAGGCCTTTCGGACAATTACCGAGGCTGCTGAGCTCTTGGATGTGCCTGCCCATGTCTTGCGCTTTTGGGAAGGTAAGTTTCCACAATTACGACCGTTAAAGCGGGCAGGGGGTCGAAGGCATTATCGGCCTGAAGACATGGCCTTATTGCGCGGCATTCGCACTCTGCTGCAAGAAGATGGTTATCAGCTCAAAGGCGTTCAGAAAGTCCTGAAAGACCAGGGTGTCGCTTTTGTGCGCACCCGGGGTGCTGGAGCTCAGTCGGATGTTTTGCCTCCAATAGCGATTGATCCAGAGGTTTTGGCGCTTGGCGCCGCCGCCCGTGGCCCGGTCTATCCGCTGTCTCCTATACCTTCTGGTGAAGCGGCATCGCCTGCTAAAGCTCCCACACCATTGGTTGATCAGGCTAATCAGGTGCGCCTGCACGCTGCCCTTGAAAAACTCGAACGGGCCGAAGCGATTTTGGCCGCCGTGGCAGCCTTCCAGCGTCGCGCGTTTTAATCCTGAATTGAAGGCCTCCGTCCATGTCAGCACTGACCGTACGACTTGCCACGCCTTCCGATCGCGATGCGATTGTGACCCTGATGCAGCGCGCCTATCGCGGCGATGAAAGCAGGCAGGGCTGGACCTCTGAAGCAGACTTGATTGATGGGGAGAGGATCACGCCTGAAGCGATTGATCAGGTTCTGCAAAGCCCGCATCACCGCCTTTTGATCGCCAAGAAAGGTGAGGGGCAGCTTATCGGCTGTGCCGATGTCGAGCACTTGAGCGAAACGTCAGACACCTGCAGCTTCGGCAAATTTGCCGTTGAACCTTCGCTACAAGGCGGTGGAGTTGGTAAAGTTCTGATGGAGGCAGCAGAAGCTGAGGCCCGCCGCTCTTTTGCGGCAACCCGAATGATCATGACCGTGATTGAAGGGCGAAACGAACTCATCGCCTTTTATGCGCGCCGTGGTTATGCCGCGACGGGCAACAGCGTCTCAATGGCCGAAATTCATACCGATCCCAAGATGACCCGGGGCCATGATCTGATCTTGTTGGAATTTGCCAAAGATCTGGACGAGGGCTGAAGTCAGCTCGCATTTGAGGTGCGGGCCTCTGTGATAAATCTCTGACAACAAAGATTGCCGCCAACCCTTTGGCCGTCTATAGCCACGCGCTCGCAATAGTCACCTGTTTGCGAGCAACGGTCGGAGCGTAGCGCAGCTTGGTAGCGCACTTGTCTGGGGGACAAGGGGTCGTGGGTTCGAATCCCGCCGCTCCGACCATTTTCACCCCAAAATTCAAAAACGATTGATTAGCTACGCTTGCGTATGGCCGCAGCTTCGGGTGGCTTTTCAGCAGCTGCTTCGTCAGGGTCCGGTTTTCGCATCCACATATAAACCGGATAGAGTGGGAACACCCAAGCAAGACCTGCAATCGCAAAATAGGCGATCTGGGCATACCAAGGCTTGTCCGCAAATAGGGCACCGACTGAGGCTGCAAAGAACGAATAAACCACCAAGACAACCAGTGTCAGTGTGATCCCAATGGCGCGTCGATGTGTCGCTTTCACATGCTTCTCCCTTGATGTTAGGCCTCTTTAGCCTGTAAGCAGGCCGCGCCGCAAACCACGTCGCTGTGACTGATCTGTTGGGTCACTGCGGGCCCTTGCCAAGGTGTGCCGGCCATCTACTTGTACCGCTACTTAGGACGCCAAGCTGTCATGACCAATGTTTTGCCTGTTTCCAACTTACGTAGCCAAATGGCCCTGCCAGAGCAGCGACAGCGCATCTACGACCTTCGGGTTGGTAGTTGGCTGTTGTTCATCGCCTTTTTGGTTTTGTGCATGGTCATAGTCGGTGGGGCCACGCGTTTGACAGATTCAGGGCTCTCGATCACCCATTGGTCGCCGATCCATGGCGCGATCCCACCGCTAAACGCTGAGCAATGGGCGGTTGAGTTTGAACGCTATCGTCAAATCCCGGAGTATAAGCTGCAGAACAAGGGCATGAGCCTGGGCGAGTTTCAGTTCATTTTCTGGTGGGAATGGGCACATCGCTTGCTTGGCCGCGTCGTCGGCTTGGCGTTTGCTGTGCCATTAGTGGTGTTTGCTTTGATGCGGCATCTGCGGCCGGCCATGACCCCTTGGCTGGTTGGCATGTTTGCTTTGGGCGGTCTGCAAGGTTTTATCGGCTGGTGGATGGTCAGTTCCGGCTTGAGCGGGGACCGTCTGGACGTGGCCGCTTATCGCTTGGCAACGCATCTTTCCTTGGCGATTCTGCTGATGGGCTTAGCACTATGGACCGCCCTTGATCTAATCACGCCGAAACAACCCCACCAGGGGGACAATAAAGTCGCGCCTTGGGCGATTGGCTTTGTTGTGTTCTTGGCCTTCCAAATTGTCTTGGGTGCCTTTGTGGCGGGAACCGATGCGGGCCTCATCAATAATGACTGGCCGACTTTTGCCGGTGGCCTCTATCCAAATGACTATGCGGCCTTGAGCCCCTTATGGCGCAATTTTGTCGAGAATACCTCGACCATTCAATTCAACCATCGCATAGGCGCTTATGGAATCGGCATCGCTATGGTGCTGGTCTGGCTGCAGACACGACGCTCAGCACAGCGCGACATCGTCCTGTGGGGCAATGTGGTTGCGATCCTAGTCGTGTGCCAAATGGTCCTAGGTGTTTCGACCCTGATCGGCTTCGGTGTCTGGGCTCCGCCGCAGATTGAAGGCGTATTGCTCGGGATTGCCCATCAAGGCTTAGGGGCAATTTTGTTCGCTAGCGCCATGATGTTGATGCGCGCGAGCCTGAAACCAAGGGTCCAACCCCTCAAGCTTGCAGTCTAGCATAGGGCATTTGCGTCTTTAGCCTAGCTTTGCGCGCGCGGTCGCGCTAACCGCTTGGCGGAACGCAGGTGATGATTTGCCTCACGCTGCAGCCAGTTTGGTGGAGCCCCCCTATGACCGCAATTATCGACATCGTTGGCCGTGAAATTTTAGACAGCCGTGGCAACCCGACCGTTGAAGTCGACGTCATCCTCGAAGATGGTTCTTTTGGGCGGGCAGCAGTTCCTTCCGGGGCCTCCACAGGCGCACATGAAGCGGTCGAAAAGCGCGACGGGGACAGCTCGCGCTATTTGGGCAAGGGCGTTCTAGACGCAGTCGAAGCGGTCAATGGCGAAATTTTTGAGACGCTCGAAGGCTTTGAAGCCGAAGACCAGCGCCATATCGACGATATTCTGATAGAGCTGGATGGCACACCTAATAAGTCGCGCCTTGGTGCCAATGCGATCCTCGGCGTGTCCTTGGCCGTCGCGAAGGCTGCAGCAGAAGCAGCCAGCCAGCCCTTGTACAAATATGTGGGCGGCGTGAATGCCCGCGTGCTGCCCGTGCCGATGATGAACATCATCAATGGCGGGGCCCATGCCGATAATCCAATCGACATTCAAGAATTCATGATCATGCCGCTGGGCGCGGATACGTTCGGCGAAGCGGTGCGCATGGGGTCAGAGATTTTCCACACGCTGAAGAAGCTGTTGAAAGACGCAGGCCACAGCACCAATGTTGGCGATGAAGGCGGTTTTGCACCAAACCTGTCCTCAGCCGAAGAAGCCTTGAGCGTCATCATGCAGGCCATTGAAAAAGCTGGCTATAAGCCAGGCGAAGATGTGGCGCTGGCACTTGATTGTGCCGCAACCGAATTCTTCAAAGACGGCAAATACGCCATGGTGGGCGAAGGCAAGACCTTGGCCCCCGAAGACATGGCGCACTATCTAGAAGGCCTCGTCAACAAATTCCCCATCGTCTCGATCGAAGATGGCATGTCTGAAGATGATTTCGTGGGCTGGGCCGCACTGACCAAACTGTTGGGCAAGAAGTGCCAATTGGTCGGTGATGATTTGTTCGTGACCAATCCAGCCCGCTTGCAGCAAGGCATTCGCGATGGTTTGGCCAATTCAATCCTCGTGAAGGTCAATCAGATCGGAACTCTATCCGAGACATTGGATGCTGTCGAAATCGCACACCGCAATGGCTATACTTCGGTGATGTCGCACCGCTCGGGCGAAACCGAAGATTCAACCATTGCTGATCTGGCCGTGGCGACCAATTGTGGTCAGATCAAAACTGGTTCCTTGGCGCGCTCTGACCGGACAGCCAAGTACAACCAATTGATCCGAATTGAAGAAATGCTGGAAGGCCAAGCAATTTATGCTGGTCATGGTGCTTTGAAAATCGCCCACGGTTAATTTGCTAACACTTGGTTTACCAAGTTTGGGCACAAGATGGCGTGGGCTAAGCAAACAGCGGCCGCGCCACCAAAAGGCATTGTCGGTATGGCATTCTTAAAGGGCATACGTATCTCAACCTTCCTGTTCTCAGGGGTGTTGGTGTATTTTGCTGTGCACTTTTTTGTCGGCCAACAAGGCGTGCTGTCGTGGCACTCCTATGTGCAGGCCGCCGACAGCCTGATGGCTGAGCGCGACGGCTTGGTTAAGCAGCGGACAGAGTTAGAGCGCAAGCTGGCCCGTTACCGGGCTGGCCAAGTTGATTCGGACTATGTGGAAGAGCGTGCCATGTCCCAATTGGGGCTGGCAGGGCCGAACGATATTGCGATGCCATTGCCAAAAACAGCAGCCGTTGCGGCATCTTCTGCATCTTCGCAGACCCCCAATCCGTGAACGCAACTGGACGTCTGGCCCGCTTCTGCCTATGGATAATGTCTTCTGAGAAGGGTTGTACGCATCGATGGCTGCCAAGAAATCATCCGGGTCCGCTGCTGTTTCTCCATCAAACTTAGTCAATCGTGACGAGGCACTCGCCTATTATCGCGATATGCTCTTGATCCGCCGCTTTGAAGAGCGTGCTGGCCAGCTTTATGGCATGGGTTTGATTGCTGGTTTCTGCCACCTCTATATTGGCCAAGAAGCTGTCGTGGTGGGTATGCAAGCTGCGCAAAAGGCGGGCGATCAAGTGATCACCGGCTATCGCGACCATGGCCATATGTTGGCCTGCGGCATGAGCCCGCGTGAGATTATGGCAGAACTGACCGGGCGGATTGGCGGTTCATCGCGCGGCAAGGGCGGCTCGATGCACATGTTCTCGAAAGAGGCCAATTTCTATGGCGGCCATGGCATCGTGGGCGCGCAAGTTGCCTTGGGGACAGGGCTAGCACTCGCCAATCGTTATCGTGGCAATGAGCAAGTTTCGGTCGCTTATTTTGGCGACGGTGCTGCCAACCAAGGCCAAGTCTATGAAAGCTTTAACATGGCAAGCCTATGGCGTTTGCCAGTGGTCTATGTGATCGAGAACAACCAATATGCCATGGGCACCAGCGTCGCGCGGGCCTCTGCAGAGACCGAATTGTTCAAGCGCGGCATCAGCTTTGAAATTGTTGGCGAAGAAGTCGACGGCATGGACGTTATGGCCGTGCGCAAGGCGGCTGAACGCGCTTTAGAACATGCCCGGTCCGGGAAAGGTCCTTTCCTGTTGGAGATGAAGACCTATCGCTATCGTGGTCATTCCATGTCCGATCCGGCTAAATATCGCCCCAAAGATGAGCCAAAGCAGGTGCGCGATACCCGCGACCCCATTGAGCACATGCGCCATTATGGCTTGGAAAATGGGTTGTTTACTGAAGAAGACCTGAAAACAATCGACCGGGACGTGAAAGAAATAGTAGCCGATGCTGCCGATTTCGCTCAAACAAGCCCGGAGCCCGACCCTTCAGAGTTGATGCGTCATATTTATGTTGAGGCCTAAGCCAAAAGGCAGGCCACATGTGGGAGAAAACGAGATGAAAGCCATGAAGACTACTCTCATCGCCACCGCAGCAATCGGCCTTGTTGCTGCAATTGGCACCCAATTTGGCGGTGTACCTGCCTTTGCGCAATCAGCAACGCCACCTGCTGCGCCTGCACCCGCCACCAGCAACATTCCTGTCCATCCCGGTAACTTCAGCGGTGGCAAGGTTGATAGCCTAACCTATACCCCAAGCTGCCCAGCCTTTAAATTTGATATGGATGCGGCCGCCATTCAGGAAAGCACCAGCCGGAGCTTTGTCGAAGGTGAAAAGCGTCGCTTCGACGCCGTTCGCGAAAAGTGGGACGCCTATGAGGACTGCTTGGTTGAGAATGCGCGTCGCGATATCGACGTTGTCCGCATCAATCTCGGCGACTATTTGTCTGCCGCAGCCAATGAAGAAGCCAAAGCCTTTAACGGCATGAACGCTGCTGCAACGGGTAACATTGAGCGGATTGGCAAATTGCCTGCGCCGAAAGCCCCGAAGAAAAAGGGTGACGCAGCGGCGGTAGAGGCCCCACAAGCGGCCTTGTCTGCTTGGACGGAACCAAAAGGTCGGTTCATTGGCACTCTGAGCGGTTCTGCGGCTCAGCCTCAGTATACATCGGCATGTCCTGCGGCGTTGGGCGCTCTTACTGCTGACTCATTTGTCACTGAGAACACCCGCAATGGCTTTAATGCGCTGTTGGATGAATTGCGCGCGATGCCAGACCGCATCAACCAAGTGCGCAGCTGCCGTCAGGAAAATGGCCAGGAAGATTATGAAGTCATCCAGAAAGTTGTCCAAGATGGCGTCAATGCTGTGTTCCAGCCCGGCAAAACCGCTTTTGAAAAGGAGTTTGCGGCTGTTCGCTTCCAATTGAACGAGCACCAAAAGCCAGGTGGTTTGTTGGCACCCCCAGAAATGGGTCGTGCGCCAGCTAAAAAGGCTCCACCTGCAAAAACGCCTGCTGCCAAGAAGAAAAAATAGAACGCGACCCGCTTTGGGTTTTTAAGAGCAGCGGCGCTTGGTCACCGTTGCGACGCACGATGAAGAGGACGGGCCTGCTTTATGCAGGCCCAACCTAATCCAACGAATATGGAGCCTGCCTTGTCGATTGAAATCCTCATGCCCGCACTCTCTCCAACGATGGAGGAAGGCACTTTGGCCAAATGGCTGGTGCAGGTCGGTGACACGGTCAAAGCAGGTGACGTTATTGCTGAGATTGAAACCGATAAGGCGACGATGGAAGTTGAGACCATCGACGAGGGCGTGGTTGAAGCGTTGTTGGTGGCCGCTGGTAGTCAGGGTGTGAAAGTCAACACACCCATCGCGCGCATCTCTGGCGATGAAGAGGTGGCAGCGCCAACTCCAGCCCCACCGCCAGTCGTAGCAGCACCAGCGACTGTAGCTGTACCAGCGTCCGCAGCCGCTAGTGCACCTGTTGCCTTAGCCGATCCTGAAATTCCACCTGGCACGCCAATGGTCAAAGTGACTTTGCGCGATGCGCTTCGCGACGCCATGGCCGAAGAAATGCGCCGCGACCCAGACGTTTTCCTAATGGGCGAAGAAGTTGGTCAATACCAAGGCGCCTATAAGGTCAGCCGTGGCCTTCTGGAAGAATTTGGTGACCGTCGCGTGATCGATACGCCGATCACTGAGCATGGTTTTGCCGGCATGGGTGTGGGCGCGGCGATGGCTGGTCTGAAGCCAATTGTGGAGTTCATGACCATGAACTTTGCGATGCAAGCCATTGACCATATTATCAATTCTGCCGCTAAAGTGCATTATATGTCAGGCGGGCAGATCAGTGCGCCCATCGTCTTTCGTGGCCCGAATGGCGCAGCATCACGCGTGGGTGCCCAGCACAGCCATGATTATTCAAGCTGGTACGCCAATGTGCCCGGCCTCAAAGTGATTGCCCCTTATGATGCAGCCGATGCCAAAGGGCTTCTCAAGGCCGCCATTCGCGACCCTAATCCCGTCGTCTTCCTTGAGCATGAGCTTCTGTACGGCATTGAGTATGACGTACCAGAGGGCGATGACTGGGTTGTGCCGATTGGCAAAGCAAAAGTGCGTCGTGAGGGCACGGACCTGACCATCACGGCCCATTCCCGCATGGTGGGCTTTGCCCTGCAAGCGGCAGAAGAATTGGCCACTTTGGGCATTTCCGCCGAAGTCATCGACCTGCGTACCCTGCGCCCGCTCGATACCGAAACCATCATCGCCTCGGTGAAGAAGACCAATCGCCTTGTGACGGCGGAAGAAGGTTGGGGCCCGATGGGTGTAGGCGCTGAAGTGATTGCCTGCGTCATCGACGGGGCATTTGACTGGCTCGATGCCCCACCGATGCGTGTCCACCAAAAAGATACCCCGCTACCTTATGCGGCCAATCTTGAAAAACTATCCTTGCCGAATGCGGCAGATATCGTCGCGGCCGCCCGCGCCGTCACCAATCGCTGAGGAATTTGCCCATGGCTATCGACATTTTGATGCCCGCCTTGTCCCCGACGATGGAAGAGGGCGTGCTGGCGAAGTGGCATATCAAAGTTGGCGACGTGCTGAAGTCTGGCGACATCATGTGCGAAATCGAAACCGATAAAGCCACAATGGAAGTCGAAGCGGTCGATGAGGGCAAGGTCCTTGAGATTTTGGTCGCCGAAGGCACTCAAGGCGTGAAGGTCAATGCTGTGATTGCGCGGATTGAAGGCGAGGGCGATGCCCCGTCAAAAGCACCTGCTGCGCCGGCCCCAGTTGCTGCAGCCTCTGCGCCTGCGCCTGCTCCAGCAGCCGCTCCAATGGCTGCCTTAGCACCTGCCACTGACGGCACGCGTATCATGGCGTCACCGTTGGCAAAGCGCATTGCCGAGGCCGCTGGGATCAATCTTGCCCAAGTCACCGGCACTGGCCCGCATGGCCGGATCGTCAAGGCCGATGTGGAAGCTGCGCGCGGTCAGGCACCCCAGCCAGTGGCAAGTGCTACGCCTGCTGCGCAAACCGCTGCACCGGCACAGGCCCCAGCACCGGCACCGCGTGCGCCCAGCCCATTGCCCTATGCCGACGGCACCTATGATATTGTGCCCTTGGATGGCATGCGCCGGACGATTGCACGCCGCATGACTGAAAGCTTCCGCGATGTGCCGCATTTCCCGCTCAGTATTGATCTGGAAATCGACAAATTGTTGGAATTGCGCAAGCAGCTCAATCAGGTTGGGGCCGCGCAAAATGCCAAAGTGTCGGTCAATGATCTGGTAATTAAGGCCGCCGCGCTTGCTTGTAAGCGCGTGCCAGCGGCGAACGCTTCCTATACGCCTGATGGCATTTTGATCCATCATAACGCAGACATCGCAGTGGCAGTCGCCATTGATGGTGGCCTGATCACGCCCGTGATCCGCAAGGCCGAGACCAAGGGCCTCGCTGCCATTTCCGATGAAATGAAGAGCTTAGCGGATAAGGCACGCAACCGGAAACTCATGCCAGAAGATTATGCCGGCGGCACCTTCTCCATCTCCAATCTGGGGATGATGGGGATAAAGAGCTTCATGAGCATTATCAATGAGCCTCAAGGCTGCATCTTGTCGGTTGGGGCCGGGGAACAGCGTCCGGTTGTCAAAAATGGCGCGCTGGCTATTGCGACCGTCATGAGCGTCACGCTGACTTGCGATCACCGGGTAGTTGACGGTGCGATTGGCTCTGCTTGGCTCGCCGCGTTCAAAAGCCTGATTGAAGAGCCCATCGGCCTGATGTTGTAAGGCAGGCTAGGCCTGCCTTACGCCTTTCAGCTTTAGCCTAGACCTCAACGACTGGCGCGTCTGGCGCTTGGCGTTGGAAGGATTCCATGCCGTTCTCGCAACTGGCTTTGGCCTTATAGCCTTCATTGCCATCGGCGATGATGTTGCCGTTCTTTGACTTGGCGCGCCAGTAATATTGGCCCTTTGATTCAAAGACCTCATACTTCAGTTCACCCTTGCGGCAGAGTTCAATGCCGTTATCGCGAGACGCCTTTGATGAATAGCCTTCGCTTGAGTCAGCCAGAATATTACCATTGGTAGCCTTAAAGCGCCAACGAAAACCATCCTTGGCTTCATAAGTCTCGAATTTTGACATGGTACAAACTCCTCCCTAGGGCACGAATACTTGGGTTGCTTCGTTGTATTCTTGGCGGATATGACACTGAGATCGCGAGCGGGGTCAAGTGTTGTTTTGCAACATTTATTTAACCACGCTCTCTGGGAGCGAATTAACCAATCTCCGCTAAGGTTAACTCATAAAAATCGGAGCGGAGATTCCGGATATGGGTTGGTTTGGGTTTGGGGGGCCGCGCGGCCGCGGGCAGAAAAAGCCTGCGGTCCGCGTGCTGGGCCATGAGCGCGAAAGCGATGAACGCGCCATTTTGGTGGATCGGCGTGGGCCAATTTCCCGCCTTCCAGACGTGCGCCCGCGCCGCCGCGATTTTGACGACCCACGTCGCTAAAACACCGATGCAGTAACTGTTCGCTAGAGGATGACCCAAAGCCCAAAGCGGGTTAGAGGTCGCTCATGCTCGAACTCTTTCTCGCCGCCTTCGTTACCTTTTTTGTGGTGATCGACCCGCCGGGGGTTGCACCCATGTTTGCCACTTTGACCCAGCACACCTCGCGGGCGTGGCAGAATAAGATGGCGTTTAAGTCGGTAGGCGTGGCGACGATTGTGCTCGTCGGCTTTGCCTTTGGCGGACAATGGCTGTTGGGCAAATTACACGTCTCGCTCGACGCATTTCGCCTAGCAGGTGGGGTGCTCTTGTTCCTGATCGCGGTGGACATGCTGTTTGAAAAGCGGACCGAACGACGCGAAGAGCGCAACGAAAAAGTCCTCGCTGAAGCCCAAAAGCATCCTGAGCGTTTTGAAGATGTGTCGGTGTTTCCCCTTGCGATCCCGCTGATTTCAGGGCCGGGTGCAATCGCTTCCATCATGTTGTTGTTTGCTCAGTCCAAAGACTTTGCAGAACAGGGCATGGTTTTGGCTGGTGCCGGCGCGAACTTGCTTTTGTGCCTCATTGGTTTTCTTTTAGCCGGCCCTCTGACCAAAATCATGGGCGCAACCGTTGCTGCCATGATTACCCGCATTTTTGGTATCATTCTGGCCGCTTTAGCCGCACAGTTCATCGTCGATGGCGTAAAGGGGGCATTCGGTATCGGGTAGCTCAAGGCCTTCCAAGCAGGACCGAAAGCAGGCTAAAGAGTGATCTAGGATCAGGAGTTTTGGATGGCCAGTGATACCGTGGATGTCGTCGTAATTGGATCAGGCCCCGGGGGCTATGTGGCCGCCATTCGGGCTACCCAATTGGGTTTTAAGACCGCCATTGTAGAACGGGA
The DNA here is from genome assembly GCF_044346625.1 of Aquidulcibacter sp. Taxonomy (GTDB): domain Bacteria; phylum Pseudomonadota; class Alphaproteobacteria; order Caulobacterales; family Aquidulcibacteraceae; genus Aquidulcibacter. The sequence goes on along the minus strand of NZ_JBIIYV010000050.1, from coordinate 2,286 downwards.
GTCCTTGGGGGGCATCTGTCTCAATTGGGGCTGTATCCCCACCAAAGCGCTTTTGCGCTCTGCCGATGTCTATGAAAACATCAAGCACGCCGAGGCTTACGGCCTGTCGGTTACGGGCGCGAGCTTTGATTTGTCCAAGATTGTAGATCGCTCGCGCAAGGTCGCTAAGCAATTGTCGGGCGGCGTCACCTATTTGTTGAAGAAGAATAAGATTGAAGTGATCGCGGGCACCGCTCGCCTGACCAAGGGCACAGAAGCCCCGGGCGTCACAGTCGATCTCGCCGCCGGTGGCACCCGAACCATCACGGCTAAGCACGTCATTTTGGCAACAGGTGCGCGGGCCCGCACTATCCCTGCGGCTGGCCTCGTCCCCGATGGCAAGCTGATCTGGACGTACCGCGAAGCACTGGTGCCCGACACCATGCCAAAGCGCTTGTTGGTGATTGGCTCGGGCGCGATTGGGATTGAGTTTGCCAGCTTCTTCCGGTCGCTGGGCTCTGAAGTCACGGTGGTAGAGGCGCTCGACCGGATTTTGCCGGTTGAAGATGCGGAGATTTCAGGCTTTGCCGCTAAGGCATTCCAAAAGCGCGGCATTCGCTTGATCACGGGTGCATCTGTGAAGGGCTTGAAGCCGGGCGTTACGACTGTCACGGCCACCATTGAAAGCGGCGGCAAGACTGAAACCATCGAGGCCGATCGCGCCATTCTGGCCGTTGGCATTGTTGGCAATGTTGAGAATTTGGGTCTGGAAGAGCTCGGCGTCACCGTGGATCGCACCCATGTGGTGACAGATTCCATGGGCCGTACCAATGTCAAAGGCCTTTACGCAATTGGCGATTTGACTGGCGCACCCTGGCTGGCCCACAAAGCTAGCCATGAGGGCGTTTCCTGTGTTGAGGCGATTGCGGGCCTTCACCCCCATGCGCTGAATGTGGCGCGCATTCCCGGCTGTACCTATTCCAACCCACAAGTCGCTAGCATCGGCTTGACCGAGGAAAAGGCCAAAGCTGCAGGATACGATATTCGCGTCGGCAAATTCCCGTTCAGCGGCAATGGTAAAGCCATCGCGCTTGGTGAGCCAGAGGGCATGGTCAAAACGGTGTTTGATAAGAAAACGGGTGAGCTTTTGGGTGCCCACATGGTCGGCACTGAAGTGACGGAGCTGATCCAAGGCTATGGCATCGCTATGACCTTAGAGACCACCGAAGCGCAATTGATGGAAACCGTCTTCCCGCATCCAACCCTGTCAGAAATGATGCATGAGGCGGTGTTGGATGCGTATGGGCGCGTGATTCATATCTAAATTGCGCGCGGCCAGCTCTAGCTAGCTTCATGACAAATGCAGCAGATTAGGCGTGGGGCCTTTAGCCTGCGCGCGCCTCGGTGTAGAGACACGGCCATGAGTGCTCAAACCGAAACCACCAAACGCAAAACTGTGCGCGACATCGCGGGCAGCAAGGGCAAGTCTCCCGTCGTTTGCTTGACGGCCTATACCGCCCCGATGGCGCGCCTGCTGGACCCACATGCCGATGTGCTGTTGGTGGGCGATAGTCTGGGTATGGTTGTGCACGGCTTAAGTTCCACGGTTGGGGTTACGCTGGATATGATGATCCTGCATGGCCGCGCCGTGATGCGGGGCTCTAATCAAGCCATGGTCGTTGTCGATTTACCGTTTGGCTCTTACGAGGAAAGCCATGAAGTGGCGTGGCGCTCGGCTAGCCGCGTGATGATGGAAACCGGCTGTCAAGCTGTGAAAGTTGAGAGTGGCGAAGGCATTGCAGACACGATTGCTTTCTTGGTCGACCGTGGCATCCCCGTCATGGGCCATGTTGGCCTGCGCCCCCAAGCGATGAATGTCGATGGCGGGTTTCGCGCCAAAGGCCGCACCAAGGCAGAGCGTGACCGCGTGCTGCGCGAAGCGTTGGCAGCAGATCGGGCAGGGGCTTTTGCAATCGTAGTTGAAGGCGTTGCCGAAGACATTGCTGCCGAAGTCAGCTCGCTGGTCCGCGCACCCACAATTGGAATTGGTGCTTCCGCCCAATGTGACGGTCAGATCCTGGTAACCGATGATATGTTGGGCATGTTCCCTTGGACACCCAAATTTGTGCGCCGCTATGCGGATCTCGGAACCGTCATTGATCAGGCTGCCGCCCATTATGCGCAAGACGTGCGGGAGCGGACATTTCCTGCCGAAGCGGAGACTTATGTGCTAAAACGCGCACCGTGAGTGCTTTTGCCCTCAAATCGTCGCAGTTTCGCGCGAGCCCAAACCTTGCCCTGTGTGAC
>NZ_JBIIYV010000049.1:0-21818 GCF_044346625.1 Aquidulcibacter sp. | reverse complement strand
TCGGCCATTGGCAGCACAGCCTACATCTGCCCGCTGAGCCCATTCGCATCGCGACTTGGATCGATGTTGGCGACCTCAAGAGCACCTGGTCGATCCGATTGGATGCCATTAGTGCCGTTATGATGATTGTCGTTACCGGCGTATCGTCTTTGGTGCACCTCTATAGCTGGGGCTATATGGCCGAAGACCCGCATAAGCCGCGCTTCTTTGCCTATCTCTCGCTATTCACCTTCGCCATGTTGTCGCTGGTTACTGCGGCAGACTTCATGCAGCTCTTCTTTGGCTGGGAAGGCGTGGGCCTCGCATCCTATCTCTTGATTGGCTTTTGGTATCACAAGCGCTCGGCCAATGACGCGCAGATTAAAGCCTTTGTCGTCAACCGCGTCGGCGATTTCGGCTTTGCCTTGGGCATTATGGCCGTCTTCTTTGTGTTTGGCACGATTGAGTTCAAAGAAGTCTTTGCCATGGTTCCGGAGAAGGCTGACGTGATGTTGAAGTGGGGCGTTTACCAACTGCCCGCTATCGAAATCATCGCTTTCTTGCTGTTCATCGGCGCGATGGGTAAATCGGCGCAATTCTTCCTGCACACGTGGTTGCCCGACGCGATGGAAGGCCCAACACCTGTGTCGGCCTTGATCCACGCCGCCACCATGGTGACGGCCGGTGTTGTGCTCGTCTGCTTGTGCTCACCCATTTATGAAGCGGCCCCCGGTACAGCAGGCTTCATCACCATCATTGGTGCGGTGACGGCCTTGTTCGCGGCAACTGTTGGCCTCGCCCAAAACGACATCAAGCGCGTGATCGCTTATTCGACCTGTTCGCAATTGGGCTTTATGTTCTTTGCCGCAGGGATTGGTGCCTATCAGGCCGCGATGTTCCATCTCTTCACCCATGCCTTCTTCAAAGCCTTGTTGTTCTTAGGCGCAGGTAGCGTGATCCATGGCATGCATCACGAGCAAGACATGCGCAAAATGGGCGATGTTGCCAAGCATATGAAGATCACCTTTGTGATCATGATTATCGGCACCCTGGCCATCACCGGTGTCGGCATTCCGCACACGCCATTTGGCTTTGCTGGCTTCTTCTCCAAGGACGCCATCATCGAAACCACCTATGCTGCGGGCATGACGGGCAATACGGCTGCTCAAATGGCCTTCTGGATGGCTTTGCTGGCTGCGACGCTGACGAGCTTCTATTCGTGGCGCTTGGCCTTCATGACCTTCCATGGCACTCCAAAGTGGAAAGCTGATGGCGATCATGGTCATCATGACGACCATAGCCATAGCGATGCTGCCCACGCGCATGCTCAGCCAGCTGTCGCTCATATCAACGAAGCTGGCCAAAATGCTGCGGGCAGCCATGACGACGACCATGGTCACCATGCTTGGCACGGCCCGCATGAGAGCCCGTGGGTGATGTTGATCCCGCTGATCTTGTTGGCTTTGGGTGCCGTATTTGCTGGCTCTGTCTTCTATGATGCCTTCGTTGGTCATCATGCGAAAGAGTTCTGGGGCAGCTCGATCTATACCGCGCCTGACAACACCGTCCTCAAAGACAAATACTTCATTCCGGGCTGGGTTTTCTATGCGCCGCTGGTCGTGATGCTGATCGGCCTAGCTGCTGCCCTTTACTTCTATTTGTTCAACGAAGGCTTGGGTAAGAAGATAGCCGACCGCAAGGGCATGGCTCACGCCTTCTTGGAGAACAAATGGTATTTCGACGAGCTCTATGAGATCGTCTTTGTTAAGGGTGCCCGCGCGCTGGGTGACTTCTTCTGGAAAATCGGTGACGGCAAGCTGATCGATGGGCTTGGGCCCAATGGCATTGCTGCAGCTTTGAACTTTGGTTCGAAGAAAGCCGTGAAGATCCAGTCGGGCTATGTCTATCACTATGCCTTCTTGATGCTGATCGCGGCGGTCGCGCTTGGCGCTTTTGTTCTATTCCGGGGTGCCTGAGGCTATCATGGACACGCTGCCCATCCTCTCGATCCTCACTTGGACGCCCGCTGTGGCGGCCGTCTTGATCCTGTTTTTACCCCAGCTCATCAAGAGCCCAGAGGCCGCACGCGCCAATGCAGCCCGCTGGATCGCTTTGGTTACAACCGTGATTGTGTTCGGCTTAGCGCTTTGGATGGCGCTGGTGTTTGACGAAACCAAGGCGGGCTATCAGTTCGTTGAGCGGGCGGACTGGTATGGCATGATCCAATACCATCTGGGTATTGACGGCATTTCCGTGCTTTTGATCCTGTTGACTGCCTTTCTTATGCCCTTGTGCATTTTGGCAAGCTGGACCTCGATTGAGAAGCGCGTCGTGGAATATATGGCGGCATTCTTGCTGTTGCAGACGCTGATGATCGGCGTGTTCTGCGCGCTTGATATCGTCCTCTTCTACATTTTCTTCGAGGCTGGCCTTATCCCCATGTATCTGATCATCGGGATTTGGGGCGGTAAGAACCGCGTCTATGCGGCATACAAATTCTTCCTCTACACGCTGTTGGGCTCGCTCTTTTTGTTGATCGCGATTGCGTGGATGGCGATCACGGCCAAGACGACCTCGATCCCGGACCTGCAAGCCTTTGAGTTTGCTAAGGATGCGCAGACCTGGATGTGGCTGGCCTTCTTTGCTTCCTTCGCCGTCAAAATGCCGATGTGGCCAGTCCACACTTGGTTGCCTGACGCCCACGTTGAGGCACCAACGGCAGGGTCTGTCATTCTGGCCGGGGTGTTGTTGAAGATGGGCGGCTATGGCTTTCTGCGCTTCTCCTTGCCGATGTTCCCAGAAGCCTCAAACGACTTTGCGCCCTTCATATTTGCTTTGTCGGGCATTGCGATTGTCTATACGTCGCTCGTTGCTTTCCGTCAGACCGACATCAAGAAGCTGATTGCTTATTCTTCGGTCGCGCACATGGGCTTTGTCACCATGGGGATTTTCTCTGGCAATGAGCAGGGCATTCAAGGCGCTTTGTTCCAAATGCTCAGCCACGGGGTTATCTCCGGCGCTTTGTTCCTCTGCGTCGGCGTCATTTATGACCGCATGCACACACGTGAGATCGCCCAATATGGTGGCCTTGTGAACCGCATGCCGATCTATGCGGCCGTGTTCTTGTTATTCACCATGGGCAATGTCGGCCTACCTGGCACTTCGGGTTTTGTCGGCGAAATCCTTACCATGCAGGGCGCGTTTAACGTCGATCCTGTCACGGCTATGGTGGCGGCAAGTGGGGTGATCTTGTCTGCAGCCTATATGCTGACGCTCTATCGCAAGGTGATTTTTGGTACGATCGTCAATCCAGCGCTCAATACGATCACCGACATGAATGCGCGTGAGATCGCGATCTTCGTGCCCTTGATCGCTGCGGCTTTGTACTTGGGCTTCCAGCCTAACATCATCTTTGACCAGACGGCGACTTCTGCCGTTGCGCTCGTGGACGCCTTCCACGCGAACTTTAAGTGACCGGTGCGGTAATGGCCATCAACCAAACCATGACAGCAGAGCTCTTTTTCCAGCAGGTTCCATATATTCTGCCGGAAATCACCCTCGCAGTGGGGGCTTTGATCATCACGCTGATTGGTGCCTTTATGGGCGACAAGGGTTCGCGCTTGGTCACTTGGCTGTGTGTCGCCACGATTGTGGCTGCAGGTTCTATGGCTGTGCTGCACATGCCGGCAGAGCAAGTGGTGGTCTTCTCGGGCTCCTATGCCGCTGACGGATTTTCCGCTTACGCCAAGTTGATCATCGCCCTGACAGCCGGTAGCGCGCTCTTGCTCTCCATCGACTTTCTCGCGGAAAAGAAGCTCGACAAACCAGAGTTTCCGGTCCTCGCACTTTTGGCGACTTTGGGCATGTTTATCATGGTTTCAGCCCATGATTTGATCGCGCTTTATGTCGGTGTCGAGATGCAGTCCTTGGCGCTCTATGTGCTGGCAGCCTATGCCCGCGATGACGCTAAAAGCTCTGAAGCGGGCCTCAAATATTTTGTGCTGGGTGCCTTGTCGTCTGGCTTGCTGCTCTATGGCTGCTCGCTGGTTTACGGATTTACCGGTTCGGTCAATTTCGACGTAATCGCCGCTCAAGTTGCTGATGAGCGCTCTATCGGCGTCGTCTTCGGCCTTGTCTTTATCCTCTGTGGCCTCGCATTCAAGATGTCGGCGGCACCCTTCCATATGTGGACGCCGGATGTCTATGAAGGCTCACCCACCGTTTCGACTGCCTTCTTTGCATCTGCGCCCAAGGTTGCCGCCTCTGTCCTCTTTGCTCGGGTCTGCTTTGAAGCTTTCGGCCCGCTTCAAAAGGATTGGCTGGGCATCGTCATGATCATGGCCGTGCTGTCGATGGCGATTGGGGCATTGTTCGCCTTGCAGCAGACCAATATCAAGCGCCTGTTGGCTTATTCGTCCATCGCCAACATGGGCTATGCGTTGGTTGCCATTGCTTGCGGACCAGAATTTGGACCGAAAGCCCTGCTGGTCTTTGTGTCCATCTATGCGATCACCTCGGTTGGCCTGTTTGGTGTCGTACTCTCCTTGCGCAATGCCGAAGGCGAACGGGTGGAGACAATCTCAGCTCTCTCTGGACTGTCGCGCTCCAACCCGCTTCTCGCTTCTGCTTTGACCATGTTGTTATTCTCGGTCATGGGCATACCACCTTTGGCAGGCTTCTTTGGCAAGTGGGAAGTGATTTTGGCGACCAGCGCGTCAGGGCTTCTGCCGTTGGCAATCGTTCTGATCTTGGCTTCAGTGGTGTCGGCCTTCTATTATCTTCGCATCATCAAGACCGTCTGGTTTGATGAGCCACGCATCGCCATGGTACCGGTTGGCGCGTCCACGACGTTGACCTTGACCGGTGCGACCTTTGTCTTGGCCGCTTTGACCTTGGTGATCGGGCTCGTTGGCTCGGCTGCAAGCATCGCCGGGGCTGGCTTCCATTGAAGCCAAACGCTTCGGGCGGGCGGGATAACGTCCGGCTTTATGACACCCTAGACTCCACCAATGACGAAGCACGCCGCCTAAGCGAAGGCGGCGAGACTGGTCCTTTATGGGTTCGCAGCCTTGAGCAAACCAAGGGCAGGGGCCGGCGGGGCCGGACTTGGCTGGGTGAGCCCGGCAATCTGTTCACAACGGGCTTGTTTACGCTGACCTGCGGGCCTGCCGAAGCGGCCAATCTGTCCTTTGTCGCAGCCTTGGCTGTGGCGGAAGCGATTGACCTCCATGTGACGCAAGGTGCCGTCAGCCTTAAGTGGCCGAATGATGTTTTGATCGAGGGCAAAAAGACCAGCGGCATTTTGCTGGAGAGCTGGCAGGGGCAAGCTGGTTTTCATTTGGCGGTCGGCATTGGCGTCAATGTTCGCACCCGTCCCGATGGCATTGACCAGCCCATCACGTGCGTTGCCGACCATGTGCCCCTTGGCCACCTACCTGTCAGCGCAGAGATCCTGTTTGAGACACTACGGCACCGCTTTCACGACTGGTTCGACATCTGGGCGCAAAGGGGCTTTGGCCCAATTGCACAAGCCTGGCTGGCAAGGGCGTCAGGCGTGGGCCAACCCATCATCGTCCGTTTGCCGCATGAGACGCTAGAAGGCCGTTTCTATGGGCTTGCACCAAATGGGGCCCTGCAACTGGAGCAGGCTGACGGCACAATCCACGAAGTAACAGCCGGCGACGTGTTTTTTGGCTAATTCGGCCCGCACTCTTAGCACTGGCGCATGCTACCCCGCACAGGCTAAAGAGAGCGCGAAAATGGTAACCCACGTGGGCCTGGCCCCGTATCAGAGACAGACCCAGGGGGACACATGCTGCTGGCCATTGACGTTGGGAACACGAATTCGAAATTTGCTGTCCATGACGGCACGAAATGGCGCGGCACATGGCGTGCGGCCAGTAACTCCTCGCGGACGGCTGATGAATATGCTGTGTGGCTCGATGCAGCGATGCGCTTTGCAGGACTTTCCATCAATGACCTCAATCATTGCGTTATCTCGACTGTGGTGCCGCAGGCTTTGTTTCATTTGCGTAATCTGTCACGGCGCTATGTAGGCGCAGAGCCTTGGGTGGTGGGTGAAAACGCAGAGCTTGGTATTGATGTGCGTATCCCAAAGCCATCGGAAGCCGGCGCTGACCGCCTTGTCAATGCGATTGGCTCCTTCATTCAATATGGTGGGCCGTGCATTGTAATCGACAGCGGCACCGCCACCACATTTGACATTGTAGGGGCAGATGGCGCATTTGAGGGTGGTGTGATTTCGCCTGGGATCAATTTGTCCCTTCAAGCGCTACACACGGCCGCGGCCCGTTTGCCGCGAATCGAAATTCGTAAGCCAGACAAAGTAATCGGCATCGACACAGTCGGTGCGATGCAGTCAGGCGTGTTTTGGGGCTATATTGAGCTGATTGATGGTCTAATCGACCGGATCAAGGCCGAGTATGGCGTACCCATGAAAGTAATCGCAACTGGGGGTGTCGCCTCTTTGTTTGAAGGCGCATCAACCCATATTGATCATTATGATCAAGACCTGACGACTGTCGGGCTATTAGAAATCTTTGAACGCAATGGCGGTAGGTCCGCCAATCGGAACCCAACGTGACAAAAACAAAAAATAAAACAGATGAACTCGTCTTTCTCCCCCTCGGTGGCTCTAATGAAATCGGCATGAACCTCAACGCTTACGGCTTTGGGCCGGATGGCGATAAGAAGTGGATTGTTGTCGATGTCGGTGTCACCTTCGCTGGCGAGGAAGGCATTCCGGGCGTGGACTTAATCCTGCCCGATCCAGAATTCCTTGAGACCAATAAGGATGATATCCTCGCCATCGTTCTAACCCACGCCCATGAAGACCATATCGGAGCGATGGGCTGGCTGTGGCCGCGCTTCCCCGCTCCCGTCTATGCAACGCCATTTACCGCGCACTTATTGCGCGACAAGCTGCGGGAACGTGGGATTGAGCGAAAGGTAGCACTTCACGAAGTGCCCTTGAAGCATCGCTTTCAAATCGGCCCGTTTGACATTGAGTATGTCACCCTGACCCACTCGATCGCTGAGCCAAACGGCCTTGCGATCCATACGCCTTTGGGCACGGTGATGCATACGGGCGACTGGAAGATCGACATTGATCCTTTGATCGGGGAACAAACCGATAGCGCCCGTATACGCCAGATTGGCGATGATGGCGTTTTGGCCATGATCTGCGACAGCACCAATGTGTTCTCCGAAGGCGAAGCAGGTTCTGAAGCCGGTGTCCGCGACGGTCTGTTTGAGGCAATCGCAGAGCAAAAGGGCAAAGTGGCTGTGGCGTGCTTTGCTTCCAACGTCGCGCGCATTTTGTCGACAGTCGAAGCCGCAACAGCAGCTGGCCGCTCGGTGTCTTTGATTGGCCGCTCGATGCTGCGCATCACGGGCGCTGCCAAGGCGGTTGGCCTGCTTCAAGAGGCTACCTTTATCGAGCCCGAGATGGCGCGCCATTTGCCAGACGACAAAGTGCTTTATCTGTGCACTGGCAGCCAAGGTGAGCCACGTGCTGCTTTGGCCCGCATTGCTGAAGGTAGCCACCCGTTTGTGACCCTCGGGCGCGGCGATACCTGCTTGTTCTCCAGCCGAGAAATCCCGGGCAATGAGCGCGCGATCCTTGAGCTCCAAAACAAGCTCGCCATGCGCGGCGTAAACATCATTACCGGCAAAGATCGCCATATCCACGTTTCAGGCCACCCGTGCCGGGATGAGTTGCGTGCCATGTACGAGATGGTACGTCCACAAATCGCCATCCCAACCCATGGCGAACAGCGCCATTTGATGGAGCATGCGAAGTTCGCCTTAAGCCTTCAAGTGCCAGAAGCTTTAGCCGTCAAGAATGGCGACATGATCCGCTTGGCCCCGGGCCCTGCTGCGGTGATTGATGAAGTGCCCAATGGCCGCTTGCTCGTGGATGGTGATGCCATCATCTCCTCAGACAGCGAGACCATTCGAGATCGTATTCGTTTGGGCGAGCACGGCTATGTAATGGTTTCAATTGCCATGGACGCCAAAGGTCGGATCAAGGCCGGACCAGATGTGCGGGCGCGTGGCTTGTCCGAGCGCAATGGTGCCCCAGCTGAAGGTCGCCTAGAGCAATTGGCCGATGCGGCGGAAGAGGCGTTTAACCGCCTAAAACCCGATCAACGCACGGATGAAGAAACAGCTGAAGGCTATGTCATGCGGGCTGTCCGCAAGGCTTGCGACCGCATCTTCGGCAAGCGCCCCATTGTTGATGTTGTGGTGATGACGATTTAGGTCGGCTCAGTGGTTTTTTCTTTAGAAAAAAAACAACTTAGAAGCGCTTTGGTGAAAGGCAGAGCTAACACCAAAGTGCTTCTTGTCCAGACATTCAATCCTCAGACGACAGACGCATACCCCTAGGGCGTACCCAAAAACGTCATCGCCGCGACGACATAGCCTTCGACACTCGACTTGACCGAGGCTTCCGGCTCAATCCGGAACAAGGGTGAGTGATGGGGTGGCGCTTTGCTCACGTCATCGGTGATGCTACCGCCGACATTGAAGAACACGCTTTTGATGCCGCCCCACTCTGGCGCACCGTAATAGGCAAAGTCTTCAGCGCCCATGCTGGAGCGGGGAATCTTGGACATGCGGTCCGCGCCAAAGGCTGTCTCAAGGCTGGCGCGTAGCTTGGCGGCGTTCTCAGGATCATTCAGATTAGGAGGGGCTTTTTCTTCCAGATTGGTGACGATGGGCATCCGATCCTCCGGCACGCCATAGGTCTTTGCCACACCGTCAGAAATCCGCTTGATTCCTTTAAGGAGTTCTGCCCGCACTTCAGGCGTGTCGGCCCGCACGGTGAGTTCCAAACGCGCCTCTTCAGGAATGATGTTGCGCTTTAGGCCAGCCTGCACGACACCCACAGTCACAATGCCGGGCTCTAGAGGCGAGATATTACGGCTGACCAAGGTCTGTAATGCCATCACCAGATTGGACGCGACCACAATCGGATCCACGGTCTGTTGCGGCGAGGCACCATGCCCGCCGACGCCGCGTACAATGATGTTCACGCTGTCCGAGCTAGAATTGGCAACGCGGCTTTCAACCTTGAATTTGCCGCGCTCTAGGCCGCTGGCAATGTGGAGGCCCAGTGCAATGTCAGGCTTTGGGAACCGTGTATAAAGGCCATCTTGCAACATGGCCAAAGCCCCGCCCAAGCGTTCCTCGGCTGGCTGGAAGACGAGGACGATTGTGCCACGCCATTGGCTCTTGCGTGTCATCAATTGTCGGGCAGCGCCGATGAGGGCGGCGACGTGAACATCATGACCGCAGGCATGCATGACGGGCATCTCAATCCCGTCAGCATCGATCTGCCGGACTTTAGATTCATAAGGCAGGCCATTGCGTTCGAGGATTGGGAGGCCGTCCATATCGGCACGCAACATAATGGTTGGTCCAGCGCCATTTCGGATCACACCGACAACACCTGTGCCGCCGACTTTCTCTGTAATCTCAATCCCGCCTGTAGCGCGCAGTTCTCGCGCCACAACGCCGGCGGTGCGCGTTTCGCGGAAGGACAGTTCTGGATTGGCGTGCAAATCCTCCCACAAGCTTTTCAGCGAGCTTGAATAATCAGCAGCCACACTAGCGCTCAACTCTGGAATTTTGAGCGTCTGCACCGGCGCAGTCGGTTTAGGGGCAGCAGCGCCTAAGATGATCAGTGCGGCTAGTGTAGCTATTGATGTAGTTCTTTTCATAGTGGTCTCCCCGATCACAATTCTGATCACAGCCTTTTGAGGCTAAGGACCGCCGCCGCGCTTGTCTATCCAAAAGTGAGGCCTACCTGTGGGCTAAGATTGACGTAGCCGCCTAAAGCCATGATGGAAGCGGGCCACTTGCACAGGAAAATCATCATGAAACTGGGTCGTCTCAATCACGTCGGCATTGCCGTGCCCTCCATTGCCGCTGCCTTGGAAAATTACAAAGCCCTCTATGGCGTCACTGACGCCGACATTACGCCCATGCGCGACATGCCAGAGCAAGGCGTGAAGGTAGCTTTTGTCGATATTCCAAACAGCCAGCTTGAATTGATTGAGCCTTTGGGGGAGGCGTCGCCCATCCACAAATTCCTCGAAAAGAACCCCAATGGCGGTCAGCATCATGTATGCTTCGAGGTCCCAGAGATTTATGCCGCCCGCGACGCGATGAAGGCCAATGGCGCGACCATTCTGGGCGAACCGCGGATTGGGGCTCACGGCACTTTGATTATCTTTGTTCACCCGAAGAATTCAAACGGTGTATTGATCGAGCTCATGGAAACGCCGAAGGGGGCCCATTAGATGGATTGGTTCACAGGGATCGCAATCTTCCTCACCATGTGGTGGGTGATCCTGTTTTGCGTCCTACCGATTGGCGTGCGCAGCCAAGAAGAAAGCGGCGAAGTTGTTGCCGGCACAGACCCTGGTGCCCCTGTCGTCGCCAACATCAAGCAGAAATTGATCTGGACGACGGCGATTACGTCCATTGTGTGGACAGCTTTTGCCCTGCTTTTGATGTCAGGTTGGGTCTCGTTGGAGCATCCATTGGGTCGGTTGATGGGCTGACGGGCTCGATCGACCTAAAAATTGGGTCAATTTCGGCCTCAAGCCCAAAAAGAGGGCAGGGTTTGCACCACATTTAGCCGCATGATGGGCAATGGCATGTTTTTGCGGCAATTGGGCAGCCACCATGTTGCACCTGCGAGGCGGAACGGCGATTGTGCACTTGCGAGACGGGCCTGTCGCTCCCTCGAAAATGCCTGATGGCGTTTCCTCCCAGAACCTTTGCGCCGCGCCTGACTTGTTCAAGCGCGGCCTTTTTTCGTTTGGGGGGTGGCCCTTCTGAAGCCCCTCTCCCCCTTGGGGGGCGAGGGGAGAGCGCACAATTTGAAATCGAAACACTTGGTCGCACTTTGGTGAAACATGGTTTTCACCAAAATAGGTCTAGACGAAAAGAACTTCTTTCCACCCCCGCCCCAAACACCACCCGCAGCGCTGACTAATTGCCTCAGCGCGCGGCACAGACTATGGCAGGGCGTCAAAGAAAAGGTGATCGCCATGCGCATGTCGCGCTATTTCCTGCCCGTTACAAAAGAAACCCCAGCCAACGCCGAAATCGTGTCGCACAAGCTGATGCTGCGCACCGGCATGATCAAGCAACATTCCGCCGGCATCTATTCCTGGCTACCTTTGGGCTTGAAAGTCTTGCAAAAGATCGAGGCCATTGTGCGCGAGGAGCAAAACCGCTCCGGCGCGCTGGAGGTCTTGATGCCAACCATGCAAGGGGCAGACTTATGGCGCGAGAGCGGCCGCTATGACGCTTATGGCGCAGAAATGCTGCGGATCACCGACCGACATGAGCGTGACCTGTTGTTTGGTCCCACCGCCGAAGAAGTCGTGACGGATATCTTCCGCAACCATGTACGCTCGTACAAGGAATTGCCGCTGAACCTCTATAACATCCAGTGGAAGTTCCGCGATGAAGTCCGCCCCCGCTTTGGCGTGATGCGCGGCCGCGAGTTCTTGATGAAAGATGCCTATAGCTTTGATCTCGACGAAGCTGGCGCGCGCGATGCCTATAACAAGATGTTTCTGGCCTATTTGAAGACCTTCCAGCGCTTGGGCCTGCAAGCCGTGCCCATGCGCGCCGATACGGGGCCGATTGGTGGCGATTTAAGCCATGAGTTTTTGGTGCTCGCGCCCACAGGTGAAAGCGGCGTGTTCTATGATGCTGTCTATGATGAGACTGATTGGGCCGGCATGGATATCAGCTTTGATAACAATGACGCAGCGCGCGCCAATCGCGCTGAGACTGTGTCGCGCATCGTGAAAGCCTATGCGGCAACTGATGAAATCCATGATGAGAGCCGCTTTGAGAGCGAAGTGCCGACGGACCGCCGCCGCACCGGCCGCGGGATCGAAGTGGGCCATATCTTCTTTTTCGGCACCAAATATTCCGCGCCTATGAATGCCAAAGTCTCTGGGCCAGATGGCAAAGACGTTTTGGTGCAAATGGGCTCTTACGGCATTGGCGTATCGCGTCTGGTCGGGGCGATTATTGAAGCCAGCCATGACGAGAACGGCATCATCTGGCCGGATGCTGTCGCCCCGTTTGATGTTGGCGTGATCAGCTTGCGCCCCGGCGATGAAGCTGTCGATACCGCCTGCGAGCAGGCGTATCAGGCCCTTCTAAAGGCTGGCATGGATCCACTTTATGACGATAGCCAAGACCGTCCGGGGGCGAAGTTCGCCACCATGGATTTGATCGGTGTGCCTACCCAATTGATCGTGGGGCCAAAAGGTCTTGCCAATGGTTTGGTCGAGGTGAAGGACCGCAAGACTGGCACCAAGGAAGAAGTCTCGTTGGAAAGCGCGCTATCACGTCTCACCGCTAAGGCCTCCGCATGAAAGCTGGCGGCGCGGGCCCTTTTGGCATGTGGGAGCGCACGCTAGCCGCACGCTATTTGCGGGCCCGGCGTGAAGATGGCGGGGTCGCACTAATCTCGTTGATCAGCTTTATCGGCATATTTCTGGCCGTCGCCGTCCTCATCATTGTGATGAGCGTGATGAATGGCTTTCGTGCAGAGCTCTTAGGCCGGATTTTGGGCGTTAATGGTCATGTCTTCGTCGATGTGCGGAACATGCCCATTCCAGAAGCCCGCGCCATCGTGGCTAAAGCCAAGGCTTTGCCCGGCGTTATTGACGTGATGCCCAAGATTGACGGCCAAGTCATGGCGGTCGGTCAAGGTGGCAATTTGGCACGTGGTGCTGTGGTGACCGGGCTAGCGCCGTCAGATCTGAGCAAGCTCAAAATCGTCTCGGACAATCTGGTCGGCGGAAACCTCAAGACGTGGGGGACTGGTGAGTATGGCGGCGACGAAATCGCTATGGGCTCTCGCCTTGCAGAAGCCTTAGGCGTTCTACCGGGGGATTCGGTTCAGCTCATCTCGCCACAAGGAGCGTCGACCCCCTTTGGCACCACCCCGCGTATCAAGGACTACACCGTCTCTGCCATCTTCGACATTGGGATGAGCGAGTATGACGCGACCTTTATCTATATGCCGATTGAGCAAGCCCAATTATTCTTTTCAAAAGAAACCAGCTGGGACACGATTGAACTGCGGATGCAGGATCCGGATAAAGCTGATCTTCTGGCGCTAGAAGTCGCGAAATTCAGCCAAAACCGCTATGTGACGGATTGGCGGCAACAATCAGAAAGCCTCGTGTCCGCTTTGCAGATTGAGCGCAATGTGATGCGGTTGATCTTGATGCTGATTGTCGCGATTGCGGCAATGAACATCATTTCTGGCCTTGTCATGCTGGTGAAGAATAAAGGCCGCGATATCGCCATCCTGCGCACTATGGGGGCGTCGCGCGCTTCCATCATGCGGGTATTTATGATGTCGGGCGCAAGCGTTGGTATTCTGGCGACACTGGCTGGGGCCATAGGCGGCACGTTGTTCTGCCTGAATATCGGAACCATTCAAAAAGTGGTCGAGTTTGTGTTTGGCCCGGTTTTCAATGCCGATGTATATTTCTTGAGCCAGATCCCCGCCAAAGTGGAATGGCATGAAGTGATCACGACAGCCTTGTTTGCAGCGATCGCAAGTGTCGTCGCTACGTTGCCCCCGTCTTGGCGGGCATCAAAGCTCGATCCCGTGGAGGCGCTTCGCTATGAGTAGCCCTGTACTGCGCCTCACAGATTTGCGCAGGGTCTATCAGACCCGTGCAGGCGAGCTGGAAGTCCTCAAAGGGGCCAATCTGACCATTATGCCGGGGGAAATCGTCGCGCTGATTGGTCCGTCAGGCTCTGGTAAATCATCGCTTCTCCATGCGGCTGGTCTGCTAGAGGCCGCCCAAGGAGGCACGGTGGAGCTGGCTGGCATTGATGCGACGAAACTGCCCGACGCCGCACGCACCGCTTTGCGCCGCACCGCGCTAGGCTTTGTCTATCAATTTCACCATTTGCTGCCGGAGTTTAGCGCGGTCGATAATGTCGCCTTGCCACAATGGATTGCAGGCGTGGGCCGAGCCGAGGCGCAAGCCCGGGCGGAGCAACTTTTGGATATGATGGGCCTAGCGGACCGCAAGCAGCATCAACCAGGTCAATTGTCGGGCGGCGAGCAGCAACGGGTGGCCATTGCGCGTGCACTTGCCAATCAACCCGCCCTTTTGATTGCGGATGAGCCCACCGGCAACCTCGATCCCGCCACTTCCAGCTTTGTGTTTGACACTTTCCGTAAAGCGACGCGGGAGGAGGGGACCTCTGCTCTGGTTGCTACGCATAACCTTGATTTAGCGCGACAAATGGACCGCGTATTCCGCATCGAAGGCGGTGTTTTGGTTCAGGACTAGAACCCTCAATCTTTGTTCCATCGTTCTGCAAAAAGCCTCTTGTCATGAGAACAAAACAAGAATAGAACGAAAACAGAACAAAGTAGGTGTAACATGGCCCAGCTTCAAGACGCAGCCGCTTTCGCAGCAATTATCGCATTCACCCTCATGGCTTGGGGTTGGGGCGCTGTCATCGGTTGAGGATGGCTTCAAGATTTCTGTCGGCGAGGGCTGACAGAACCTCAAGAGTCCTGCCAGACTAAGTCCCTCTTTGGTGATGATTCTGTCGACGGATTCAGGTGGCCCTATGGCAGATACTACTCTTTCAGGCGGTACGTTCTCTGGTGGTGATCAGAGTTCGGGGAACATCGCTTTGACGGGTTCTGCGGGGGTATCGCAAGCGGGAAGACCAGTATTGGCTGGTCCCGGATTTGTGCATTTGCGGGTTCGGTCCGCCTATTCGCTGCTCGATGGCGCGATGACGGTCAAGAAGCTCGCGGGCTTTGCCTCCAAAGCAGGTTGCGTCGCTGTCGGTATCTCGGACCCGAACCTGTTTGGTGCGCTCGAGTTTTCAGAAGCTTTGGCCGAAAAGGGCATTCAGCCCATCATGGGCCTGACGCTGCCTGTCTCCTTCCTGAGCCAAAAGGCCGGAGCGGCGGCTGGACCAGACGGTAGTTTGGCATTGATTGCTCAGAATGAGGTTGGCTGGGCCAATCTGATGGCCCTTTCCAGCCTGTCCTTTCTAGAGGTTCCAGCAGGGAGCCTGCCCCATGTCAGCCTTCAAAAGGTGTTGGAGCATAGCGAGGGCGTGATCTGCCTCACCGGGGGGCGGGAAGGGCTTCTATCGCGCGCACTGCTGGCCAATCTGAAAGCAGAAGCAGACATGTTGCTGCGCCAGTTGGCCAAGGCATTCCCAGATCGGCTTTATATCGAACTGCAACGCCACGGCATGGCCGATGAGGGCCAAATTGAGCCGCTTCTGATTGATCTAGCTTATCAAGGCAATCTTCCGCTGGTGGCGACCAATGACGTGCGCTTTGACAGCCCAGAGCGGCATCGCGCCCAAGATATTCTGATGTGCATTGGCCAAGCCACCCGCGTGGCCGATGACAAGCGCGAGCGTGTGTCGGCCAATCATTGCTTCCGTAGCGAAGCCGATATGGTGGCCCTGTTTGCTGACTTACCTGAGGCTTTGGCCAATAGTGTGGACATTGCCCGACGTTGTGCTGTGCGCCCGCTGATGCGCGCGCCCATCCTACCGCGCTTTACCACAGCCGAGGGGCGTGATGAGCCAGAGGAATTGGCAAGCCAAGCTCGCCAAGGTCTTGAAGCGCGCCTCGCCAAGCGGCCACCCGTTGTCGCGCGCGAAATCTATGAGCAACGGTTGGAGCACGAAATCAATGTCATCAACCGCATGGGGTTCGCTGGCTACTTTTTGATCGTTGCGGATTTCATCAAATGGTCGAAGGAAAACAACATACCTGTCGGCCCCGGCCGGGGGTCTGGCGCAGGCTCTCTCGTTGCCTATTCGCTGACTATCACTGATCTTGATCCTTTGGCCTTTGGCCTCTTGTTTGAGCGCTTCTTAAAT
This sequence comes from Aquidulcibacter sp., assembly GCF_044346625.1. GTDB lineage: Bacteria > Pseudomonadota > Alphaproteobacteria > Caulobacterales > Aquidulcibacteraceae > Aquidulcibacter. Next base: position 5,888 of record NZ_JBIIYV010000049.1, on the reverse strand, counting down.
CCAGAACGCGTCTCCATGCCCGACTTCGATATCGACTTCTGCCAAGAGAAGCGGGATCAAGTCATTGATTATGTGCAGAAGAAATATGGCGCTGACCGGGTGGCGCAGATCATCACCTTCGGTACCTTACAGGCGCGGGCTGCGCTTCGCGATGTAGGTCGGGTCTTGGATATGTCTTACGGCCAAGTCGACCGACTGGCCAAAATGGTGCCGAACAATCCCGCTGCCCCTGTAACCTTGGCTCAAGCCATCAAGGATGAGCCGCGCCTCCAAGAAGAGCGGTCGCGTGATGCCGATGTGCGCACCCTCCTTGATGCCGCGATTGAGCTTGAAGGCCTATACCGCAACGCCTCGACCCACGCAGCTGGCGTCGTGATTGGCGACCGGCCGCTGCACGAGCTTGTGCCGCTTTATAAGGACCCCCGCTCCAGCTTGCCTGCCACTCAATTCAATATGAAATGGGTAGAACCTGCGGGCCTTGTTAAGTTCGATTTCTTGGGCCTGAAGACGCTGACGGTCATCCAGCGGGCTTTGGACTTTTTGAAAGCCCGCGACATTGTGGTCGATCTCGACACACTGCCGTTTGATGACCCTAAAACCTACGAACTGTTGGCATCGGGTAAGACGATGGGCGTGTTCCAGTTGGAAAGCCAAGGCATGCGCGACACGTTGCGCAAGATGCGCGCGGATACTTTGGACGACATCATCGCTCTGATCTCGCTCTATCGGCCGGGCCCGATGAAGAATATCGAGACCTATTGTGATGTGAAGTTTGGTCGCAAAGATGCTGATTATCTTCATGAAAGTTTGGTCCAAGTTCTGAAGGAGACCCAAGGCGTCATTATCTATCAGGAGCAGGTGATGCAGATCGCCCAAATCCTGTCGGGCTATTCCTTGGGTGAGGCCGATTTGTTACGCCGCGCGATGGGTAAGAAAAAGCCTGAGGAAATGGCCAAGCAAAAGGACCGGTTCGTCAGCGGTGCCACCGAACGGGGCGTAGACGCAGAGCTTGCTGACCGTATCTTTGAGTTGGTGAGTGAGTTTGCTGGCTATGGCTTCAACAAATCCCACGCAGCTGCCTATGCCGTGATCGCCTATCAAACCGCTTATCTGAAGGCCAATTATCCGGTCGAGTTTATAGCTGCGTCTATGTCGCTCGATATTGATGATACCGATAAATTGGGTGCCTTCATGCAAGAAGCAAAAAGCATGAAGATCAAGGTCTTGTCGCCAGATCTTAATTATTCCGGTGCTGACTTTACCGTTCAAGACAATGCCATTCGCTATGCTCTGGGCGGCATTAAGTCGGTTGGCGTGGCTGCAATGGCTCAAGTTGTTGAAATCCGCCAAGCTGGTGGCAAGTTCAAATCTCTACACGATCTGGCCGAGCGGGTTGATCCGCGCACGTTGGGCCGTCGGACCTTGGAAACACTGGCCAAGGCCGGAGCTTTTGACTCGATTGAACCTAACCGTGCCTTGGTGTTTGCCTCATCTGACCAATTGGTGGCCCATGCCAATGCGGCCGCGTCCGATCGGCAAAGTGCGCAAACCAGCCTATTTGGCGATGCCGCCCCGCCGCCACGTGCACCCTTGCCGAGTGTGAAACCGTGGTCGGCGCAAGAACGTTTGGACAATGAGTTTGCGGCCCTTGGCCTGTTTCTGTCCGGCCATCCGCTCGACGATTTGATTGAGGCGTTGCGCCGCCGCCAAACCGTCTTTTTCTCCGAGATTAACTCCAAAATGCAGGGCTCAGACGCGATTTTCCGCATGGCCGGTGTTGTCCGCGCTCGCAAGGAACGCCCAGCGCGCGATGGCGGTAAGTTTGCTTGGGTGACGTTGAGTGACCCAACGGGCGAGTTTGAGGTGATGATCATGCCTGAAACCCTCAATGAAGCCCGCGACTTTCTAGACCCTGGCACTTCGGTCAGTTTCCGGGCGAAAGCACGGCTGCGCGATGGCGACTTGAAGCTGTCGGCTGAAAAAATAGAGCTCCTCGACCAAACCGACATGTCGGGCTGTGCGGGGATTAAGGTGTTTCTGGCGCGCGGGGCACCAATCGACGAATTGGCCCGCGTCACGGAGACGTTGCGCGGTGCAACATCCTCCAGCTTTGGCGAATTGCGCGTTGTCCTCGAACTCGCTGATGGCCGCGAAGTCGAAATTCAGGCACCTGGTCGCTTCCCCATCGACGTGGCTGCGCGCCGGGCGTTGAAGAGCGCGTCCGGTGTGGATTTGGTGGCGGAGTTTTAGGGGGACAACAGGTTAGTTTGTCTGCTTGTGCTTAACTAAACGACTTGGACGGGTTTCAGGTATCGCTCTGCTTGCCTTGAAGCCCTAGGACGATTGTCTCTGCGCAAGTTGGGGAGCCAAGCGGTTTATCAACTTAGTCGACGAAGCCAATTGCGCACTTTGACACCCCATCTTGAAGGCTGAAACTCGAATTGGGCCTTTTGCACAGCACAGCCTGCGGCAATGGCCGTCCAAGTCGAAAGAGCCGAAGCCAGCACTAACGCAAACAAAATGGCGCAGTCCGACCGGACTGCGCCCTACCTCAGCCCCAAAACGCCCCTAGTACCGTCGATAAAGCCCCGCCAGCACGCCTTGAACCTTTACCCGATCTGGCCCGAAGATGCGGGTTTCGTAGCGGGGGTTGGCAGCTTCCAAAGCAATAGACTGGCCGCGACGGCGCAGGCGCTTGAGCGTGGCTTCTTCATCATCGACCAAGGCAACAACGATCTCGCCCGATTGGGCGTCATCGGTGCGGCGGATGATGACGAAGTCGCCTTCCAAGATACCGGCATCAATCATGGAATCGCCTTTGACTTCTAAGGCAAAGTGCAGGGCAGGGTCCAATTGGTCGGGTGCTGCAATCCGATCAATCTCATGCTGGATGGCCGCGATAGGCACACCCGCTGCGATGCGGCCCAAGACCGCGATATCATTGGCTGCTGAAGGCGGGGTGACCGGGATCGAGGGGGCAGGTTTTGAGCCCACAACCAGTGGCGTGAACGGTTGGCGACCTTTGGGTGGGGCGGCTGTGGTTGCACTATCAGGGAGCTTCAAGACTTCCAGTGCGCGGGCACGATGAGCGAGGCGGCGCAGAAACCCGCGTTCTTCAAGAGCCGTAATCAGGCGGTGAATGCCCGATTTTGATGCCAAGTCCAACGCATCCTTCATCTCGTCAAAGGATGGCGAGACGCCGGTTTCCTTGAGACGCTCATGAATGAACAGCAAAAGCTCTCGTTGTTTGGACGTCAGCATCAACTTCCCCTATCTTGCGGAGCGCGCGCACACGCCAGCCCCTGTCAAATCCGATTGCACCGTGAACGATGCACGAACAAAGTGGCGATGTTCTAACTCTGTTCCGTTTTTTCGTCTATAGGCTAATGAAAATTTTTCCGCAGCCCCATGATGGCTTACCTACACATGCCCCTCTCGCCTGTCGGCGGCATGACTGCTAAGTCAGCCGTGATAGGAAAGAAACATGAAAGTCAGATTTGCCCCTTCGCCAACCGGCAAGCTTCACGTCGGCAATGTCATCACGGCATTGCGCAATTGGTTGTTTGTGCGCCAACATGGCGGCACCTTCCTGTTGCGGATTGATGACACCGATACGGCGCGTTCTACTCAGGCCTATGAGGATGGCATTCGCACGGACCTGACTTGGCTTGGCCTGACCTGGGATGAGGAAGCGCGGCAGTCGGCTCGCTTTGATATTTACGACAAGGCGCGCGATCGGCTGATCGAAGCAGGCCTGCTCTATCCCTGCTATGAGACGTCGGAAGAATTGGATCGTAAGCGCAAGATCGCACTGTCGCGCAAGCTGCCCCCGGTTTATGACCGCGCAGCCCTTGCCCTCACAGATGCAGACAAGGCCGCCTTTGAAGCCGAGGGGCGCAAGCCCCACTGGCGCTTTAAACTCTCAGGCAAGCGGGTAGCTTGGCAGGATTTGATCCGGGGTGAGCAAACGGTCGATACAGCCTCGATGTCTGATCCCGTGCTGATCCGTGAAGATGGGGCTTACCTCTATACTTTGCCGTCGGTCGTGGACGATGTGGATCTGGGCGTCACCCATGTGATCCGCGGCGAAGACCATGTGACCAATACGGGCGCGCAGGCTGAGATTTTTGAAGCGCTGACGGGCGGCAAACGCCCTGAGTTCGGCCACTTCCCGCTGTTGGTCGGTGCCGATGGTGAGACCTTGTCCAAGCGCATTGGCTCTCTATCGGTAGAGAGCCTGCGCGAGCAGGGGGTTGCACCCTTGGCGGTTTTGTCCCTGATGGCACGGATCGGCACATCGGACCCGGTTGAGGCTGTCGACAATTTGGACGCGCTGGTTGCTGGCTTTGATTTTGGTAAGATCGGCCGCGCGCCAGCCCGTTTTGACCCTGAAGACGTTCGCCGTCTGGATGCGCAATTGCTGCAGCATGCCGATTATGCGACGATCCAGCCGCGCCTAGCCGCGGTTGATTGCGATCTAGGTGAAGCTTTCTGGCTGGCCGTTCGCGGCAACCTTGCAAAATTTGACGATGTGGCGCTGTGGGCCAAAGTGGTTCAAGGCCCGATTGAGCCTCAGATTGATGAGCCAGACTTCATCGCCACGGCGCTGGGTCTGCTGCCTGTTGGTCCGTATGATGAAACATCATGGTCGGGCTTTACAGAGGCAGTGAAGGCGGCGACCGGGGCAAAAGGCAAAGGCCTCTTCATGCCCTTGCGCAAGGCTCTCACGGGCCAAGAACATGGGCCAGAGATGAAGTGGATCTTCATGCTGATCGGCCCAGAGCGTGCTGCAAGCCGTTTGGCGGGTAGGGCGTCCTAGGCTGTTTTAGCCAGATGGGCTTCTAACTCCCCATCCCAATTCATTTTCTTGCGCATCGCGTGGAATTGAGGGGTGCCGTGGATTTTGAAAAACTCATCCGTGATGCGCCAGGATTCTTTAAACCAAGAGCTTTTGGGCAGCGCGGCCACGCCTTCGCGCATGAAGAGTCCAATCGGGATTGCCGTTGGTCCTTGGAAGGTGTGGATTAGGTCCCAGCTTGGCGGTTCCTTGATGTAACCTTCCGCGTAAAGCTTGGCGAAGCGCTTTTGCCAGATCGAACTTTGGACTTGGACTTTAATCTCGCTATAGCGCTGCATCTGCTCAATTTCCGATGGTTCCCCACGTAACTGATCCAAGGACCAAGCATTTTTGGATTGCACATCGAAAAACGTTTCAAAAAAGATGGAGTTATAGTGCGTAAATTCGATCAAGGGGTTGGTGGCTTGTATATCTCGCCCAAGCCACGCCAAATAAATGCTGACCCCTAACCCATAGGCGGCCTGATAGAGATCCCAGTTTGTCGGGTAGAGGCGATAAAGCGTCGCGGTGGAGACACCGGCCTGCTTGGCAATACTTGCCATGCGTAGCTTTTGAAAGCCTTGCGTATAGATAACAATAGTCGCCGAGGCGACGATGCGGCCTCGGCGATTGGTTGCGTCTAGTCTGTTGGGGCTTTTGGTCAGCATACGCTGCAACTCTAGCATCATCAATTCGTGCGCACTTGTCGGCGCAGGATTTACTTGAAGCGAATTCTCTATGTCTTTCAGAAACGGAAGATCTCGGTCCAAAGTTGCAAAGAATTTTGCTTTGTTGATTTCTTCTATGGGCGTCTTCTGTAGGTTCCTCCCATCGAGGAATCCTATAGGCGATTGCTGCCGGACGGATCTGAACTTGGCCGTTCCATACAAGAAGAAAAATTCCTCAACGACTTTGATAGCTTCTTCATACCAGCCCATCGCAGGTTTATACGGTATGCCAAAGTCGCCAATGCCAGGATCGTGTCCCATGGCGTGGTGTAACAGCGGCGTCATGAGGTAGCCGGTTTAGGGCTGAGTTGATCATGTTCAGG
>NZ_JBIIYV010000107.1:0-7053 GCF_044346625.1 Aquidulcibacter sp. | reverse complement strand
TTCTTCTAGAGTGGTGCGGTCAACGCAGTCACGCAGGGAAGGCTTCATCATGAGACGGGCAGCTATCATTAGTCCAGTACGAACCCCGATTGGCAAGTTCCTTGGCGGGCTTAGTTCGGTTCCTGTTGAAACCCTCGCGGCTCATGTGGTCAAAGCGGTTGTGTCGCGTAGCGGTATCGACCCGATGTTGATCGAAGATGTCGTTTTCGCCCAAAGCTATGCCAGTGGCGAGACGCCCTGTGTTGGGCGATGGGCTGCTTTGGCGGCGGGTTTGCCAATTGAAGTGCCGGGCATTCAAGTGGATCGCCGCTGCGGCGGGGGTCTTCAGGCATTGGCCAATGCCGCCATGATGGTCCAAACCGGTGCTGCCGATGTCGTGCTGGCTGGTGGCGTCGAGAGCATGAGCAATGTCGAATTTTATACCACTGCCATGCGCGGCGGCGCGCGCGCCGGCAGCGTCACCTTGTATGATCGATTAGAGCGGGGCCGTGAGCGGTCGCAGCCCGTGGAGCGCTTTGGTGTGATCCCAGGTATGATCACGACGGCCGAAAATCTCGCAACCGACTATGCGATCAGCCGGGATGCTTGTGATGAATTTGCCGCCGAAAGTCAGGTGCGTGCGGCACGCGCGTGGGCCGACGGGCGATTTGACGACGAGATAGTCGCTATTCCCATTCCCCAGCGCGGTGGCGAGCCCATACACTTCACAATGGACGAGGGCATTCGCGCCGATACCACCGCCACTTCGCTGGCAAAGCTCAAGCCGATGGTGGCAGGCGGGGTCTGTACAGCAGGTAATTCGAGCCAGCAAAATGATGCGGCCTCTGCCTGTCTGGTCGTGGCTGAAGATCGCTTGGCTGAACTTGGCCTGGATCCATCCGCATTTTTCGTCGGGTGGGCAGCGGCCGGGTGCGAACCCTCGCGCATGGGGATTGGCCCCGTCCCTGCCGTCCACAAGCTGTTCGCCAAGACAGGCCTTTCGTGGGGCGACATGGGTCTTGTCGAACTCAATGAAGCTTTCGCTGCGCAAGTTCTGGCGGTTCTAAAAGGCTGGGATTGGGATGACCGTTCCATCCTAAACGTCAATGGCTCAGGTATTTCGCTAGGCCATCCCATCGGGGCGACGGGCATGCGAATAATGACCAGTCTGGTGCATGAGATGCAGCGCAGACAAGTCCGCTATGGTTTGGAGACGATGTGCGTTGGCGGCGGCCAAGGCATTGCCGCGATTTTTGAGCGTGCTTAATGCCGACTGATGCCGATTAGAAATTGGCCGTGCGAATGGCTCCGCCATCAATTCGCAGATTGGTCCCGGTGATGTAAGAGGCTGCAGGGCTAAGCAGGAAAAGCGCGGCCTTTGCCACTTCGTCTGGTGTCCCATGGCGGCCAAGCGCTGGCAGGCGGGCCGCAGCCTCAAACAGCTTGGGATTACCTTGTTTAATCGTGTCCCATGTCCCGCCTTCAAAGAAGATCGGTCCGGGCGAGACCGCATTGACGCGAATGCCTCTATTGCCCCACCGTGCCGCAAGTTGGCCGGTATAATTGATCAAGCCTGCCTTCATTACGCCATAGGCCAATTCGTCGGGCGGCAAATTGCTTAACACCGAAGCGATGGAGGAAATGAAGAGAAGCGCGGGCTCGTGCCCGGATTTCAAATGCGGATAGGTGGCTTCTGCCAAGCGCGCGTGTTGCAGAAAGTCGGTCTCAAAGCTCTCGCGCCACCACGCCTCATCATGGCCGCTCAGCCGCGTGGAGACATTGGATACCACGCCGTCAACGCCACCCAATTGCGCAGCCGCCGTTTGCACCCAAGCTTGAAACGCGGCTGCGTCGCGTACATCTAAGGCTTGGCAGAATAGACGGTCCTGCCCTGCCCCGAGGTCGCTGGCGAGACGGTCGAGCCCCGCCTGACCGCGCGCGCACGTGGCGACGATCGCCCCTTCGGCGAGTGCATGGGTGACGATGGCCCGGCCTAAGCCTCGGCTGCCGCCGGTGATCAATAAACGCTTGCCTTTAAGTCCTAGATCCATCTTGGCTATCCCTTTTTAATACTAGCGCGCCATACATCCGCCATCGACGGGCACGATGGTGCCTGTCATGAACGAGGCCTGATCAGAGATCAGGAAAGCAAAGACATTGGCGATCTCTGCTGGCTCCGCATAGCGGCCCATAGGCACGCCTTGTGTGAAGATCGGGCGGGCAGCTTGTGGGTCGTCTGGCATGACGGAGCGCTCGGCATAGGCCATCATGTCGGTATCGGTTGGCGATGGGCAAACAGCCAAGACGCGAACCCCATTGGGCGCATAATGCACGGCTGCGGATTTCGTCATACCAACAACGGCATGCTTGCTCGCGGTATAAGCAAAGATATTGCCGCCGCCACTTAGCCCACTGATGGACGACACATTGACGATCACCCCACTGCCCTGTTGGCTCAAGTGCTGGCCGACATATTTCAGGCCCAGATAAACCCCGCGCGCATTGATCGCCATGACACGGTCGAAGTCAGAATCCTCATAGCGCGAGACGGGAAGTGCAGGCCCGGAAATCCCAGCATTTGAAAACAGAAAGTCCAAGCGCCCAAAATCGGAAAGTGCGCTTTTGACCGCCTCTTGCCACGCTGCGCTCTGCGAGACATCGCCAACAAATGCGGCGATCTTGACGGTGTCGGGCGTCGCAATGGCTTTAATCTCTTCTTTCCAAGCCGGATCAATATCCCATGCGAGGACATGTACGCCTTCCTCAATCATACGGTGTAGGGCTGCCCGTCCTATGCCACGCGCAGCCCCTGTAATGATCGCAACCCGACCTTCTAATCCGAGACTGACTTTAGACATGTTGGTTTCCTTGATCGAGAAATGTGTGGATGGCCTTGGCCACTGAAACGGGGTCATCCCGCAATGGATTATGCCCAATCCCGGGCAAGCGCGTGACACTCAATTGAGCAAAATAGGTCGCCAGAGAGTCGCGGGTATTGGCGGTAAAGACCGTGTCCGCTTCGCCCCAAATCAACAGGGTCGGTGCCCTAATTGTCCAATCCCTTTCATGGATCCAGCTGGGCATTTCTGGGCCCGCAGCAAGATCAAAAGGGCTGGCTCGATACCAATCGATGGCCGCCCGCCAGCGATCATTGTCTGACCAAGCGGCTTCATAAAGCGCGGCCTCAACCGATCCCATACGGCCATCGGCTTGTGCCTCGCGATACCAATTTTTGAATGGATTGCTGGTGGGATCTTTAAGCCAATCGGCCTCGAGCGCACCGGAGATCAGGGCCGGCATATAGGCAGAAGCCGCTCTCTGATCCCGGTCTGCCAACAGTGCCATTTGTAAGGTCACAGGATGAACCGCGTTGATCAGGATCAGATGGGATACATGCTCTGGATAGATGGCAGCAAACCACGACGCGATGACCCCGCCCCAGTCATGGCCAGCCAGCACGACTTTCCCGCCGGGGGAATTGGTGACAATGAGTTGGCGAATGTCTTCTAGAAGGATTTTGGGCGCATAATCACAAAGCTCTTTTGGCTTATCCGAACGATGATAGCCGCGTTGGTCTGGCATCACATACAGGCGGTCTTTTGGCAGGTGCGTGATCATCCGACTCCATATTGACCAGATGTCTGGAAAGCCATGCAGGCACAGCATGGGTGTCGTAGCGCTGTTGCGAGGGCCGGTACTCACGACATGCAATTTCAGTCCTTGTATGGACTGGAAGCCAGCGTCGAACGACGACCAGTCGGGTTCATGCAGGGCTGGCATCAGTTATTTTGACCGTGAGCGCGTGCGCGGTGAAACTGCGCAATCAAGCGATCAATCTCGGCCGGTAAATCCCTTCCAGTGACTTGGTCTAGCGACAGATGTTCATGGCCGGGCAAAACCTGCAGAAGCTCGAAAATATTGCCGTCAGGGTCGCGGCCATAAACAAAGCGCACGGCCCCATTGCTCATGGGAGCGCTATGGAAATGCACGCCTGCAGCCAGTAGGCGCTGATACTCGGCGTCCAGATCATCCACTTCTAACGCGAAATGGGTCCAGCCATGTTTGGACGCATTGGCTAGGGGCCTGCTTTGTGTTTGCGGCTGATGATACTGCCAAAATTCCAGCGTCAAGGGCCCAGCTTTCACCCAAGCACCATCGAAGACGATGTTTTCAAGGCCGGCGACCACATCAAACTTCGGCTCTGGTCCAAAATAGCCAGAGCTGTGCACCGGGGCACCTGTGACAAGACTATAAAAGGCCGTTAGGCGTTTGATGTTGGGGGTAACCACGGCAACATGGGCGAACCAAGGCGGGCTAGCAACAGAAGCCGCATAGGGTAGGCCTTCGAGCTCCAAAATATTGTCTTCTGGGTCGCGGATGTAGCAATAGAGATTGCCCGTCCCCAGACCTGACGGCCGGGCATGGCTCTTGGCCCCTGCCTCGACAAAATCATCATAGAGGCGATCGCCGTCTGCGGCTTGGATGCAAATATGGCGAAGACCGGCGCGATAAACCTCTGGCGGGCCATCTGGTGCCATGGGGTTTGCGAATTGAAAGAGCTCTAGGAATCCCGTTGGGCCGCGTAAAAGGGCCACTTCGCAGGCACTATCATCTACCGCCATCATCGCACGCAGATCAGCGCGGTTGGGAACTTGAAAGCGGCTGATTACCTCAAAAGTGTGGGCGGTTTTGTAAAAGCAAATAGCGCGCTCGAGATCGACGACGCTGAGCCCTGCATGGTGCAATCCCTTGATCATGATGATGCCTTTTGACGGTCATGATAGACATTGTCCTGAAGATAGCTTGGCATCTCGGGCGTCAAACCTGCCTCCTTTTGCGCGATATAGTGCCGCAATTCCTCTTGCCGTTCGGCGGTTAAAGAGTAGCGTGTCAACAGCAGGGCTGCAATGGCGACCAAAACGCCAGGAACGACGGCGTAGAAAATCCGCATCCAGAATAGGGCTTCTACCTCGCTCCCGCCTGCGGCTTTAAATCCGACAACATCCAGCAAAATTAGTGGCAAACCGCCGCCGACGGCAAAGCCCAGCTTTTGGACCATGGCAATCGCCGCAAAATACACGCCTTGCTGGCGGTCTTGGGTTTGGGCAGTGTCGAGATCAACGGTGTCAGCGACCATCGCATTGGGTAAAATGCCGATCGCGCCATAGCAAATCCCTTTCAGCACGAACAAGGCAATGAACAGATGACCTTGCCCGTATTGTAGAAGGCCCATCGCAAAATTGGTCGCCGCGACGATCCCGAGGGCGAGGATCAGTGCGCGATGCTTGCCAATGGCCTTGCTCAGCCAACCCCATAAGGGAACAGCGCATAATCCCACGGCAAAATAGACGGCATAGACAACGCCGATGTTTTTGACGCCCACAATATCGCGCGCAAAAAAGACCGTAATGGTCTGGCGGAATACCTCGCCAATGGTGGCCATCAGAACCACGACGACCAGAAGGCTGAAGGGTTGGTTGGCGCGCATCAGACCCACTGCGCGCTTCAGATTCAACGGGGCCTTCTCGCTGGGGACATCGGGTTGCGGCACCGTGAAGAAGACCAAAGCAGCACTGAGTGGAAGCAGGATTAAGACCGCCAGAGCAATAGCATTGAGCACATCGCCACTTCCCTTACCGGGCTGGCTCAAAATATAGGCGGGAATGGCGGTCGCCACGACAAGACCAAGGATACTAAACCCTTGCTTCGTTGCGGCGATTTTGGTCCGCACATGATAATCGCTCGAAATCTCGCCGGCCCAAGCCTCATAGGGAATCTGTAAGGTCGTGTAGCCCAAGTAAACCAGCGCCACACTAAGCCCGAACCACACCACGCCGACTTCTGGCGGCGGTCGCAGCAACAGCTGTACGCCTGCCATCATGATCAAAGTGCCGAAGATCAGCCAAATGCGTCTTCGGCCCAAAGCAGGACGCCAACGGTCGGTGATCAAGCCCATGATCGGGTCCGTCACAAAATCGCTGATCCGGGCAAGCACCAGCGCGGTTCCCACCAGCGACAGAGAAAGGCCCAATTGGCCGGAGTAGAATGGCGCTAAATAGATCGCCATGGGCAAGCCCAGCATACCCAGCGGCAACGCCACGGTGGAGAATGCCCAGATTTGCGCTTGGCCTAATGGCTTTTTATGCGTTTCCAATTCAGCCCCTATTTTTTATTATACTTTTCGTCAATAGTACTGCTAGACTGCGCGGCGTCAATAGCAAAAGCAGGGCGGAAACAGGATGGAGGAAAGACCTATGACGGGCAAAATGGACCAGATTTTTGGAGCGAAATTTCTAAAAAGCGCGGAGAATTTCAATGAGTATGGCATCCATCTTTTGTTCAATGATTGGTGGGAAAGCGCTCCAGCTGATGCCATCGAGAAATATGTGGCGTTGATTGAAAACGATCCCGTGCAAGGGCCGTTAGCGGCCGAGCGCTATTATGCCCCGCCCCTGTCTCTGGCAGCATTGGAGGTTCATGCGCCCGGCACATTGGGTGCGCATTATCTGGCGTTTGTCCGCGACCACAATTTGATGGAATCCCTTGCAGTGGGTTACCGCCAATTGCATGAACAGTTTGAGGCGACCGGGGTTTTGAAAAACCTACCCGATGTCCTCAAACATAAGGTCTTACGTGGGTATCAAACCCATGATCTGCATCATGTAATTACGGGCTACCCCCCGACGCCCTTAGGCGAGTTGGCGGTTCAAGCCTTTCAACTTGCTCAAACACAATTCCCCTACGCCTCAATGTGGATTGCCGTCGTAACGGCCCATATGACTTTCATCGATCCGCATCTGACCGTGCCAGCCATGAACGCCATCACGCAAGGCTGGTCGCATGGCAGGGCGGCCAACAGCCTGCAATTTGTGAAATTTGAGGAACAATTGGACGAGCCCTTAGAACTGGTTCGCCGCAGATATAATATTAGCGCGGCCTCGGCAGCAGATTTTGTGACGCCTAAGGTCCAGACGCCAGCGTTGTTGGTTGCGTCCATGTGAAGGAATTGAAGCGGCGGTGATGGGGTGTTTCAGCAGGGACAGAACAAAACTTATCCCCCACCCACGAAGCCTC
>NZ_JBIIYV010000106.1:0-7061 GCF_044346625.1 Aquidulcibacter sp. | reverse complement strand
GAGCCGTAATCCAAGCCGTCAAGATCTAGCTCTTGAACTATCGGCAGATCCAGCTTGCGACCCATGAAGGCAAACAATCGCCTCACTTTATATGAGCCGCAACCTGCAAGCAGCGCGGTCATTAGTTCAGGCCGCAGATTGCGCAGGCCGTCCATGATGTCATACGCTTCCAGCAGACTTACAGACTTGGGGCTTAGATAGAGTAGCTCCAAGATTGCCCGCTCCGGCGCAGAGGATTGAAGCTGAAAGCCTTCATAAGTCGCTTTGCGGACACCGAGATGCGGTGGCAGAAAGTTTGTCTGGGAATGCACAAATTCGTTCGACCAAGCGGCTTTGAACCATTTAGGAAGCGTCGCGCCTTTGGGACCAAACAAATGGACTGGTTCAACGCCGACCCGCGCATAGTGCGCAAAGCCGTCATTGGTTAGGGCCGTAAGACCCCCGACATGGATTGCCAACTCTGATTGCGTTTGCAAACCAGAAAGGGCCGCTTGCCACGTCAACTCATCGTTCGGGCGCTGGAACACGCCGGGGCTTAGCCTTTCCAGCCAACCGCTTTTCACATATTGGTTAGCAAGGCTGTACGACACCCCTCGCTGGCTCAGCCAAGCTTGAGTGACGAGGCCTTTGCTCGGCCAATCATCAAGGACATTTTGTATTTTTGATGCTACATTCGTATTCATAATATGAATTTATCATAAAATATGAAAAATTCAATGAAGTCGGTATGGGCTGATGGGTGGGCACTTGAGACCGTCAAATAACTGCCTCAGGCCGCGACTTGCTCATAGGACAAACGAAGAAGCGAAGATATTGGCAAGGTCGGCATTGAAAAAGTTGCGCCATCTCGGTCACAGAACTCAACGAGTGCAGAGTCGTCATCTAACAGCTCGACCACGGTTCCAACCTGGCCTTGCACGAGACCCAAGTCGCTCTGATCGCTCAAAAGCGCGACGGCATCTAGCAAGTTGAATTGCACTTTAGTCATGGTTTTTGTCCTCAGATCCGGCTCGCCTATCACTCACAACAAACGCCGAAACGAACTTTGCGACGTCGTCTCCAGTCCACATCGCCCGTAATAATCGCACAAAAGCTAACTCGGCGCCATGAATAAGTTTCCGGCCCTATGCCCGAAGCAAGCATAAACACTCTTGCCTTGCTGGCACCAATTCGATGGGTCGGAGACAGAATATATTCCGTCAACTTGGCCTCAGAGATTGATACTTTATCACCAAAGGGCTGCATCACTCCCGCCCGATGGCGAACCGTCCGGCTACCTTTTCAGCAATAATCCGTGCGGCAGTATCACCGGGGTGCGCATAGCGTTCGGTCGATGATGCGTTTGCATGACCTAGAGCTCGACCTACTAGATACAGCGATGCACCATCTTCGACCGCGAAAGTTGCAAAGCTATGGCGCAGGTCATGAAGACGTACGTCAGAGAGGCCCGCAAGTTCCCGGACTTTAAGCCAAGCCTTGTTGACCCCCAAGACCGGTTTACCGGAGATCTGAGACATGAATACATAAGGCCCAGAGCGCGGAAGGCCTTCAAGGATCGTCCGTGCTTGCTCGGACAAAATGATCGTGCGTGATTTATTCTGGCTACCCATCTTGGTTCGCACTGGCGGCAGAACAAGTCGCGAGCGCTCAATGTCAACTTCAGACCAGTTTAGTTCGGTGATTTCGTTACGGCGCGCGCCAGTTAACATGATCAGCCGAATGATGTTGGCATAATTGGGCGCGACCACCCATGCTGCTTGTGCTTCTTCAAGAACGTTCCAGAGCCTTTGAGCCTCTTCTGTCGTCATGGATCGTTCACGGCGATTGTCGCGCAGCTTTTGGACTTTGGAGCAAGGATTAGTTTCCAAGATCTCCCGCCAAATCGCCCACGAAAACATCGCAGACAGACATCGTAGGCCTCGGGACGCGGCACTCGGTCCGCCTTTGACAATAGAACGGCCTCGTGGCCCCGTCTTTACATCCTGTGAAGTCTTGCCGTCAGCAATGTCTCTTTGCCACGCGGCGAGGTCACTAGGCCTAATGTCCTTCGCGACAACATCATCCAGAAGAGGCTTGATGTGGCGCTTGTATGATGTGGCATCGACCGACCAAGACGATTCCCGCTTTAACGGCTTATCATTAGGTCCATCGCGGAAATACAACTCGAACAACTGGCCGATGGTCGCGTCGCGCATAGCTTTAGCTATGACCAGCCCGCCCTTCCCAGCCAAAGACTTTGCCCGCTCACTTGGCGTCTCTGATAGGTCAACGCCTTTGGTCGCTTCAGTAATGACTTCTCGCGCGCGGTTACGTGCCGCTTCCGGCGTCCAAGGCAGGCCATGCTCGCCAATGGTCATCCATCGTTGTTGACGATTCACGCGATACTTCACGCAATAGGTCTTTCGTCCACTGGACGAGATCCGAAGCATGAAGCCACGCAACTCAATGTCCCAAATCCGCGTGTCGCCGGTCTCGGGCGGCATCGCGGAATCGACAAATCTCTTGTTGATTTTCGCCTTCAAAACGTCTGACATTGTCAACTTCCTATGCCATTTTTGTGCTATCAATCGACCCCATCACGCGACACCATCATCTCAAAAATGGCGAAGTTTGGACCCAATTTCAGCTTTTTTTGCTACCAATTTGCTACCAAATGGGAAAAATTTAGTAACAAGCTGTCCCATAATATTACAAGAAAAACTATGTATCGCAATATATTATGAAAAATCGTGACAAGCCGTGAAAACGCGAAAAAACGCGGGGTTCAATTTTGGTAATGATGAGGTCGGGAGTTCAATCCTCCCCTGTGGCACCAGTCGTTTGGAATTTTAGTTCGGAATAACCCCCTCGGGGCGAAGCCTCACCCCATAAACTGCCAAGCCAAAGTCTGCCCTGCGTGGAAGGGAACGACTTGGGTTCCGGCGGCAGACAAAGTGGCTGGCACGTCGATGGTTACTTTCTCCAGCACGACGCGCTCTTCGTTCACAGGCAGTCCATAAAAGCGTGGACCGAAGAGGCTGGCAAAGCCTTCGAGTTTGTCGAGTGCGCCTTCCTCTTCAAACGTCTTGGCATAGCTTTCGATGGCATAAGGCGCATTGAAAATGCCGGCACAGCCACACGACGATTCCTTGTCGCCAATCGCATGCGGGGCGGAATCGGTGCCGAGGAAGAATTTGGGCGAGCCCGAA
Organism: Aquidulcibacter sp.; assembly: GCF_044346625.1. Classification (GTDB taxonomy): domain Bacteria; phylum Pseudomonadota; class Alphaproteobacteria; order Caulobacterales; family Aquidulcibacteraceae; genus Aquidulcibacter. The sequence goes on along the minus strand of NZ_JBIIYV010000106.1, from coordinate 3,873 downwards.
ACGGCAGCCTTGCGTAGGGCCAAACGATGGATCTCGCGTTTGGCGACTGGCAAGCAATAGAAGTGCGGGCGAATGCCGCCTTCGAACATGGCATTGCGATTAAAATCAAGGTGATGGGGTGTGATGGTAGCGGCAATCGGATGGCTAGATGCTTCCACAAAAGCAACCGCATCGGCTGTTGTGATATGCTCAAACACGATCTTGAGGCCGGGGAAATCGCGCACGATCTCGCTCAAGATTCGGTCGATGAACACGGCCTCACGGTCAAAAATATCGATGTGGGACTCGGTTACTTCACCGTGCAGCAAGAGCGGCATGCCAATTTTTTCCATGGCCGCAAACACAGAATAGAGCTTCCTAAAGTCCGTCACGCCATGGCTAGAATTGGTGGTGGCGTGGGCGGGATAGAGCTTGCAGGCGGTGAAGACGCCAGTTTGAAAGCCATTGGAAATATCTACCGGATCGCTGTGATCGGTCAGATAACAGGTCATCAGAGGCGTAAAGTTGAGACCTGGATCAACCGCCGCCACAATGCGGTCGCGGTAAGCCGCACCCAGCACCGTAGTAGTCACGGGCGGTGCAAGGTTTGGCATGACAATCGCGCGGGCAAACTGGCGCGCCGTGTAATTGACAACAGCGGCCAACATCGCCCCATCGCGCAGATGCACGTGCCAATCATCAGGCCGACGTATCGTGAGGCGGGTCAAGCTTGTTTGTACGTCATCGCCCTGCGTCGCCACATCCATCATTTCACGCCTCTTTCTAACCGACCCCAATGCCGCATGGATTAGAGAGGGAGGCGACCAAGGTCAAATCACGGATGTCGCGATTAGACGGCTTGGGTTGCACCAAAGCGCCAGGCCGACCAAACAACGAGCAAAAGGGGCGCAAGGCCAACCAAGTCAACCAGCGCAATTGTTTTTAAGGGGCCTGACGGCATGCCAGCGCGCAAATAGAGCCAAAGGAAGCTAATCACACTGATCGCAACTACCATACTTAAAGCCCGGCGGGCAGCGGGGTCGAGCGCGCCGGCAACACAGGCGGCAAAAATAGCTAGGAAAAGCGCGCCGCGATGGGTGATCAGCACACCTAAATCCCCATTCGCATCAATGCCATAGAGCTTCTTCGTCAAATGGGGCAGAAAGAACACCGCGGCAGGCGATAGATGAATGAGGGCCAATAATGCCCAAGCCAATTTCGTGATGAGTTCCATAATCACCCTCTTTCGTTTCTCAAAGGTGACTATAGCGTCATTTTTATATGTGGCTAGAGGAAATCAGGCTCAGCAAAGCCAGTACCATCAGCTTTCCAATTGACCGCCAAAGCGATATCTCCTCTAGTCTGGACACACTAAGCCAACAACAAAGCAGGGAGTGAGAGCATGAGTGCGAGCGTGGAATTCATTGGCGACGTGGCAGTCATCCGCATGGATGACGGCAAGGCCAATGTGATCAATCAAGCCATGGTTGCTTCCCTGCACGCGGCGCTGGATGAAGCCGAAGCCAAAGCCAAGGCAATCGTGCTGGCCGGTCGTGAAGGTCGGTTCTCGGGCGGCTTTGATCTGCAAGCGCTCACAGGTTCTGGACCAGAGGCCGCAATTGCGCTGCTTGATGCCGGGGCTGGCCTTTTGGTACGCCTCTATGGCAACCCCCTGCCCGTGGTTGCCGCCTGTACTGGCCATGCGATTGCGATGGGCGTGTTCATCTTGCATGCCTGCGACACCCGCATTGGCGCGGCTGGGCCCTATAAGATTGGCGCAAACGAAACCATCAACGGCATGGTCTTGCCGATCTTTGCGCTAGAACTCTCAAAAGACCGCCTGAACCCGCTCCACATGACCAAAGCCGTGGTGCAAGCCTTTATCTATGATTCCGAAGGTGCGGTCGAAGCCGGCTATCTCGATCAGCTGACCAGCTTGGACAAGGTGGAGGCTGAAGCGATTGCCTTAGCGAGCCAGCTCGCCCAATTGCCCGGCCACGCCTATCACGGCAATAAGCTCGCCATTCGGGGCGCTAGCTTGGACCGCATCAAGGCCAGCATTAGCAACCATCACGGCAAATAGGCCCTGTAAATGACCCAGCCCATGCGCCTCGTGCTGACCAGTGATCACGCCGCGATAGAACTGCGGCGGGCTATCTATGACCATGTGACCGCGCAAGGCTGGGAGGTGGATGACATCGGCCCGATGACGCCCGAAAGCACGCCCTATCCAGAACGGGGCGCAGAGGCCGCCCGACTTGTTGCCGCAGGGCAGTATCGGTTTGGCATTCTGCTCTGCGGTACGGGCCAGGGCATTATGATAGCGGCCAATAAGGTCAAAGGCGTGCGCTGTGGCGTGTGTATGGACACCTTCTCCGCCCGCATGATCCGCCAACATAATGACGCCAATATGCTGTCGCTTGGTGCGCGCGTGGTAGGTCTTGGCCTTGCCCTCGATATTGTCGACACGTTCCTGTCCGCCGAGTTCGAAGGTGGCCGGCATGGGACCCGGGTGGATATGATTACGGCGTTGGAGGGGTGAGGTTGGGGAGGCTTTTGGACAATCTAATCTTCTGAAATATCACGCTTTTCAAGAAGCTCCGCCCATTCATTTGCCCATGCGTCGAGTGAGGCAAACTTCCCTGCTAGAGCCATTCCCATGCTCGTCAACTCGTACCCGTTTTCGCCAAGATCAACCAAGCCTAGGCCTCTCAGCTCCTTAAGGCGTTGATTCAAAACAGTCGGCGAAACGTCGTCACATCTTGATCTTAACGCGCGAAATGTCGCGCGCTCATGGCTAAGTTCCCAGAGGAGCCGCAGAGTCCAGCGCTGTCCTAGGACATCCAGCAGAACCATGATTGGTCGGCCTGTCTGCGAGCCGCGAACAGGCGTTCCGGGAAGCTTGTGCAATTTCCGCCCCCATATTGACGCTACATATTTAGTAGCATACCTTCGGCTTGCAAACCTCTAGCAAAGCGAGCCCGCAATGACCACCAGATTATCGCCAATTACAGAACCCTACCCTGAAGACGTGGCCAAAGTCCTAGCCTCCTATCCACAACAAGGCGGATACATACTGGCTCTCTTCCGTGTCTTTGCTAATAGCATGAGATTCTTGAAGAAAGGGGTTCCCAATCTGCTCGACAAAGAAAGCCCGCTACCCTTGCGCATCCGAGAAATCGTTATCTTGCGCGTGACCGCCAACAAGAATTGCGAATACGAATGGGGCGTTCATGTCAGCGCATTCGGGCCTCATGCTAAGCTCACCGAGGCACAAATTGCCGCGACCCGCAGCGATCAGGTCGACGACACGATTTGGTCGCCCGAAGAGGCGTGCCTTTTAAAGGCTGTGGATGGCCTCTGCACTTCCGGCAAGATGGACGTCAATATTAGCGAGCAATTTGAACGCGACTGGAGCAAAGAGCAGCAATTGGAAATATTTGCTCTTTGCGGAACCTATCATACGATCAGCTTCGTCGCCAATGCGGCACACTTGCCGAATGAACCATTCGGTGCGTGCTTTCCGTGAAATTGCGGGGCGGGCACGTTAAGCCGAACGCGGCTGGCCCCAATAGTTTCCAATCGACCACACATGCCCATCTGGTAACAGCGCGCTGCTCATTCAAAGAAATCAACGGCAGAAGCGAAGCGCCCCTTGACTTCGGAGAATGGGAAAAAACAATTGAAACAAAGTTTTGCGTGACCATAAGGGTCACCAAAATCGATCCGATACCTTCCTAGTTTTGGTGATGACGAGCGCAGAATCATGGATCACGTCCCATTTGGTGGTGTAACACGCGGTGACAGCTAATCCCCCTGCGCAGCGCTCGTCACATAGCTGGCGGAGCGGGGGGATTGGCGGTTGGTCATTGATCATTCTGGTTTAGGATTGGG
>NZ_JBIIYV010000105.1:0-7157 GCF_044346625.1 Aquidulcibacter sp. | reverse complement strand
TGGCAATGTCGCGCTTAAATACACGCGTGACCTTGGCACGATGGGCTCTCTTGATGCGACTTTGTCGGGCTCCTACCGCAGCGAGTACAGCATGTTTGAGTTCGTCAATCCTTTGGTGGACCAATTGGACTCCGTGACCTTGGTTGATGCGGGTATCGGTTGGAACAGCGAAGACGGCGTGTTCCGTCTGGCTATGACCGGGCGTAACTTGACCGATGAGCGCTACAAGGTCGGCGGTTACTCCTTCGCTGGGGCAACGTTCGGCAATGTGCAAAACAGCTTCTATGGTCCGCCAAAGACGGTGACCTTGAGCCTTTCTGCTAAATTCTAATCCCCCCGAGCCCTTGGTGCCCCCGGCGAAATCCGGGGGCATTTTGTTTTTCTAAAGAGAGATGACCATGCAACCCACACAGGCCAATGATCCAAGCCCTGCCTATCGCACGCTTGTTCTGACCCTTTTGGTCATCGTCTATACTTTCAACTTCTTGGACCGGCAGATCATCGGGATTTTGTCGATCCCGATTCAAAAAGAACTCGGATTAAGTGACACCCAACTGGGCCTCATGCGCGGCCTGTCCTTTGCGTTATTCTATGCGACCTTGGGTGTACCCATCGCTTTGTTGGCTGACCGGTTTAACCGGACGTGGATCATGACCATTGCGCTGACGCTGTGGAGCGCCATGACGGCGCTATGTGGTCTTGCCCAGAATTTTTGGCAATTATTCGCCGCTCGGCTGATGGTTGGTGTGGGCGAGGCGGGCGGCGTTGCGCCTGCTTATTCCCTGTTATCGGATTATTATCCCCCAGAACGGCGCGGGCGTGCCATGGCGGCTTATTCCTTCGGGATTCCGATCGGCTCAGCCGTTGGTATCATTTTTGGAGGCGTGATCGCCACGGTTTTGGACTGGCGATGGGCCTTTATCATTGTCGGCTTGATGGGCGTTTTGTTCGCCCCGATTTTTAAGATCCTCATGAAGGAGCCCGTCCGCGGTCGCTATGATCCGCCGGGGGCCAAAGTCGCGCCGGCGAAATTGCGTGAAGTCATGTCTGTCTTGGTCAAGAAGCCAAGCTTCTGGACGCTGTCCTTAGGAGCCGCATCTTCTTCGATGATGGGCTATGGCTTGTTTGCGTGGCTGCCAGCTTTCTTTGTGCGCTCTTGGGGTGAGGACTTAGGTAAAGCCATGGCTTGGCTGCCGGATTGGATGATCCCCGCAGGGGCAGGCCCCCTCCTCTACGCAGGTTATTTTTACGGCACGATTGTGCTGGTTGGTGGCCTGATTGGTATCTGGTTGGGTGGTCAATTGGGGGATCGCTTTGGGGCGAAGAATAAAGGCGCTTATGCCCTTGTTCCTGCGCTGGCTTTTGTTGCTACAACACCTTTCTTCGCGTTTGGTATTTTGTCTGACTCCATTTGGGTGTCATTCTTCGTGTTCCTAATCCCGACAGCTTTAGGGCTCGCCTGGCTCGGCCCTGTTCTGGCCGCCTTTCAAGGCATCGTGCCACCCAATATGCGGGCAACCGCTTCGGCTCTTTTTCTCCTCATCAATAATCTAGTCGGCATTGGTCTGGGAGACTTGCTCTTAGGTGCCATGTCAGATGGATTAAGCGCCCAATTTGGCGAGGAGTCGCTGCGCTATTCTATCCTTTGCGGCAGTAGCTTTTATCTCATCGCAGCCGCCTTATTGTTTGCGTCCTCCAAGTTACTGGAACGGGATTGGATCCACTTGGACCCTGATCAAAAGTAAATCACTGAAACTTGATGAACTTTCTGGTCGCCTTCTCGGGCCTGACTTGGTTGCCTTTCATCCAGAGCACGTCTCACGAGATAGGTTTAGCTGCTGAGTCTTGTCGATCGAGGCGGCTTTGGGCTTAGTCTTGACCCTGTGTGGGCATCCATGCCGCTTGTCTTGTATGGGTGGTCCACCTCTGGCAGAAGCGAGGCCGAAAGTCGCAACAGACTCGGAGAGATCGGCCTCGATGACCCCACAGGACCTAAGCATAGCCTTTTTTGCCCAATTGGCCCTGATCCTTTTGGCATGCCGGGTTTTTGGCTGGATTGGCAAACGCTTTCTTGGGCAGCCCCAGGTTGTGGGTGAGATGATCGCCGGGGTCTGCCTTGGACCGTCTCTGTTTGGACTGATCGCTCCTGAACTTCAAAGCCTGATTTTTCCGCCAGAATCCAAGCCCATTTTGTTTGTCGGCGCGCAGCTGGCCGTCGGTCTTTACATGTTCATTGTCGGCTTAACGTTTGATACCTCGCACTTTGTTTCACGAGCCAAGAGTGCCGCGGCTGTTTCGATTTCAGGCATCGCCGTCCCCTTTGTCTGTGCGTTTCTCATTACGCCGTGGCTGATGCAGACACCTGGATTATTCAATGCCAAATTGGCCACGTGGGAAGCCCAGCTCTTCATGGGTGCTTGCATTGCCATTACCGCCTTCCCAATGCTGGCCCGGATTATTCATGAAAAGGGCTTGAGCAAATCGCCTCTGGGAACCCTCGCGCTATCGGCAGGCGCAATTGACGATGCCGGTGCCTGGTGTGTTTTGGCCATTGTGCTCGCAAGCTTTGGTGGTGGTCCCATGGTGGCCATTGTGGCGATCGGCGGTGCGTTTGCATTCGCGATCTTTATGGCCCTGTTTGGCCGGAAGCTTACGGCTCCCTTGGCAAAGATGATGGAGCGCGACGGCGGCATTAGCGAGATTAGCCTTGCCTATGTCCTGATCGCCTTTGCACTGTGTGCCTTCGCGATGGATATTGCAGGCATTCATGCGGTCTTTGGTGGCTTTGTTTTGGGCGCAGTCATGCCAAAGGGCAAATTCTCAGAGACCCTGCGGGAAAAGCTCGAACCCGTCACTGCCGTGATGTTGCTACCGCTCTTCTTTACCTATTCTGGCCTGCATACCCAATTGACCCTTGTGAACACGTGGCATCTCTTCTTTATCGCTTTGGTCATCCTGGTAATTTCCATCGCGGCCAAAGGCCTTGCCTGCTATGCGGCGGCGCGGGCAACGGGGGAAGACAATCGCACAGCGATGGGCATTGGGGCTTTGATGAATGCCCGTGGCCTGATGGAGTTGATCATTCTCAACATTGGCCTGCAACGCGGCATTATTGAGCCGGCGCTATTCTCAATTATGGTCGTGATGGCGATTGTGACGACCCTCATGGCGGGGCCTTTATTTGAGTTGGTTTATGGTCGCCATGCCCGTGCGACAGGTATACTCCCGGCGGCAGATACACGATCTTAGGCGGCAGGTGAGACTTTGGAGATAAGATGGAAGCGATCTATTGGGTTCTGACTTGGGCTTGCCACCGGAAATGCGTCCATTGTTATGATGATCGGTTTCGGCCTTATGTCCGCGATGATTTAACGCGGGTGGTGGCAGAAGGTCAGTCCGCCTACGAGGCAATCCTTGCCAATTTACCGGATGATTTCACCTATGCCGATCCCAAAGATCCATCGCGGCGCAGACAGGGGCTGTTGGTGTTGGCGGGCGGCGAGCTCTTGATCGATGGCGTCCGTGAAGAGCTGTTTTATCCAGTCTTAGAAGCCATTCAAAGGCGCTGGGGGGCGAAAGCACCGCATATCTGCATTCAAACAACGGGCGATATTTTAATGCCTGAGCATATCGAGGCGATGCTGGCGCGCGGCGTTGGAACCATCGCGATTGCGTCCATTGATGACTACCACGTCGGTCTTGAAGGCAATAAAAAATTCAAGCTGATGGATAAAATCCGCGCCATGATGGATCAATTTGGCGTCCAAGAAGTCGGGCTAGGCGGGCAGCGCGATCCCAAACTTAAAACCCCTGTGCCTACGCGGTCAGAACGCGGTAAAGGCCCCTATTTCCTCTTCTTTGGTGCGCAACCTGACCTCTGGATTGGTGAATTGTGGCCAAGGGGACGGGCTTGGGCTAATGGCTTGTCCGATGCGACTTATGAAACGAATTTTTGCGCCAGATGGAGTGGCGGCAGGAACTTCCTCAATCATGGCCAAGCTGGCAGCGAAGTCGCCATTGAGCCGGATGGGTCGATCTACCCCTGTTGTCTCAAGACTAAAGCTCCGCTTGGCAATCTGACCGAAGAAAGATTGGTCGATATCCTCAACAGTCTAAAGGGCCACCCTGCTTTTGAAGCGATCAATGCTGGCGATCCCGAAGCCATGGGTCTGACTTTGGGTTGGAGCAGAGAAGACTACCGCACAGCTTCGGTCCAAGTTGACGGCAAAGGTCGTGAGGTCGCCAATGTTTGTCTTGGTTGCGATGCGTTTTTTGCCGCAAAGCTCAATAATGAGATCGCCGAGATTCGGGCCGCACGACTAGCCACATGATTGAAGTCGGTGCGATGTTCATTTGCTTGAACAATCATCGCCGCTCATCCATCCTAAAGGCGCGTACCATCGATGCGATGACACATTCCAAGATGGCTAGAGCCCTCTGGTGAAAACAATAAGTGTATTCTTCTTCGTCTCTGAAGTCTCAAAAGCGGTAGCCTGACAAAGCGGTCGAAAGAACCTCTTCGTTGTAGATGCGCTCACCTTTCCCGGCTCCTGTGCCCGCCGCAACCATTAAAGGTAACAAATGCTCCTCTTGGCGGGGTGGGTGGGCAAAGCGAGCGGATGGGGCCTTTGACCAGTGCGCAAGAAGATCCGCTCGCTCTATGGCATCCGATTGGACCGTCTCAGTCAACCAATCATCAAAGGCACGTGCGCCGGGGGACGAGCGCGGATCCCCGTAGGCCTGCATGTTATGAAAGCTCATGCCGGATCCAAGGATCAAGACGCCTTCTTCGCGTAGGCTAGCCAGTGCGTTGCCAGCGGCGACATGCAAGGCAGGATCAAAGCTGCGTTCTATAGACATTTCAACAACCGGAATTTCGGCTGCGGGAAACGCCACCTTTAGCGGAATAAAAGCCCCATGATCGAGCCCACGATCTGGATCAACAGAGGCTTCAAAGCCCTGCTCGCGCATGAGTTCCGCTGCGCGCGCTGCAAGGCTGGGCGCGCCAGGCGCACCATAGGTCAAGTCATACGTGTGGGGTGGAAAACCATAATAGTCATAAATCAGGCTGGGCTGTTGCGCTCCTGTAAAGGCAAAGCCTTTGGTTTCCCAATGCGCTGACACAATCAAAATGGCTTTCGGAGGCGTCGCTAAACGCTCTGGCAAGGTTTCCAAGAAGCGTGCCATCCCAGTCCACATACCCTTTGGGTCGTCCATGAAGAAGCAAGGCCCTCCCCCGTGTGGGATGAAAAAGGCGGGTTGTTGAGGCATATTTGGTCTCCGATCTGGCGCAAACCGTATAGAAAAGCCCTAGACTTGATAATGCGCCATTATTGAAACGCACTTGTGATTAAATCGTCCCAATTGGTGCTTTGGCGGAGCCGGATTATAGGGTGACACAAACAAGCGCGGCTCTTTGTATTTGTCGGCGAACACGGGGCAGGAAGACTTGATGCTCGCCTGTGTCGGTTTTTGCCCAGCTGAAGGGGTCTTCTCGCTGCGCCGTGCAACGAAGGCTCCGCAGCGCGACGACGAGTGTATTGCTCTGGCCTATGGGCTTGTCGCGCTCGGTGAAGTGGCCATATAGCTGTCTGTACCAAGCCGGCGTCAGACCGTCGCGCCTTGCCAGGGAAGCTCTAGAGCCATGCAGCTGATTAGTGACGATGTTCTCATCGATACAGGACAGATAGACCCAACCCATTCGGCGGCCTATCCGCTGATTGGCGGGTTCCAGTTGGGCAATCCAGCGTCCTGGACAGGCGGGCATCCGTGGGAGTTCTACAGGCAACTTCGCGACGAGGCACCGGTGCATTGGACCCCCGGCTATCGTGGCATCTCTGGATTCTGGTCAGTCAGCCGCTATGAGGATGTGAAGTCGGTCGAGCTCAATCCGCAGGTATTCTCGTCCCAGCGCGGCAGCATCAATTTGGGTATTCAGGCACGTGAGAAATGGAAGCCGAAGAAGCTGATCCCGGCTGCGCTTAACTCTCTGATCAATATGGATGCACCCATGCATATGGAAGCCCGCATCCAGCAGAAGGATTTCTTCATCCCGGCCTATGTGGCCAAGGTCCGCGACAAGGTCAGCGCCCATATCGACGGCTTGCTGGACGAGATGGAGCGCAAGGGGCCAGAAGTCGACTTCGTGAAGATGTTTGCCGAGCAGGTCCCGCTATTCACCTTGTGTGAGATGCTCGGTGTCGATGAAGCAGACCGGCCGCGGATCGTGCAATGGATGCACTATCTCGAAATGGCGTCGCAATATTTGGCAAACCCGTGGCAAACGATCTTGAAGGAACCGCTATTTCCGTTCCGGTTTTTCAATATGGTCGATGCCATGTTCGCTTATGGCGAAGGGGTCATGGCCGACCGGCGCGCCCGCCCGCGTGAGGATCTCTTGACTGCCATTGCCCGTTCCAAGCTGGGCGGGGAAGAATTGCCCCAAGAACATCTCGACGGTGCGTGGCTTTTGATCATCTTCGCTGGCAACGACACCAGCCGCAATTCGCTGACCGGCACAATCCAGCTGCTCCACGAATTCCCGGACCAACGGCAGATGGTGCTGGATGACCCAAAGCTAATCCCGCGCATGGCCGAAGAAGCGCTGCGTCTGGTCTCCCCTGTGAAACACATGCGCCGCACCGCGCTGGAAGAGACGGAATTGAACGGTCAAAGGATCGCCAAGGACGAGAAAGTAGTGATGTGGTATGGGGCCGCCAATCGCGATCCTACGATGTTCCCCGACCCAGACCGCTTTGACATGATGCGCGATAATTACGACAAGCACCTCGCGTTCGGCCATGGGGTACACAAGTGCCTTGGCTCGCGGATCGCACAGATGCAGCTGCGCTTGTCGTTTGAAAAAATCTTTGAACGTTTCCCCAAGATTGCCCCAGTTGGCCCTGTGGTCTATGCGCCCAATGCGCTTGTCAATGCAATGTCGAGCCTCAAGGTCAATCTGTATGGCGTGGACGGTCGGCGCCCGACACTGGTGGCCGCGCGCAAAGCCAGCTGATGGCCGTTATCCTTTCGCAACATGGTCAAGCCAAACCTGAAAGGGTCCGTTTAGTGTGAGCCAAACGACCCGGTAGCGTGTTATCCCCGCCGCAGCGTTAGCTGCGAGCGGGGACCCGCCAAAACTCTGCGCCAAGCCACGC
>NZ_JBIIYV010000104.1:0-7189 GCF_044346625.1 Aquidulcibacter sp. | reverse complement strand
CATTCTACGCATCTCCCGTGCATTTGTCCGGACATTTACGACCCGCCTTCTAGCTGGAAAAGCGTTCGGGTGCCAAGAGGTTCATCAAAGCCTGATCCAGTGTTTTGCCAGATATAAGCTGGCATAAATAGGCGCCAATAGCGGGTGCCAGCAGCCACCCATTACGATAGGTCCCCGTCGCGAGATAAATGCCAGCCACGCCGCTCGCCCCCACCAGTGGCAGATGATCAGGCGTGTCCGGGCGCATCCCGGCCCAAGCCTCAACCACAGACTTCATGGCCAAGGACGGAAGAAGCGCCTTCGCTTCAGCCAACAAGGCCAAAACTGGATCGACATCGACACTTGGTACGGGGGCAGTATGAGGATCCGAGGTGGCACCAATGACCAAGCCACCGCCGCGTGACAACACATAGATCCGGCCCGCGCGCATGATTGGGCTTGCCAGTTCTGGATGTGCCACCCGTACCATCTGGCCTTTGACCGGCCTTAAGGCGTTCAACGTTGGGACTGACTGGCCAAAGCTTGAAGCGCCAAAGCCATTAGCGAGGATAATCGTTTCAGCTTCCAGGGTCCGACCATCCAACAGACCGAGCCGATGCGGGCCTATGGCTTCAGCTTGGCCGATTAGGAGGTCACCACCGAGTTCTCGGAACTGGTTCATCAAGCTTTTGAGGGCGGCGCGAGGGTCGAGCGAACGCTCACTTGGCGCTTGGAAAGCCGCCCGTGCCGTTATCCCGGCAGGAACAGGAATTGTTGCAACGTCCAAACCCAGCCCATTGGCGCGCTGCTGGAGGCCCAACAGGGCCTCTACCTCTTCTTGCGTGCGCGCCAAGAATAAGCTGGGTGCGTGTAAGTCGACGCCGCAGGTCCGCGCTAACCCTTGCCAATGTTCCGCGCTTTTCAGGGAAAACTGGACATAGAGGTCTAGGCAAGCTGGGTCTGCCGCCATTTCGTAAAGCGGGGCCAGCATGCCGCCAGAAGCCCAGCCCGCGCCGTGTGCACCAGAATCGACAAGTGCAACCCGATGGCCGTCCTTGAGTAGCGCGATACCCGCACAAAGACCGACTGGTCCACCACCCACAATCAAAATTGACGGATCACGCAACAGGGTCATGGGATCGGCTGTGTCATGGGGAAGGGTCAACCCTCAGCCAAAGAATGAAATCTAAAAAAGGCCCGCTGTGGCCTCGACTGCCCGAAAGGCAAAACTCGCATGGTACCGTGAAGTGGAATTGAACCGCTGACCTCCAGAGCCACAATCTGGCGCTCTAACCAACTGAGCTACCACGGCACACATGCGAGGGGGCGGGAGATATACTGTCCGCCCTTTTTCTTCAAGTCCCCTAGTGTTCAAATCCATGTTTTGCTTCAGCTTGCGCTAGATCAGATAGCCCAGTTTTTCGATCTGGACTCGGAGGATTTCTAGACGGTGAGGCGTAATAGGTACGTCTCTAAAGCGACTCGAATTGCGTAACTTTTTGGAATCTGTCCAGCGTGTCCAAAGGATCAACGCCTGCCGCGGGTCATAGCCTGCGGCAAGCAAGGTCGCCAATGCCGCGCGGTCCAGCGCCACGCCTTCGGTTTTGGTCCTTAAAGCCACAAGGCGCTGGCAGAACCAAGCCACAACTTGCGCGTCCGTCTCACACGTGGCGACAAAGCCGGTGGTCATCCAAACCTTGCCAGTCAAGAACACATCGGCACGCAAGCCTTCAGTATCGATCAATTCCAGCTTTAGTTCGGGCAGCGGCAAGCCTTGCGCGCGCCAGATGCGGTCGATCACCAATTTCAGCCGGGCGTAATCTGATCCAGTTTGGCCAGAATTAGGGCGGGCATGGGCTTTGCCCGTGAGGCTGGCAAAGGCAAGGGATACGCCAAGCAGCAAGGCGCGTCGGTTCAGACCGCCTCCCTCACCTAGCCCTGCAAGTCCAATTGACCTCTCAGCCCCGCCCACGCCGCCTCGCCCTCGTTTCTGCTTCAGCTAGGCCGCTACGCCTGCCAGATCAGCAAATCAAGCCTATCTGTCGCCTCAGGGTTTGGCCGGCATGACCTTCGTGTCTGGCTTGGCTGGCTTTTCCGGCAAGACCTGAATGCGGATCGTGTTTTGTGGCAACAGATAACGCTTGGCGATCTCGCGCAATTGCGCGGGTGTGATGGCCTGAAGGCGGGCTTCAGTTTGGGCTTCGCGGTCTAAGGCAAAGCCGCTTTGTGAACCGGGCAACTTGGGGACATCAAGTTCAGACAAGATGAAAGACCAGAAGCTGTTGCTCTGGCGTGTGCGGGCTCGACCCTTGACGGCCGGTTCGATTACCCGAGTAAGCTCATCTTGTGTGACTCCATTTTTCACCAAATCAGCGGCGATTCCGTCAATTATGGCCTCCACCGGCTTGACCTGATCAGGGGTGACAGACGCGTGTGCGTAAAAACGGCCAAGATCGGCGAAGTTTGAAAATGTCCAGCCTCCATCAGGTGAATAGGATTGGCCAGCAGCCTCGCGTACTTTTTCGGTCAAACGTAATTGTAGAATACTGGCCAGAACGTAAAATCGTTCCGCTTCGATTGGATCAATGCCGCCTTTGGTTCGCCAAGATACATGAATGATGGCTTGTTCAGCTGGCCCCTTATGCGTCAAGACTCGAGCAGGCTGGCCTGTTGGCATTGATCGGATCGTTGCTAATTGGGCGGTATTCAGAGGCAATCCGGCCCGCTTTGGCAAGGTTCCAAAAGTTTTCGCCACCGAAGCAACGACTGAATCAAACTCAGCATCGCCGACGACGACAACATGGATGGTGCCTTCTTCCCGTAAGCGCTTGAGATACGCCTTGCCCTTTTCATCATCGCTCGAGAGATAGCGCTGCAAGTTTGGTTCATCATAAGCGGGATTACCGGTCTCGAAATAGGTTGCCCCGAAGAACCCGAATACGCCCGATGCAGTCTGGTTGTACGAATCCCAACTTGTTTTAAGAGCGTCTCGCGCCAAACGCGCTGGCCGAGGCCCCATGCGCGGCTCGACAACTTGGCTCAACATGACCTGCAATTGCTCAGGCAAGTCTGCAATCGCAGGGCTTGCAGACATTTCTAGCGTGTCAGGATCGACCCGAACCGACGCCAGTGTCGTCGACCGGCCAGCAAACACGCTGATGGATTGATCCAAGGTCAAATCGCCAACACCATCGCCGCCCCACGCCGCATCAGCAAATCCGGACCAATGAGGATCGTCCTGCGGGAAAGCTAAATACCCCGAGTTAATGCCAACGCGGATGTTGGCACGGTCTTTGGTGTAATCGGTATGCATGAAAGATAGGCGCACACCATTCTCAAATGTCACTACCTTGGCTTTGGGATAAGTAAGCTCCTCTACCTTTTTGACCTTGCCTGCAGGTCCAAGATTGAGCTGCTTGAACTCGGCTTTCTTGACAGCTTCGCGTGTTGGCAATGGTGCTGCCATGGCGGCTTTCCAAGCATTTACAACCGCTGCCTCGCCGCCTTCCAAAGTCTTTTTACTCAACATTACTAGGGACGGTTCAGCGCCCTGCCACCAAGAAGCAAAGGCACGATTAACTGATTCTGGTGTTATTTCAGGTGTCCATCGTTCAAAGTTAGCTAGATTGTCTTGCGGACTAACCGTTACGGCATCTGAGGCAAGGCCACCGATCAATGAACTAGATATCCCCGTTGTCCTACGCGTGGGCTCTTCTTTAATCGCGCGCTCTAAGCGCAGCCTTCCTTCTTTGATCTCTTCTTCAATTTCCGTTGCGGTGAAGCCCGTTGTCACAGCTTGCCGCATTTCAATCACAACCGTTTTCAATGCTTCCTGCCAAGCATCTTCGCGCGGCATGACGGTGAGTGAGGCCGTTAGGCCGTTTTTAGAAACAGAGTTTTGATAGAATACGCCAAGAGTCGGCGGGTTATCGACGAGCTGTAGGCGCGCAAGCCGCCGCTGGAACACACCCTCTGCCACGGACTGCAAAAATGACCATTTGCGCTTTTCGCTTGTGTCCAGATCACCATAGTCGGTCTCATCTGGACGGGTAAGCGTGGCCATGACAACGATTGGCTGCTCTGGCTCAACAATAATCTTTGCCCGAATAGGCTCTTTAGTCCAGTGTCCGTTGTCTGGTTCGGGTGGCGCTTTTGCCGCTTTCGGCTTCCAATCCGAAAACTTCGCGGCAATGAGGGCCTTGGTGGCTTCTACATCCACATCGCCCGTAATGACCAAAATTGTGCGCTCTGGGCGATACCAGGTTTCGTAGAATTCGCGCACCTTGGCCGCCGTTGCTGATTCTACAATTTCCTTGATGCCAATTGGTTCGCGGAGCGTGGAGATATCTTTGGGACGCAAAAACTCGCCGACCTGACGCCCAATCCGCCGCCCCGGCCCATCGCCGTCATTCATCTCAGAGATAACCACGCCAATTTCCCGCTTGATCGCATCGTCCTTCAACAATAGACGGTCGGCCGTCTCGCGGAAGATCGACAGCGCTGTGTCCAATCGGCTGCCGTCAGCACTGGGGATATCCAGCTTATACATCGTCTCTTCTAGGTTCACATGCGCATTCACGTGGCTGCCAAAGCTTGCGCCCAAGCGCTCCATCGTTTTGGTCAGTTCGCCTTCTGGAATATTGGTGGAGCCGTTAAAGGCCATGTGCTCAATAAAGTGGGCAAAGCCGCGCTGATCATCGCGCTCATATTTTGAGCCCGCTTCTATGCGAAAGCGCAGAGAGACCTGCTTTTCCGGTAATTTATTGGGCCGGATCGCATAGCGCATGCCATTGGGCAACACGCCATAGATCACATCCTTGCTAGGCTTAAGGTCAGAGCCTTCCCAAGGCCAAACCGCGCCGGGCGGCGTGGCTGCTATCGGGCGGGTCTGGCTGATGGCTTGGGCTTCTGCCTGTTGCGGTAAAACGGGCAAAGCCATCAAAAATGAAAGACAAAAAAGCGAAGCGGTGCGAATAATGAAATGTTTAATCATGGCTTGATCCAACCACAGGTTAAACCCTTTGCCAAGGTGGCAGACACGCTAGATGACGAGGATCACAATCTTGTTTACAGTGCCTTCAACAACGACTTAGGGGGGCTAGGCGCATGCGAATCTCAACTCATTTTTGGCAGAAAATTGGCTCTTGCGCCTTGGCGGGCAGCCTTGCACTCGCCCCCCTTCAAAGCGCACAAGCCCAAACCACTGAGAACGCGGGTATTGTCCGTTCAGGCGACCGCATCGCCGGGCCAGTCTTTGCCACCAGAAGCCCCGCCTATGGTTTGAATGGTGCGGCGGCCACAGCCCATCCAATTGCAACCCAAATTGCCATCGACACACTCAAGCAGGGCGGAACCGCCGTAGATGCTGCGATTGCCGCCAATGCGGCCTTGGGCCTGCTGGAGCCAACTGGCAATGGCATTGGCGGCGACCTCTTCGCGCTGATCTGGGACCCGAAAACGCAAAAGCTCTATGGCATTAATGGATCAGGCCGCGCGCCCATCGGTATGAGCCTTGCTGATCGTGTCGCGCGCGAAGCCAAGATCAAAACCAGAGTCCCCGGCAGCAGGCCGTCATTTGGTAGCGTGACCGTCACCGTTCCCGGTGCCGTCGATGCTTGGTTCTCCATGCACAGCCGGTTCGGTAAGTTGCCCATGGCCAAGGTCTTGGCCCCAACCATTGCCTATGCCGAAGCTGGCACCCCCGTCCCGCCTGTGATTGCCTATTACATGGCAAACAACCTGAAGCGCCTCGATGAGCGCGCCAAGGCGGGTGAAGTTGAAGAGTTTGAGAATGCGCGCAAAACCTATTTTGCGAACGGCAGCGTCAAAGCCGGCGAGGTGTTCAAAAATCCGGATCTCGCAAAAACCCTCAACCTCATCGCGCGGGGTGGACGGGACGCTTATTATAAAGGCCCCATCGCTCAGACGATTGACGCTTATATGCGTCGCATTGATGGCCCTTTGCGGGCGAGCGATCTGGCGGCACACAAAAGTGAGTGGGTGGAGCCGATCTCGGTCAACTACCGAGGCTATGACGTCTGGCAATTACCGCCCAACAGCCAAGGTGTTACGACCTTACAAATGTTGGGCATCCTCAATCAGTTTGATTTAGCGGCAGCAGGATTTGGTACCGCTGAAAGCCTTCATTTGCAGATTGAGGCCAAGCGGCTTGCGTTTGAAGATCGGGCAAAGTTTCTAGCCGACCCCGCGTTTGCCAATGTGCCTACAGCGGGCCTGATCAGCCCGGCTTATCTAAAAGGCCGCGCGGCCCTGATTGACCCCAGCAAAGCCAAAGTCGAGGTAGCCGCAGGTGATCCGAGCCAGTTTGAAAAAGGCGACACAACCTTTCTGGTCACCTCTGACTCCAGCGGCATGATGGTCGCCCTGATCCAATCCAATTACCGCGGCATGGGCTCCGGCCTTGTTGCAGATGGCTTGGGATTCATGTTGCAGAATCGGGGCGAAGCCTTTGCTCTCGATCCTTCATTGCCCAACGTCTATGCCCCCGGCAAACGACCGTTCCACACGATTATTCCGGGGTTTGTAACCAAGGATAAGCAAGCCTTTATGGCTTTTGGCGTGATGGGTGGGGCCATGCAGCCGCAAGGCCAATCGCAAATCGTGATCAATATGATTGATTATGGCCTAGATGCTCAATCGGCCGGCGACGCGCCGCGCTGGCGGCACGAGGGCGGCTGTGAACCTGAAGGTGGCTGTAAGCCCGGACTTGGACGCGTCGCGCTTGAATCTGGTCATACAGAAACAGCCCGCGCGGGCCTTACCCAAAAAGGCTGGACTTTGATCGGGGCCGACGGTGACTTTGGTGGTTATCAAGCTATCAAACGCGACCCGAAAACAGGGGCCTATGAAGCTGCCACCGAGAGCCGCAAGGATGGCGTGGCCTTGGCCTATTAGGACAAAGTGCGCTTAGCGAGCGCCGAGCCCAGTGGCTTTGGTGCCCACGAAACATGTTGCACTTTCAATGCAAAAATGAATACTAGTGAGAAATGGCCTGCAAAGACAATTCAAGCCAACACAATCACCACACTTAGGGTTCGGAAGGCTCGACCACGGAACCTAGGGCCTGTTGACAAACTGGATTCCCAAATCAGTTGAATTCTGATTCAAGGTAGCTTTTGGGGAGGCTATCTTGGCGCGTTTGTTGATGGAAGATGGGGAATGGACGTTCTTTGAGCCGTTTTTGGTCGGC
>NZ_JBIIYV010000103.1:0-7294 GCF_044346625.1 Aquidulcibacter sp. | reverse complement strand
GGCGCGCGCTTTGTCTTCATCGCGTCGGGCACCGCCAAGTAAAAGGTCAAAGCCATGGGTTTCAATCGCTTCGAGCAAAGTGACTGCTTGAGCCGCATTCCGGCTGGCCAAGGGCGAAGTCAAACGGACACTACCGCGCGCGATGGAATCTTCTACATGGGCTACGACCAAGCGCTCACCCAGCCGCTTTGCGGTTTCATCGCGGAACTCGGTGACACCCTCAAAATTATGGCCGGTGTCGATGTGCAAGAGCGGGAACGGCAGCTTCTCAGGCCGGAAGGCCTTCAGCGCCAAATGCAACAAAACCGCGCTATCCTTGCCGCCAGAGAACAGGAGAGCCGGGTTTTGGCTTTGGGCGGCGGCCTCGCGCAGGATGAAAATGGCCTCAGATTCGAGGCGGTCAAGGTGGAGGAGACGGCTAAAAAAGGTCATGCGATAGATTCCTTGTTAGGATTATTCTGATGCAGGCCACACTCTTTGGTGTCGGCATTTTCCCACCACCAGCGCCCGTCGCGGGCGTGTTCTCCAGGGCGAATGGCGCGCGTACACGGGTCGCAGCCAATAGAAACGTAACCCCGGGCATGGAGTGGGTTGAGGGGGACTTGGAAATGTTCGGTATAGGCCAAAACATCCGCCCAGCCCCACGCTGCGAGCGGATTATGCTTGACCAAGTCGTGAGCAATATCCTTTTCGCGTTCTTCCAGCCGTTCGCGTGTCAGGGCCTGTTCGCGGCGTTGCCCGGTGATCCAAGCATCATAGCCGCTGAGTGCCCGCCCCAAGGGCTCTAGCTTGCGGACCCCGCAACAGGCTTTCCGGGCTTCCAAACTTTCGTAGAAACCATTGAGGCCATGGGTCGCAACAAATTGAGCCAAAGCGTTCGCTTCGGGCTCAAAGTGATGGACTTTCAGACCATAGCGCGCTCGCGTCCGCTCAATCATCGCAATTGTGTCTGGATGCAGCCTGCCTGTCTGAAGAGTAAAGATCTCAATGGGCAAGCCCAAGCGGGCAATCACATCGGTCAACACCATGTCTTCAGCCGAAAGCGAGCTGGCCAGCGCGATACGGCCCTCTCCGCTGATGGCTCGCAGACTTAATTCCAGCCGCGCCGTAAACGTCGCGAGCCGGTCTGGATCAGGGACTTGGATTATTGGTTTTTGTGCGTGATCGAGGAGGATCATTGCCGTCATCTTTCTTGAAACTTCGGCAGGTGACCGAGGCTTGGAGACCCGACATAGGCAGCGAGCGTGTTTTAAACGACAGATGAGAGCTGCAAGCTGCCATTAGCAAACCTATCAGAACCTCGCAAAACCCCCTGTTTCTCAGGATCTATCAGCTCTTCTAATAGACACCTTAAGCGGAACCGCATTGTTCGCGCGCGGGGGAGTCCGGATATAGCCCACAGCTAAAGGGCCCTGAATGTATATTTATAATGCCATCGACCAAAGCATCGTGGATGCGCGGGTTAAGCAGTTCGCCGATCAGACGGAGCGTTATTTAAGCGGCCGGATCTCGGAGGACGAGTTTAAGCCATTGCGCTTGCAAAATGGCGTCTATGTTGAGCGTCACTCGCCTTTGTTGCGGGTCGCCATCCCCTATGGCCTGTTATCTTCGCGCCAATTGCGCATGCTGGCTCACATTGGGCGCAAGTATGACCGCGGTTTTGGACATTTCACCACCCGCCAGAACATTCAGTTTAACTGGGTGAAGCTTGAGCAAGTCCATGAAATTTTGGCCGATCTGGCCAGCGTCCAGATGCACGCGATTCAAACCAGCGGCAGCTGCATTCGCAATGTCACGACCGATCATTTGGCCGGTGTCGCCCATGATGAGCGCGTGGACCCCCGTCCTTTAGCAGAACTGATGCGTCAGTGGTCGACCCTAAATCCAGAGTTTGCCTTCCTGCCGCGGAAATTCAAAGTTGCCTATAATGGGGCGGTTGAAGACCGGGCGGCGAGTGAAGTTCACGACCTTGCCTTTGATGTCTACCGTGATGAAGCGGGTGAAGTGCGCCTCACCGTCAAGGTGGGTGGCGGTCAAGGCCGCACGCCGCGCGTCGCCCCTGTGATCAAAACCGGTCTGCATTGGCGCGACATGCTGTCCTATACCGAAGCTGTCTTGCGCACCTATAATCGTTGGGGCCGGCGCGACAATATCTATAAGGCTCGCATCAAAATCCTCGTTGATGCTTTAGGCGCTGAGCGGTTTGGCGAAGAAGTTGAGCAAGAGTTTGCTCATGTCCAAGGCGGACCAGCGACCTTGGCGGCTTCAGAGCTTGAGCGCATGACCGCGTTCTTTGGCGCGCCTGCGTATCACAGTGCAGCCTCGGCTGATCAAGACGAAGCGCGGCACCGCTTGGCTGATCCCCGCTTCAATGCTTGGGTGAAACGCAATGTCGCCAAGCATAAGCGCGATAATTATGGCGCTGTCACCATCAGCTTAAAGCCCTTGGGGATCGCGCCGGGTGACGCCACCAGCGACCAGATGGACGCGATTGCAGACTTGGCTGACCGCTTCTCGTTTGGACAAATCCGCGTTTCCCATCATCAGAATTTGGTCTTGGCCGATGTAGCACGATCCGACCTTTGGGCGCTCTATCAAGCGCTGGAAGCCCTCGGGCTTTCGGAACCCAATGTCGGCTTAGCGACAGACATTATCTGCTGCCCGGGCGGGGATTATTGTGCTTTGGCAAACGCCAAATCCATTCCAGTCGCCGCCGCAGTGCAAGAGACCCTTGCCGCTAAGGCGCAAGACATCGGGACGCTGGCGATCAAAATGTCGGGCTGTATCAATGCCTGTGGCCATCATCACGTCGGTCACATTGGCATTCTGGGCGTCGATAAAAAGGATGAGGAATGGTACCAAATCCTGATCGGCGGACGCACAGATACCAAAACGGCGCTGGGCCAAATTGTCGGCAAAGCCATTCCGCGCGAAGCCGTGGCACCGACAATCGAACGTATGACCGACTTTTATCTGGAAAACCGCAACGGCGGTGAGTTGTTCATCGATGCCGTTGAACGCCTCGGCAAGGCGGCTTTCCATGATGCCGCCTTCCAAGCCGAAACCACTCAAACTTCCCCCTCTCCCCAAATTCAGGAAGCAAACTGATGAGCACTTTGTTGAAACTTTTCGCGTCGGGTGACGTAGTGACGCTTGCTTTACCAGAAGGCGCGTTCCGCGCAGCGCCAGCTCCAAATCCACTGCCGAATATGGAATTGATTAATCAGGGCCAAGGCGATGTGCGCAGCCTTATTCGCCCGAACGTCAAACAACCCGAAGCACCCAGTGTTGCCGCGTGGGAACATGGTACCCTGCTGACGCTTGCAGACTGGCTGGCGCGGGACGCTGCCAATGCTGATGCACCTGTTGGGATTGTATTGATGCCAACCGATGACCCTCCTGCTTTAGCTGGCCGTTTAGATGGCTTGGCCGTCATCGCGGTTGAGTTTGCCAAGTTTAGCGATGGGCGCGGTTATTCGATCGCCACGCTGTTACGGTCACGCTTGGGCTTTAAGGGCGAAATCCGAGCTGTTGGTGACGTCTTGATCGATCAGCTGTTTGCCATGGCCCGTTGCGGCATCGACAGCTTTGCCTTGCGTGGCGACCAAGATGTCGAGGCTGCCAAGCGCGCCTTTGCAACCTTCCCTTCTGTTTATCAATGGGCAGCAGACGAGCGCGACTTTGTCTTGGCAAAACAGGCAAGTCTCGAAAGAGCGGCTGCGTGACCGGTCACGTCTATCTGGTTGGAGCGGGGCCAGGTGCTGCGGACCTGTTGACAGTGCGCGCGCTTCGATTGATCGAGCGTGCCGATGTCATCCTCTACGATGCCTTAGTGACCGACGAAATTCTAGCGCTCGCCCCTCAGGCTAAAAAGGTGCCGGTTGGCAAGCGCGGCGGCCGTGTCTCGATGGATCAAGCGCTGATCAATCGTCTATTGGTGTCAACAGCAACCAAGCATGACTTGGTGGTTCGTCTTAAAGGTGGCGACCCCATGCTGTTTGGCCGCGCCCACGAAGAAATTGAGGCCTGCGTGCAAGCCGGCATCCCTATATCGATCGTGCCTGGGATCACGGCTGCCTTTGGTGCCGCTGCGGCCTTATCGACATCGCTCACCCAGCGCGGTCTCTCTCGCTCGGTAACGTTTGTAACGCCAACTGTGGCGCGGGGCAGCAAAGCTTCACCTGCTTGGGCTAAGGCAGTCGCGGCGGCCGACACGTCGGTCATTTATATGGGTCGAGGTGATGCAAGCTGGATCCGCGACAGCCTGATTGAGCTGGGTATGTCTTCCAACTTGCCAGTTGTGTTGGCCGAGGATGTCTCGCGCGCCTCAAGCTTTAATGTCAAAGGGCCTTTGGCCGACTTACCAGACTTGGCTCTACAGCTTGGCTCAGGACCCGTCTTGATGATGATCGGGGAAGTGTTTGCGGAGGCCGAGGTCGCGCTTGATTTGTTTGATGCTAGGCCTGCCAGTATTGACATGGTGGGATCGACTAAGGCTGGCTAGCAACAATGCGGACCTAGGCTATCTGTGTCGCCAGCCCTCGATCCTGCAGAATGCTAACCATATACAGCTCTTCGAGGCCTTGTTGGAGGGGCGAGAAGCCATCGCCGGGGTTTGTCTCTGACAAAACGTGCAAGACGGTCTTTCCTGCAAACAGACGGGTGGCAATCACACGATGTTGGGATTGATACTCCCCCACTTGGCTCCGGCTAACCACTTTGCGCCATACTTGACCATCCAATCTCCCGATCAGTTCCGACGTGTTGCCCTGCAAGACAATTCGGCCGCCTGCCATGATCGCCATATTGGGGCAGAGATCAGAGACATCTTCAACAATATGCGTTGAAAGTATGATCACCGCCTCATCACTCAGGCTGGCCAATAAGTTGAGGAAACGAGCGCGCTCTTCGGGGTCTAGGCCGGCGGTCGGTTCATCCACGATCAAAAGTTTCGGGTCACCTATTAATGCCTGCGCGATGCCGAAGCGCTGGCGCATGCCCCCAGAAAAGCTGGCGACCGCTTTCTTCCGTGCTTCCCAAAGATTGACTTGACTGAGTAGTCCCTCAATCATCTCTTTGCGCTCTTTGGTTTTGGAAAAGCCTTTCAATCGCGCAAAATGATCCAGGAGTTGAAGCGCGCTAACGCGCGGATAGACCCCAAACTCCTGCGGCAGATAGCCGAGCTGAGCTCGCAATTTAGTGGGCTGCTTTAGGACATCGATATGCCCAAATTGGATCGTCCCCTGCGTGGGCGTTTGAAGGGTTGCTATAGATCGCATCAAGGTGGACTTACCCGCACCATTGGGCCCCAGAAGACCAAACATGCCTGTTGGGATCGTTAGGCTTAGGTTGGAAATGGCCTTCACGCCATTGGGATAGATATGCGACAGGTCGGTGATGGTCAGCATGTTTCGGCCTGCTTATTTTGAGTTGTAAGATGGAATTAATGCGTTTGGCGGGTATAAGGACTGACTATTGATAGCCTGACCTTGTCGACTTCTTATGGCATCGCCAACTTGTACACTGTCCACCCAATAGGGTGTTTTGAGCTCGAGCTTAAATTCTGTTGGGGTGCGCTTGAAATACCTTTTGACGACTGCAACTTGTTCTGACGTGTAGCACTCACCCTTTTGAGTGTCTTTGTCGGTAACAATTATAGAATCCTTGATTTTTTCTGGTTTTTTCTCGCCGCAGGCAACACCCCTAGAAAACGTGACTGGTGCCACTCCAATTCCGGCGCTCGTATAGGGCTTACCTAATTCATCGAGGTTTTCGGTCCATGCCCAAGCCGTCAAACTGATGGTCGACCGAGATTTAATTGGCTGTGTTGCTTGGAAGTGGCTGATTTCGGTATTCCATCTCACTCGGTCGTCAAACAGTTGCTCGATGAGCAAATGAAGCTCTGGCCCTGCAGCACTTTTCAAGGTGTCCAAAAGATCTTCGATTGTAGGATAGGGTCTGTCAGCAGAGGTATAGCGCATAAAGAACGAACCCAAAGCAGCATCAAAACTCGTCGGCCCCATCGCCTCACGCATAGTAAAAAGCGCAATCGGTGCTTTGCCGTAGGCTAAATACCTTTGTGTTTCCATATTTGAGAGAGTGGGTTCACCGGTAGTCTCTTTACCCCGATAAAATTCGTATGTACTCTTTGCGGGCACAAGGTGAGCTCGAACAGCTTCCTGAGGAAACAGCTTAGCAAGCGCAATCCATGATGTCATTTCGGCCAGA
Source organism: Aquidulcibacter sp. (assembly GCF_044346625.1). Taxonomy (GTDB): domain Bacteria; phylum Pseudomonadota; class Alphaproteobacteria; order Caulobacterales; family Aquidulcibacteraceae; genus Aquidulcibacter. The sequence continues at coordinate 1,066 of NZ_JBIIYV010000103.1, read as the reverse complement.
CCTTCGGTTAGTACCAAAGCACCCGGATGCATCGAGGGCACTATTTGATGCCCCCACCACATATGGGCTACCTCGTGAGCTGTGATTTGGCTCAGCTCATCCGACTTGTTGCTCGGGTCAATTATTTGCAGCCATCCGCCGTCTTCATAAAATGGAACAGTCCCAGCATAGGCTTGGGCGGCAATATCTACTGCGCCATAGGATGGCGTTTGGACGATGCGCAGGACGCCAAACGGATACGGGCCGTAAAGTTTCGAGAAGGTCTGCAGTGACGTTCTCATCGCGGTCATGATCGCTGTGAGATTACGGGTGAAGCCCGGCAGGTGATAAATCTCCAGCTCAACCGGACCATTATCTAATTGGATCTGCTCGCGCTTCACGACATAATTGGCCGACTGGATTGCAAACAGATTGTTGATACTGACAGGCGGGCGAAATTGCCGCGTGACTCTACCATCCGTGATGGTCTCCCTGACCAAGATACCAGGAGCAACGGGGATTTGGCCGACATCTGTCGACACGGTGATGTCCGCCTCTACCCAGCCACTTCCCGGGGTATAATAATTTTCATCCAACATGACTTGCGGCAATGGCCGTTTCTCTGGAAGGCCAAACTTTTGGCGTTCGTTTAGGTCCGATAGCCAAGAGTCTCGATCAATCCGAATGCTTGGGACCAATTGAGAGCTTTCGATGAAGCTGCCATTAGAAACAATTGCTGTGGGCAGGTCGTTACTCGCGACCGTTTTCCCATCAATGGCGCTCTTGAAAGTAAGGTCGCGCTTCTCACCCGGCTGGAGCGGCTTAGTAAACGTCCAGACAGCAATACCATAGTCCTTGATCTCTTCTTTGAGATTTGCACCCGGCATGGAGGCCGACTCAAGAAAAATAGAGCCATGGTTCAAAATGAACTGGGTCAGTGGGCGATTGGTGCGGTTCTTGAGAGTAAGGGTGCCGCTCGCTGTGGCCGTCACCTCCATTGGGCGAATGTCGACTTCAAGTTTGAGAGCAACAATTGTCGGGCCAGGCCATCCCTCCAAAGGAGCGAGATCACGTTCCATCTGTGACG
>NZ_JBIIYV010000102.1:0-7319 GCF_044346625.1 Aquidulcibacter sp. | reverse complement strand
GGCGCGGTTGTCACGCCTTTGAACTGGCGTGCGCCCCTACCAGAACTGGCCCCATTGATCCGTCAAGCAGCGCCCGTTCTAATCCTATGCGGGCAAGAAGATTTGGACGTCGCAACAGAGTTGGCGTTGGCCTCAAACGCAAAGCTGATCAATTTCGATGATCCGACTGATGAAGGCTATGAAGGCCAATTGACCCAATCACCAGTGGCTGAAGCGCGTCGCCATTGGGCGTTTGATGACATCTGGTACCTCCTCTATACCTCGGGCACGACGGGGCAGCCCAAAGCGGTGATCCAGACTTATGGCATGGCGCATGTGAACGCCGTCAATGTGGGTCAGGCGATTGATCTGAGCAGCCAAGATGTCACTTTGAATTTCCTGCCCTTGTTTCACACGGCCGGGATCAATCTGCATACTTTGCCCACCTTGTTCGCAGGCGGACACGTGTTGATCTTGCCCGGATTTGAGGCCGACCTTGTGATGGAGCTTTTGGCCAAAGGTGCCATCTCAACTTTCTTCGGCGTTCCCGCTGTTTATCAGGCCCTTAGTCTCCACCCAGAATTTGGAAATGTTGCGCTCGACAAAGTCAGACATTGGGGCTGTGGCGGCGCACCACTGGCAGATACCTTGGTGCACGCCTTTGCACGTCGGGGCGCTAAAGTCGCCAATGGCATGGGGATGACAGAAACCGGCCCAACCGTCTTTTTGGCAGACCCTGAAACAGCCACGCAAAAGATTGGCTCGGTCGGCAAACCGCAAATCCTGTGTGAGGCCCGCATTGTCGGTAACGATGGTGCTGAAGTTCCAACAGGTGATACCGGCGAGCTGTGGTTGAGTGGGCCAGGTATCACCCCGGGCTATTGGGGCAATCCTGAAGCGACCGCGGCAAGCATCACGCCTGATGGCTGGCTGAAAACCGGCGACCTCGCCCGCAAGGATGCTGACGGCTGCTTCTACATTGTCGGCCGCCTCAAAGAAATGTTCATTTCGGGTGCAGAAAATGTCTACCCGGCTGAAGTTGAAAATGTGCTCGCCCTGCACCCCGCTGTGCTAGAAGCAGCCGTCATCGGTGTTGAAGACGCGCGCTGGGGCGAAGTGGGTCACGCCTTCTTTCTTGTTCGCCCCAATCATAGCGCGCCAGATCCTTCCGCCTTACAGAATTGGTGTCGCGACCATTTGGCTCCCTACAAAGTGCCCAAATATGTCACAGTGCTCGACGAGTTTCCCCGCACGCCAGCAGGCAAAATCCAAAAGCATTTGATTCCGCGACCATGATCCTGACACCCACGCAAGACGATCTCGACCTGTTTGCAAAGCTATCCGGCGATGCCAATCCGATTCACGTCGATCCAGACTTTGCTGCACGCAGCGGATTTGGGCGCACAGTTGCGCATGGGGCTATGTTAACTGCTTGGCTGGTGCGTGCTGCAGGTCTCTCTGCTGCACCACAGACAACGTCCGCCATGTTTCCAGCCCCGGCCTTTGCAGGTGAAGCCTTAGAGGTCGCCCGTGAAGGCGACGCGTGGCAATTTGCGCGCCATCATGATGGCATCGTCGTTTGTCGACTGCTGATTAACGCTGCGCTAGCTCAGGAAAACGATGCCGCGATGTCTGGCGCAGCAGATGTACCGCTCGCAATTGGCATGACAGCCTCTAGCGAAACCTTACATGAGGCTGGGGAGCTGGTCGCCCTGAAAGCCTTACTAGCTCGCGCTGACAAAACAGACTTACCTAGAGAAGTCGCCGAAGTCTTCGCGGGGCAAGCCTACATGCTGGGTCTAATCTCCACCCTACTTGGCATGGAATTGCCAGGGCAGGGCACCAATTATCTGAAACAGGAGACCCAGTGGCTGGGCACGCTGAAGCCCGGACAACGCGTGCATACGCGGGTAGCCGTCACCCGATTGCGGCCCGAGAAGGCTTTAGTTGATCTAAGCACGCAAGTTCAAAGTGAAAGCGGAGAGGTGTTAGCCAATGGGCGCGCCCTAGTTTCAGCCCGAGATGTCAGCGGTGCTTTTTGAAGGCTCACTGACTTCTTTGAACGACCCTTCTTGATAGCGCCAAATCGTGCGCGCGATCGTCCGATTGTCCGCGGCGAAATTCACCACACCAAATCCTGAACCAAAGCCACGTTCCCGCGAGGATGCCAGAGACGGCACTGTCATGACCCTAACGCCCGCGAGCACAGGCGCTGGAAAATCAAATGCGGCATGTACATGGCCACACAATAGCAAGTCAGGTTGATTTAGGTTAAGGCGCTTCACAAATCGAATGAGACCTAAAGGTTCACTTGTCACCGACGCGCCCGTTGGGGTTTGTGGCGGGTGGTGTAGAGCAAGGACTTTATGTCGAGCAGCCGAGCGGCCCAATCTGTCCAAGGCCTCTATGACCCCTGACTGACCATAGTCACCTTGTGACCAATCCAAACGCCATTGAAATCCCCGTGCGCTATTGGCAGCTTCAATATGAATTGAGCCATCGCTGGACTGCCACGTCGTTCGAAGTCCTAATCGATTGTACCGGTCAAACGGATTGGCTAGGCGCTGAGCTAGATTAAACATGGGCGTGTCGTGATTGCCTGGACAACCAACAATTGGCGCTTTGACCACTCTTAACCAAGCCTCAGCTTGGGCAAATTCTCCACGCTTGCCCTCTTGGGTCAAGTCGCCCGTTATCAAGACGCAATCCGGCTTAATCTTCTCGAAAGCGCTCAAAGCGGCCTCCAGCTTGGCTGAATCCGCGTCGCCAAAATGCACATCGCTGATATGAACAAGAGTGGTCATTTAGCGCTCTAAATTTCTGAATGCGCCACCTCTATCATTTTTGCGGATGCTTTGTAGAGAGCACCAAAGCAGCCCGCGGTAGAGCGCGCAAAACAAGGTGATTGCCGAACTCACACTTCTCACCATCAACAAGTCCAATGATCTCGTCGCCGCCGCAACTGATGCTCATGCGCTCTGAGATCTGGATCTTAGTAAAGGACAGGCTGCGCCAGCGTCGGAACAAGACAGCTATAGCCAGCCACAACACCCTCCCAAAACCGCTGAACCTCGCTTGCGCGGTTTCAAGTAGTGTCTCGGGAAAGTCGCGCTCTGTTGTGCCAAGGCCGAACGCGTCATCCACATGACTAGGAGCAGCGATCACGACATCACAGGCTTGAGTATTGGCGCTCAGTCGCAGCCTGCCAGAAAATAAGTCGTGCCGAAGTGTCTTAAGCGCACTCAAGCCTGCCCAAAAGCCATAATTGCGCAACGTCTCGCGCATGGTATGAAACGCCATCCAAGGACCAAAGCCAGAAGCCACCAAGAACAAATGCTCGTTTGCCAAACCGCCAGACAGCCAAGTTGGCTTGGCTTGACCCAAATCTCGCAAGGTCCGTTCGAGGTCGGCATGACCATGAACCCGGTAGCAGAGTCGATTTAAGGTACCGCCCGGCAAAGGCAGAATAGGCACATCCAAGCCACGCAAAGCCAAAGCGACTGTGCGGGCCGAACCATCTCCGCCAAGAATGCCAAGCGTCTGAACACCTTGGCGAACAAGATCCAATGCACGATCGTGAAGCTCATGCCCCGTGCTTAGGATTAGCGGCACGTCTTGTGGAAGTCCCGCGCGACGCATCGCTGCCTTCAGGCGCGCCAATCCAAACAGGCGGAATCTGCCAGCGGATCGATTGACCAAAATCGCAAATGGAACACTAGTGAGGCCTGCGCAGGACCCAATTGCATCAACAGCTCGGTTCACACTCACGGGCTGCACTGGCTTATTAGATGCGCGGAACTGATCAATTGTGGGTTGGTACACGAAAATTTCCAATCGTCGTCAAAGGCGGGACGAGAAAGAGGCAAGTGGCCCTTGCGCACGGGCTAGGGGGACGAGCTGTGCACAAGGGCCGGGTGGGTGAATGGGAAGATCCGTTCTGGTCTACATTCACCCTAGGTAAGCGGTCGGGGCGGGTGCGCTTACCTTTTCTCGGAGGGCCTAGTGGCTGAGCACCAGGGCCCGTTCAGGGCGCGGCGACATAACGCCCGCCGCAACCAATTGATCTTTTACCAAGAGCTTTTGACGCTTCAGCCTCGTAATCAATTCTGGCTCTGGAAAGGGGCGATTGGCTAGGGCAGCCAACTCAGTTTCAAGTCTTGAGTGCTGGCTCTTCAGGGCTTCGATACGTCCAAGTTTCATGTCATGCTCCTCTATGCTTATGCATGGCAGAGCCCGAGGGACGCGATTGGAGGGCATGAATAGGGACCCTGACACCGCGCCTTACTAAGGACTCCGATGTGGCCGACATCGCAACTCAAATTGGAGTTGCCAGAGGGGCCCGGTCCACACCCAAACAACATGGGGTTACTCCACGAAGCGCGCAACCGACAAAGTCGTGACCTCACTGGCTTGTGAGAGTTTGTTGATGAGACGTGTGCTGGACACGGGATTCTAGAGTGTCAAGCGAACGGCGCTGGGCTTGTTGGGCGTCTTTCAATGTGGCGTTCGCCATTGCTTGCAGGTTGTTGAATCGCCGCGTCGTAGTAATCTCATCGAAGTTTCTTAAGAGCCGCTGCCAACGACGCCGCACAGGGGCACCAGAAGCAAGATAAGACATCGGGGACTGTTCGTTGAGTAATTGCTGGCGCAATTGCGCGGCATGATCCTGACCGTTTTCAATGGCCGTCAGGGCAGGTTCGAGACGCGCCTTGAACACCAAAGACGTCCCATGACATTGTGGGCTGTCGATAGGTTCAAATCCCGCAAGAGACAAGGCCGCCTTAAGGGTGGATGGGGAAAAGTTCCAGACATGCGCATAATGGAAAAGGTTGCCACGTTGCTTTTGGACACCTTCGATATTTGGCACCTCAATGAACAACAGCCCACCTGGGGCCAACCATTGCCTGAAGCAGGTCAACGCATCCAACGGATCAGCCAAATGTTCGAACACATGATTCAAGGTGATCAGGTCAAAGATTCCAGTTCCAAATGCTCCGGATTCCAATTTCTGATTGGTGACCTCAATTTCATAAGTCATCGTTCCGAACTGCCGATAGCCGTCATTGGGTTCAACCCCGCTCGCCTTGAAGCCAAGTTTACCCATCATATAAACAAATTCACCCGACGATGCCCCAATGTCGAGGACCCGACTACCGGGCTGGATTAGGCCTTTGAGGCGCACGGCCCTAAGGGCGGCACTCCGTTGGGCGCGCAACGAATGCTTAGCCTTTGGCTTTAAAATGCCTTTATAATTCTTCCGATAGTCTGAGGCATAAAATGCATTTAACTCAGCCCTTGTCGGCAGTGGATCATGACTGACTAGGCCACACCCGTCACATAGAACTGTTGTAAGTGGTTTTAATCCCCGTCCTACGGTGCCCACTACTGTCCGTTCGATCTCGCCGCACAACATACATGGATCGGCTTTGATTGTATCTCCCAGCTTCATGACTTACTCCGCACAAGGTCAAAGAAAGCTGGATAAAGGTCAAGAATACGCAGAAGCCTGATCGACTTTGTCAGGAAACTGTCAGCAACTTTCAGCTAGACGAAGTGCGCGGAGGGTGAATGCGCGTTCTAATCATTGAAGATGAACCAGCGATTGGTTCTATACTTGTGCGTGCATTGGACCGAGCTGGCTTTCTGCCGACACTTGTTGCAGATGGCGAGGCAGGTTGGGCCAAAGGAGATGCGGAACCCTTCCATCTCGCAATTCTGGACATGAATCTGCCCAAGCTGGATGGCCTATCAATTCTAAAGCGGTGGAGAGCCGATGGGGTAAAGCTTCCTGTGCTGGTCGCTTCAGCCCGCGGCAGTTGGACAGAACGCGTTGATGCCCTCAACGCCGGGGCAGACGATTATATCGTTAAGCCATTTGTTGTGGACGAGGTGATTGCGCGTATTCACGCGGTCTTGCGCCGTGGGGCGGGGCAAGCAGAAAACTTGATACGGGACAGAGACCTTACGATCAACTTGCGCTTTCGTACTGTTTCAGATGTGTCTGGACAAATCGACCTAACACCTTTGGAATTCCGAATTCTAACGGCACTTATCCGAGCGCCGGGCGAGACAATCTCACAAGCCAGTCTCTGCGAGGATGTTTATGGTGATCATGAATTGCGGCGGGAGAATGCGATTGAAGCCGCAGTGATGCGCTTGCGTCGAAAGATTGGACCCGACAGGATTATGACGCGTCGGGGCTATGGCTATATGTGGAACCCAACAGATTCCATAGGGCAAATCTGATGGTCAAGTCATTACGCTTTGGGCTTTGGGCCGTAGGTCTTGCAAGCGCACTCATTCTGCCTTTGATTTCAGCAATCGGGTTTCGTGCAGCCTTTGAACACCACGTCCAACAAAGCACCATTGCCGAACTTGAAGCCGATTTGCGCTTCATGACACGTGGGCTGAAGCTGGAAAATGGCGTCGTCACTTTGGTACCAAAGACTTTGCCGGATCCAAGGTTTGAGGAGCCACTGTCAGGCCTTTATTGGCAGGTTGTTGATGATAAATCCAAAGCCATTGTTAGGTCTGGGTCTCTCGTGACATTCACGATAGACCTCCCAAACGACATTCTACCCTTAAACACCGTCCATCGACATAGTGCCAAAGGACCAGATGGTGTGGATCTTCTCTTGCTCGAGCGTAGGATTCCAGAAGGCGTTGAGGGCAAGCGTAGTTGGCGATTTGCTGTGGCAATTGATCGCGCGCTGCTGAAAGGCCAAGTCGATGCTATCATGCTAGATACCACACCCGTTTTCATCTTTCTTGGTGTGGGTTTGTTGATCATCACCTTTGTGCAAGGTGGCATGCTGATGGGTCCTTTAAATCAGGCATCCCGTGCGTTGGCTTTAGTGCGCTCCGGCCGGCAAGAGAGACTGAAGGCAATGGTCCCGATCGAGTTGGAGACGTTTGCGCGCGACTTTGATGCCCTGCTTGATGCCGGCGAGCGCCAGGCACGCGAAGCGCGCGAGCGCGCAGCAGACCTGGCTCATAGCCTTCGGACACCGTTAGCGGTCCTATTAGCACGAGCAGATGAAATCGAAGCCTCTGGCCAAGCCAATGCGGCCGCGACCATAAGAGATATTGTCAGTGGCCTTGAACATCGTGCGACCCGGGATTTGGCGCGCGCGAATATCCATGGCCCAGTTCTAGGTCGCACTGTTGAAGTGTCACTCTCTCCAATCATTCATCAGATCACGGGCGCTTTGGCGCGGACAAGCATAACAGAAAACCTAACTTGGGATGTTCAAGTCGATCCAGACCACAAGGTCAGATTGGATCAGAGTGACCTGACAGAGCTGATTGGGTCGTTACTCGACAACGCGCGTAAATGGGCA
>NZ_JBIIYV010000048.1:0-22694 GCF_044346625.1 Aquidulcibacter sp. | reverse complement strand
GGCATGGAATATTTCCGACCGGGGTCAAAGTCTGCATCTTGGAATTCTGGCAACAGATTTTTCTTGTTCGGGATTTTGGCATGATCCAAGGGGGCCAACATTTTAGCCTCTATCATGCGAGCCACATATTCATTGGATGGCATGATAAGGTCAAAGCCAGGGTTGCCGGCGCGAAATTTGGCAAACAGCTCATCATTAGTGGCAAATAAGGTCATATTGACCTCAACGCCACTGGCGGCCTTGAAGTCTGCCAAGGTGTTCTCGCCGATATAGGTGTCCCAATTATAGAAGGCGAGTTTATTACCTTCCGAGCCTTCGATCACCAACTTGCCATCCGATTTCGCTTCAGGCTCGGCAGGCGAACAGCCTGAAAGCGTGAGCGCCGCAGCCGTTGCACCGAAAGCGGCCATGAAGGCCCGGCGCGAATGGGGTCTAAGTCGCAGGAACAGATCAACTTCTTCACGTGATAGTGGTCGTTCAGTCATTCACGTATCTCCCTCTCAAGTTACATCTGTGGTTTAGGCGTTCCGGAAACACCAATCATAATCCGCAAGCGGAACATGTGCAAAGTAGCGGTCCTGCTCGGTTCGCTTAACAATGGTATACATGGCTTGAAAACGGGCACCCAGATAGTCTTTAAGGACTTCAGATGATGCAAAAGTGTCCACAGCCGCAAACCAATTCTTGGGCAAATCTACGGGGGCCTTATCAGCCTGTGCATAGCCATCGCCCGCAATTGCGGGACCGGGGTCGAGCTTATTTGTCAGGCCATAGTGGACGCCCGCCAACATAGCAGCCAGCGCCAGATACGGATTGGCATCAGCTCCTGAAACACGATGTTCGACGTGCCGGCTCGCTGGCGGCCCTGCTGTAACGCGCAAGCCAACTGTCCGATTGTTTACGCCCCAGGTAGCCGCCACCGGGGCATAGGAATTGCCAACAAAGCGGCGGTAAGAATTCTGGTTCGGCGCGAAAATTGCTATGCCTGCTGGGAGTAGCTGCTGCATCCCTGCGATTGCGTGGCGCAGCGCTGGTGTACCTTGGGGATCCTCACTAGCGAAAATATTGCGGCCATCCTGATCAAGGACGGAGACGTGCAAATGCTGACCATTGCCGGCGCGCCCTTCAAAGGGCTTGGCCATAAATGTCGCTTCAAGGCCATGGCTGACTGCACAGCCTTTGACGAGGCGCTTAAACATCATGGCTTCATCGGCAACCCGTAGCGCATCCGCGCGATGTTCCAGTCCGATCTCTAACTGCCCTGGAGCGAATTCACTGATCGCGGCTTCAATCGGCAAGCCCTGGGCTTCTGCCGCGTCATAGAGGTCACGCAAATAGGGCATGTAGTCATCAAGCTCGCGTAGGCCATAGACTTCATGGCCGGACGGCGTGTGGCCAGTGATCGGCGAGGATGGCAAGGACGGGGCTTGGCCGGCATAACGCTGGTCCAGAAGATAGAATTCAAGCTCGCAGGCCACATCAGGCGTTAGACCGTCAGCAGCAAAACGGTCCAAAACACGCTGCAGAACGTGGCGTGGATCAAGGTCGCTACCTGGTCCATCCAATTCATAGAGCGACAACACGCATTGGGCGATGTCTTCGCCTAACCAAGGCGCTTTGAACAAGGTATTTGGCGCGGGCTTAGCCAAGCGGTCGGCATCCCCATCTTCCCAAACAAGCCCGGTTGCCTCGCAATCGGCTCCTTGCATATCCACCACGGTTATGGAACCGGGCAAATAGCGGCCATGACCATAGACGGTCAAAAGCTCATGGGGACGAATGCGCTTGCCCCGCGGTGGACCGCTCATAGGATTATAGAGAATATCAATAAAGCTGATGCCGGGATTTGCGGCCAGAAAGGCTTCTGCCTCTGCTTTGGCAGCAATGCCGTACGTGTGTTGGGTTGGCTTTTTAGACAAAACAGGACCTCAGACTTTCAAGAGTAAATGTTCGCGTTCCCAGGCCGACACGACCCCTTCAAATGCATCAAGCTCATCCAGCTTAACGGCTGCAAACACGCGACAGAAATCTTCACCCAAGACTTCTCGCATGGGTTCACAATTTTGGAAACGCCCCAATGCCTCATCCAAGGTGCGTGGGAGCGAGCGGGGCATCCGGTAAGCTGATGTGGTGATCAGGGGCCCGGGCTCTAGCCCCTGCACCATGCCAACATAACCGCAGGCCAGCGACGAGGCGATGGCGAGATAAGAGTTGGCATCGGCCCCGGGTAGACGATTTTCAACACGTCGATTGCGGCCATCACTGATAGGCGTGCGCAGACCGCAGGAGCGATTATCTAGCCCCCATTGCACATTGATCGGTGCATCAAACTGGGGTCGCATCCGGCGGAACGAGTTTACATTCGGCGCAAAGAGAGGTGCAACATCGGGAAGATACGTCTGCAGCCCACCGACGAACGAGCGGAACAATTTGCTGTCTGTGCCATTGGTATTGGCAAACAGATTGCGGCCCGTCTCCTTATCCACCAAAGACTGGTGGATGTGCATGGCGCTGCCGGGCTGATTATCCATCGGCTTGGCCATAAAGGTCGCATAGACATTCTGCGATAACGCCACTTGGCGTACGATGCGTTTGAACATCAAGACCTGATCGGCCAATTCCAGCGCATCTCCGTGGTTGAAGTTTACCTCCAACTGCGCGGCACCGGCTTCGTGGATCATCGTGTCGATATCAAGTTCCGCAATCTCGCAATATTCATAGATTTGTTCGATCAGATCCTCATATTCGTTGATCGCTTCAAGGCCATAGGGTTGAGACACGGTTTCGGCGCGGCCCGACCGTCCGACCGGGGTTTCAAGCGGCAGATCGGGGTCGATATTTCGGGCCGTCAGGAAGAATTCGACTTCGGGTGCCACGACGGGTTCCCAACCGCGCTCGGCATACAGGTCGAGCACCCGGCGCAGAACTTGGCGTGGGGCAATATCAATCAGCTTGCCAGCATGGGTGTACGCATCTGTCACCACATAGGCCGTCGGGGTCCTATAGCCTGGTGCAACACAGATCGAGGAAGGATCGGGGACAAGCACGCAATCTGGATCGAGCGTGCCAGAAAACCCATCTTCATCGTCGGACTCAGCATCTGGATATTCGCCGGTCACCGTTACACGCAAGATCGAAGAAGCAATCCGCAACGTGTGGTTAGACACGCCCTTCAAGAAACGCGCGGCGGGCACAACTTTACCCCGGATAATGCCGTTCATGTCCGGCAAAATCAGCTCAATTTCAGAAACGCCTTTCTCTTTGATCCAGGCCTCGAGACGCTTGTGGATGCTAGGGTCTGTTTCAAACGACATGGTTCACCAATTTCCGCTAAATAATCTCGTTAAGGATTGAATTGAGAGCCGCAACATAAGCTGCTGGTGCCTCTCTGGATAGGCTTGGTCCCGCCAACAGCATATTGTGGAAGGGCGTCACCAAGAAGCCGCGGTTTAACAGACCAAGATGGATCGCAGCCTCAAGGTCATAATCAAAGGTCGCCCGCATTTGTTCTGCATTGGTGGGCAAGCTGGGCGCAAAGACGGTCTCTAATCGTGCACCTAACCGAATAACCGACCACGGCAGACCAAGATGCGCGATTAAGCGCGTGATACCATCTTCCAACGCAATGGCCCCGGTAATCATGGCGGCATAATTGGTCTCGGTCATGACGTTCTCTAGGCATGCCCGCAGCGCTGCCATCTGCAAGGCCGAGCCCGACAAAGTTGTCCCAACGCCGGAATGCCCGGATGGGATTTCAGCGCGCACCCGTTCAATCCCAAGCTTCACCTCTTCGGTAAAACCCCAAACGCCGGTTGGTATGCCCCCTGCAACGGCTTTACCGGCAACCCAGATGTCGGGTTCAAGGCCGAAAGTCCCCGTCCAGCCGCCAGGTCCGGTGGAGAGGGTGTGCGTTTCATCAATCAGCAAAAGGGTACCATGCGCGCGGGTTAAACGGCGTACCTCATCCAGAAAGCCTGGCGCCGGCGCGACCATGCCGCAATTGGTCAAAGCCGGCTCCATAATCACACATGCGATGTCGCCCGGCACAAATGCAGCAGCCAGCGCCTCCACGTCATTAAAGGGCACACAGGTGGTTACGGCCGCCAAATCATAAGCCTGGCCCCAGAGACTGGGCTTGGCCACCGTCTGGCCTGCCGTCAGATTAACCGCAGTTTCATCAACCGCCCCGTGATAGCAGCCGTCAAAGACGAGTATCTTCGACCTTTTGGTGATGGCCCGCGCAGCACGAAGGGCAAAGCGATTGGCATCTGACGCGGTCAAAGTAATCTGCCAATATGGCATGCCAAACCTAGCCTGCAGGAGGCTACCGACTTCTTCAACATCGGCAGATGGCAACATGGAGGTAAGCCCTCGCGATGCTTGTGCCTGCACGGCCTTAGCAACGGAGGCGGGATTGTGACCGAACATGGCACCCGTGTCGCCCAAACAAAGATCGGTCAGCACATGGCCGTCAAGGTCAGTCAGGCTTGTTCCGCTCGCTTGTTGGACCACTAAGGGAAACGGCATCGGCCAGTCCAACATCCAATGCTGGGGCACCCCGCCGAAAAAGCCGTTCTCTTGGTTCGCGCGCGCGGCAGACAGGGGTCGGCTTAGCCGATAAGCAGCGCTTTCGCGCGCCTTAAACTCCCTCAACTTCTCCCTGACGATCGGCACATTCCACCTCAGAGTTTGTTATAACGTTCTAGGGGTGGGCTTGGTCAAGCCAAAAACGGCATTAAATGCGGTTTATCATCCAGTCGAGGCCATCTTGTACATCTGCGGCAATCGCTGCTCGCAATCCCGCCTCATCTCCACTTTCAAGCGCCTTCAGCGCATCGCCGTGGCGATCGGATAGATCAAGTTCATTAACCGCATCGGGAAACATCAGCCGCATGAAGGGACCGAACCGGACCCAAATACTCTCAATCATTGGGATAATGACCGTTGAAGGGCATGCACGGTAGAGGCCGAAGTGGAATGCGTGGTTGCTGGCCATATAGCCGACAATATCACCCTGCCTTAGTGCCGCATCCATAGAGTCATTGGCTTCTGCCATCGCTTGGCGGTGGTTGATGGTAATGAAGGGTAGCGCTTTTGCCGCTGCCTCTGGCTCCAACAGCGTGCGAGCGCGCATCAATTCCACGATCCCGGTCCGGTCCATTTCAGGCACCGTGATCCGCCGGGTTGCTCCCATGCTAAGGGCATGCTCTGCCGTTAACCGCCAGACAGCATCCCGCACAGGCGTAACGCTGCCGCCCAGCTCGGTTGCCAGCGACCGCAGGCTGAGACTATCGCCCGGCGCAAATGCCCCACGCGAGAGGCGGGCCCGCAATTCTTGATAAATCGCCTCGTGCAACGGTTCAGCACGATCGACAGCCTCTCCGGCGGGGATTTCTGATACAGACATATTTCTATTGTTCGGTTATTTTGCTTGCGCTGTCGATCATTTTCCGATCACAAAACTTGGCAAGCGGTCTCAAATGACAGACGAGGCAAGCGCGGGAACAAGTCTTTATCTGTTCCATGACCTAAATTTACCAGGAAATTCGATTTCCAGCCATTTTCTTTGAAAAAGGCACCATCGACGCCCGCATTATTAAAGCCGCTCATTGGGCCACAATCCAAACCCAGTGCGCGGGCCGCCAACATTAAATAGCCCCCTTGGAGTGTGCCATTGCGAAAAGCGGCTTCCGCGCCACCATCTGGCATGCCGGAGAACCACTTGGCAGCATCGGGATTATGGGGAAACAGCTCTGGGATTTTCTCGTAAAACTTTGGATCACTCGCCACGATCACGGTCCAAGGTGCCGACATGGTTTTGTCGACATTGTCGGGTGCCAAATAGGGCTTTAGCTTTGCTTTACCTTCCGCCGAGCCAATAAAGGCAAACCGTGCGGGCGAACAATTCGCGCTAGTCGGTCCCCATTTCGTGAGATCATAAACAGCGCGCATCAAGCTTTCAGGCAAAGCCTCCTCAACCCAGCCATTGCGGGTGCGGGCATCGACAAACAATTGGTGCAAAGCTGTATCGTCTAACACGCCCATCACGATCTCCCTTCAAAACAGGAATAAGCCTACAAAGCCTGCTCAACCCGCAAAACTTCCGGGACATAATGCTTGAGCATATTTTCAATGCCTTGCTTCAAGGTGATGGTTGAGGATGGACAGCCGGCGCATGAACCCCGCAGGCGCAGATAGACGGTTCCTGTCTCGGGCTCAAATCGATCGAAATCTATGTCACCGCCATCTTGGGCAACAGCGGGGCGTACACGCGTCGCCAACAATTCTTCAATCTCGCGCACGATCTGTGCTGCATCGCCACTATAGGCACCAGCCGAAGAAGCGGGTTCAGCGGTGACGCTGTGTGTCATCACCGGCGCACCCGAGACAAAGGTGTCCATGATGGCACCCAACAGTGATGGCTTAATATGGGGCCATTCGGTCTCAGCATCCTTAGTCACCGTGATAAAATCAGCACCAAAAAAGACACGGCGAACCCCGTCAATCTTGAACAAGGCGGCAGCTAACGGTGACGCAGCGGCGGCCTCAGCGTCGTTAAATTCGATTGCCCCGGCAGGATGCACATCGCGGCCGGGCAAGAACTTCAAAGTGGCGGGGTTCGGGGTTGCTTCGGTTTGAATAAACATGGGTTAGACATGGGCCTCTTGGTACAGAAATTCAACGTCTATTAGGACTGGGCGGGGGATTTGGATGCTCTAGGTCGCAAGGTCTGCCAATTCTTCATCACTTAGTCCCGCTGGCACAATCATGATAGCCACCGCACGGGCTCCAAAGCCGAAGCCGCCACGCATGGCTGCAGCCACCAAAGGCCCCGGCCCACCGCGCCCGGCTGCAGCGGCAAGAAGCAAGGTTTTCACGCTAGGCGTTGCATCAATAAAGGCGCGGATCTGGTGATCCAACGTTCCTTCCTGCACCACCAATTCAGGTGCAAGACCTGCAGCCTGCCACGCAACATCGGATAGCTTTTGCAAATCGTCTAAAGCCTCGAGGCGCATACGCTCCCGCATCGCTTCGCCCATCGCTGACCATAGCCCTGGATCCATTGGTTCCACCACGCGCAGAACAATTAGTTTCGCATCCGTGCTGGCAGCCCGAAGCGCCCCAAAGTAGACAGCGGCCCGGCACTCTGGGCTGTCATCAGCAATACAGAGAAGTTTGCGCTCGCCCATGTCTTTTATCCGTTAGCGTTGCAGGATGTCGGTGATCTCGCGCATTTTCGAGCGCGCGCGGAGAAGGTAGAAGCCCTCGGTCGACAAGTGGTTTGGCATCAAGAGCGCATTGGGTGAAGCATTTTGCACGATCAAGGGCTGTAAGCTGGCGGCAGTAGCAAGATCTGCTAGCATCGCATCATACAAACCTGCTACCCTGCGCTCTACAATTACATCTTTGAAGTCTTCGCGCACGGCGCGCAAAGCAATGAAATAGGCGTAGGATTGGCCTTTGACAAAATAGAATAACTTGTCGGCCCGCCGATCAATAAAGACCTTTCGACCTGCGCCTATCTGCTTCTCTAAGGCATCAGAGGACGACCCGAGGTCGAGGGCCGATCGCGCCAATAAGGCCTGCAAATTGTCCGCGCGCTCATCGAAAACCGCCCTACCGTCCGCGACGCGCGCATTATATGCGATCAAAGCAGTGCGCGCTTTGCGGTATTCTTGATCCGCAGAGGAGGTCGGCCAAGGGTCGAGCAACCACGTGTCCGGCTGACGTGACAAGCCCTGCCGCGCGCGGCCAAGATCTGGATCGGCTGCCGAGGTGCCGCGCGAACGGCCAACATAGCTTTCGATCTCTACAGTGATATTGGACAAAGCCTTGACCATACCCGACTGGAAATTGGCCATGTTGCCGCCATAGCGCAGGAGGGCTGCTGGCTGGAAAGGCTGGGTATTGGGAGCCCAGGCGGTTTGATTGATTTCACGGTCGATCAGGCCAGCGATGACGGCAATAGTGCGCGATGCACCTGGGCCTGGATCATCAGCCTTAAAATTCAGATCATCATTGATTCGGTGGGTAAGGACGGCCCCCAAAATGTAATAGATCGGAACAGTGACCAAAACACCGGCTATTGCCAAAGCTTGCCAACCCCGCTTTGGCTTGGCGGTGACTGGCGCAGCAGCAGGGGCGGCCTCCGCCGCGGCAAATGGGTCCTTGGCGGGCATTGGTGTAACCACACGCTTGAGACCAGCCAGACTATGTCGCACGCGTTGACCAAAATCCATCTGACGTCTCCGAATAAATAACCTGCTAGGGCCACCTTGGTTTCAAGTGGCGCTGCCTTGCATCCAAATCAATAACGACAACCCGTTCTATAGCAAGTCAAGAACCAAGGGGCGGCGGTGAAATCGACCAGGCTAAGCCATGTTCTTGATTGTGACTCTAACACGGATCCGCTCAAAAAAGTCGCTCGAGACTTTGGAACTTATAGGAACTCCCCGTTTGGTAGTACCGTAAATAGTCAAAAATAGAATCGAAACAAAGTCGCCTCAACTCACCACGATCCAACTGGCGGATTTTACGTCAGTCACAGGTTCGTGTCTCTGGACCTCAAGCGAATTCGCTCTATAGTAAAAACATCAGAAGGCTTCGACGCCGATTTTGAGAGGAAAAACCATGAAAAGACGAATTTTGGGTTCTGGAATTGCTGTCTCGCTCGCGGCGTTGGCTCTGGTAGCAGGCTGCGGACAACAAGCAAGCCAGAAGGCAGAAGCACCTGCCCCGGCTACTGAAGCTGCAGCGCCTGCTGCGACAGAAACTGCTGCCGCTCCTGCGGCTGAAGCAGCCGCGCCTGCCGCCGAAGCTGCAGCCCCGGCAGCTGATGCTGCGGCTCCTGCCGCTGCTGCGGCGGCTCCTGCCGCTGGTGCCATGGTCATGGCGATCACGGATAAAGCAGGTGCGACCCTGTCTGGCGACGCAACCAAGGGTGAAGCCGTTTTCCGTCAGTGCCAAACTTGCCACGTCGTAACCCCTGGTGTGAACAAAGTTGGCCCATCCTTGCACAACATCATTGGCCGCACCGCAGGCCAAGTTGCCGGCTTCCGTTATTCTGAAGCGAACAAGAAGTCCGGGATCACCTGGACCGAGCAAGAACTCTACACCTATCTGGAGAACCCAAAAGCTCGCATCCCAGGCACCATTATGGCCTTTGTTGGCATCAAGGATTCGCAGAAGCGCGCAGATTTGGTGGCTTATCTGAAGACTCACACCAACTAAGTTGGATAGCCAGTCTCGGCCAGCTTAAATTGGCAGGCTATAAGTCTAGAAGGCGGGATGCATTGGCGTCCCGCCTTTTTCATGTGCGCTGGAACGCGTCTATATCTTGCGGCGTGCAAGGTCAGTTAGGTGAAGCGGTAACGAGAGGGCAAGAAACAAAGCAACCCAAACCAGGCTGGATTGCGTCAGGGCTGCCCGCAAAGCTAACATCAGGCACGCACCTGGGCCTAGGGCCAGAATAAGGGTGAACGCACGCGTCCCCAAGGTCCCGCTTTTTCCGAACAGGCAGAGGACCAGAAATTCCAAAACCACCACCGCCAATGCCACGTCTATCGCAAGGCCGGAGACAAACAGGTGGGTGAGTATGGGCGGAAAATTATCAGGCATTTCGGGCTTGTGCCTGCGCCTTCACGAAGGCGAGAGACCCAGCAAATGGCCCATATCCTTAAAGAAAATGCGGGCATGGGCCGCAGGCTTAGCCCGCACCAATTCCTTATTCATATAGGCCTGCCAAGTCAGATATTGCACATCGGGATCGTCGCAGATTTGGACAAATCGCTCCCGGCGCTTGTCGCTGCGGTACCAGAAGTGCTGCATGATCCCCAAAACCCAGAAGACTTTGCCGTGCGCCTTCATGAAACGCTGGCGGGCCAGCTTAAGCGCCGAGACTTTGCCGGTACCGAGTGCTTCTGAAACCGCATTGGCGGCTTCGCGACCACAGACCATCGCATAATAGATGCCTTCACCTGACGATGGGGCAACAACACCTGCGGCGTCACCGGCCAGAAGAACATCGCGCCCATTGTCCCAACGCTTGAGTGGCTTTAGCGGGATGGGCGCGCCTTCGGTTCGCACCGTCTCACAGACGTCAAGACCTGATGCCGCGCGCAAATCCTTGATGGCACCGCGCAGTGAGAAGCCTTTGTGTGCGCTTCCGACGCCAATACTGGCGGTCGATCCATGCGGGAAGATCCAGGCATAGAAATCTGGCGATAAATGGCCTTGGTAATAGACATCACACCGGCTTGGGTCGAAGTCGCCCGATATTGTTTCCGGCACAGCGATAATTTCATGATAAGCAAAGACGCAAGGGATTTTCTCGGCACCCTTGATGGTTTGTTTGCCGACTTTAGATCGCGCGCCATCCGCTCCAATCACATAGCGGGCAGTGGCTTGTTGAGCTTGGCCTTCGCCATCGACATAATGGATTAGGCTCGGCCCATCGGCTTGATGCTCCAAACGTTCAAACTCACCCTTGCGCCGTTCGGCACCTGATTGGGCAGCCCGTTCGCGCAGGAACTCGTCGAATGTATCGCGATTGACCATGCCGACATAGCCGCCTTCAATCGGCATATCGACCGTTTTGCCGCTGGGTGCGATCATACGGGCGGCATTGGCGTGGGCGCAGAGAAGATAGGCTGGAATATCAAAATCGCGCATGAGGCGCGGCGGAATGGCTCCACCACACGGCTTGATCCGACCTGCTTTGTCCAACAGCATCACACGATGACCTAGCAATGCAAGATCGGTCGCCGCCGTTGCCCCGGAAGGGCCGCCGCCCACGACTATGACATCAAATTCTGCGGGCTTGGCCATCATCTTATCCTTGTGTCAGGGGGGAGCCCCGTCCCATAAGCTGGGTTGGCCCATCTATTTGCGCGGAGGCGCGCGACTTTTGGTGATCAAGGCGGCTGGCGAGATAAGCCGCGACCAGGAAGAGAGCGCCTTCAATGACAAAGACAACGAGGAAGGCATGGCCCGTTTCAGGCAATACCGCCCGCAAACCATCAACGCCCATGGCTCCAAAGAAGCCGCCAAGACCAAAGGCTATGGCTTGAGCGGCCCCCCAAATCCCCATTCGAATGCCAACACGCGACTTCTGCCCGCTCCCTGCTAGCCCCATCATGGAGCCGATGGCAGCGACGGCAAAAACGCCATTTGCAAAGCCCAAGGCAAAGACGGTTGGCTTAAGGGGCCAGCCAGGGCCAATTTCAGCTGCAGCTGCTAAACCCAAAAGCGCAAGCGCGGAGCCTATGCAGCCAAAGACCGCCCATGTTGCTAGCCGGTTCTTGCCTGAGCGCGAGCGGCGCCCGCCAATCGCCCCGGTTAAAATCATGCCCAACAAAACACCCATATTCTGAACGCCAGACAGCTGGGTCGATTGACCAGGCGTCATTTGGAAGACCAAGCCGGCAAAGGGCTCCAAAATGAGGTCCTGCGCACTATAAGCCAGCATCGACACGAACACGAAGATCGAGAAATTGCGCGCCAATGGCTCTGCCCAAATCTCCTTCAAAGCCTGACGAAACGGCACAGGCTCAAGAGCCTCCTCTGCTGCTTCAGGCTCCGCCACCACAGCACCTTTCGGCAACTCAACACCATGGACAGCGGCCAAGGTTACCAAGAAGGCACAACCGGCAACAGCTGTCGCCGCAAAAGTCAAAGCTTGTGCGCTAAACGGTGTAATCAATTGACCGACCGCGATGGACGAAACAACGATCCCAACAATCATCATGATCCAAGTGATAGACGCTGCAGCCGGGCGCCGCTCGGGGGCGACACGCGTTGCCAATAGGGCCAGAAGCGAAGTGCCGGATGCGCCGACGCCCATCCCAATCATGAGATACGCTATAACGGAGAGCAAGACGCCGAGTTCAGGCGTGTTTGCCATCATCAAAGCGGCATGGGTGGCAGCTATCGCGCCAAGGCATAGGCAAGCCATGCCCCCGATAATCCAGGGTGTGCGTCTGCTACCTAAATCTGAACCATAGCCCCAGTGTGGCCGGGTGATCTGCACGGCAAAGTGCAAGCCAACGAGGGCCGCAGGTAGCATAGCTGGCATCGCCATCTCGACCACCATTACCCGGTTCAGGGTCGAGGTCGTAAGCGCCACAACTGCGCCAAGCGCGCTTTGGACAAGCCCCAGACGGGCAATGCCAAGCCAACCTAAAGGCTTGTGTGAAGGTTGGGTCATGCATTTCCTCCAAGCAGAGAGCCGACGCCAATGGCGCTGACCAGCATACCCAACACATAAAGGCTGGTACCCGTCGCATTATACCAAGGCGTGTGTTTCAAGGGGTCGCTCAAAAGGCGGCGCATCAAGGCAAACTGGGCAAGCAAAGCAATCAAAACGCCAGCGGCGTATGGCCACAGACCCCAATAGATGAGCAGACCCACCACTACGGCCTGAGGGACAGCCATCACCAAGCAAGCAAAACGAGCCGCACCATCGACCCCCATAACAACTGGCAGAGATCTAAGCCCCAGCTGACGGTCGCCCTCAACGGCTTTAAAGTCATTCAGGGTCATGATGCCGTGTGCGCCTGCCGCATAAAGTCCGGCCAGCAATAGAATTTTTATGTCAGGCAGGGTTTGGGTGACAACTGCGGCACCGGTAAACCAAGTTAGACCCTCATAGGAGAATCCAACAGAGGCAGGCCCCCACCAGCCACTTTGCTTAAGGCGGAACGGCGGCGCGCTATAGGCCCAAGCGAGCACAATCCCAAGTGCCGCGGCCACCAGAACCCAAGGACCCAATGTGGCTGCGAACAAGAGGGACACAATTGTCCAAACCATCGCAATCCAAAGACCCCAACGACCAGGAATTCGCCCAGAGGGGATTGGACGATTAGGTTCATTGATCGCGTCGACATGGCGATCAAACCAGTCGTTCACAGCTTGGCTGGTGGCACAGATCATTGGCCCCGCCAAAATTGCACCTGCCAATGCCAAAGGCCACACTTCAGAAAACGGGGCCCCGGTGGAAACGACACCGCACATGAAGGCCCACATCGGCGCAAACCAGGTAATAGGTTTGAACAGCTCTAGCACCGCTTTGGGCGCTGGAAAGTTGGATCGGACCAAGGGTGCAGCTGTCTCGTTCATAGGCCAAGCCTATGTTGGACACTCAATAGTGTCAATTAAATTCGACACTATTTGATCAGCAGGGAATTTCTGAAAATGACTTTGTTTTCAATACATTCGGGCAATAGCTGTTGCTCGAACTTATGTGCCTATCGCAACGTTGATCCAAAAAGATCAAGCCATGCTCCAAAATCGGAAATCGCTGGCAGCTTGCTAAGCAATGGCTCGATCAAACGAGGGAACAACCCTATTGGGTGTCGTCGTCAAAATTGCCAATGCCAAAGCGATGAAGCTTTGAGTAAAGACTTTGGCGGCTGACGCCTAAAATCTCTGCAGCAGACGCGCGATTGTTGCCAGTCAGATCCAAGGCTGCTTCGATGCAAAGCCTTTCAACAAAATCAGTGGTGTCGCGCACGATTTCCTTCAAAGAAACTCGGCCCACCAGCTCACTCATATCCGCCGGGGAACGAACAAGTTCTAATGGCTGTTGGCCACGCTCCATCTCGCGGCGACTGACGCGACGGATGCTGAAGCCATAGAAGCTGTCATCCCCCTCAGGAACCGATACCGCGCACACTTCGACATCTTCCAATTCACCAAATTGGGTTTGCAAGACAGTCGGGAAATTGCGGACGACGCCATATTTGACAAGGTTTTCGAGTAGGATATTGCGGTCAACGCCCGGCCGACCCAAAAACCGTGTCAGGGTTTCGCCATTGGCCTGCTCTGGAGTTGGCAAATGAACCAGATCGAGGAAGGCCGAATTCTCTGTGAGAATATTCAGTTCCCGGTCTGTGACCACTAGACCATCTGGCAGGAGGTTAATCGACGCCAACATACGATGGCTACTGTCTACTGCAATGGGCTCAGATCGTTCAGCGGGAACCAACCGAACCAGGAAGTGCATGCTGCGGTCCTGCCTAAAGAGGGAGGCGCTCACATTCAACTGTCGACCATTTGATGTCAGGCTGGTTTGCGGAGCCGAGCGGCTGGTTGAAGCCTGAGCGACCGAAAGAAGTGACGCCGCATCTTCTTGGTTTTGCACCGCAAACAGACGCGAAAATGGCTTACCAACAAGGGACCCATCTCCACCGATCAGGCGGTCTGCTGCTGGATTGGCCTCTGCGACACGACGGGTAGAGCCGTCAATGATGAGAACAGCTTCGCTGGTCGACTGAAACAGCATACGATAGCGCGATTCAGACGTGCGCATCCGCGCATAGTCCCGCTCCATCGACTGCTGCGCTTGCAACAGACGCTGCTGCAGGACGGATGCGGCGCGATGGTCACGGCCAATAGCAATAATGCGACCATCATCCCCGGTGCCGACGGCCACATAACGTAAGGCAACAGAATCGCCCCGACGAGAAGGGTGGTTAAGCTCGCGCCAGCGGATCGCTTTATCGGACGCTGCATCACGCAACATCTCTTCTACCTTTGGACGGCTATCCTGCGTGACCGTATCTGACCAAGGCTTATTTACCCAGCTTTCAAAATCATCGAGCTGCAGGTCTGAATTGGCGACGGCCAAATCGCAAATCACACCATCGCGGTCTATAACAATGGCCACATCGCCACCCGCAGCCAGAACCTTAACTGCAATCGAAGCCTCTAAGTCGCCAAGCGCTGCCGGTTGCAGCAATGGACCGAAGTTTTGATTGGCGGGGGTATGTTCCATATGCGCGATAAAAACCTTGAAACTAGCATAAACGGTTAATGCCTGTGAGTGTGCTCGTATATGACTGTTTCAGCGATGGCGATAGCTTCTCTGCCGTCACTAGCAGAGAAATCGGCCCCGATGCTTGCTGCCATTTCAGGCCGCCCAACAATGTGGCTACCACCAATCATCACGAGAATATGGCGATTGTGTGAGACTTTACGCACCTGACGGATCAATTCTTTGACAAATGGGACCTGAGCGTCGCCAGAAATGCCGATTCCGAGGATATGGAAGCTCTCACTGCCCACAATTGCCAAGACGTCATTGATGCGTGAATTGGGCTCACACAGGGTTCGCCAGCCCGCACGCCTAAACAATTCGTCCACCATGCGGATGCCAAAGCTGTGCATTTCGCCCGCTGGCGTCACAAAAAGACCCGATGCCAAGTCTGCGCGAATATCTTTTTCGTCGCGATCAGCGTCGCTCAACCGATTCAAAAGTGTCTGCAGCCGACCAAGGCCAATCGTGACATCTGAGAATGACGCAGTGTCATCCTCCCACATGGAGCCCAAATGCCGAGCTGCCGGAGCCATCAGATCAACATAAACTTCATCCAAGCGGAGGCCAGAATTCAAATAGGCCTGCAGAATAACCTCAACATCATCGACTTCATGGGTGAGCAGGATATGGGCGAGATCAATCACGGCGGTCTGCCCCGGCTCTTTGCCGGAGACCTGTCCGAGGTTTTGGTCGCGATGGGTTTTGTGGGCCAGCATGAGTCGAGGAATAATGTCCCCTTCTACCATCTGCGCCAGCAACTCCATAATCTTCACGTCCGTTGATTTGTCGCCGCTAGGCGCCGGAGCGGACTCAGTTTTTTTCCAAGCTGGCGCTGAGCCTTGATTGATATCTTCTTGGCCGTGGTTTCTGGGGTCCAAGTGCACTAAGGTGTCTTGATTGGACATTTTGCTTCTCCAGATCTTTTTCGGAGTCACACCGTCTCGTGCGCGTCCAGCTACGCGCTGCCCCCTGTTGTTGGTTCCCGCCTTACGAGGAATTCAATCATCAGGTCATCCCAAACCAGTGTAGCAGCCTTATTTTCTAAGCTTTATCTGACCTCTGGTTCCATCAACTTACACGAAGATTCAATATGGGCCAGAGCCAAATTGAAAAATTTATCCCCAAAAGTCAAAAAGTGTCAGTTTTATTAGGCGTCCAAATAACTTGACAATCAAAGTGGGCGTGCGAAACTGAGAGATGGCGTGGACACTTTTCGTCGAACGCTGCCGGAAATCAAGAATGCATTCCTTGCATATCTCATCAAAATCAGTGTCTTCGCATTCATTTTGCGAGTGCGAAGCTGCGCCTGCGATAGAGCAGGGTGCGAGATGTGAAGGGGTTCATGCGGCCGAGATTTTCAGTGCGGATCAAGCAGGTATTGACTGTGTTTTGTCCAACATTCCTGTCAGTACGGCCAGTCCGGCGACCGCAGAACGGTCTAAATCGGCAAAAAAGCCGCTCTACACGCCTGAGCAGCGGGCGCGACGTGATGCGACACCTTGGACTTTGGTTCAGGCTATCTTGGCACCGTTACAATTTCTGGTTTTCCTGATCAGTCTGGGCTTAGTCGCTTACTATCTCGGCACTGGAAAAGGGTATGAAGCGGCAACGATCTCCATCCTGATCAAGACATTCTTGCTTTACACTATCATGATTACGGGCTCGATCTGGGAAAAAATAGTCTTTGATGAATGGCTCTTTGTTGAGGCCTTTTTCTGGGAAGACGTCTTTTCGATGCTGGTCCTCGCCCTCCAAACTCTTTACGTTGTCGCGCTTCTCAACGGCTGGTGGACCCCTGAACAACAGGTCTACATCGCGGTCGCTGCCTATGGAACTTACGTGATAAATGCTGCGCAATTCCTTTGGAAACTGCGCGTAGCGCGCCTTGAAGGCAAGAAAAGTGATACGAGTTCGCAGAGCGGGCAGATGTCGTCTTCCCATGCAGCGTCAGGCTCCAATTGGGCAGGGCAACAAACATGACGCCCCAGGCCGAGAAAATTGCTGCTGCCTGGCGTCAGTTATTTGTCAGCATGCTGCCCTTTGCAGACTCCGCAAGCAAAGATTTGCCGATTAGCCGGCTACTACGCTTATCCTTGTTTCAAATTTCTACGGGGATGGCCGCGGTCCTATTAACCGGGACACTCAACCGGGTCATGATTGTCGAGCTTGGCGTGAGTGGCACTTTAGTCGCCTTGATGGTGTCCCTGCCGCTCTTGTTTGCACCATTGCGCGCCCTGATCGGCTTTAAATCTGACACGCATAAGTCTTACTTGGGCTGGCGTCGCACGCCGTTTGTTTTTATGGGTACCATGGCGCAATACGCCGGACTGGCTATTATGCCATTCGCCCTGCTGATCCTGTCAGGCGATGGTCAAGGGCCAATCATCTTTGGACATATCGGAGCGGCACTTGCTTTCTTGCTCGTCGGTGCCGGGATGCACACCACCCAGACAGCAGGCTTGGCCTTGGCAACCGACCTTGCAACGGACGAGACCCGGCCGCGCGTCGTGGCACTCCTCTATGTCATGCTCTTGGTGGGCATGCTGATTTCATCTCTGATTCTGGGCGGCTTGTTGATGGATTTTAACGCTATGCGCCTGATCCAAGTCATTCAAGGCGCAGCGGTTGTTTCGTTTATCCTAAATGCCGTCGCCGTGTGGAAGCAGGAGATTCGCAATCCCGCCCTGACGGCACCAGACCGTATAAGGCCTGTCTTTAAGGACCAATGGAACCTGCTCATGCAGCAGGGGCGCACGGTTCGCCTGCTTGTTGCAACGGGCCTTGGCGCTGGTGCCTTTGCGATGCAGGATGTCCTGTTAGAGCCCTATGGCGCTGAAGTTCTCGGCATGGATGTCGGCTCCACAACCGCATTGACTGCCCTTTGGGCTGCAGGGACTTTGACCGGTTTTGCGTTTGCCTCCCAACAACTGAGCCGGGACGGCGAAGCCCATCGGCTCGCAGGCTATGGTGCCCTAATCGGCGTTGTGGCCTTTGCATGTGTCATCTTGGCCGGGGCGCTTTCATTGACCCCTCTCTTCTGTTTAGGCGTGATCGGCATCGGCTTGGGCGGCGGCTTGTTCTCGATTGGTACGCTGACTGCGGCCATGGCTTTGGCCAGTGAGGGTCAGCAGTCCGGGCTCGCTCTTGGGGCGTGGGGCGGCGTGCAGGCTACAGCGGCCGGCCTTGGTATAGCGCTTGGTGGCGGCATTCGCGACCTCGGCGCTCAAATGACTGCTTCCGGGGCATTGGGAGCGGCGTTCAGCGGCCCAGCGACAAGCTATGGCATTGTCTATCATTTGGAAATCGGACTGCTGTTTGCAGCTCTCGTGGCGATCGGTCCGCTCGCCAAGCACGCGCCGGGCCCATCAAGAATTCGAGAAGCACAAGAGACCAACAACACAGGGGAGCGTCGTTTTGGGCTCTCGGAATTCCCAACCCTCTAACTACGATGGAGAAGTGACATGTATAACCAATATTTCGCGGGGACCGTGGATGTCACAGAGATAGTTCTCTATCTCTTCTTTGCCTTTTTCTTCCTGTTGGTACTTTACCTTCTGCGCGAGGGTCGGCGCGAAGGTTTCCCACTTGAGGATGATGTCACTGGCGCTCTGGAATCTACCCCAGGCGGGCTTTTTCCCTCCACGCCAAAGACCTTTCACATGCCTGACGGTAGTAAGCTGGTCAAACCAGACGCATCTCGCGACACCCATGTAACCCAGTTTAAGCGGACAGCTGCGTGGTCTGGCACTCCAATTGAGCCCGACGGCAATCCGTTGTCGGCAGGCGTTGGTCCAGGCGCTTATGCCATGCGCGCGGATACGCCAGACATGACCAATCATGGCACGACGCGCCTTGCACCGCTGCGCATCGCAACCGATTATTCGATCGACAAGAAAGATCCGGACCTGCGCGGCTTTGCTTTGGTGGGTCTCGACGGGTCAGCCGCCGGGGCCATTAAAGACATTTGGGTAGACCGGGCCGAATTCCTCGTCCGCTATCTTGAAGTCGATGTCACGCCTGAAGGTGGGCCGACCAAGCATGTGCTCGTGCCAATGACTATGTGCGTCGTGCAAAAGAACCTCAGCCGGGTTCGCCTTGATGCAGTCTTGGGTAGCCAAGTCGCAGGCGCGCCAACTCTGGCCAATCCAGACCAAGTGACCTTGCTCGAAGAAGAAAAGATCGTTGGCTACTTTGGTGCAGGTTATCTCTACTCCACACCTGATCGGTCGGAGCCAGTACTATGAGCGTCGAACACGATTTTGAACCCATTCGCGGCCTGCCAGGCGATCTACCACAGGGTGAAACTATCCTCTGGCAGGGGGAGCCTGACTGGATTTTGATGGCACGACGCGTATTCCGAGTTGACTGGGTCGCGGCTTATTTCGTGCTGTTGATGATGTGGCGCGTCGTTGAGGGAACCGCCGATGGCCAGGACCTTGGCGCGGCGCTTCTGGCCGCGGCTTGGGTAGCCCCGATCGGCATGGTCGGTCTAGGCCTACTGGTGGGCTTGGCCTATTTGAATAGCCGCACGACGGTCTATACATTGACCAATCGCCGCTTGGTCATGCGATTTGGCGCAGCCATGACCAAAGCAATCAATATCCCCTACAAGATTATTGAGAGCGCTGCAGTCAACCAATTGGCGGACGGCAGTGGCGATGTCGCTTTGCAATTGATGAAGCCCAACAAAATCTCGGTCGTATTGCTTTGGCCCCATGCCCGTCCTGGCTTCATTGTTCAGCCGCAACCATCGCTGCGTTGCCTCCGCGACGCAACCAAGCCTGCAGCCGTTCTGGCCGAAGCACTGCGCCTCACCCATGAGCAAACACATGCCACTACCCCACGCGTAGACGATGTCTCAAAGGCGTCAAACGGTGCGGGCATTGGGGCAGAACCAGCTCTCGCCTGACTTGCCTTGGGCCCGCCTGGCTTCGGCAAGGCGGGCCCAAGCGCTTCACAAACGCCTTAAGTCCAATGGAAGGAAAGTTACCATGAGTGCAATTGACCATGAGCCATTTCCAAAAGCGGCCTTATTTGCTGCGGGCAGCTTGATCGCTTTGTCGCTGGTCGCTGCAGTCGTGGGGCGCTATCAGAATCTCAATCCGCCAATAGATTCAATTGTTTCAGCGCCTATTCCCAGCACTGTGCTCAAGTTGCGTTTTACCGATGAAGCTGACGGCTCTGTCATCGTACGCAATGCCACGACGGGTGCGACGCTGGACGTCATTGTGCCTGGCGAAGATGCTTTTATCCGCGCTGTGATGCGGGGTTTTGTGCGTGATCGTAAAGTGCGCAATATTGGTGCTGAGGTACCGTTCAACCTGTCCTTATACCCGAACAAGCGCTTGACGATGTCTGATCCAACAACAGGCAAGGAGATCGATTTGCGCGCCTTTGGTCCAACCAATGAGGGGGCGTTTGCTCGATTTTTGGCCACGCCAGAGGCTAGATGATGGCAGGCTGCCGCTTCAGTTTTCGTACTAAGCGAGCCCGCTAATGGACCTCGCCACCCTTGCTGCGCCGATTGTAACCACAGTTTTCGCCTGGTGGTTCAGTACGGGCATTATTCTGTTGCTGGTGCGGCTACCGCAGAAGAGTTACGGCACTGCGCTCAGCCTGTTTGCTTTGGTCGTAGCGGTGGCCACCGGTGGCGTGATTATCACAGCGGGTGACGATACCACATTGGCGGCTTACATTGCGGCTGGCTGCGCATTGTGTATCTGGGGCTGGCATGAAGCAAGCTTCCTGATGGGCAAGATTACTGGGCCCCGCCCAGCGGCTTGCCCGCCCGATGCCAAAGGCTGGACGCGCTTTAAATTTGCGACTTTGACGGTCATCCATCATGAGATCGCGATTTTTCTAACGCTTCTGGCACTGATTGGTCTGACCTGGGGCCACCCGAACCCAGTAGCGGCTTGGACATTTGGCATCTTGTTCGCGATGCGGATTAGCGCCAAACTCAACATCTTTCTTGGCGTTCCCAACCTGACAGATGAATTCTTCCCGGCACATCTAGAGCATCTGAAATCCTATTTGCCCAAGCGCCCGATGAACGCGTTAATGCCGGTTTCAGTAATAGGATCGCTTATTCTGTGCGCCTGGCTCATGACCCAAGCCGATCGGGCCAGCGAAGGTTCGGCCATGGCAACAGGCTTTGTCTTGTTATTCACCTTGGCTGCCTTAGCTCTTTTGGAGCATTTCTTTATGGTCTTGCCAGTTCAAGATGCTGCGTTGTGGCGGTGGGCTTCGCCGAGTAAGAGCGTGCAGAAATCAGAAGCAAAATCAATCGAGGACAAGGGTCCAAGCCCAACTTCATTGGAGTCGACAAAGTGAACCATCTTGTAGCGACCCCAGTTGAGCCGTTCTTGTCCCAAAAGCCGCGCGAACCGTCACGCCCGCTAGTCATTCCAGCTATTGGGTCAGATGGCCTTTTATTTCCGATTGAGAAGCTTAAAGCACATAAAGATGGAACTTTGCATCTCGCCGTTTCCATATTTGTCTTTTGTGGTCCAAAACTTTTGATCCAGAAGCGAGCACTCAGCAAATATCATTGCGGCGGCCTATGGGCGAATACCTGCTGTACGCATCCTCACTGGAACGAAGCACCAGAAGACAGTGCACGCCGCCGATTATTTGAAGAGCTTGGCCTCAAGCTCGACCTCCAGCCAGCGCGTGTGGTTGAGTATTATGCAGAAGTCTCCAATAATTTGATCGAGCATGAGCGCGTTCAGGTGTACCGCGCGGATGTTGCAAGCCAGAATCTCGCCTTTGACCTTGCTCCGGAAGAAGTAGCTGACGTTCGGTGGGTAGACGTGCGCGAACTCAAAGCGGATGCCTCCGCAAACCCGCAGCTCTATGCGCCTTGGTTCAAGATTTATTTGGCCCGATGGCATGAACTGGGCCTTTAGGACCAAAAGGTTCTTAATCCGCCAGTCTGGATAGAATGTCGTCCAAAAGACGGGTTACGACTTCGCGCGCCTCTTGAATCGATAGATCCTGCTCAAACCGCAATGCGTGCCAGTTTTGGAAACTCAAGACCACTTTGATGCTGCGGGTAGATAAGTCGTCAGCCAGAATATGTTCCGGCAGCAAGGCTTCCACCGTACTGGCTTCCAATTGCAAAGTTCGTCGATATTCCTCGGTCAGAAAAGCTGAATGAAAGCGCTTAAAACTTGTCGAAAGCCGAAAGGGGTGGATGCGCTCAAAAATAGTGGTGCGTCTCTCGACAACGTTCACAAGCCGCTCTTTCCAGACAACCCCGGTCACAGGCTCATCAAGGAGCGGAATAACTTCTGCCGAAACCCGCTCACTCACTTCTTGATACAGCGTATCCATATCGTCGAAATGGCGGAACACCGACCGCAAGCCGACACCGGCGACTTCAGCAACGCGTGCCGCGCTGGGGGACAAATCGCCTCCCTCTACCAGTTGAAGGAGAGCAGAAACGATCTTGTCGCGACTGGTTTGACTGCGCGCACGACGGCCGTCGCTAGGCGGATCGGATGGGAAACGTATATTTAGGATCGTTGCAGAAGGCATCGTTAATCTCTTGCCTTAAAAAGCCAAAATGGCAAGTCAAACTACCAGCCGACCTGCTTGTCGACACCATATTGACATGCTAAGTGTCAATAAATGTAGCTGAGGTGTGTCAGATGATTGGATTGAGTATCGCGGCGTCTATCCTGTCTGTGCTGGCAGCAAGTCCGGGCGAAGCCACGCCAACCACTAAGCAGCGAGACGATGTGCGCAAAGCCTGTATGGCAGATGTGATGCGCCTGTGCCCGCGGGAAGCTTCTGCCCGCGACCGTCAGGGCGTTCGCGCCTGCCTCAAGGCTAATCTCTCCAGGACCTCACAAGCGTGCCAAACCAGCTTGAGGAC
>NZ_JBIIYV010000101.1:0-7407 GCF_044346625.1 Aquidulcibacter sp. | reverse complement strand
GGCTTTGACCTCCATTACGGGCCGCGCCAAGGACGCGCCACCTGCCTCAAACAGGACAAGTCCTTCGTTGAAACCAAAACGCCATAATGGAGCTTGACCGGGCGCAGCGGCCACAAGGGCGGCACCCACTGGCTTGTCGCCATGATAGGACAACCAGATTTCAGCCGTAAAAGGCCCGCTGGGCAGGCTGCGCCCTTCCATGAGATCGTGGATCTGATGGCTGGCTGGCGCGCCCATCCATTGCCGCGTTGGTGGTAAAGCATCCCCATCGCGAAGGCCGCGCGGAGGCACGGCATTGCTGGACAAGGTCGGCTGGCTATCGGTCTCCATACTTGGAATTAGGCCCCAATCTGGCACGAATTCACGGCTCATGACCTCGCCTGGTAAAACCGGGAGAGGATCTGCCGACATCTCAGCATTGTTGGGCAAAGCTGCGCGGAGCGGCGGTGGGCTTGTTTGGGCGAGGGCGGCTGATGATAGTGTCAGACAGGCGACTAGCCCAATCAGTGCGCTACGTGTTGCTGTTTGAAGTGTCATATCGCTTCGCCTCCCAGTGCCGATAGAGCCTTTTGTCAGAGAAACGTGACACTCTGTCGGGGGAGGGGGGCTAGCAGCCCTGCACAATCACGCGAGTAGTATGCTCAAGCGGCGTTTGCCTCGATAAATCGGAGCGCACCCTACCGCGCGAAGCGCATCGCTCAACATTGAGAAATTCAGCAAACCAGCCAAGCGTTGGGGTTGGAGATTTGCGCTAGCATCCAGACCACTTTCAGGCTGACTTCGATGGTCTACTGCTTTAGTCGCGGGGTTGCCTCAGTGGGCCCGACGCCGTCTGGAACGGGTACACCAGAGTTCACATAACTGGAGTTAATCACGAGAATTGGATTATTTGTCATGGTGATTGCTCTGGCGACAATCACGCTCCAAGCCGATTCCTGTGCCACGCTGCCTGTCGAGCTAATGATCAACTCAGCGCGTGGGATATAAATTGTGCCGAGCAACTGCCGCACATTGTTGGATGAGATTGTAAATGACTGATAGTTGGTGGGGTGGGTGGCAATCAGAAAGCCCGCTAACGGTCCAGTCTCGCGGGCGGATAGCTCAACCCGCGTGTTTCCACCAAAATTGAACTTATAGAGCGGGCCAAAGATCATGACCACATCATCGCCAAGCAAGGATGCATTATCTCTAAAGTCTAAGTTCCCGAAGAAATAATGTTCCCCCGGCTGTAGCTGCAAAATGCCATTACTCAGCACATCAATTTTCTCACAATGTACGCCAGGCGGCATGACATATGTTTGGCCTGCACCGATAGTGATCCGCTTGAGTGGCTGACAGCCGGCCATAGACTTTGGGTTTAAATTCAAAGCGGTGAACGGATCCGCGATTTCCAACGCGCCGACATTTGCTGTGGGGTTAATCTGACCCGTGGCGTCGGTTACGGCCTGCACACGTGATGCCTCAATCTCTGCCCGATCGTTTGCCACAATCCGCTCATTTGAATGTATGAGGCATCCACCCGCACGGATTTTCGCTTGATCAAACAGGTCAAAGCCGGTGACCGCCCCGACGCCAACTCTTGCTAGAAATTTCGCAGTCTTTGCTGGGGGTTGATAGTTTGTCTGCAGCACACACAATGGGATGTTCTGCAAACTCTCAGCTGTAGCCGATACGGATAAATTGGTTGCGCCGATCCCCGGAATTCCAATCATTGGCTGACGAGCGCCAGCTGCCGAAACCGTAATTGTTCGCTCATATCGGTTCACATTGGCAGCAAATGTAACTGGCGTCTTTGATCCAGAGCGGGAGTAAGAGTCTGAAGCAAAAGCAACCGCTACGGCTTGAATGCCGACTGCATCGCGGGAGGGAATAGCCATTTCTGTCGCCCCTGCGAGCGCGGCAGAATCGACGATCGACTGGAGATGCGAACGTTCAGCACTGACCATTGTCAGCTCAGCCGCCATAGCAACCGCGCCAGCGATTGGCACTAATGCTATCGCAGTGATGGTGGCGATATTACCACGAATATTCGACAGCAGCGCTTTCAACATTTAGGCCCTCATTCAATCGAGTGTACCTAGTATTCGATTATAATTCGTTAGCTCAGGCCGAGTAATTGAGCGTGGCCCGAGTAAATTCTTATTAAGATTTACCTTGACTTGCTTCAATAAGATATCTCTGAAAATTGGCTGCACATCTTAGATTTACGCCGGCTTTCGCTGCTCGTGCTCTCCAGACCAAACCACCCATTTCAGCAGCCGCCGAACGATACGCGACGAATTCGTCTTTTGTGCCCTCGCTTTGTTGGGGTGGGTTACAGATACGTCACCCAGCGTTCGCAGGGCCGTCACACGGCCTCTGTAGCCAGACCCAGCAATTGTAAGTGCTGGGGAAAAGCTATGACATATTCTGTGCGCCGGTCGGCTCGCTTGTTCAATTCTGCTGCTGTGGCGGCCATCCTTAGCCTTGGTTGGGTTCACTCTGCCACGGCGCAACAAGCCAGTGAGCAGCCTGCTCGGGAAGTCGAAACGGTCATTGTTACAGGCTCCAACATTCGTCGATCAAATCTTGAGACAACGGTTCCAATCACGGTTCTGGATCAGCGCGCGATCGAATTGCGTGGCGCGCTTCTGCCGTCTGAATTGCTGACCTCGCTGCCTTCGGTAAGCAATTTGCCCGAGAACGAAACTCGTTTGGGCTCTTCTGGTGCGCGGGGCGATAATGCCAATTTGAACCTCCGCAATATGGGTGCGACAGCAACTCTGGTCCTGATTAATGGTCGCCGCATGGCCATTAATCCATTCACCGCTGGCCTGTCGCAAGCGGTCAACATCAACCACTTGCCGACACAAGGGATCGCGCGGATTGAAGTGCTGCGCGATGGCGCATCCTCTGTTTACGGTTCGGATGCTGTTGGTGGCGTGATCAACTATGTGTTGCGACGCGACTTTGAGGGTGTTGAGGCACTGTTGCGCTATAGCCAGCCCGAAGCGGGCGGTGGCGAGAGTCTGCAGGGCGCTGTAACGTTCGGAACCCGCTTTGCTGATGACCGGGGACGATTGTTTGGCACATTTGAAGGGCTGTCCCGCGATGCCACGCTTCTGACTGAGCGCGACTTCAGCCGCACATCCTTGAACGTTGATCGTGCGCCAGCGCCATTTAACGCTTTAGGCGGGCCTTTTGATGCACGTTCCGCGCGTGGCTTCTGGCCCACCTTTCGGATTGGAACATCAACGGCCAACAATTTCTTCCGACCTGTGAACGGCACACCAGCGCTGACCACGGCGGCACCTAGCCGTGCAACCAACCCAGAATTCTTCTTGGACCTCAATCAGTTTGGCTTTGCCTCACCCAAGACAACACGTGCCAATGCCTTTGTGACGGCGGAGTATGACATTAGTGCGCGGCTCACGGCCTTTGCGGAGTTTGGTTATTACGGCTCGTCATCCACCATGCGTCGCCAACCTCTGGCCCTTAACGCGCCGACGTCCGATCAACTGATGGTGATGCCGATTGATAGCCCGTTCAACCCTTATGGCTCGCGCTTCTACCATGTCACAGGTGCCGCAAACACCGACGGCACCGCGCGCGTCGTTGGTGCACCGCGCACCGTCAGCTTCACCCAGCTAACCATTCGCGACTTGGCCGCCGAAAGTGTCGAAACCAAAGCGGACGTCTTCCGGATCGTTGGCGGCGTGCGTGGCAAGTTTGGCACCACGTGGGAGTGGGAGAGCTCGCTATTCTACAATGAAGTCAGCGGGACTGATGACGCGTTCCCAGACATTCGTGAAAGCAAGCTCCAAGCTGCCATCGCGCGAACCGATAGTGGTGCCTATAATCCATTTGGCTACACTTTCCGCGTTGCAAATGGCGCCGTCGTAGCTGATCAGCCCTATACCAATCCGCAGTCGGTTGTAGATTCCTTCTCGGAAGTCTATTCGCGCAGCGCAGAAAGCTCTATCGCCAGCGCCGACTTTAGGACTTCGGGCACCTTGTTCTCCTTTTGGGATAATGAGGTGAAAGCCGCCTTTGGTGTGGAGTTTCGTCGGGAAGAGTTAAGTGATGTGCGTCCACCGTTCAGCGGTGAAAACCCTGCATCTTCGGGCCTAGACCCGCTAAACAATGACTTCTTACTACACCCACCCCGACCCGATGTATTTGGTGAGCGCGAAGTCACAAGCGCCTATGCCGAAACAGTCGTGCCCTTGGTTTCGCCCGAGCGCGAAATACCGCTGGTGAATAGCCTTGAGCTAACGGCTTCAGCACGGTTTGAGAACTATAGCGACTTTGGTGAGACCACAAAGCCGAAGATTGGCATAAACTGGCGGCCGACGTCTTGGTTGATGGTTCGCGGCTCCTACAATGAAGGGTTCATGGCACCAAGCCTTGCAGCGCTTTATACCAGTCCGCGTTGGTCCATCACGGCGGGTGCCGGTGATCTCGACGCTTATCGCAATCCGTTCTTGAACGAAGGTCCCTACGTCAAACGTACCTATTTTGGTGGCAACCCTGATCTAAAACCGCAGGAATCAGAAGGCACCACCTACGGCATCGTGTTCGACGTTCCAGGTATCAAGGGGTTAAGCCTCACAGCTGATCTGTGGAGCATCGACCGCACCAACTTGCTTGGCCAACGCAGTACCGCACAGATTGATGCAAGTGATACAGCGCTGCTGCGGGCCTATACGCAGGCGCAGATTGCGGCCGGTGTTGCCGTCAACCAAATCGATATCGGCATTGGCGCAAGCTATCGCGGCGATCCCGATGTCCAGCGTTACGCGCTGACACCTGAAGATCGTGCTGCATTTGCCGCTTATAATGCCGCCAACCCAACCAACCCTGCTGCTCCCGCGGGTCGTATCTTCGCGCGGTATCAGCCGTTCCTGAACCTGTCGAGCAGCCAACACGAAGGTGTGGACTTTGGATTCCGCTATGCGATGCCACGCCAGTCTTGGGGCCGCATTCTCGTTACCTCAGACTGGAGCTATCTGGACCGCTCGCGCACCACGCTTGCACCCGTCAATGTTGCGCCAATCGAGAATAACGGCCTTTATGCTGATGGTGCCGCAAAGTGGCGCAGCACGACCAATATCAACTGGGACAAGGGCGCATGGAACGCAGGGCTAGGCATTTATCATGTCGGAAAAACACATGATTCAGGTGCAACAACGACGCAGGCGATTTACGACAGCCTTGGCAAGCCTTCTTATATCGAGCCGTTCTTCACAGCCGGGAACACACTCTATCGCTTGGTGATCGATCCAGTCGTTACTTACAATCTCTCTGTAGGCTACAAGTTTGAAGCTGCATCGCCAACATGGCTCACCAATACGCGGGTACGTCTATCTATCGCCAACCTAACCGATGAGCCGCCGCCATTAACGTCGGGTGCTTTCGGTTATGATGCAGGTGTCAGCCAAGCCCTCCTAAGTGGCCGGAGCTGGAGCTTTGAAGTCGTGAGGAAATTCTGATGGCCCAAACTTGGTCAAGAAGATCCTTCCTTGAGTGTGCTGCTTTAGCGGCACCAATGGTTCTGCCTTTAGGTGCCGGTGTCAAAGCTGCTTCGGGCGATGCAATAACGTCATCAGCCAGCTTGGTGGCAACCGAACTGCGTCGTTGGCAGGTGCCGGAAGCCAACCAAGCGGCTGCTGTCGATGCCAATTATTTCTACGGGATCGGCAATCGCACGTTGGTTAAGCACCGCAAATCCGACGGCGTTTTCGTCGCAGAATGGCGGGATGGGGCTGATGGTGCGATCGTGCACTTCAATGCGGGCTATGTCGCCAAGAACCGGTTGATTTTGGCGCATTCGAACTTCCCCCAATTACCGATGGCAAGCTCGCTGGAGACGTTCGACACCACCACCATGCAACCGGTCGAAACCTATAGTTTTGGAATACGGCTCGGGTCCTTGACCTGGGCGGTTCGTCATGGCGGCTTTTGGTGGGCATGTTTTGCCAATTATAATGACAAGGGTACGACGCCAGGGTTTGATCAACGTTGGACCTATTTGGGCCAGTTCGACGACGCTTGGCAGATGCGTCAATCGTGGATCTTCCCCCAAGCGGTCGTGGCAACTTGGGGCGTAAGCTCCAGTTCAGGCGGTGATTGGGGCGATGATGGCTTGCTCTATGTAACCGGCCATGATGCGCCAGAGCTTTATGTTCTGCGACTTCCCAAGCAAGGCGTGGTGCTAGACTATGTT
Organism: Aquidulcibacter sp.; assembly: GCF_044346625.1. Lineage (GTDB taxonomy): Bacteria > Pseudomonadota > Alphaproteobacteria > Caulobacterales > Aquidulcibacteraceae > Aquidulcibacter. Next base: position 1,202 of record NZ_JBIIYV010000101.1, on the reverse strand, counting down.
ACCAAGATCGCTGTGCCCTTTGAAGGGCAAGGCTGGGCTTGGGACCGAAGCGTGGGCAAGGATCGCGTCATCTATGGAATCAGCCGGAAGCGAAAAGAGATCGTGGTTGCCCGTATTCCACATGTGCCGAACGTGCTGCTCTAAGGCATATCACGCTTTGGGACTTTAATTGCTGAGAGGCTATTGCTGACAGTAAAGCCGCTATGAGAAGCAAGTTAGGCTGGCTAAATATTCTATAGCCTAAACCTACCCTAGACTAGCCCGTCACGGAGCGATCGAGAAGCGACGGTGCAGCACCGGGTGCTTGGCCTTTAGCGATGGCTGCTTCGATGGATCCCAGTACTCCCGGCAGGTCGGCGATGGTTGCGATAACAAAATCGGCACCCGCTTCGACAAAATCCACAGAGGCTGATTTTAGCTTTGCGCGCCGTGCCGTTGGATCAAGTGCGTCATAGGCTGCCTCGTCAAGGCCAAGGGCATTGCCTGACCCTGCCAATCCAATTGTCCACATGCCTGCCTCGCGACCGGCAAGGATACCAACGGGCGCATCATCCACCGCGACGCAGTTGCGTGCAGGCCAGACACCGAGATTGATCATGGCTTGCCACAACATGAAGGGGGCAGGTCTGCCCTCACTTGTATCGCCAGCGCATAAGATGGTTTGGGGGTGATAGCCTTGGTCGGCTGCGAGCCGCACAACTTCCGCCATCATGGTATGTGTATAGCCCGTAGACGATCCAATTTTGATGCCAGATGCGACAAGATCGTCAAAGACCGTCTTGGCCCCAGGGATCAACTTGCTCGCTTTGGCTGCTTCGCGGGCCATGGCTGGCTCTAGTTCGATCATGAGAGCGGCTGCTTCAGTGTTCCCTGGGTGGGAGCCTTTAGCTTTGATCCAACGCGAGCTCACCTCTTCATCGGCAAACATGGACATCACGTGGTCGCGCTTGGCTTTACCCATGTGAGCGCGCACAGAAGCCTCACTCACCTCAACGCCATAGGCAAGGAACGCTGACTGCATCGCCATAACCGGCGCGCGCGATCCGAAATCCACCATGGTGCCAGCCCAGTCGAAAAACACGGCTTTGATTTGGTTCTTCATTGAAATGTCTCCCGAACAACGCGCTCGCCAATCGCAAACGCCGTTGACATGCCCGCCCCACTGGTCACGACACTTAAGCGCACTTCGGGTTCGGGTGTTT
>NZ_JBIIYV010000100.1:0-7425 GCF_044346625.1 Aquidulcibacter sp. | reverse complement strand
CCGTCGCTGGCCCCGCGCACTTCAAATCCAGCCCGTGTAAGACGACGCATCAGCATTTCGCGATTGTCGTCATGATCCTCGGCCAGCAAAATTCTTTGCATGACGGTCCCCTGTTACCTATCGTTCATCAATTTCATGATTTGCGTGCATTTGAATAGGCAAAACTGTATCCCATGGGTCAAGAATTGGCTCTCCATAGGCGATAGCGCGGCAACTCAATGGTTTCTACATGGGAAACTTCGCGCTTCGGGCGAATGAGCCGCGCAATCGCGGCACCCAACACTGAGCCCAAAATTGGCTTCATGAAATGCTCTTGGGCGCCAAGGGCGATCGACTTGCGTTGATCATCATCGGCCGCAATCATAACAATGGGTGTGTCATTCAGTGCTGCATTGGCGCGCAGAGCGGCCAGACAGGCATAACCGTCGATATCTGGCAGTTCGACGTTCAAGATTACCAGATCAACGGCGCGATTGGCCAGATAGGCGAGGGCCGAACTGCCTGTAGAGGCCATCGCGCTATTCAGGCCCAGGCTTTGGGCTGCCCGCAGCGCCAACGTATTGCTGACTTCATCATCATCGATCACGAGGATCAATGGCGCAGCCTCGTCTGCTCCAATCTGCACATCCACATCCTTGGCCTGCAAGCCTTTTGCTGGCAGCGACAGGGTAAAGGTGGATCCAAGTCCGGCAACGCTTTCTACACCAACAGTCCCACCTAGGAGTTGCATCATTTCGCGGGTAAGGGCGAGGCCAAGGCCGGTTCCGCCATAAACGCGCGTGACAGAGCCATCACCTTGTTGGAACGGCTCAAACAATCGGGATTGAGCTTCCGCGCTCATCCCAATGCCGGTGTCAGCTACTTTGATTTCATACTTTGCACGCCCCGTTGCTGTGCCCTGCTTTTCAAACGTGACAGCGACTTGCCCATCTTGAGTGAATTTGATCGCATTGGAGATAAGGTTCATCAAACATTGGCGCAGGCGGAACCCGTCGGTTAGAACGACGATCGGGTCGTCTGGACTTACCAAGATCATTTGATTGCCACGATTTTTTGCTAAAGGGCCCAAGCTCTGCAGGACTTCATCAGCCAGCTCGACCAAGTTAACCGGTTCGTGGGTGATTTCCATCTTGCCTGCCTCGATCTTTGCAAGATCGAGGATTTCATTGATCAATTTCAAGAGGTGATGGGCTGAATCCTGAACCTTGCGCGCATCACGAGCGGCGTCTTGTCTGCCGTCCTGTTCGGCATCTTCAATCAGCATCTCAGTATAGCCCAAAATGGCGTGAAGCGGGGTGCGCAATTCATGGCTGACATTGGCCATCAATTGGGACTTCGCTTGGCTGGCGATCTCTGCATTCAGGCGCGCTTCGCTCAATTGCTGCACGGCGGTCGCCAGCAAGTTGTCACGCTGGTCGATGTCGCCCAGAACGCGCTCAAAGCCTGCCAATAATTGCCCGGCACTTTGAGTGTTGGGGTCTTGACCCCCTGACATATCGAGCGGCTCTTTCAAAATCTCGAGCTTCTCATGCCAAGATGGCTGGCTGGGCTTTAAACTCAGCACCTCTGGTCCACAGATTTCTTCCAAAAGTTTGCGCTTCTCGTCCAAGGCCTCTTGCGCGCGAGCAATCATGACGGTCAAACGTTGTTGCTTGGCCTTTTCATCCGCGCGCGCGAGGAAAACTTCGGTGACGTCTTGGGCATACCCAATCGCCCCGCCAATCTTGCCGTCTGGCGTATACCAAGGGTGGACTTCCCAATCGAAATAGACTTCAATCTCGTCCGTTCGCACCTGTTGGTCGCCTGTTTGTTGGCTGCTGACCCCAGTCAGCGCTAAGCCAATTGCTTGACACCAGTCCTGCTTTGCTGAAGGCATAGCTTCGGCCATGGTCTTACCTAAAACGTCCGCTTCGCTCACCTGGATAGTCATAGCCCCAAGCCACGCCTCATTAACCGCAATAAAGCGGGCCTCGGTATCAAATAGGGCGGCCCGTGTGCTGGTATGTTTGAAGATCAGTTTTGAGATCATCGCATCGCGCGCTGCAGCTCGGCCTTGGACCAAAGCCTCTCTGCGGGCGCGTTCCAGCTTGCGTTCAACAATATCGCGCGTGCGCCACGCCAAAATGACATAGGCTAACCCGCAGATAGCCGCGAGGCAGACGACATAATGGCTAAACTCTGGGTGGGCTTTGTGGCTAGCATACGGGTGCCATAAGCTTAACAGCGGCAGTGCAAAAAACGGCACCAAGGTTATGCTGCCGGAAAGGCGCGATACCGACAAAATGCCCGTGGCACGGGTCGCTGAGGCGGCCAGCATAGTCGTTGCAGCAATCGCCAAGGCTAACTCACCTGTTGCAATCATCGCAATTGGGGCGATCATAAAGCCACAAACGGTCAGGGCGCACATCACACCTAACTGGATTGCAGCGCTTTTGGTGCGCAAATGATCGCGCCCACTTCGAAGCAACCAGCCGGCAAACCAAGTATCGACCGTAAACAGCGCTAAAAACCCGGCCGCCCAAATCAATGGCCAAATATGATTGGATGTTAGGGCAAATGCACTGCCTGCAATCACGATCATCAAGACAATGACCGGGGCTTCCTTTCGGACGTTGGTAAAGTGTTTGTGCAGCGCATATGGACGTATCAAGGCGGTATACTCGCAATAATTCCCTGCTCCTTCTAATTCATTTGGATTAACATTGGGTCTCTGAAACCGGTCGTATTAATTCAAGGTTGGAAGATTGTTCCGCGCCAGGCCGGGATTTGATTATGCCAACACCGCCCCCAACTAAGTCACCCAAGTTCCAACAAGAGGGCGTCATGGTCTGAGAAGTTTTGATCAATAATTGTTAGTTTGATTTCGGTCGCCAAAGACGGGCTGCACAGACAAAGATCAAGCGTGTGCTGCCAGCGATGAAAGCGGAACGTCGGGACCGTTGGCCGATTGAGAAGGTGCAAGCCGTCTGCAGCCATCAGGGGCGCTAACTCGTCCAATCCAGTCAACGTGTTGAAGTCGCCTAAGATGATGACGCGTCCGGGCGTGCGCTCTGCCATAGCCCGCATTTCGAGAAATTGTTTTGCCCTCACTTTTCGGTCCAGAGAGAAATGCGCGAAAAAAAGGGTTAAATCTCGCGCCAGCGTGATCTGGTAAATGAGGCGCTTGGTGCCGTTCTCAAAATAAAGGTGCGCAAATGCATGCGGGCTTTTCGCAAGGAAGCCATTACTTTTCCCATGATGGAACGGCATTCTTGAGAGCCGACTTTCAGGACCATATTTGTCGGCAATATCAAAAACGGGATAGGTCGGCGAACAAAGGGCTTCGATCTGATTGTAGAAACTGGAGTGGGCGGACCCTCTGTCGAGCTCAATCAAGCAGCAGATATCTGGGTCATGTTGCTCAATAATCGCCCTAAATTGCGAGAGCACACGCCGTTGCATGGCCATGGTTTGGAATGCGTGGCGAAATACCTTCTTGGCATGATGACCGAGACTCCCGTCGATCCCCGTCGCATAGCCAAGGTTCGAGAATAGGATTTTCATCGCTCAAACATATTGGCAAACAAGGGCACCAACTTTGCCCATCCAGGTGTCCCAGGTGTTAGGGGCAGGAGAGGTGGCGGGGGTCGATGCGCAATTGTCTAAATCAATTTTGGATTGCGCAACAAACTCAAGAATATGGGCTTGGTTTGCCAAGACGACATTCACTTCGCGATTATAGACAAGGCTTAAAAAGTCAAAATTGCAACTACCCAGCGTGGCCCACGAAGAGTCGATAATGGCATATTTGGCATGGAGAACCTCTGGCTGATAAAATACGACCTCAAATCCAAGTGAGCGCCACTGTTTGATCAGGGCTCGTGTCACCCCATCGGCAAGGGGAACATCTGTTTGGCTAGCCAGCATCAAGGTTACCGCAACCCCGCGCTGATGGGCTACCAATAGGGCAGAGCGAAGCGCTTGTGGCGGGAAGAAAAAAGGCGTCGCGATAAGGATTGCCCGTTGCGCGCTAGCAATTTTCGACAGCAATGCCTCGCGAATGGCGTGGGTTTTATACTCGGGTATCTGGGCGATGAATTGGTTGGGCTCGTGATCACTGGGATTTGCGCAAGCCTTGGGTGGATAGCCAAGGTTGAACGCCTCGCGGCACCAAACACGGTCAAAATCAGCCAAGGCTTGGCGGGCTACATTGCCTTCCAGCACGACCAGAGTGTCGCGCCAACCCGACATATGTTGAGCAACCCCCATGCTGCCGATGAAACAGGTCGTGCCATCGATATGCAGGGCCTTTGCGTGATCACGGGGGAAGCTCAGTGGTGGCAGAAGTCTTTGGAGCAAATTCATCGGTCGAAAAAAGACGAGTTTGACCCCGGACGACTTAAGGTCGGTCATGACCGCTTGTTGTTGCAAGCGTCGACTTCCAAATGCGTCCAATAAAAGCCGGACGCGCACCCCCGCCCGCGATCTGGCCATCAGAATATCCAGTAAACGACTTCCGATTGCGTCATCCCGAAGGATGTATTCTTCAAGCGAGATAGATTTCTCGGCTTGCTCGCAGGCGTCGCATATGGCCAGCCAAGCGTCCGTACTGGAGTAATAAAGACGCATAGGTTCCCGCTAATCCAGAAGGATCAGAAGCATGGGGCCACTCATGGGAATTCGATCACCACGCGCGATGGTACATCGCCTGCTTCCAAGCGCGCCAGCACCTCATTGATGGCTGATAAGGGTTGCAGCTCAATGTCGGCCTTGACCTTACCGTCTGCGGCAAAGGCTAAGCATTCAGCCAAGTCTTGGCGTGTGCCAACAAAAGACCCAACGATTGAAATGCAATTTGAGACCACATCAAATAAGGGTGTCGGAAACTCACCCGGTGGCAGTCCAACCAGCACACAGACCCCCCGCTTTCGTGTCATGCCGATCCCTTGGTGGAAGGCGGGCAAGGAGGGTGCAGTAATCAAAACACCATGCGCACCACCGTTTGTGGCCTCTTTGACCGCCACAACTGGATCAACGGTTTTCGCATTGACCATGATATCCGCCCCCAAAAGCTTCGCGTGGGCCAGCTTTGCGTCGTCAATATCGACCGCGCAAATTTTTAGGCCCATGGCTTTCGCATACTGGATGCCTAGATGGCCCAGTCCGCCACATCCCGAAATCACGATCCACTGCCCGGGCCGAGCCTTGGTTTCCTTGATGCCCTTATAGGTAGTCACGCCTGCGCAAATCAGCGGCGCGGCTTCGGTGGGGTGCAAGCGCTCCGGGATGTGCGCGACATAGTCTGGGTTAGCTAGAATGTAGCTCGCAAACCCACCATTGTGGGTATAGCCGCTAAACTGGGCTTCCGGGCACACAGTCTCCCAAGCGGAGAGACAATATTCGCAATGGCCACAGGCAGAATATAGCCAAGGCACACCCACGCGCTCGCCCATTTTGACGCTGGTGACGCTGTCGCCCATCGCCACCACGATCCCGATCGCCTCGTGACCTGGAATGAAAGGGAGGGCGGGTTTGACAGGCCAGTCGCCTTTGGCGGCGTGCACATCGGTATGGCAAACCCCGCAAGCCTCTGTCTTGATCAAAATCTGGTTCGGCCCGGGCGTCGGCACGTCAAAGTCTTTGAAGACCAGCTTTTGGCCAAAAGCCTCAACGACGGCAGCCTGCATTCGGACTGGAGCGGTAGCGTCCGTGATGGTCGACATAGAATTGATCCTGATCTTAAAAGCTGTTGAGCCGGGCGAAATGAACGTGCCCATGCCATTTGGCTTGCGATGATCAGGCGCGCTTTGATCCCCGTCATGTGATGTCGGCAATAATTGGCCGAGGAACGAACCCGCTCCGCGGGAGGTTTGTGTGTGATGGGCTGGGGGCATGTGGGGCAAAAGCGGACGTTCAAAGATAATGCAATCTAGGCGGAATGCACCCTGCGGCGTGGAAGGGATTGCTCGTTGATCATTGAATCGCGCTGGAAATTCACGCCTGTTACCAGCCTGGACTGCCTACCATTCCTCCAGTGAAAGGTTAGTCACCAACAACTTCTTCCCGCCACACATTCTTGCCGAGCATAATCCAATTGCAACAGTTTCATTCTCAGCGTCGAAATCAAAAATCGGTCACTCCAACGCATTTTAGCATCGTTGCAATTGGTCGATTCGCTCAGCCGTCCCTGTCCTCAGGAGAATCCTCATCCGGATTCAAACGATCGGCGACGTTCCTGATCAGCAGTAATGCATTGTCGGAATAGGGATCAATTCGTGCCTCCGCGCCATCGCCAAAGACGATAAAGACCGGTCCCAAGAGGTCTTGCCGCAAGCCCACAGCGTCGCCCAGATCGCGAGTGTATTCTGTGCCATCCTTTCCCCGCCAGTATAGTGCATTGCCTCGCCAACGCATCATTGATCCGCGCGCCTGACCATATTGGAAGATCGTGATCATCGTGCCGCATCCAAAGGCCATGATCAGCCAGAAGAGGATGGTCATCTGACTTTTGCCGTCCGGGCGGGAAGATCCCACAAACAGCCAAATATAGGCCATGAACAGCGTGAGCAGCGCGCCACCGCAAATTGCAACTGCATACATGGCACCCGGCTTTAGGCTGCGCCAGCCTCGCCGGTCAGTTGGGCTTTTGTTGCCCCAGGTTGTGATCGCGAACACGACCAGCGCCGATAGGAGGCCAATCACAATGTGTCTGGTCCAGTCGATTTCCATTTACCATCCCCGATGCTCCAAAAGCATTCTAACAGGCGTTCGTTGATGGCAGGTTGATGTGCATGACTATTTGAATGAATCACCGAAACGGTCGTTGCGCTGTGCGTAAGTTTAACTACTAGCTATGGCGTCGGACCCCTGTTAGTTTTATTGAATGGCACGCGAATATTGTATTGATGGAACTCTAACAGAGTCACTCGAAGCATTTTTTGATCAGTTCAGCAGAGTTGTGCTTCCTGATTCTTGGGGCAGAAACCTTGATGCCTTTAATGATGTCCTAAGAGGCGGCTTTGGAACACCGGAGGAAGGATTTATCCTTCGTTGGAAGAATTCAGCGCGCTCTAAAGAGCTGTTAGGGCCTACAGTTTTTGATTTGCTGATTGAAATCATTTCTGTGCATGACGCTGGCGGAGCTGAGGCTGAAGACAATGTACTCCTTATCTTGGAGTAAGGCTGCATTGGTATTCGTCGAAGGCAAGAGCGACTGACCTGGCCATTCACAATCCCATCGTAATCTGCTTGGATCCTCGAACGAGGCGAAGAACAAGCACTCTAGGGTCTCGTGAAGGTCCGCTTTCAAGACGCCCAGAACCGCCTTAAACGTCCATCCCCGTGAAGGGTTTCGGATGCTTTTGGGCGTCCGAAAGTGTCCGGAGAACGAATCTTTGTTGTTGTGGGCTGTGGCTATGGGGATTTCGGTTGGGGGCTTGGTTTGTT
>NZ_JBIIYV010000007.1:0-75034 GCF_044346625.1 Aquidulcibacter sp. | reverse complement strand
ATTGAGCAGCGCGGCAATCTGGGACTCGTTAAAATCGGTCACGAGGTCGTTGGTGCCCATGTCCCGCGGGGCAAGCAACGGCGCTACGCGGTGCGCCGCGTTGGTGGGCACACCGATGGTGATGTCCAGTCCAGCTAATTCCTCAGCGACAAACTGGCGTAAGCTGCGTCCATCGACACGGCGGCACAGGGCACTTGCCAGAAAACCGACGGAAATCGCGTGATAGCCGCCTTGCGTTCCTGGCTTCCAAAACGGTTTTTGTTCAGCGAGCCGTTCAGCAGCCGCTTCCGTATCATAGAATGTTTCCAGCGTTGCAGGCTGACGAAAACCGCAAAGCCCAGCTTGATGCGACAGCAACATCGCAACCGTGATCTCGCCCTTACCCTCAGCCGCGAACTCGGGCCAATAGCGCGCAATCGGTGCATCATACTCAATGAGTCCGCGATCGACGAGCATCGCAAAGCACGCCGCCGTAACGCCTTTGGTGGTAGACCAGACATTGACCAGCGTATCCGCCTGCCAAGATTGTGCATTCTTGCTACTATCTACCGCGCCGCCCCACAGATCGACGACTATTTGCCCGTCAACCACCATTGCTACCGATGCCCCAACATCGCTGCGCTCTGCAAAATTGACGGCAAAGGCATCACGGACGGCCTCGTAACCCGGTTCGCAACTGCCGTTGATGATCATCGAGTCATGCATATCCATCCCCTGTGCCGAATATCCTTAGTGAAGTTGATACCTAAGCCTTGCTGCAAACGATAGACCTCAAAAGCCGAAACAGAAGATCCAATGGCGATGTCAAAAGACTTAACTTATAACTGTGGTGGTTCGAGATCGGCGCGAAGGGATCGTCGGATCTTTAGACTTCACCAAAGTGCCCTTGATGACCACCCTTGGCGCATTTGAGACTTCCGGCAAAACTTGGCCGATTGCGGATGGTCCGCTTAAGAGCGCGCGAACGTCGAAAGCTGCCGTTTGTAGGTTTTGAACGCCAACCGCCGCCTCCGGCCCATTACGGACTTTGGAGCGATCAGCGAACTCGTCGGAAAACTCCGCAGTCTTCACCGTGAAATAATGTGTCGCGTTCGTAGCGGAAGCCAGCTTTGAGGAGAACGCGCTCGGACGGATGGTTTCCCTTCATGACTATTCCAACCAGGTTTGGCTCGGAGCACGAGGTTTCCCAGATTCCCACTAGGGCATGGGTGATCTCGGTGGCAAGACCCTGCCCCCAGGCGCTTCTGACGAACGTGTACGCGACTTCGAGTTCCGAGGCACCTTCAACATCGACATGACGCAAACCCGCGCGGCCCAAGAACGTCCCATCGTTTGCTCTGAGCGTCCACAGACCAAAGCCATGATCGCGCCAATGACTCAGATTGGTCTCCAGATATTCAGCCGTCGCAGCACGTGTCCTAACGCCCCCGAGAAATCGCGATACCTCGCTATCAAGGTGGAGCTCCACAAGATCAGCCAAATCCTCGCGCCTTAGCCTTGCCGCCTTAAGTCGGGGGGTCGTGAACGTATCCATTTCTCGATTTTCGCACGCTTGGACCACTGCCGCCATTCCCTCTTACTGTTTTTTGGGCGACTTCTAAGCGCTGCGACCAGTGACTACTTTCTGGAAAGCAAAGTTTCCTTCTAAAAGGCAACCTCTGGCGCAAAGCGGATATGCCAGTAGCCCGATAAGGTCACAACAATGGGCTTTCAAATTTCGGTGGCCGAGACTCGGTCGACCTATTGAACCAATGGGGGGCACTGAACACTACCGCTCCACGCCCATCGCCAGACCGATCGCCTGCCCAACGGCGAGCTCTTGGCCAGCCTGCAAGGCCATGGCAGCATAGCCCACGCCGCGATTGATGATGGCGTGCTTGCCCAGACTGGTGGTGACATGCCCTTCGACGAAGCCCTCGGCTCGGCCATAGCTGATTTGGCCAGGGGCATTGATTCCCAGATCGCGCGCCATCACGTGTTTCAATTCTGCTTCGCGTAGTCTGGCCCAGGCAGTTGGCTGGAAGCCAAGACCCCGACCTTGGGCGATGGCCTGGCCGGACTTTACGAGATGGTCCGCCCGGGCCCTTAAGACAGCCTCGACTTCTCCACCCATATGCGTCGGACTGGCTACGTTGGCGCTCAACTGGCCGCGTCGCATCAGTTCAACATCGAGCGGTGTCAGGCGGTCGATGGTTGGATCGAATGCTCTTACTTGAGACGTCTTTGGACTTGATGACGGAGTGTCGATAGCAGCCTCGACTGGAGCTTCACGCTCTGGCACTATTCGCTCCGTCCTTACCTCAGACAAGCCTGCCAGCGCCTCCAATCGCTTGGCCGCCCAGTGTGACCGGATCTGGTCCTGAGCAGACTGAAGCCGATCCAGCCTGCCCTTCAAGCCATCGACAAACTTCACCCCTTCACGTGTGTCTGCCTCCACCAGATTGAGGCGCGCGAGGTGAGTGATGCGAACTCGCGTGACCGCGCCAAAGGTGTCATGCCGATCAATCTCTGCGCGCGGGACACTGCCGTCATTCGACGCTGCCAGCTTCTCCAGCTTCAAATCAATGTCGGTCCAGCGGTCGGCGGTGGTGCGTGCAAACAGACCGCGCTCTGCTTCCGAGCGGCTCTGATCGCCGAGCAGTTCCTGCGCGCAATCTTCCGCGTGGCCACGAATGCCATAGCTGATCACCTTGCGCGGGATCACCAGATCGCGCCCATTGGCACGCTTGCCACGGATCAGCACATGGGCGTGAGGCTGGTCTGTATCGTGATGATTGATCGCGACCCACGCCATTTTTGGCTCGCGTAAATCACCTGCCACGCGCTCCATCACGTCGCGCACATAGGCGTCCATATCATCAATCTTGTCGCCATGTTCCGGACTGATGATCAGCCGGAAATGATGCCGGTCGCCATCCCAGGAGGCGCAAGCCTCATGCACATGATCGCGCTCCAGCCCGCCCTCTGGTCCGTAGAATCCTGTCTCAGTTCCATCAGCACCCATGCCTTCACGCGCCAGATAACGTAGATGACGCGACACCGCTTGACCCGCATTCTTGGCCCCGCCAGCACCCCCATGACGGCCCACAAATGCCTTCACCATGACCCGCTGACGCGCACCCACATAGAGTGCAGGCCCCCCTCCAAAGCGCCCTGCGGAAGTCCCTACAGAGCCCCTCTGAGCACCCCCGCCAAACATCTTTCCGGTCGCCAATCGCCGCGCAATCGACGCCTTCACGCCGGTTCCTGAAGCTGGCTTCAAACGATTGGGCAGACGCGGTAAAACGTCCTCTGGATCATCGCGCAACCGGCGCTCGATCATTTGGCGCAACGGCAGGGCGTCCAGACTTGCTGGTCGTTCACCACCGCTCTGTCCTGCCATCTGACCCATCGCCAGACCCTCCAGAACGCCGCCAAAAGTAAGTCATCAGCGGCGTTTCAGCAGTAAGTCATGGCAAGTCATGAGGCGCAACACAAAACACCTAAAACACGAATAATATCATGAAGATACAAGCCTCACGACTTACCCTCTTTTATCTAGCCCCCGTCCCTGTTTCATAGTGTTTCGCAAGTCATGGGTTTTGAGATTATGTCTTGTGCCAGGGCGAGAAGAAAAAGCCCGGTTTGCTCATCACCACACCGGCTGCCTCATCAAGAGCGATCACCGCCCGGCTCAAAGCCATGTACTCCGGACCACCAGCCCGGTAGGTCTGGGACATGGCAAGCAGCTCCTCCCGATACGGGCGCAGCTTGTCGAACGGCTCCTCGGGAAAGATCAAACCCTGCTTGCTGCGATGAACCATGCTGTCAGTATGTTCATGAGACGTTCGGGCCACAAGAGACAAGCCACAGCGACACCGTTCTGACCTGTGGACAGGCAGGGTCATCGCCCGACTGGCCACAGGTCAGACCGCGCACAGGCATGCCAAAAGGGCGAAGCTGAGAGGCTTCGCCCTTGGGCAGATCGGTGATGGTGGCGGGAGCCCGGAGGCCGCCTAAGCGGCGACCTCCATGGGCAGGTCGGTGTCAGCCAGGTCAGCGTCTGCCTTCGGCTTGGCGCGGGCGAGGACTTCGAGCTCTGCGAAAGGTCCGAGTACGAACTCGATGACGTAGCGGGTGCGGCCCTTGTCGTCGTCGTAGGAGCCTGGGCGGATGCGACCGAGAAGGCGGACCCGGCTGCCCTTCTGGACCATCGCTTCGATGCGGGCGATGAGCGCTGGGGCAAAGACAGTGACGCGGTGCCAATATGTCTTCTCGCGGCTTGCGCCGTCTTCGGTCTTCCAGCGCTCTGAGGTGGCGACGCTCAGCGTTGCCAGCTTGCCGGTCTTGCCGAAGGTCTTGATCTCGACCTTGCCTACGTTGCCGACGATTTCGAAATTGGCCTTGTCCATGGTGGTTTCTCCGTTGGGTCTGAATGCTGCCCGTCCGGTGCTGTCCCGGCCAGGTTTCCCGAATTGGGGGTCGCGGTGGCGACGGGGCGTAACAGCATCCGGAACAAGGCGAGGGACGTGGGCACCACGACCCGGTGGCGCACAAGGGCTAGGCGCGGGCAGGAGCAAGCCAAAGGCGCAGCGACAACTCGGGCCCTTGAATTCGAAGAATGTTGCGACACGCCGCCGGAGGCAGTTTTCAAGCCACGTCACCGCGTCTCCTGAGACGGGCAACATTGGGACGAGACGGGTAGCTCAGACCAATATAATGGAGACAATAACCGCCATGGGCGAGGTCGATCCTGATGCCTGTCGTCGGCGTGGAAAGGGTGTTCAAAGATCAAGACGGCAAAACCAAAAAGGCAAGCTGCGACCACGTCGCCACCGACTTTACGAGCGCGAATTGGAAGACTGGGGACATGGGGCATAGGTCGGCGGGAAGACTTTCATCTTGGAGCGTCACTGACTTTTTGCCCCCGTGCTTCGTGCGCTTTGGCGAGTGGTCAAAGGTGCGGCCGTCGGGTTCGTCCGGTCGCCGCCAATCCGTCAAGCTCCCAATGACAACGCACCTGCAACGAATATCAGGTTGTTGCGATTGCAACTCGGACGATTCCCGAAGTCCCGTGAGCTCAAAACTTCGCCAGCCATAACAAGTAACGATTAGCCGAGCCTGCACCATGTAGAGTTTACCTGCGAGTTAGTCGGTGCTTGTCGCTCAATTGATGTTGACGCTCAATTCAGCCTTGGGTTAGGTTTTCAGCTACAAGGATTAGTGTGAAATCGAAAAAATTCGCTCAATGAATCAGAGGTCATATTTTCATGAAAACTCATTGTATTGGAATTCCATTAGCCAAAATCCTCAACCACTCTTCCAAGGCGTGGGTAGCGGCCATCTTTGCTGCTTGCTTGGCATTGCAGCCAACTTGGGCACACGCTCAATCAACTTCGACCTTCTCCGCCGAACGTTGGGGGCTAACAGCCCAAGACCTCAGCACACTGACCGGCGGTAAGATTATCGAAAAAGCTCGCTTTTCGTCTCGCGTTGCAGAAATTCAAACAGCAGTCACAAATGGCGACCCTTATGCAAGTCTCTTGCTTGGCTTTGGCTACGATACCGGCGTCGGAATCGAAAAAGACGCAAATCAAGCTTTTCAACGCTACCAATACGCATGCCAACAGAATCTTGCCCGTGGTTGCAGCAATCTTGGCCGGATGCACCTGACGGGGTCAGGTACTCCAAAAAACGAAACTCTTGGCGCAGAATTGTACCAACGTGCTTGCGATGCGGGGGCCGCAATTGCATGCTCAAATTACGGAGGCTTACTTCAGAATGGTTTGAGCATTGCCAAAGATGAATCAAAAGCGGTCCGTCTTTTTGAACAAAGCTGTAATGGTGGATTCGCCCCGGCCTGCAGTTTCGCAGGAGTGATGTTTCAAGCCGGAACAGGCATCGTGAAGAATGAGCCAAAGGCTGTCTCGCTTTATAGGCGCGGCTGTGAGTTGGCAGATGGGGCAGCCTGCACAAATCTTGGCATACTCGTATACAACGGCATCGGCACGGAAAAAAACTTGACTCAAGCGGCAGCGCAATTTCAAGCAGGCTGCGCCGCGGGCAATACACCTGGATGTGTCTATTCCGGCCAAGCCTTTGAATCTGGAAACGGTGTAACAAGTGATGTTTCACGAGCCGCAGCGTTCTATCAGCAAGCCTGTGATGGCGGTGATGGAAGCGGGTGTACGAGTTTGGGTGTCCTCGTTTCGAAAGGTAATGGCATAGCGAAAGATTTAGCGCGCGCTTATATGTTGTTCCAAAAGGGCTGCGAAACTAACGATTTGCGTGGATGCCGTAATGCCGGATTGGCTCTGTCTGCTGGCAATGGTGTTAACAAGGATGAAGCACGAGCCGTCGCAAACTTTGCAAAAGCCTGCGATGCCAATGACGGTGAAAGCTGCCGTTTGCTGGCGTTACAGCAGTTTAGTGGATCTGGAACAGCAAAGAACCTGCAAACAATGCGAGCAAGCTTAGATCGGGCTTGCAATTTGGGGAATGCATGGGGCTGCGAGTTGTTGGCAGTCACATGGTCCAGCAGTGACGAGGGTGCCACAATCGACTGGCAAAAGGCAGTGCCGCTATACGAACGCGCCTGTACAGGCCGACGCGGGGAAGCGTGTGAACGGTTGGCGGATCGATATGCCCGTGGCGAGGGCACCCAACTGAACTTTGGCCGTGCATACGTGCTTTATGAAGAAGCCTGTGCACTTGGCGTTGCGACTGCATGTACGACCGCTGGAGTTGCATTCTTTAATGGCAATAATATCACCAAAGACACTGAACGCGGTTCGAGGTTACTGAAAACAGCATGCGACAAAGGAGACCAAGGTGGCTGCCGCGCCTTTACACAAGCGACAACCATTCAAAATCAAGCAAGTGCAAATCGGTTGTTTGATCAGGCTTTGGCTGCCGCGCGCGATAATCGCCATGCTGAATCTTCAAGGCTCTATCAGCAAGTTTGTGACGCTGGGGATGGGGCCGGCTGCACCAACTTAGGCTTCAACTACGAAAACGGCAGAGGTGTGACGCTTGATTTAACTCAAGCGAACACACTTTATCAAAAGGGTTGCGATGCGGGAAATGGCGTTGGTTGTGTTAATCTTGGTGCAAGCTACGAAAATGGAAGAGGCGTTCCTCGCGACCTAGCCTTAGCTCGCACAATGTACCAGCGCGGTTGTGATGCTGGAAATTCAAATGGCTGTTCAGCGATTGCAGCAATAAACGAACGGCAAAGGCGAGATTCGATGAGGCAACTAGTTGAGCGCGCTGACCGCTTGACACAGGCTCGGCGGCCGCAAGATGCGGTAACACTTTATCGTCAGGCCTGCAGTGCTGGTAGCCTCGTTGGATGCTATGGCTTGGGTGCAGTCCAAACGAGTCCACAGTTTGGGATAAACAATTTTTCTGAAGGCAACCTAGCTCTCAAAAGTGCCTGTGATGGCGGAATATTCATAGCTTGCGGAATCTTAGGGCAAAGCTATGCATTTGGCCGCGGTGTCAGAAAAGACACAGGTACCGCGCGACAGCTCTATCAACGCGGATGCGAAGGTCGCGATGCGTTTTCGTGCTACAGGGAGGGAAGCGAGTTTCTCAATGTGAGCCCACGCACAAGAGAACTTGAACGTCAGGCGATCTCGCGATTTAGGCTCGCCATTCAAAACGGGCTAAAGGATGACGGTGATGATATTCACGAAGGCGTGGCTCGAAGTTTGATTTCAAAGTGGGAACGACAAGGCTGTTTAGCCTGCTAACAGCGCTTAACTCCACCCCCATCTCCCGCAAAACCCAATCCGCCGCAGCCTGAGCTTTGCTTGCAGCCGTCAAAAACGCTGACGGACTGTCACTGAGCGCCTTTAGCCATCCTTCGATATAGCTAGCATGATCCTCAAGGTGATCGGCGGGCAATCCGATTGTCGCGCCGATGAAGGCGCTGGCGAGTTCGGCGACGAGTTCTTCAAGCGCATAGCCTGCATCGCCAAAGCGGGTTTGGCCGAAGTCTCGGTTGAGGCGGGTCTCGTGGCGGGAGGCATGGGCCGTTTCATGGGCCAGTGTGGCCCAATACTGGCTTCCATCACGAAAGGCCTCACGAAGGGGCATTTGGATGAAGTCTGCGGCCTTGGAATAGAAGGCCCGATTGCCGCCATGGCGCAGCTTGACTGGGATGCGAGCAAAGAGCGCTGCCAAGCGGGTATCATCGTCACTTCTGGTGCACGGGCAAGCGGGAACAGGATCAGCGTCGGGATTGGGGTAGAATTCCTCTGGCAAGCCATCAATCTGTTCGGCGTTGAAGACGGTGTAGCCGCGCAGGATGCGGCGCGTCTCGCCTGTCTCTGCGCCATTGGCGTTGCTCGCTTTGCTGACGATGGAAGGCCTGGCCGTATCTCCGGACGTGTCGGATAGTTCGGTATAATAGACCACATAGGACCCACGTTCACCCTTGCGGACGCAGGCGTTCATGGCCAGCGCCTGTTTGAAGGTGAACCAGTGGCGGGCTTTGAAGCTACATTCCAACGCCGCTGCCCAAAGTGCAACAATGTTCATGCCCCTGTATGGCGTGCCGCATGACCGCAAGGGCAAGACCAAAGCCTCAGACGGTGCAATATCATCCCAGGGCTTGATCCAAGGGCGCACGCCGCGCTCCAAAAGCGAAGTGATCTGGGCTGTAACGCGCTCATGCGGCGTCAGCCGGGTTTCATCAGTCGTGTAATTGTAACGGGAAGAACGGGCAGCATGTGCCATGGCGGAGATCTCCACCGATGGAAATATGCGTCACGCGACACTCACAATAAGCTCGCGCCGCACCCATCGGCCGAGATCAACAAACCGCACCCCCGCTAGCCCGCCCGCACCCCGGTGGTATCGCCTCGTCCAGACCGGGGCGGAAGCGATAGCGGACGACCGAATGGTTGCGGGCGGGCTGGCGGGGGTGGAGGGATTTTGGGCCGTTGGGGGTGGGGCGGATTGGCGGATCCGCTTAAACAGTTTTTCTGAAGTACTTGCCAACGGCCAAGACTAAGGTATCGTACCGCACTTGGCGAAAAGAGGGTTTTGATAGCACCTTAAAGGGGAAAAACATGGATGCGCTTTCGAGATTAACGCCAGAGCAGTTAGCGCAACTTAAGCACTACATAAATCCATCTACCCCATTTGGGCCAGCGCAAGCCGATATGGTCAAGGACCCAGCAATTCAATGGATACTCTTCAATCAAAATAATGAGTTATGCAAGGCTTATCGCCGTGACCCAAACATAATTGTTGGACGAAAGGGTGCTGGGAAAACTTCGATAGTTCAGAACACTAAAAAGATTGACCAGCATGATTTCGTAATATTGATTGACACGCCTGAATTCATTAGTTTTGTGATCTCGACATTGTTCCCGACAGGGCAGTACTCGAATGTTATGGTTGAAAACACCACGAAGATTTGGGAAATGCTTTTGGATGCAATTTTAATGTCAGAGGTTGCGGGGCAAACGAAGCTGCCTCTTCCTAATATACGCGCGTTCTTAGCATCAAGCTCATTGCCTGTCGGTGGTTTCTCAAAGAGTGTGTTAAAGGCACTTCGTGAGATAGCCGCTCAAAAATTTGAAACTACCGGAGGGCTAATCCTAAACACGATGCTGCATCTATTTGATGGTCAGTCGTCCAAGTACCCCGAGGCTTTAAAAGAGCTAGATTTATACCTGACTTCGAATAGAAAAACCGCTGTTGCAATTCTTGATACTGTTGAGGAATATTTCTTTGCTGATGATAAGTGGAAAGCGGCATATAAGGGGCTTCTAAAGTGCGCTGGAAATTACGGCAATTACAACCGCCAAATACGGGTTTGTATTCCATCTGAATATTACTATGACTTTCGGAAGATATCGACAAATATTGCAAAGGATTTCGGAAACAACATGTTGCTTCAGTGGCTGCCTAAGGAATTGTGCGGCATAATTGCTTGGAGATATTGGATATTTTGCTCATTGTACCGCCCTGAAAGTCTGACTAAGTTTGGCGATATCGATTTGTCGAATCCGCAGAAAGTTAGGGAGATCGTTGTAAGTTTCCTGGGAAGGATGATTAGAAATGGTATAGATGTCGAAGAGTCCCTCTTAAGTTACATTATGCGCCACACGCAACTGCTGCCACGTCAGATTATTTTGATACTCAACGCAATATTCGGACAGGAAGATAACTTCCGTCGCGATTGGTCTGAGGTTTCGGATGATGAAATCGTCGACAAAGTGAAAGATGTTGAGAAGGGGATTGCGGAGCAGATTTGCTCAGCGTTTGAAGTAAAGTATCCTCTTCTAGAGAAGTTCTGTTCGGCGGTCATCGTTAACTTGCCGCGCACGTTCACAGATGGCACTTTGCGATCTGTATTCAATAAATTTGGTCGAAAGCATGCGGAGAAGATCGGCATGGAGTATGAAGAGTTTAAGGTAATGCTCGTGGAGGTTGGAGCAATTGGGCAAGTTTATAAAGAGGAAGGGAGTATTGCCTCTTCGGAGTTTGAGTATTCTATGGTTGGTAGACTGCATTTAGGTCCTGATGAAAAACTATGCCTTCATCCAGTTTTCTCTGGGTGTTTTCCTTGCCATTTTGGCAAAAATACTGGCCGACCCTTAGTTTACCCCATGCGAGATTGGGACTGGTTTGCTGAGGACACTGGTCGAAGAACTGAGATCAAAGTGCAATAAGGACTGCGAGGCAGAACGTACGCCGGTCACCCGACGCACGGTCCCGTTTGGAAGTGCCCCCCTACTTCGCCGCTATCCCCACAAGGTCTATATCCGGCGCAACCACTTCAGCTGCCACGAGCGCCTCTAGGCCTTCATCTGTCACCTCAAACGCAGGCTCAGCATCCAGACTGACCAAGTCCAATAGCCCAGCCGTGGCAATGACGCTCGGTAACCAGCCAGTCCCTTCAAGGCTCTGCGCTGCTATGAGTGCCAGCTCATCCTTCCGTTTGCCAGCCAGCATGACTTCAAACGCCTTGCGGTCCTTGGCGCTTGGCAAGTCCGCGACCGCAGGGCTTTCCATAATCGCATCCGCAATCTGGGCCTTGGTCAGCGCCATGAAGAAGTCTGTGGTGGGGCTCCAATATCTGGTCATGTCCACTTGCAGGCGGGTGGCGAGGCTATCGGCCAATTCCTGTTTGCGGCGACAGATGGGCGTGGTGCCGCTGTGGCTGAGGTCAAGGGTGGAAGCAATCAGCGTGGCTTGTGCGTCAAGCAGGGTTTCCGCACTTTGGCCCATGCACCAGTCAAACCACTTCTCTTCATGCAAGTCCAAGGCGTGCAAGGTTTCCCGCTTGGACGCCAGCGGTTCGGCATCGGCATTGGACAGACACACAAAGGCATGCACCGACATGCCCACGGGGCCTGTCATCGCCATGTAGTGACAGCCCAGTGTGTAGACTGACAAAGCTAACGCCACATCAGGTGCCGCGCACAGATGGGCACGGATGGCGCGGGTGCGCGCGGCGGTCAGCTCATTCAGCGTCTTCTGGGTGAAGCCTGAGACGCTGGCTGGCACAGGCTCATCATCTTCCCAAGGTGGGCGCTCTTCGGTGCTGGCTGTTGGGGCAGGTACTTCCGAGCCAGTTTCACCTGCAGGACTGATGTCCTCTACAGGCACGGTCTCACCATCGCTTTGACCTGCCACACGCACACTGCCTGTTGCAGGATCAATGACGATAACTGTCACGCCATCGGGAGACGGTTGGATTGCGCAGGGTGCTGCTATTGGTAAAGTGCCTTCAACTGCCTCTGCCTCAACACGCTCTTTCTCGCGACGGCGCTCTGCCTCGGCTTTGGCCTTTTCTTGGGCGCGGCGTGCGTCAATCCGGTTGATCTTACGCTGATCGGCGGGGGTGACCACGCCAATGGTGGTGACGGCTTTGCCATCATGATCGACACTGATCACACAGCCTGCCAAAGGCAGTTTCTCGCTATCCCATAACTGACAGGCACTGACCAAGGCAGCGATACTGGCTTGAAGATTGGGGATGTCTTCATGATCTGGGTTTTCGGTGCGCAATGCTTCCAGCCTATTGGTCAGTTCGGCATGTTCATCGCGTTCGGCGTCTGTGGGTTCACGCCAGTCGGGCCTTAAGCGGTTGATATGCCCGCCATCCATGCGGCCATGGCCCAAATTGACATTGACCCAGCCCCAGCCAAACTCAATCAATGGGCGTTGCAGCTCTTCAAGCCTTTCAGTCGCCAAGCGATTGAGCAGATCAGGGCTGTCGAGAAACACCAGCTCGTCTTCAAACAGATCACGCCGCACAATCCCGCCAACGGCCTCATAAGCGTCAATCCCGACAAACTTGGCCAAACGGTCACTCGCCCGTACAGCCCCTTGGGTGAGGTATGACCGCACCGCATAGGCATTCATCACTGGCTTGGGCATGATGTTGAACACACTGTCCTGGCGATCATGCTCACCGACCAGACAGAAAGCGCGAGCAGCATCGAGTGACAATTCACCTTTGCGGAACGCTGTCTTCAACAAGGGCGACAAAGCCGACAAGGCCAATCGTTGCTGCACATGGCGGATGCTGGTGCCAAAGCGGGTAGCAATCGCGTCTTCCAGTAGGCCAGACGCCGCCAACCGCCCAAAGGCTTCGACTTCATCAAGAGGATGCATCGCCACGCGCTGAACATTCTCAGCCAGCGAGGTTTCTTCGGCGATTTCAGCAGGGACAATGGCGCAAGGAACCGCAAAGTCTGCGGGGATCACCGTGCGCTTGGCAAGAAGCTTCAAGGCGGCAAGACGACGACCACCAGCCGACACCTGATACTTGCCATCGCCAACCTCAACGACGGTCAGACCCTGCAACAGGCCATGGGCTTCAATCGACGCGGCAAGCTCCTCAACGGCGACCTTTTTCTCAATGCGACGGGCATTGAGGGGCGAAGATGCCAGCTTGGATAGGGGTATGGATTGAACGTGAGACATGATGATACTCCAGTAAAATGGAGGTTCTGGTGTGGACCATCCATCACCAGAGCCGCCTGCGCGGCATCGTCTCACCCGCCCACGCCGCACCCAGCGCGCAAGGGCGCAGAGGCGTCAGCCGTCCCTTGCGGGCGCAGGGCGGACGGGGGCAGCCGATTTAGGCGCGCGGGCGGGGGTGGGGTGGTTATGAGGTCTTGCTTGGAATAGATGGGGGGCGGTCTGCCGGACTAGCCCTGAACGGACCTTCCTGTGCTTTGGAAAGAACCTCGGAATCTACGATTGGCGGTGAATCAGGAGGATTGGCTGGATGAAGATGGTCCGCTGTTGGTGTTTTCTTTTTGACAGCAACCTTTAATGGTCCTAACAAAACATCGCAGTCGGACTTGATATGACAACCCCGCGATCACTCTCCACTTTCTATGGATAAGGCTAGGTGCTAGTTTGTTGAGCAAACAACGCTTCAAGCAAAAAAGGCTCACTGTCGTATGGCTGGTGAATTTGATCACATTGTCGGTTTGCTTGTTGAAGCAACAGGTTACTATCCCGGAAAATCACTTGATCCCAAAACTAGGCCATTGTCTGATTTAATTCAGTCACTGGAAAGCCATCCCCACCTTTGCCAACGATGGACGCAGACCTTTTGGTATCCCGGCGGTTGGCGAGAGCTCGATGCAACAGCTATGGCGACTTATCTCGTTTTTGATCTAATCCGAGGCACCTCCAAAATTGAAGAAGTTGCGGCGGCATTTTCCTATTTTGCGGCTAGTACTGAATTTGAGATCAGGTCTATAACTGCAATTTCGGGGCCTACATTTGAGCAAGTCGTTGAACTTAGCGACAGGGTTCGCTTAGTTCCGCCGTCATCTTTGTCGACAGGTTTTGGAAAAGAGCGGTTTTTCAATGCTGATGGATTTCAATATCAGTGGGTGATGCCAACAGCTGCGATAGAAATTGGTAGCGCAGCAAAAATAGTGGATTGCGTGAATAGATCGTTGGAAGCGCAGGGCTACCTCGAGTTTCAACATACACATCGGCAAGTCGAAGAAATCAGACAGATATTGATTCTACACTCCAATTGTCCCGTCGAAATTCTTGGCACCTATAGCGAGATTGTAGGGGCCAAGCCCCTATTCAATCATTTTTTTGGTGCATCATATCGAGATCGAAGTCTAAGGGCACCTTCAGAGTTAAGCCAAATTGGTGAAATGTTGCAAAGTGCCTACAAACATCGAAAAACTACCGAACCGACTATTCAGCTTGCGACCAACAAGCTATCTTCATCACGGAGCCGCAAGGATGATGCCGAGGCCTTTTTTGACCTCGGTTCTGCCCTTGAAATACTTCTAACAAAAGGCGACTCTACCAAGAGTGAAATCAATTATCGCTTAGCACTTAGAGCTGCACTGTTGTTAGGTTCTACCCAAGAAGATCGTAGGCGATGGTCCAAATTGACAAAAGATATATACTCGCAAAGGTCTACCGCTGCCCATCAGGGAGCGCTTAAGCCACCAAAAACTGAGACTGAAGCCGCAAAGAGGGCAAGTCTTCGTTTACAAGCTGAAGACATGATAGTTCGGCTGATTGGAATTTTGTCAGAAAGGTTTCCGGATTGGACTGAACTTGAGCTTGGCATGAGCAGTGCGAGCACCATCAAGGCTGACAATGAACATTAGGCAGTGTTGAGGTGCATCCTGGGCGGACGGGGATATGCTCAGATGCGCGCAGGCGGTGACGCGGATAAAATACTAACATCGTTATTGATTGATAACATGTTTGATGTTAGTGAATGACAATGACGTTATCGAATGATCCCGATGCCCATATGAAGGGCCCGAACCTGCCATTGGTGGCCATCCTCCAAGACTATGTTCGATCTATTCTCAAAACGGATTTGCAACTTCGCTCGATAGGAGAAGGTGAAAAACTGCCGCTCTTTCTGAAGCAGCAGTTTGAATTCGTTGAAGGTTGGTATGCAGGTCGACCGCTCATCTTTGCGGTTGAGCAAGGCGTGGGGTCGTCAGCGCCTTCGGCTCTACGCAAGTACCTCGCCCAAATCGAGCGCCTCCTTGGAAAGTCGGTCGTCCTTGTTCAGTCGAATATGACGGGCTTCCAGCGCGCAGCACATATTGAAGCCGGACAACCTTTTATTGTGCCTGGAAAGCAATTGTTCATGCCCCAACTTGGCGTAGCCTTGACCGAACGGTTTTCGAGGAAAGCTATTCGACAGTTGGATACACTGACACCTGCTGCGCAATTGACATTGTTCACTTTATTGACTGGTGCGGACCATCAAGAAGCAACACCGAGCCAACTCGCCAAGGGCTTAGGCTACACGGCCATGAGCATGGGTCGTGCGATTGATGAATTGGCGATCTTGGGTTTGGTGGAGACCAAACGGCAGGGCCGCGAGAAACGCGTCAATCTTGCGGGTCAAAAGCAAGAGATTTGGGAGAATGCTCAAGCGCTTCTTGTCTCACCTGTCCGTTCATCCCATCTCGTGCGCTGGCTTTGCCCGCCCCCAAGGCTCAATCTCGGCGGTCTATCGGCTTTGGCAGCCCATAGTGATCTGATGGATGCAGGGCTTCAGACCTTTGCGATCGATGGCCCGCATTGGGCAGTTTTCAAGTCTGATGGCACCATCGAAATCGTTGACGCGGATTATGAAGCTGACGCCCAACTGGATGTCTGGCATTATTCGCCTGCAAGGATCGAGCAAGAAAATCATAGCTTCCTTTTGTCGATTTATGCCCAATTCAAGGATGATCCAGATGAACGCGTCTCATTGGCTGCACAGTCTTTGATCGAAGGGCTTTGGGCATGAGAGGATTAGACTTGTTTCAGGCGCGGTTTGCGGCATTTGGGGATTCCTATGCCCTGATTGGTGGGGCCGCCTGCCACTTGATATTCGAGGATCTTGGCTTGGCCTTCCGTCCCACAAAAGACCTTGATATCGTATTGTGTGCTCAGGTGGTCGATGCAGGATTTGCGCAAGCCTTATGGGCGTTTATTCAAGATGGCGGCTATGAGATCAGGCAGCGCGCGGACGGTCAGCCGACCTATTATCGTTTCGCAAGGCCAGCCAACGCTGACTTTCCCTACATGTTGGAGATTTTTGCGCGTCCGCCAGCGACTTTGGACCTAGTCCCCAATCAAACAATCATACCTGTACCCATAGAAGATAGGCAATACAGCCTTTCAGCCATCTTGCTTGACGAAGATTATTTCGGTTTATTGCGCGGCATGATCCGTCGGATCGATGGGATTTCTGTACTGGATGAGTACGCTCTGATCCCATTCAAAGCGAAGGCTTGGATGGAATTGTCTGATCGTCGCGATGCAGGTGAAGACATCGACAGTCGTACTATTGTCAAACACCTCCGCGACGTGTTTCGCCTGATGGCAGTGCTTGTTCCGGGGCGCAGATTGATCCTGCCAGAGCAAATCAGAAACGACATCGCCGAGTTTTCTGATCGGATAACCCGCCAAGCGGCTATGAACCCTCGTGATTTTGGTTTGGCAATGAACCTCCAAGACGCGGCAGCTTTACTCGAGCAAATCTATTCCATCCGTACATAGAAGCCCGGCCCCACCCCCAAGCCCCGCCGACCCTCTCGGTGTCGGCGAGAGCGGTTGGGGCGGCGGTTAAAAGGACGCCCGTAGGAGAAGGCCGCTTGGCCTTCGGGACCGAGCGTCCCCGCCGCGCCAAGTCCGATGGCTTCCAGTGACAGAGTGCGCGTGTCAGAAAGTCCGTCATGACAGACTTACCAATTGACTGCCGCCGAGCGCTTTACGCAGAGAACTTGTGTCCAACCATGCAGCGCATCGGTGGCGGTTGATGGGTGCCCCATGATTGCGGGCTTTCTGGCAGCGCATTTCTGTGATCATCTAAATTCTGCCTTTCTGACGCGCGAGTTTGGCAATCGCGCTGATAGGTCGTTTTTCAACAAAATGCTGATCCCGCTCTACGGGCAAGCCTAACCGCCCGCGCACCGATAAAATCTCAGATAGCGATACACTACCCAACTCAGGGCAACCTAAGCCCAAATCGCATAGCCCAAAGGCCACATCCTCATTGTCAGGATCGATCTCTGTAAGAAGCCAAGTTGCATTGGCGTCGGGTGTAAACAGCTTCACGACTGGGACTGGATCAATGTCCTCGCCTGCACCAGACCTTGCGCCATTGGCCAAGAGTTTTGCGCGAAGATAGGCGGGAAAAAGTGTACTTGGCATGACAGCCTCCTTGAGGAACGCCACGCACCATGCGGGCGAACCTGAAAGCTGCCGCCAGACGCAAAGGTGCCGCTGTCAACGCCACGAGCGAAGCGAGGGCTTGACGGCAAACCGCGTCTGGCACCCTCAAACCGGTCGTCCGCAATGGGCGGGGCAAAGCGACACGTCGTCCCGGTCTCCGACAAACGCAACCGCTAGTATAAGCGCGTGCATAAGTTGGTTAATTGCCCACTGTCAGATCGACAAAGCATAGGTTCTCTCTCAAGCTTCAAGCATAAATTCTGTGCCAATTTGCTCCATTCAGTGGCTCAGTCTTGAATAGCGTCGTTAGTGCCCAAGCAAGCGATGCAATCATAAGTTATTGATTTATAACATTAAATATACTAATCTTGCGCCGCCTATCTCAGGCTGCAGACCAATATTCTGATTGGCACGATCTATGCTTGGGATCACTTACTGCGGTGAGTCCGCCTTAAGCGGTCCTGCCGCGTCATCCTTGCGACGCTCACTTTGTGTGCGCGTCGGTATTAGGGGACAGGGGTATGGGAATTCGCACGCGGATTGCATGTCTTGGGGTTGGGGCCGTGATTGGCCTGTCAGCCGGGACCCAGTTTGTTGCCGCGCATTACGATTATCACCGCGCTCTTGGCTGGGGCCTAGAGATTGGTGGTGGTGTCAAATTGTATCCATTCTGGGACATCTTGCTCTGGTCGAAACAATGGTCCGCCAGCCCAAGCCATGGCCCAGTCATGCGGGCAGGGGCAGCACTCATACTGTTGGGTGTAGCGCTTGGTGCTATGCTGGTACGTTTGTTTGACCAGGGCAACGGTGCGCTCGGGCAAACCAACGATGCCAGCGGCGTGAAGGTCAATTACGGCCATCGCGCACGCGGATGGGGCGATCCAAAAGCGCTAGTCAAGGCAGGGCTAACGGGCTTGGAAGGCGTCGTCCTCGGCCGCATCAATCGACCGGGCCTACGCGATTTCTTTCTTGCCCCCAAACTTCTAACCAGCCCTGATATGCGCCCTGCTTTGGTGACGGGAGGCACACGCTCGGGCAAAGGGCGCGGGATCGTCGTGCCAACACTTTTAACCTGGAATTGGTCGACCATAGTGTTTGACCCCAAGGGGGAGCTTTGGGCAACAACGGCGGGCTTTCGCAGCCGATTGGGACCAGCGCTCTTTTTCAATCCGCTGCATCCGGCCACCGCGAGGTTCAACCCGTTGGCCGAAATTGGTACTGGCGATCGTGCCATTTCAGACGTGCAAAAGCTCGTGGCGATTCTGGCTGAACCTGGTGGTACGTCTGGCCATCAGGATTTCTGGGACAAACAAGGTTCAGAGATGCTGTGCGCCCTGATCCTGCACGCGCTCTATACCGAAGCCCCAGAGAACAAGTCGCTGGTCGGCGTCAAACGCTTGAGCGCGGACCTTGATGCAACCGCCAAAGCTATGGCGACGACGCTGCACCGGTGCGACCAAACAGGCACTGCAATCACGGACCCCTATATTGCCGATGTGGCGAGCGCCTATCTTTCAGCCCATGAGCGTGGCCGCAAAAGCGTCCAAATGACCGTGAGGTCCTATTTGTCGTGGATTGCGGGCACAGAGGTCGAGCGGGCTTTATCAGCCAGCGACTTCCGCCTTAGTGATCTGATGTGTGCGCGGGCCCCCGTGAGCCTTTATGTGCAGATCGCGCCATCGGATTTGAAAGCGCTCCAGCCACTCGTGCGGATGTTCTTCCATCTCGCGTCGAGTGCGTTCACCACGCATCTAGAGACCGACAGCGACGGGCGGCCCAAGGAAAACGCGCTGCTTCTCGCGCTTGATGAATTTCCGCTTCTGGGCAAGGTCAGCTTCTTTGAAGATGTGGTGCGCCTGTCGGCGGGCTATGGCATCAAATGTCTGTTTGTGGCCCAGAGCCTGAATGATATAGCCCGGATATACGGGCAGCTGAACGGCTTTCTCGATAACACCCACATCTATGTGGCCTTTGCTGCACTTGACCCGTTGACGCGCGAGAAAGTCTCCAAGCTGACCGGGCTTGTGACCGACACGCGTGTGAGCGCAAGCTTGCCCCATCACTTCGCCGACAAAGGTGGCAGCCGCACGATTGCTGAAGTCGAGCGTTCCCTGATGGACCCATCGGAAGTGGGCGCACTACCCGACAACGAACAACTGGTCTTCATCGCAGGCCATCGGCCCTACCGCCTGAACAAGCTTCAATATGACAAGGTCGAGTGGATGGCAGAGCGTGCGGCCATTAAACCGCACAATCAGGCCCAACAGCTTCAAACCCCCGAACGGCCAGTTCATCCTTGGATGGACATAAAGCCTGCTGGCTTTGGCGATCCGCAAGTGGCGATGACTTTTGAAGAGCGCGCCGAAGCTCGACGTGTTGAAGTTCAGGGCGAGCATGAAGCCGCCATGAAGCGCGCCAAGGCCGAAAAATCCCGGCCACGCCAACCTGAACTCAATCTAGAAGCGAGGTTGGATGAAGGCTCAGTTTCGACACCCCACCGGGAACCGGCACCTACTGTGATCGTCCAATTACCTGTGGCTCAGGCAGAACCAAAGCCCGAGGCTGAAGCCGCCAATGCTGACCCGGTAGTGCCTGAAGAGAGCGCTGCCAACACCAATGCCCGCAACATCTTGAAACTCTTGCACGAGGGGGATTTCTGACATGGGAGCAAAACCAAGACCAATTGCCAAACCTAAGCCCGGCCCGACACGCATCCAAATTTATCTGGCGCGTGAAGAGGTCGGTGCAGCACTCGAACGCGAAGCCAAAGCGCGAAACATGAGCTTGAGCCAGGCGGCGTCAGCCATCCTTGAACGGGGACTTCGGGGCAAGGTTGAGGCCGATGCCGACAACCGCTTGCTGGCATTGGAGCGGCGGGTGGCAGAGCAGGGGCGCACAACTGGGCGCGACTTGATCATCATTGAAGAAATGCTGTTCATCGCACTGCGTACCTTGTTCTCTCGAATCCCTGAAAGCCCTGAAGAGCGTGATCCAGCCTATCGGGGATCAGTTGATGTATTGATGAGCCACGCCATCAATGAAGTTGCCGAACGCTTGCGCCTGACGCGGCTGGGTAGGGAAATCACCAATACCGGCGAACCTGCCAGTATCAGGGCAGCGGCAGACGCCAAGGAATTGGAAAGCGCCAAAGCTCAACCTGCCAATGATCTGACAGGCGAGCTTGTCGTCCCAAACTCCGATAGTGAAGGGGTCTAAATCATGGCTAAGCTCGGTGATCATCCTATCATCGCCGAGCGTCGCCTTGAAGCTCTGCGCCATGCACTGGGTCACACCGCTTTGGCGGCCTTGGTCGATCCTGATGTGGTGGAAATCCTCGCCAATCCTGATGGGCAATTGATCCTCGATACAATTGGCGGTGGACGCCAGCTAACCGGTGAGACCCTGAGCCCCGAAGCCCGCGACCGCGTCATTCGCTTGATCGCCGATTATGTCGGTGAGCCGGTGCTACCCGAAGACCCAAGGCTCTCTGGTGTTTTGCCGCAAACCGGCGAGCGTTTCCAAGGTGTGCTGCCGCCTGTCAGTCGTGCCCCAGCGTTCTCAATACGCAAGCGCCCCGCTCGCATCTTCACCTTGGACGATTATCAAGCCCAAGGCATTCTTAGCCAAGAGCAGAAGCAACTGATCGAAACTGCTGCAACAGAGCGCAAGAACATCCTGATTTCGGGTGGTACTTCGTCTGGCAAAACGACATTAGCCAATGCTATTCTAGCGTTGTCTGCGTTTACCGATACCCGCACGATCTTGATCGAAGATACGCCCGAGCTGCAATGCTCGGCCTGGGATCAAGTCGCACTTTTGACCCGCCGTACGCCCAAACTGATCGGCGTGGTCGATCTGGTGCGCGACTCTTTGCGCCTCCGCCCGGACCGGATCGTTGTCGGTGAAATGCGCGATGGGGCCGCAGCACTTGAAACACTCAAGGCCTGGAACACCGGCCATCCAGGTGGCCTTTCCACCATCCATGCCAATAGCGCACATGATGCGCTATTGCGCCTTGAAGACCTGACCTCTGAGGTTGCGACCACTATTCCTCGGCGCGCCATTGGTCAGGCGATTGATCTTGTCATCCACATTGCCCGGACCCGTGATGGTCGGCGTGTGGAGGACCTCATGCATGTTACGGGAGATAAGGATGGTGGCTATCTGACACGCGCTTATGGGTAAATCCGCCCATATCATGCGCACTTGAAACCGCACTGGCGCCATAACGCGCCCGCCCAACCGGACCCTGATTTCAGAGGCCCGGCGAGGCCATGTGGGCCAAACCAATTAACCATCTAAGTCACTAATATAATATATTTTTCTTCCTTAAGTTGGCACACCATCTGCATACTTATCCACAGGGGCACTTAGAGTCCCAGAATGGAGCAAACCAATGCAGAAAGGCACTTTTTCCCGTCAGACTATCCTGACCTCACTCGCAACTGGCGCTGCTTTAGCGCTGGCATCTACCCCGGCCTTTGCTGGCGGGTCTGGCATGCCGTGGGAGGGACCACTCCAACAAATCGTCGACAGTTTCACTGGCCCTGTGGCCCAAGCAGGCGGGGTGATCGCGGTAACCATCTTTGGTCTGGGCGTCGCTTTCTCTGAAAGTGGTTCTGGCTTGCGACGCGGCGTCTCGATCCTGTTCGGGGTGGCGATCGCCTTTGCAGCCGCGAGCTTCTTCATGGGCTTCTTTGGTTTTGGCGGTGGTGCAATCATCGGCTGAGATCATGATTTGAGACAAAAGGGGGCAGCACCATGAGTGCTTTTCATCCTGATCGGCCCGAAGGCTTTGAACTGCCCTTGGCCGGATCACTCACCCAACCCATCCTTATGGCAGGCTTACCGCGTGAATATGCGATCCTGATGGGCACACTCGCTCTGGTCCTGGGTCTCGCACTCAAGCTCTGGTGGCTCGGCCTCATCTGGTGGGGTGTGGCGCACGCGCTTGGTCTTTGGTTTGCCAAAGCCGACGCCCGGTTTTTGGATGTCCTCAGGCGTCATCTGAGCTTGCCCGGACATCTTGGGGCCTGAGCCCTCATCTATCCAACTCATTTGCAAATCCAACAGCCACGGGGGCCGTGCCCCCGAGAGTGAGATCCCATGCGCTTTCTCGATGAATTCCGCACCAAACCCATTACTTTGGCCGATCATCTGCCCTGGGCGGCCCTCGTCGCGCCCGGCGTGATCCTGAACAAAGATGGCAGCTTTAGTGCGTGCGTGAAATTTCGTGGGCCGGATCTGGAAAGCTCGACGCCTGACGAGCTGATGGCTGTGCGCGCTAGACTCAACAATATGTTGAAGCGCTTGGGAACCGGCTGGTGCCTGCATATGGAAGCCCGCCGCAGAATGGCTGATGCCTATCCAGATCAACAGCCTGAGAACGCTGTCGGCTGGCTTGTGGATCAGGAACGCAAGGCGCTGTTCGAACAGGCCGGTGCGGCCTTCGAGACTGATCATGTCGCGACGTTGACCTGGCTGCCACCAGCCGATGATATCCGTAAGGCCGAGACTTTCCTGTTTGAGAACCGCGTCGCCAATAATCGCGACTGGCGCGAGACTTTGGCTTTATTCCAGCGCGAGATCGGCATTTTGGTCGATCTGATGGCGGATGCTTTGCCTGAAGCGCGCTTGATGTCGGATCAAGACACGCTGACCTATCTGCATCAATGCATCAGCACCAAGCATCATCAGGTCGAGGTCCCAGAAACGCCGGTGTTTCTCGATGCTCAATTGGCCGACTGCCCGCTTGAAGGTGGGATCGCACCCAAGCTTGGCGATCAATATCTCCGCGTCGTCGGTATTAGGTCCTTCCCAGCCAAGACCTTGCCGGGGCTTCTCGATGCGCTGGGCCAGTTGCCCTTCACCTATCGCTGGGTTGGTCGCTGGATTGCGCTCGATATGGCGGGCGCTGAGAGCGAGCTCCTGCGCTTGCGCAAGCGCTGGTTTGCCAAGCGCAAAGGCATTGGTACGCTCATGCGCGAAGCTATCACCAAGGAAGATGTGCCGCTCGTTGATACGGATGCAGCCGCCAAGACCGATGAATGCGACGGCGCACTAGAAGCCCTTGGCGCTGAAGTCTGCGCTTTTGGCTGGCTGACGCTCACCGTCACGGTGATGGATGCCGATGAAAGCCGGGCAGTCGAGAAAGCCCGTGCGGTGGAAGCCGCGCTTAATGCGCAAGGGTTCGTCGCGCGCACCGAGGATCTGAATGCCGTCGAAGCCTGGCTCGGATCGATCCCCGGCGAACCCTATGCCGATGTGCGCCGCCCCATGCTCTCAACACTAAACTTGTGCGATCTTCTGCCCATCTCGGCTGTCTGGGCAGGCCCCACGCGCGACACACATCTGGATGGTCCGCCATTGCTGATCGCAGAGACATCCGGTGCGACGCCGTTTCGCTTGAACATACATGTCGGCGCCGTCGGCCACACGATGATTGTAGGGCCAACCGGGGCAGGCAAGTCGGCACTTCTGGCTTTCATGGCGCTGCAATGGCTGCGCTACCCGAATGCCCGGATCATCTTTTTCGACAAGGGCCGCTCTGCGCGTGCCGTGACCCATTGCGCCGGTGGGCGCTGGCATGCGCTCGGACCTGACGGGGCTTTTGCGCTTCAACCGCTGGCCCGGATCGACGAGACTGCCGAACGGGCGTGGGCTGCTGAATGGATCGCTGAAACCGTCGCGGCTGCTGGCGTCCAAATCACACCCAAGCACCGCGAAGAAATCTGGGCAGCCCTTGGCTCACTGGGAGAAGCCCCCAGAAGCCAGCGCACGCTCTCGATCTTCTCAGCCCTCTGCCAAGCCCGCGATATCACAGCTGCGCTTGAGCCCTTCACGCTCAAAGGCCCACACGGCTGCTTGCTCGATGCTGATCAGGCTCCATCGGCCATGAGTTTCTTCGAGACCTTCGAGACAGAAGAGCTGATGGCAACACCCAGTGCCATTGGGCCGGTTCTGACCGCACTTTTCCATGAGATTGAGCGTGGCTTTGATGGATCGCCTACCATGCTGGTGCTGGATGAGGCTTGGCTATTTCTAGGTGAGACCGGTTTTGCAACAAAAATCCGCGAATGGCTCAAGACCCTGCGCAAGAAGAATGTGGCTGTGGTGTTTGCCACGCAAAGCCTGGATGATGTGGTGCGCTCACCCATTGCCGCGACACTGATTGAAAGCTGCCCGACACAGATCTTCCTGCCCAATCCGCGCGCGCTCGAACCAGCTTCGGCTGATCTCTATCGCCTGTTCGGCCTCAACAAGCGCCAGCTCGAACTTCTGGCGTTCGCAGCTCCCAAGAGGTCCTACTATATTCGCCAGCCACGTGGCCGTCGGATGTTCGATCTAAAGCTGGTCGGCGCGGCTTTGGCGGTTTGTGGCGCGTCAAGCCCGGAAGACCAAAAGCGGATCGAACATGTGCTCTCAGGGCTTCCCCCTCATCACGATCCTGACGCGTTCGCCCGTGCATTCCTTGAAGCCAAGGGCCTCGCGGGCGTGGGTGATCTCTTCGATGCGCTGTCTGACGTCGCGCGCGCGGCCAATGACCAGAGCGCTCCCCCGTCCAATGATCTCACTTCACCCTTGCTGGAAGGACGGTTTCATGTCGGCCAATAATCTAAAATCCCGCCTTGTTGGTCCTGCCTCGGCGTTGGTCTTGTTGACGATTGGCACAGCACTTGTAGTGCCAAAAGACGCTACGGCCATCGTGGTCTATGACCCCACCAACCACATTCAAAATGTGCTGACGGCTGCTCGCGCGCTGGAGCAAATCCGCGTCCAGACCGAGCAATTGACCGCACAAATCCGGTCACTCGCGCAAAGCCCCTATGATCATGCCGCTCAGATTGGCGAAGCCATGCGGGCACTCAATGAACTCAATGCCCAAGCGCGCGGGTTAGCATCCACGGTTCGGGGTTTGGACCGCCAGTTTGAGGATTTGTATCCAGGAAATCTGAATGCCCGCACGGCGATGCAACGGCTTGAAGCGGCTTCCCGTCGGATCGAGTTGTCGCGGCAGACAGCGCAGGATTTGGCACGCACGGCGGCTTCGGTTGAATCGGCAAGAAACGGGCGAACCGCTCGGATGGCTGGAGCCATTGCGGCATCGCGTGCCGCTGAAGGCGAGACTGGCGCTATTCAGTCATCGGTACAAGCCTTGGGTGTCTTATCTGAACAGCTCGAAAGTCTTCAGACCCTGATGGCCGCGCAATCCCGATTGGCCGCCCAAGAAGCTGCCCAGCGTGCTCAAGACCGCGAAGAGGCGATCGCCGCGCGTCGCCGAAACTGGGGCCGGGCCGCAGCTCCGCCGCCACCCCCTCGCTTCAACCCCTTACCCAACGCGCGCAATTAGCCGCGCGCTTAAAGGAGCCTTGCCATGGCTGTCTCATCGGAAACTGCCAATGATCTGATGTCGGTGTTTTCCAACACTGTTACGGCAGGCTTTGCGAGCCTAGTCGGTCCCGTCAACGGCATCTTCGGCCTGATGATTGCGCTTGTAGTCGCGCTGACAGGCATTCAATGGGCGGTCTCGTCCAACCGCGATGCACTTGCAGGGGCCTTTTCGAAGATCCTGCTGATTGGGGCTTTTGCCTATATCATCAATGATTGGCAGGGCCTGAGCGAGACGATCTTTGCAGGCTTCATGGCGATAGGCTTGCAAGCCGGTGGTGGGGCTATCGGTGCCGCTGACTTCCTCAATCCCGGTGCGGTGATTGAGACCGGCTGGGGCATTGTCAAAGCCATTGGCGATGCGCCCACCGTCACCGAAAACCCGATGGATGTGATCGGCAATCTAGTCGATGCGATCATCATCGGCATCTCTATGCTCGGCATCATGATCGCGTTTACGATCCTCGCCCTGCAGATCATCGTGACCTTGCTTGAGTTTAAGATCGTCACACTTGGCGGCTTCATCCTTCTGCCATTCGGCATTTTCTCCAAAACCAGCTTCATGGCCGAGCGCCCACTAGGTTATGTGGTCGCGGCAGGCTTGAAGGTTCTGGCCCTCGCAATTGTGGTGTCTGGCGCTCAAACGGTGTTCGCTCAGCTGATCCCAAGCCCAGAGCCTGACATCTATGAAGCGCTGACCATCCTAACCGCTTCGATCATTCTGGCGATGCTGGCGATCTTTGCCCCAAATCTGGCTGCGGCCCTCGTCTCGGGCGGTCCCGCTCTGGGCGCAGGTGCCCTCAGTGTCGGTGGCCTCGCGGTTGGTGCAGCGGGTGGTGCGGCCATTGCTGGCACGATGGCAGCAGGCGGCACCGCCGCTGGTGCCGCCTCAAAGATTGCATCATCCTCCAGAGTGGCTGCGGGCGCAGGTGCTGGGAGGCAGCCAAGCGGGCCTGGACCTTCTGGGTCTGGACCTTCTGGCTCTGCGGCTGCGGCGGGGGGCGGACCGCGCGGTCCTTCGAGTGGTGGCGGTTCGTCCAATCAAAGCTCCTCTTCACAGAACAACGCATCATCAAATTTTGCGGCTCAAACAGCGAATAAAAGCGGGACTAAGGCTTCCAATTCACACTCCGGCTCAACTTCCAGCCAAATGACGACCAATGAAGGATTGGGGTCGCAAAAGTCAGCGGGACAAACTGAACTATCCGGAAACACCGGACAGTTGGGAACAGGCGGGAATTCGTCGCCAAGCCAATCGTCTGCTCAAAGCTCAACAAGCGCTTCCAAAGCCGCCATGCCGAATGAGACTGGCTCTCTAAGTGGCGGAACCTCTGGAGGAAGCGAAGGGGCAGCCCCTGCGGCTGGCGCGTCACAATCAAACGGATCGGGAACCACCACTCCAAGCACCGCCTTGGGCGACGCCCCGCGTTACCACCGTTTCCCAGCCTACAACCCGCAACAAAAGGCAGCCAAAGCCCGCGCCTTCAACGCGTATTTCGCGGCCAATACCGCCCGCCAACTCATGCCGGCCAATGAAAACACCGGCACGCTCAACCCATCCATTCGTGAGGAGGACTGATATTCATGCATCCATTCTTCAAACCTAAGCCTGCTGGCAAACAGGCGCTTTCGGCCACACCGATTGCCACGACTTATCAACGGGCAGGCCAAGTCTGGGATGACCGTATGGGCCTGACCCTGTCTCATGCCCGCAACTGGCGAAACATGGCTTTTGGGACGCTTCTCTTTGCGGGCTTCCTTGGAGCAGGCTGGTGGGCACAAGCCCAGCGCTCGGTGGTCAAGCCCTTCATCGTCGAGGTTTCGACATGGGGTCAGACCCAGAAGATTACAGCACTTGATCAGAGATACCGCCCGAATGAGGCCCAAGTTTCTTTCGCCTTGTCACGTTGGATAGCAGACGTGCGCGGCAAAAGCATTGATCCGGTTCTGATCCGTCAGAATTTCATGCGAGCCTATGACTTTACAACGCCGAAAAGTGCTGCCTACCTCAATAGCTGGGCGCAGGAAAATGATCCCTTCGCTAATGCAGGCCGCGAGGCTGTTGCTGTCTCGGTGCTCAATGTTGTGCCACGCTCGGAGAAGACCTTCGACATCCAGTGGCGCGAAGAGAAATTCACCAATGGCATGAGTTCAGGTGCGCAGCGTTGGCGCGCACTTGTCACTGTCCGGTTTGAGCCACCGCGCTCTGAAGCCGACCTGATGAAAAACCCACTTGGCATCAAAATCGAGGATTTATCATGGACACTCGACGCACAATGATCGCGCCCAAGGCTGCTTGCATGGCAGGCAGTCTGGCGCTTCTCCTAACCACGGCCATTCCAGCTATGGTCTTCCCAAATGCCGCTGACGCACAGGTGCGCCAATCTCAAGCACGCCAGACCCAAGTGTCAACTTCGGCCCGCACATCTTCAG
Source organism: Aquidulcibacter sp. (assembly GCF_044346625.1). Lineage (GTDB taxonomy): Bacteria > Pseudomonadota > Alphaproteobacteria > Caulobacterales > Aquidulcibacteraceae > Aquidulcibacter. Next base: position 47,032 of record NZ_JBIIYV010000007.1, on the reverse strand, counting down.
CGCGCCGGACAAATTCGCCAACACGGCGCGCGGCAAGCCAAACTAGACGGGCGGCCACACCGGCTCGCGCGGTCTCACCACCCGCAAATGATGGGGCGACCAGTCCGGCAAGCGGTCCAGCCGCTATTCGTGCGGCTAATGCCGAGGCACTGGCCCCTTCACGGGCGGACGGTTTCGTCAATGCAGCCCAAGTGTTCAGCTTCGAGCAAGGCCGGGTTTATGAAGTTTGGACGGCACCCATGCGGATCACTGCGCTCACCCTTGAACCCGGCGAACGCATTATCAACAAGGCTGCTGGAGATACCGAACGCTGGATGATTGGCGATACGACATCTGGTGAAGGCAATGCCCAACAAAGCCAGATCCTGATTAAGCCATTTCGGGTCGGTATCGCCACCAATATGGTGATTGCGACCAACCGGCGGATGTATCTTTTGTCGCTGCGGGCTGGCGAGAGCACTGACGCGTTCAATGCGGTCGTAACCTGGACCTACGCCAATACATTGCCCAATGGATCAACGCAGGCCGGGACGACTGACGGCAATATAAATCTGCCAGTACTGCCCGCCGCACAAACAGTCGATATCGCCAACCTGAACCAGAATTACCGTATTCGGGCGGGATGGAGCAGGCCTGATTGGACACCGATTTCGGTAAGCGATGATGGTCGCCAGACCTTCATTACCTTCCCCAATAGCCTTACCTCCACCGAAGCCCCGCCCTTGTTTGTAATGGGTGAGAATGGCGAGGCGCAACTCACTAATTGGCGCAAGCAAGGGTCGGTCTATGTCGTTGATCGTCTGTTTGATCGCGCTGAATTGCGCCTAGGTGGCGATAATCCACGCGTCGTCCGCATTGAACGCAAAGGGGATCGCTCATGAAGAAGGCTGATACCCCAGAAGTGAGCCCTGATGCACTGCCGCCGCCGCTCACTGGCGGCCATGCACTCAATGCGCGCACGGCACCCAAGCCTGCCCAGCAGATCAATAAGAAATCGGTCCGCACGGTCTTTATGGTTAGTGCAGGTGTGCTATCGCTGGCCTTTGTTTATGCTTTCGTAGTCTCGCCAGCGGTGCGTGCAGAAGCCCGCGCCAAACAGGCTGAACAGAACCAACGCACACCGCCAGGGTCTGTTCGACCCGCTGATGTGCTTTCCGACGGGCCAGCCAGTTACGCTGATCTTACCAAGGCACCCGAAGAGCTGCCGGAAGAGGCGTTACCTAAAGACACGCCTCCACCAGAACGCATTGCCTCAGGGCCTGCGCATGCACCACGTGTAATGGTGCAAAGCGCGCCGCGCGAACCAATGCGATCGAGTCCACATGCGCCATGGGCGGTTCAAGGGGTTCCAACAAACCCACGCGAACCGCGAGGCCCATCGGAACTGGAAAAAGCACAACGCTCTGGCCTGTTCTTTGATGTTGGCGCATCAACACAAACAGCGGCGCTTGCAACACCATCAGCTGCTTCGACTGGCCCGTCGCGCATTCAACGACGCGAGGATTATGAGGCAGTCTATGCTGATCGCGCCGTCCTAGCCCCGCTGTCGCCCTATGAACTAAAGGCGGGCACAGTCATTCCAGCGGCTTTGCTGACAGCGGTTGATACTGAACGCGAAGGCCGGGTCTTGGCCAGTGTCACCGAGAATGTCTTTGATACGGTCACAGGCCGATATCTCTTGATCCCCCAAGGTGCCCGCTTGATCGGACGTTTTGATGGTGAGCAGACCTATGGCGAAAGGCGCGCTTTCCTGACGTGGGAGCGTCTGCTTTTCCCTGATGGTCGGTCGATCACCTTGAACCGTGAGCCCGGTATCGACAGCCAAGGCGCAGGCGGCGTTCAAGGCCGTGTCGACCGACGTATTCCACAATTGCTGACCGCAACGCTATTTGCCGGGGCCATCACCACTTTGGGCGAAGTTGCCCGCCGTGATGGAGAAGACAGAAACAACAGCATAGTCGGCGATATCGGCGACGCTGCTGCCGCTGAGGCTGCCCGTGTCGGTGGCCGCATGATTGACCGCGAACTCGACGTCAAACCAACCATCCGGGTCCGCCAAGGCACGCGCGTGCAAGTCTTGTTGACCCGTGATCTCGTTTTGGAGCCAGCCCAATGAATACCAGCGCCCTTGTTTCCATCGTGGTCGCCAATGCGCTTTTGGCGTCGGCACCAGCCTTACCAGAATTGGTGGCCAACCCGCCTGCCATCATCAATGAGACGATCTCGATGCAGAAAGGGCTTTATGTCCGTACTGGCGGGGTCGGTGAGCTTAAGCACGGCTACATTATCGCGATGCCGATGAACCAGAATGCGAAAGATTATCTGGTTGGGCGGCTCGGCTATCCAGCAGACACCATGCTCATAAAGCGTGTGGTCGCACTGCCCGGAGAAACCGTCTGCCGCCAAGCAGGCACGGTCACCGTGCGCGGTCGCGCGGTCCATGCCGACCGACGCGACAGCCAGGGCACCTTGCTGCCGTTCTGGGTCGGCTGCCACACCCTTTTGCCCACCGAAGTTTTTCTTCTAGGCGATCACCCATCTAGCTTTGACAGCCGCTATTTCGGCCCTGTGCTGAAACGCGACCTGTCTGGAACCTATCAGGAGGTTATTTCATGGTAAGTCGAAAAGTCCTTCTCGCGATCAGTCTACTCGCCACTCCCGCACTAGCAACGCAAGCTAGCGCCGATCCGCCTGACTGGACCCAAGCAGGTGGGGGTCTGTTTATTGAACCCGGCATGGCTGTTGATCGAGCGCCCATGGTTCAACGGGCCATCCTACCGCCTCAGACTCTCCCGCGCGTATTGCAGCAAGCCGCGCCTGCCAGTCCGCGCCAGAGGCCTAGTCCTGTTTCTGAAACTGAATCTGATCCATTCGTGATTGACCCTGTTCCCGATTATGGCGAAGTCCGTCTCTTGCCTGCCGATCAGCCACTTGACGAGCTGATCACTCAGATCGCCGCTGAAACGGGCCTTGATCCGAAACTTCTCCACGCGTTGGTGATCGTCGAAAGTGCCTATGATCCCGCTGCAGTCAGTCCTGTTGGTGCGCGTGGCCTGACACAATTGATGCCAGGCACAGCCCGTGAACTGGGTGTCACCAATGCCTTCGACATTGAGCAAAACCTGCGAGGGGGTGCGCGTTATCTGGCCATCCAAATCGGTCGGTTCGGCGATCTGCGGCTGGCACTTGCCGCCTACAACAGCGGCCCCGGTCGTGTCGCGCGCCTTGGTCGCGTCCCCGACATTACCGAAACCCAAGGCTATGTTCGCGATGCCGTGGATTGCTATCTCGCGCTTTCTGCGGGTCGAGGCATTCGGCATCGCCGCCAATGCCGCACGTCAGGGGGGAGATAGAGTCATGGCTAAACGCAAACCCGAACCAGCCCACTCCGCCCAATTGGATATGTTTGGCGGATGGGCGCAGCCAGCCAACGAGCAAACTTCCCCGTCGCTGCCAGCGGTTGCTGATCCACTGACAATCGAAGCCGCTAATGATCAAATTGAATCGATCAGCCTCGACGGACCTGTAAGCGAACTTCGCGAACCCGATGTTGCCGAATTCGCGGCTCCAGAGGCAGTAGTTTCACGGCTGCAAGTACCAGTCGCCCCAGTTAAACCGCCCCAAAACTGGGAAAACGACGAATGGTGGACCACCGCTATGGTCTGCGCCTACTTGAAACTCGGACGTAAGGCCATATGGGAGCGAACCCGAAACCCAAAGATTGGCTTCCCAAAGCCAACGCATTTTGGAAGTTGTCGCCATCGCTGGCGGGCAGGGGAGGTGAGGGCTTGGGCTGAGATGCGTTAAGTTGTGAGTTGGGACCTGGCGATAATCGGTTTAAGTGGGTCGTTCTGTCTGCAAGTTCGGCAATCTGATTGATTTGACGTCCGGTAGTGACGTATGGACCGTTTACCATTCCTGTGAATTTGCCCATTGAAAGGGCACCAAAAAGCAATCATTAACCAAAACACATCCAGTGGGTTAGTTAGCTAGCTTGGGATATTGCTTGAGGCATTTGGGATAGAAACGTGTCAGCATCAGAAAGCGCCATAGAAAAAGAGCTCATTTCCACTCTGGAGGGGCTCAAATACGTCTATCGAAAGGATATTTGCGACCGCGCCACGCTTGAGAAAAATTTTCGCGAAAAATTTGAAGCGCTCAACAGCGTTCACCTCACGGATGGTGAGTTTCCCCGACTGATCGAGGAAATCGTTACGCCTGACGTTTTCACCGCTGCACGTGCTTTGCGCGAGCGTAACAGCTTCACTCGCGATGATGGTACGCCGTTAAACTTCACGCTCGTCAACATCAAAGATTGGTGCAAGAACAGCTTTGAGATTATCAATCAGCTACGCATCAACACCGACAATAGTCATCATCGCTATGATGTGATCTTGTTGATCAACGGCGTGCCCTGCGTCCAGATCGAGTTAAAAACACTCGGCATTAGCCCACGACGGGCTATGGAACAGATTGTTGAGTATAAAAACGACCCAGGCAACGGCTACACCAAGACATTGCTATGCTTCCTTCAGCTCTTCATCGTTTCCAACCGTGATCGAACGTTCTATTTCGCCAACAACAATGCGCGGCATTTCGCCTTTAATGCTGAAGAACGTTTCTTGCCTGTCTATGAATTCGCCGACGTCAATAACAGTAAGGTCACGCGTCTTGATAGCTTCGCGCAGACCTTCCTTGTAAAATGTACTCTTGGCCAGACAATTAGCCGCTACATGGTTCTGATTGCCAGCGAGCAAAAGCTGATGGTGATGCGGCCCTATCAAATCTATGCGGTAAAGGCGATCGTCGATTGTATCAGTCAGAATTGCGGCAACGGCTACATCTGGCATACCACGGGCAGTGGCAAGACGTTGACTTCTTTTAAGGCCTCAACCTTGCTCAAGGATAATCCTGATATCGAAAAGTGCCTCTTTGTGGTCGACCGCAAGGACCTCGACCGGCAAACCCGTGAGGAGTTCAATCGGTTTCAAGAAGGCTGCGTAGAAGAGAACACAAACACCAATACCTTGGTGCGCCGACTATTGTCTGACGATTATGCTGACAAAGTTATCGTCACCACCATTCAGAAGCTGGGACTTGCGCTGGATGAAAACAGCAAGCGCAACAAACAGCAAAAGAAGGATGGTCGAAAGACCTACAAGGAGCAGCTTGAGCCGCTGAGCGACAAGCGCGTGGTGTTCATCTTTGATGAGTGTCATCGCTCCCAATTTGGTGAAAACCATAAAGCGATCAAAGAATTTTTTCCTAAAGCTCAACTTTTTGGCTTCACAGGCACCCCGATCTTTGAGGCAAACTCCAGCCGCGTGTTGATTGAGGACGACCAAGCCTCAAACCACACAACTGACGAGTTGTTTCAAAAGCAGCTGCACGCCTACACGATCACGAACGCGATTGAAGATGCTAATGTCCTGCGGTTTCACATCGATTACTATAAGCCGGAAAGCAAAACGGCGCTTAAGCCCGGCGAGCCGCTAGCAAAACGCGCCGTCGTAGAAGCTATCTTGGCAAAGCATGATGCCGCTACAAGTGGGCGGCGTTTCAATGCATTGTTGGCCACCGCGTCTATCAGTGACGCGATAGAATATTATGAGTTGTTTGCAAAAATGCAGGCAGAGAAGCTGTCAGGCGATGCCGAGTTTCAGGCTCTCAACATTGCTTGCGTTTTCTCGCCACCTGCTGAGGGTAATCCAGATGTGAAGCAAATTCAGGCTGATCTTGCTCAAGAATCGTCTGAATACACTATTCAAGCAGGTGAAGACGCCGAAAAGAAAAAGAAAGAAATAGAACGTAAGAAAGAAGCGCTCAAATCCATCCTTGCTGACTACAATGCCCGCTATGGCTCCAACCATCGGATTGGGGAGTTCGACCTTTACTATCAAGATGTGCAAAAGCGCATCAAAGACCAGCAGTGGCCCAATTCAGACTTCCCACATGCTCAGAAGATCGACATTACAATCGTGGTCGACATGCTGTTGACCGGTTTTGATTCCAAATATCTGAATACGCTCTATGTCGACAAAAACCTGAAATATCATGGCCTGATCCAAGCTTTCTCTCGAACCAATCGCGTTCTGAATGCCACAAAGCCGTATGGAAACATTTTGGATTTCCGCCAGCAGCAAGACGCGGTGGATAAAGCCATCACCATGTTTTCAGGCCAAAGTGCAGGCGAGAAGGCCCGCGAAATCTGGCTGGTTGATAAGGCCCCGGTGGTCATCGAAAAACTGGAAGCTGCCGTCAAAAAGTTGGACGACTTCATGAAGTCACAAGGCTTGGAGACCTCCCCAGCTGAGATTGCCAACCTGAAGGGCGATGTGGCGCGCGCTGCCTTTGTTGAGCGCTTCAAGGAAGTGCAGCGCCTCAAAACTCAGCTCGATCAATATACTGATCTGACAGAGGATAACGCCGCCGCTATCGAGCAAATTCTTCCAAAGGAAGAGCTTTTGGGCTTCCGTGGCGCATATCTGGAAACGGCCCAGCGCCTGAAGGCGCAGCAAGCCAAAGGGGGAGAAGCCGCACCCGACGTCGTGAACCAGCTGGACTTTGAGTTTGTGCTATTTGCCTCTGCCGTGATTGACTATGACTATATCATGGGTTTGATCGCGCGCTTTTCAGAAGCCGCACCAGGCAAGGCAACCATGAGCCGTGAAGAGCTTGTTGGGCTTATTCAGTCCGACGCTAAATTCATGGATGAACGTGAGGATATCGGGGCCTATATCGCGACCCTAAAGGCAGGTGAGGGCCTCAGTGAAAAGGTCATCCGTGATGGCTACACCCGCTTTAAGGCTGAAAATGAAGCCAAGGAGTTGGCCGACATTGCGGGCAAACATTCGCTTGCCACGCCTGCCTTGAAGGCTTTTGTCGATATGATCTTGCAGCGGATGATTTTTGATAGTGAAAAGCTGACGGACTTGATGGAGCCGCTTGGTCTAGGCTGGAAAGCGCGCACATTGGCCGAATTGGCTTTGATGGACGAACTTGTACCATTGCTGACCAAGCGCGCACGTGGGCGGGATATTTCAGGGTTGAGTGCGTATGAGCAGCGGAGTGCTTATGAGCAATAGCCTTGTTCAATCCCAAGATTTTCAGAACGTGCTGGCGCAAATCCAGCAAACGCGCACCCGCGTTTTTGCCCAGGCCAATACCTCACTTATCGACCTTTACTGGCACATCGGCCAAACTATCAGCCAGCGAGTGCAAAACGCTGGATGGGGCAAAGGCGTGGTGACGGAGCTAGCCAGATTCATCGCGCAGAACGACCCCAGCATCAAAGGCTTCAGCGATAAAAACCTGTGGCGCATGAAGCAGTTTTACGAGACTTATCAAGGTGATGAAAAACTCTCACCACTGGTGAGAGAATTGCCTTGGACACATAACACAATCATCTTCTCGCGTTGCAAAACGGCTGATGAGCGTGAGTATTACTTGCGGCTATGTCAGACTGAACAATTCACGAAACGAGACCTAGACCGCCAGATTGATGCCACGTCTTTCGAGCGCGCCGCTCTTGGCGGTTTAAAACTCTCACCAGCAGTGAGAGAATTGTATCCAGATATCGCTCAAGCCTTCAAAGATAGCTATGTGCTTGAATTTCTGGGGTTGCCAGACGACCATAGTGAGCGCGATTTGCAAACCGCACTTGTGCGCCAAATGCGGCAGTGCGTGCTTGAACTGGGTAAGGACTTCATTTTTGTCGATGAGAACTATCGCCTGCAAGTAGGCAATCAGGACTTTTTCGTTGATCTGCTATTCTTCCACCGTGGCCTATCGGCTCTGGTGGCTTTTGAGCTGAAAATCGGTGCCTTTAAGCCTGAGCATTTGGGGCAGCTAAGCTTCTATCTGGAAGCCTTGGACCGGGATGTGAAGAAAACGCACGAGAACCCCAGCATAGGCGTATTGCTGTGCCGCGATAAAGATGACGAAGTGGTCGAATATGCGCTGTCGCGCAACCTGTCCCCCGCTCTAATCGCCGAATATCACTTGCAATTGCCTGATAGGAAGCTTTTGCAGGCCAGACTGCACGAAATTTCTGCGCGTATGGAGGCGGGCGATGAGCAGTAAGGCAGCACTGATAAGTGGCGGCGAGACCGCGATGGTGCCGAAGCTTCGCTTTCCGGAATTTCGGGCGGCGGGGGTATGGAAACCAATTAGCCTGAAAAACGCTTCAACGCCTGTAATTGAGCAAGTCGGGCAAAGGATGCTTACGCCTGTCAGTATCTCTGCAGGAATTGGATTTGTGCGCCAATCCGAGAAGTTTGGGCGAGATATCTCTGGCAACCAGTATCAGCTATACACTTTGGTGCGGGATGGTGACTTTGTATTCAATAAAGGAAATTCGCTGAAATTCCCTCAAGGATGCATTTACCTTTTGGATGGTTGGGGCGAAGTCGCAGCACCAAATGTCTTTATTTGCTTCCGGCTGAAAGATGGTTACTCGAATGCTTTTTTTCAGAATTGTTTCGAGCAAAACCAGCATGGAAGGCAACTGCAAAAAGACATTACGAGCGGTGCAAGAAGCAATGGCTTGTTGAACATCAGCAAAGAAACTTTTTTTGGCGTCGAAATTTTAACGCCTAGTCTTTCTGAGCAACAAAAGATCGCTGATTGCCTCACGTCAGCGGATGAGTTGATTGCTACGCAAGCCGAGAAAGTTGAGGCGCTGAAGGCCCATAAGAAGGGCATGATGCAGCAGCTTTTCCCTCGCCCAGAACGCACCGAAAACGGCCAAAAAATCCCCCCCGAAACAAAACCCCGCCTGCGGATTCCAGAGTTTGAGGGGGCAGGGGATTGGGAAACTGCGCCGCTGAGCCAGCTTGCAAGCTATGAAAACGGCAAAGCCTACGAGCAAGACATTGTCGATGCAGGGAAGTACGTCGTGGTGAACTCTCGTTTCATTTCGACTGATGGAATGGTTCAAAAGTTCTCAAATGCGAACTATCTGACAGCGCAGGCTAATGACGTGTTAATGGTGCTAAGTGATCTGCCAAAAGGAAGAGCGCTAGCGAAATGCTATTTTGTTGAAGCCGACGAAAAATATGGGGTTAATCAACGAGTATGCAGGCTCAAAACCAAGGGAATGAATCCACGATTCTTGTATCTCATTCTGAATCGAAACCCATATCTTTTGTCTTTCGATGATGGTCAAAATCAGACACACCTCAGCAAGGGCAATGTCTTGGATTGCCCTCTCTGGTTTCCCAAAGAGCTAAAAGAGCAACAACGCATAGCCGACAGCCTAACCAGCCTCGACGATCTCATCGCTGCCGAATCCATAAAGCTCGACACCCTCAAGACCCACAAAAAAGCCCTGATGCAGCAGCTTTTTCCGTCGCCTAAGGGTGCCGAAACATGAGGCGCGTCACCCCTTTCAAGAAGCTAGATGGATTGGCAGCTAGACTGCGCGATGATTTGGCAACAACGCAAATTGTGCTTTTGTTTGCTTACAATCGCACAGGAAAAACAAGGCTGTCGATGGAATTCAAGAACATCGGCAAACGGAAGTCCAAAAAAAATCCTGCCCCTGTTCCAGATACCCTTTATTTCAACGCCTTCACTGAAGACCTGTTCGTTTGGGATAATGATCTTGACGGCGATAGTGTGCGCCATCTGGACCTGAATAGCGACTCCAACTTCTTCAAGGCTCTTAAAGAGCTGGCGCTTGATGAAACAATTGACGGCTATCTCAAGCGCTACGCCGATTTTGACTTCGATATCGACTACACCGCTTGGAAAGTGTCTTTTCGCAAGGGCGATCAAGACAACATCAAGATTTCGCGTGGCGAACAGAACATCTTTATCTGGTGCCTGTTTATGGCCGTTTGCGAGCGGATGCTCGACGGCCACGTTTCCTACCAAGCCCACAAATATATTTACATCGACGATCCAATCTCATCGCTCGATGATAACAATGCGATCTCGGTGGCTTGCGACTTGGCCAAGCTATTGCGAAAGGCCGTCAATCGGAAAGATGGGACCGGTGTAGCCGCGCCAATCAAAGTGATTTTCTCTTCTCACCATGCGCTATTCTTCAACGTCATGTGTAACGAAATCGGTCGTGCAGTCGAAGACGAACCGAGGGTTGCGCACAAGCGTTATTTCTTGCATCGCCCCGCAAACGACGGCGTTTACACCCTGCAGTCGACTGAAGACACGCCCTTCTTCCACCATGTCGCGACTTTGGCAGAGTTGCAGCGGGCAGCAGACCCAGTCACTGGGATGCTTTATACGTTCCACTTCAATGCCCTGCGCAGCATCATGGAAAAGACGGCTTCTTTCTTTGGGCATTCGTCTATGGCTTTTTGTTTGAAGGCCCTAAACAATGACGAGGATCGCGCGCTGTTTAACCGCGCTCTGAACCTGCTTAGTCATGGCGCCTATGCCATTCACGAACCAACGGAAATGGGCGAAGATAACAAGGCTTTGTTTCGACGGATATTGAGTGATTTCATTGCCAGGTTTGAGTTTGATGTACCGTCCTTGCCTGCACCCCGCGCCCCTCGACCAGTCCGCGCCGCCTCCCCAGCCCCAGTCCCCGTAGAAGCCCCCGCACCATGAATGACCAAACTCAAAAAGAACTCGGCGCGACACTGTGGAAAATTGCCGACCAGTTACGCGGTGCCATGAATGCGGACGACTTCCGCGACTATATGCTGTCGTTCTTGTTCCTGCGGTATCTATCCGACAATTACGAGCTGGCAGCGAAAAAGGAACTGGGGGCTGATTATCCCATGCCTGCGCCGGATAGCCGTGCAGTGCCGCTTGCCCTCTGGTACTCGGCAAACCCAGGCGATATTGCCGATTTTGAAAAGCAAATGCGCCGCAAGGTGCACTATGTGATCAAGCCAGAGCATTTGTGGAACAGCATCGCTAATATGGCACGGACCCAAGATGGCGAATTGCTCAACACCCTGCAAACCGGCTTCAAATATATTGAGGAGGAATCCTTCGAAAGTACGTTTAGCGGCCTGTTTTCTGAAATCAATTTGGGTTCGGAAAAGCTGGGTCGTAACTATGCTGATCGCAACGCCGTGCTGTGCGCTATCATCGCCAAGATTGCAGAGGGCTTGGCGGGCTTTTCGCAGGATATAGACGCCCTTGGTGACGCCTATGAGTATCTGATTGGCCAATTTGCCGCTGGATCTGGCAAAAAGGCCGGCGAGTTCTACACGCCGCAACAAATCTCAGACATCCTCTCAGCCATTGTGACGCTTGACAGCCAAGAGCCAAAGACCGGCCAAAAGGGTCACCTCGCCAGTGTGATGGACTTGGCTTGTGGCTCGGGCTCGCTGTTGCTGAACGTGCGCAAACGCATGGGACCAAACGGTATCGGGAAAATTTATGGGCAGGAAAAGAATATCACGACTTACAATCTTGCCCGCATGAATATGCTGTTGCACGGGGTTAAGGATACCGAGTTTGAGATCTATCACGGCGACACGCTGGCCAATGACTGGGACATTTTGCGCGAGCTGAACCCAGCCAAAAAACCTCAGTTTGACGCTATCGTTGCCAATCCGCCCTTCAGCTATCGCTGGGACCCGACCGACGCGATGGGCGATGACGTGCGGTTCAAAAACTATGGCCTCGCCCCCAAGTCTGCCGCCGATTTCGCCTTTTTGCTGCACGGTTTTCACTTCCTGAAGGAAGAAGGCGTGATGGCCATCATCCTGCCGCACGGCGTGCTATTCCGCGGCGGTGCCGAAGAACGTATCCGCACCAAATTGCTGAAAGATGGCCACATAGACACTGTGATCGGTTTGCCCGCAAACCTGTTTTATTCAACGGGTATCCCGGTGTGCATCCTCGTTCTCAAAAAATGCAAGAAGCCTGACGACGTGTTGTTTATCAATGCTGCTGGTCCTGAGCATTTCGATAAGGGCAAGCGTCAGAACCAACTGTCTGTCAAGCACATCAAAAAGATTGTCGATACTTACAAATACCGAACCGAAGAAGATCGCTACTCCAAGCGGATCGACATGGAACGCATCGCCAAAGAGGGATATAATCTCAACATCTCCCGCTATATTAGCACCGCAACCGCTGATGAGGAGATTGACCTAGACGAGGTCAATGAAAAGCTAGTTGGCTTAGAAGCAAAGATTGCCGAAGCGACGAAGAAGCACAATTCCTTCTTGGCAGAATTGCGATTGCCACTTTTGCCCATTGGCGAACCTGAAGCTGCTTCTGAATGAGGCACACGGCGGTTATGTCAACAACTGGCAAATATTTGAAATAAGGTGCCGCCTTAAGTCAGAAACGAGGCCAAATTAACTCCCGAATACCCCCCAAGCCTCCATCAATGCCCGCCGCTTCTCAAACAGATCGCCCCGCCGGTAAGCTGCCTCGGCTTGGTTCGAGATCACATGCGCCAGCGCGGCCTCTGCCACCTCATTCTGGAAGTCAGTACGCTCGGCGGCCCAATCGCGAAATGTGGACCTGAAACCGTGGGCGGTCAGGTCATCGCGCTTCATGCGGCGCAGAGTCATCAAGAACGCCATGTTGGAGATTGGCTTGCCCCCTTTCAGGCCCGGGAACACATAGACAGGATCGAGGCCGCGCATTTCTTTCAGGACGGCCATGGTGGCGGTTGATAATGGCACGCGGTGGACGCGGCCTGCTTTCATCCGGTCGGCTGGAACTGTCCAGGACTTGTCGTTCAAGTCGATTTCATCCCAGCGTGCGGCAATGGCCTCACTGGTGCGAGCGGCTGTCAGAATAGCAAATTGAAAGGCGAGGGGACCTACACCGGTTTGCTCCCGCAGCTTAGACATGAAGGCCGGATACTCGTCGATAGGCAATGCGGCGTGATGTTTGACCGTCTTGGCTTTGTTTCGGGCAGGGAGCGCCTTCTCCAAATGCCCGCGCCATCGGGCCGGATTTTCGCCGGTGCGATATTCCCGCACCCTTGCCCAATCCAGGATGTTCTCAAGTCGTCCGCGAAGGCGGCTGGCGGTTTCGGTCTTGGTTTGCCAAATCGGGTCAAGAACCTTCATGATCATGCCAATGTTAATGTCCTGCACGGCGACTTTGCCCAGAACTGGATAAGCATACATTTTAATCGTGTTCGTCCATTGCGTCTTGTGTTTTTCGTTTTTCCAGCCGCTTTCGTGGGCCTTGATATAGGCTTCGGCGCATTGAGCGAAAGTCATGATAGCCGCTCGTTGCCGCACGGCTTCTTGGCGAACCTCGACTTTAGCGACGACCACATCAGTACCGGACTTGGCATTCTTTCGGATTTCCAATGTCTTCTCGCGCGCTTGCGCAAGCGTAACCAGATCAACGCCGCCAACTCCGGCTTCGCGCACCTTGCCATTCAAGGGTGTAAATCGAACCAGCCAAGATTTGCGGAGTTCGCCAGTTTTGGGATTGGCAGTGACTTGAAGGAATAGGCCATTACCATCGGCGTGCTTGCCGACGGTGTTGATCGACTTCACGGCCAAAGCTGTGAGTTTGTTGCGCGCATGTGGCATGGCTATTTATCCAACTTATGAGGTTTCACCCAAGAAATACCCACGACTTCGTACCCACGAAATACCCACGAAATGGAGGCCCTAGAACGAAACAATTCGAAACGATTCGAAACATGGTATATCCAATAAATTGAATTATATCATAATTTTAGGAACAAATCTACTCTCTTTGAAACGATTGGGCGGACACTTTTGGCCGTCTCCGTCTCCGCCAGTTACCTGTTTCTCTAGGTTTCCCCATGTCTCTTTCCCAATCCAAAGCCCAATAGTAACGGGGATTGCGGGCCCTGAATTTGTCTAGACATGTCCCTGCATCCCGCGCATGGTGTGGGAACAGGTTTGTCAACGACTGTTGAGGCATCCATGGGCAACTTGGCGCAAAAAGAGTTCGGACAACGACTGGGCCGATAAGTTATAGCGACAGTGACGGCCTTTTTTTGATTGTGAAGCCCTCCGGGTCTAAGTCTTGGGTGGTTCTTGTGCAAAAGATGGCAGGCGGCGCGACTTTGGATCGGGCTCTGAGAGCAAAGTTACCCCCTGCAAACAGGAATCGGGAAAAAACGCCTTCATGGCCGCACCAAACGCCTGATCAAAGTCCAAGGAGCTGGGTAGTGCCCGTCCCGCCAAATTGCACTTTAGATTGACGAGTACAGTTCAGACCGTTACTTCAAAGGGGATAACAAGTTGGTTTTTCGCGAGCGTTCCGATGTCTGCATCCCTTCCACTTCGTTTTGCACCCAATGGTACCTTGGTTCCAGCAGTTGAAGCGTTTCTGACGCGGATGGTTGGCGCTTATGCCGCCCAAATTGACCCATGGATCGCGATGCCGGATCCGGGTCTCAGGCCAAATGTTGCGCCAATGACAGGACAGATCATTGTAGGGCCGGGGCCACAAAACATTTTCAACCCGACGGGCGGTCCTTACAATTACACAGTGAGTGCGGACGTGTCGCTCCTAGACCTAGGAACAGGTGCGTTTTACTCAAACGGTGGTCGGTTAGTAACGGGAAGTAGTCTGATCAACCATGGCACAATTTGGTCTGAAGGTGGAGTATCAACTCCAATCGGATCTGGGACCGGTTGGCATAGAATAACAAATACCGGAAACATCGTTTCAATTTCTCAAAACGCCAGTATCGCGGTAGGCGGGGGGACTCTCAACAATAGTGGTGACATCATTGCTATTGCCACCAGCCCAATTGCCTTCGCTTATGCCTATCAAAGCGACAACCCATCCAATCTCGGCCCTTCCACAGGTCCTATTGCGGTTGTCAATTCCGGGCGGATATACGCATGGAGTCAAGAGGGTAGTGCGAGAGGCATGAGCTTCCTAAACGACATGGTCGTCGAAAACTCGGGTGAAATTCATGCGAGAGGATTTGGCACCGTCGATGGCATTCGCTTCCTCGATGCGGGTACTTTGAACAACTCCGGTGTCATTACTTCTATTTCAGGCGGCGATATCCAAATTGGCCCAGTAACGCTTCCTCAAGAAGCGTTCGGCGTAATCGCCCTGTCTAATCTAAACATAACAAATGCACAGTCCGGGATCATTGTGAGCGACTATGCGGTCGTAACATTTGGTTACCTTAACCTTGTGAATAATGGCACCATTTACGGGGCCATTGTAGCGGGCTTGGAAACAGGGTCCCCTGGACCATTCTTGAGCGAAATCACCAATTCAGGCTCTATTTTTGGCGATATATTCTTTGGCGATACTGCCGACAAATACACTATTTCCGGTCAGGGACGGACAAGTGGTACAGTCTACCTAGGAGGCGGGGCGGACGTCGCAACCGGGGGAACTTTTGCCGATTATTTGGCAGGCGAAGCTGGGGACGATATCCTGATTGGTGGCGATGGTGACGATATCCTGATTGGTGGCGCAGGCCGCGATATCCTCAACGGCGGTGAAGGTTTCGACATTGCTAGCTATGAGCTGGCAACAGTAGGTCAATATCTCGTGTTTGGAGACGGGGGCGGTTGGCGAGGCGAAGCCATTGGTGATCAGTTGACCAGTATTGAAGGCTTAATTGGGTCCAGGTTCAATGATATCTTAGCCATTGATAATGGGAATAATTACTTGTCAGGCTTGGCAGGTGCAGATGAACTATATGGCCTAGCTGGCGATGACGTTTTGGTAGGCGGCGCTGGGGCGGATTATGTTAATGGCGGTGCCGGTTTCGATACCGCTAGTTATGAGAATGCAACGACCGGCGTCTATGTTGTCTTTGGCGACGGGGCTAGCTGGAATGGGGATGCTGCGGGCGATGTTCTGATTTCAATCGAAGATCTAATTGGCTCTCAATTTAATGACGTGTTGGCGGTCGACGATAGCATCAATGTTTTGGATGGCTTTGGCGACGACGATGTATTGCTGGGCTTAGGCGGCGATGACATCCTGCTCGGCGGCGCTGGTAACGATGTCATAGAGGGTGGCAAAGGCGCTGACTATATCGATGGCGAAGACGGCAATGATACAGCCTCTTACGCGCGAGCAACGAGCGGCATTTATCTTGCACTTGGCGATGGCGGCAATTGGACAGGCGAAGCTTCGCAGGACATTCTGGTCAATATCGAAAACGTCATCGGGACACAGTTCAATGACATTTTGTCTATGGATGACAGCAATAATTCTCTGACAGGCGGCAATGGCAATGATCAGTTGTATGGCCAAGGCGGTGATGATCTGCTGAGCGGGGGCATAGGTCGCGATTTCCTAAATGGGGGCACCGGTAATGACACGGCTTCCTATGCAACCAGCGCGGCGGGTGTCTATGTCTTTTTGGGCGACGGTGGCAATTGGACCGAAGACGCTGTCGGGGATGTCCTCGCTAGTATTGAGAACCTCGAAGGGTCATCTTTCAATGACGTCTTAGGCCTTGATGATAGCGACAATCGGTTGAGCGGCGGCGCAGGCAACGATGGGCTTTATGGTCTCGGGGGCAACGACGTCCTAGACGGTGGGGCCGGGTCGGACCTGTTGGTTGGTGGTAACGGCACAGATATCGCAAGCTACAGGTCTGCCGCTAGCGGCATCTATCTGTTCGTTGGCGACCTCGGAAATGCAAGTGGCGATGCACGTGGTGATGTATTCTCTAGTATTGAGAATGTCACCGGGTCGAGCTTTAATGACATCATTGGTTGGGACAATTTGGCAAATACGCTGGATGGTGGCGACGGCAATGATTTGCTCTACGGGCAAGGTGGCGACGATATATTGATAGGCTCTGGCGGCGACGACATTCTCGTTGGTGGTGCGGGACGGGATCAATTGAATGGCGGAGCCGGACGTGACCTTGTGAGCTATTCGACGTCAACAACCCCAATTTACCTTTATTCAGGCGATTTTGGCAACACGAATGGCGATGCAATCGGCGACAGCTATACTTCAATCGAAGGGGTCATTGGCAGCAATTTCGACGACATCATTGGTTGGTCGGTGGGTGCCGATTGGATCGATGGTGGGGCAGGCAATGACAGGCTCTTCGGTTTGGCAGGTGGAGATATCCTCATTGGTGGGGCTGGGAATGATATCATGACCGGCGGCAGCGGCGTCGATGTCTTTCGATATCTTGGGCGCGGCTTTGGCGCAGATGTCATCACAGACTTCACGCCAGGCCAAGACATTATCGATTTCCGCGGTAGCGGCATTACTGGTAACGAAGGCATCTATCTGGACCCCGATGGTTTACGTCTTGCATACTCGATTGATGGCGTGACGGACTCTATAAAGTTTCTTGGTCTCACGTTTGGTGTTGGTGGCTCCCTGTTTAACAGCATACTTTACTGAGACGCGCATTAATCTACTGGGTCAAAACGCGTGCTAACCGCTACTGGCTTAACAGGCACTATGCGTGGCAGTTTACACGCAAGTTGTGCGGACTCTGTCACCGCGCGCTTGTTGTTGTGGTTTAGTATTTATGAGCCATTATCTCCAATGGCGATTCCTGACCCTGCGACCTTTTGATGGTGGTGGGAGATCCAGGTCCAGCGCTTCGGTGCGTTGCTTGATCTCGAAACCAAGCCTGTCGGAGACTGTTTCCTGTTCCGTTGTGGAGAGTGCTGCGAACTTCCGGCAAAGATCCTGCCAACAGGCTGCGCGATAGGTTGAGGTGGGAATTTCAAAGTGGCCGCCAAAACTTTCGAACCGAACGCGGGGTTTGTGGTTCGCGACGGCCTCCAGATTGGCTTCAAGATAGGGCAAATAATCCGCCCCGATGCAGCGGAGGAGCGGGTCGAGGTCGCTGGGTGGGTCAGCGACCCTGTCGTAATTAGCAAGACTGTCTGGTGTCGCGGCCCATAAGCGCGCGATCCATACCATAACATTGGGTGCCCGTTCGCGCAGGATGGCTGCCGGGGTCGGGTCAGAGGAAAAGTGCCGAAACATCGAGCCGAACAGGCCGAAATCAGCTTCGCACGGGCGATCCCCAAACAAATAGGGCCGTGCGGCGAAGATCGGTTCCAGCATGTCGAGCACGGCCAGATAATGGCGCTCTAGCGCGGGCCCATTTTCGTGGGTCACGCCGTCAGCTTTCAAGTACTCCCGCTTTTGGCGTTGCGTGATCCAAAAGCTTCGCAACCACAAGGGTGCTGGCAGGTCACGTAGCAGGGTGCGCGCGATCTGATGGCCCATCAGCCGCGAATCCTCGTCAAACGCCCAGCGATAATAGAGTGCCGGGCGCCAGAGCCATTCATCAAAGGCATCTTCAAACAATAGACTCAAGAAGGTGCCGGTGGCAGTGGTCGGGGTCAACTTTGGCTCAGCCCCTTGACCCTCGAAATGGGCGATGATTGCTGTGGTATCGGTGAGCCAAGCCCCTTGCGGGGACACGAGTTGCGGCATTTGCGCCACCCCGGTCTCCCTCGCGCATCTCTGGAAGTCGGCGATGTTCATCTCGACGAACTGGAACGCAATCCCCTTGGCACGCAAATAGGCTTCGAGTTGCCGGTGAAGTAAGAAAGCTTTAGCCCGTATAAGGTGTAAGGCTCTGCCGTCATGCCCGCCGGTTCCGTCTATTTGAGTGAATGGAGCTGGCCATTTGGTTGATTGGTAACAAACCGGTGGTCCATGATTTCGCCCTGACGTTTGACCGCAGCATCAAAATTCCCCAGCCAAAGAAGCGACTTCGGCCAATTTTGTGGCATGAATAATGTCATTAGGTCAATGCTGGCCTGAGCCAGGACGTTAAGGGGCTGTCCCTATACTGTCGCCATTAGGTTCAAGGCTTGCGTCCACACTGAGCCGCGGTGCAGTCAGCACTAACTGCACCCTAAAAAGCTAACCTAACACCCCCCGGAACCCCCACTGGCCTCGCGCGTTTGACTGGTTCTCCCACATTGAATTGGAACCCGTCATGCAAGAAGAGAACATCAATAAAATCGTCGAACAAACCGATGCAATCCTGATCTCCAGTTCTAAGGTTGAAGGGGTCGGAGTCTACAGGCCTTCTGGCGACCGGATTGGCACGATTAAGCACATCATGATCAACAAGCGCACCGGTCAAGTGGCGTATGCGGTCATGAATTTCGGTGGCTTTATGGGGCTGGGCGAGGAGGGTTATCCAATTGCTTGGGGCCTCTTGACCTTCCGAGAATTGCCAGATGGCTATGTCGTCAATTTAACCGACGAAGAACTGGCCAATGGGCCGGATCGCTCTTTCGATTTGACCGGCATGGCAGACCAAAAATGGACCGATGGCGCGGTCAGCATTTAGGAGACGACCATGATTGAAGACCCTCCCATCGTGAAAACTGGCGACGAAGCGCGCCAAGGCGTTCGCGTCAAAGGCACGACCACGGTTTTGGCCGTGTCCTTAGCTGCAGCTATCGTGCTGATCTCCATTATCGCTATGACTTCGGCGAGCAGATAGCGCCTGATCGCCACCTAGTTTTTCCTCCCAAACCTCCTGCCACCTCCCGCGTGGCAGGAGGTTGCGCTTGTTAAAGCCAGCTCTTGCTGATAACCTCTTAGTTAGATGGTGCTTCAGGAAACTGGGGTGAAAAGGGAATGCTGTGCGAGGGTTAGCCCTCAAATCAGCAGCCGTGCCTGCGACCGTAAGCGGATAGCCGCGTTTCTCTTGGCCGATGCCAAGATGTGCCACTGGGCCCCAAATGGGTTCGGGAAGGCCGAAACAAAGCCGTGACCCGTAAGTCGGGAGACCTGCCATCGCCGTCGTTCGTCCGTCCTGCCAGGGTCAGCGGGGAGGCCGGAGTTTACCTCCGATGCAACGACTGCAGGACGTGGGGCGCGTGGTGCGTACCCGCCACTCTTGCATGCAAGGAGGATTGGCCGTGCATCAGCGGCCAACTGAAATCTATGACACGCAGACTTTGCCGATTGGCAAAAACCCTAATTGTGCCCGCAAGCGTGGCACTCTTCCCCTTCGTTTTCGTGGCGTCAGCTGCTGCCCAAAGCCCGACTTCGGGCTCCAAGGCGACGACAGCTGAAACCATCATTGTCACAGCAACGCGAACGCCAACGCGCGCCTCGCGGGTTGGTTCCTCGGTCACCGTGATTG
Organism: Aquidulcibacter sp.; assembly: GCF_044346625.1. Lineage (GTDB taxonomy): Bacteria > Pseudomonadota > Alphaproteobacteria > Caulobacterales > Aquidulcibacteraceae > Aquidulcibacter. The sequence continues at coordinate 27,021 of NZ_JBIIYV010000007.1, read as the reverse complement.
ATGCACCAGCGATAACCCGTGCCCAATCCATTCCCGTGATTGACCTGTTGCGCGATGTTCCTGGCGTTGCTTTCAGCCGTACGGGCGGGGTGGGCAGCTTGACCACAGTTCGTATCCGCGGCGCAGAAAGCGATCAGACTGTGCTGCTGATCGACGGCGTTAAGCTCAATGATCCGTCCGGCCCCGGCGGTGGCTTTAACTTCGCCAATTTGTTGGTTGGCAATCTCGAACGGATCGAAGTCCTGCGCGGGCCGCAATCTACCCTTTATGGCAGCCAAGCGATGGGCGGGGTGGTGCAAATCATTACCCGGTCAGGTGATGTCCCCTTCGGGGCCTCTGTCACCCTAGAAGCTGGGGACTTGAATACCAAGCGGGCGCAGGGTTCCGTGCGTGGGCAAGTGGGCGACCTTTCGTATGTCCTTGCCGCAGGTCAGTTTGAAACCGACGGCGTAAGTTCGGCAGCTTCGGGCAAAGAGCGCGACGGCTTTAAAAACACGCTTGCGCAAAGCCGGGTCGACTATGCTTTGAATGATCAATTGAGCCTTGAAGCGCGTGTCTTTTGGTCGAAAAGCGATGTTGGCATTGATGGTTTTCCTGCACCGACCTTTGCCTTGGCCGATACGCCAGAGCGCTCAAAGACAGACGAGCTGATCGTTTATGCGGGCGCTAACCTGACTTTGTTGGATGGCCGGTCGCGCACACGCTTTGGTTTCAATGAAACCCAGACGGACCGGATCAATCTCAATCCCACCCTTGCCGTCCAAAACACCTTCATCGGCAATGGCACCAATCGGCGGGCGGAGTTTCAGACAAACTTGGACGTGACCCCAATGTTCCAACTCGTCGGCGGGGGGGAGTTTGAGGAATCAAAGCTGCGCACAGCAAGCCCGTCGGTCTCCAATCCCAATCCAGCCCCCTTGCGAGCAACGAGCGAGTCAAGTGCGCTTTATCTGCAGGGCCAAGCTTCGCCTGCCTCTTGGCTGACGGCGACTTTAGGCGTTCGCTGGACCGATCATGATAGCTTTGGCGAAGCCTTGAACACGCGGGCAAATGTGGCGGCCTCTCTCAATGGCGGCAACACGATCCTTCGCGCAGCCCTGGCCGATGGCTTTAAATCCCCGACGCCGTTCCAGCTTTTCTCCAGCTTCGGGAACGCAAAACTGCAACCTGAAGAAGCAAGCTCTGCTGAAATCGGGGTGGAGCAGGCTTGGTTTTCGCGCCGCTTAATTGGGTCGTTTACCTATTTCCAGCGCGACACCATCAATCAAATCGATTTCGTCTCCTGCTTTGGCAATTCGGCGGCCATTTGCGTCGGTCGTCCGAGTGGGACTTATGACAATATTGCCCGCACCAAGGCCGATGGCACTGAATTCACGCTGGAGGCAAAGCCGACGCGCCAGCTAAGCCTGTCAGCTGGTTTTGCTACCTTAGACGCGCGCAACAAAGTGCGCAGCTCTGCCAATTTCAACCGCCTTTTGCCGCGCCGGGCCAAGGAGACGGGCTCAGCTACCATCGGCTATCTGTTTGACTTTGGGCTTGATGTCTCTGCCACCTACTCCCGTGTTGGCGACAGCTTTAACAACGCTGCCAATACGGTTGTGATCAAGGGCTATGATCTGGTGACCTTACGTGCAAGCCAGACGATCAATCCGCATTGGACGGTCTTTGCTCGTGTCGAAAATGCTGGCGATGAAGTTTATGAGACGATCACCGGCTATGGCTCGCCCCGGCGTCAGACATTGGTAGGTCTCCGTGCGAGCTTCTAAGCTTGTCCTTTGTGTGTGCTTAATGGCGGTGGCGGGGTGTTCCTCGCCGCCGCCTCAAGGACCTGTGGGCGCAAACGAACAGGGCAGAGCCCCATTGCGCGTTGTCTCTCTTGATTTTTGTGCGGACCAGTTTGTGATCAAGCTGGCGGACAGGGGGCATATCGTTGCGGTTTCGCCCGATGCCACGCGCGACTTTTCTTTCATGCGCGCAGAGGCGAAGGGCTTGAACCAAGTTCGGCCCGACGCGGAAACGATTCTGGCACTAAAGCCCGACGTTGTTGTTCGTTCCTATGGTGGGGGGCCGCAAATGGTTCCGTTTCTGGAGCGGGCGGGTATCAAGGTCCACCAAATTGGCTGGGGTGAGGATTTCGCCGCTGTACGCACGAATGTGCGCGCCGCTGCAGAAGCTTTAGGTCAGCCAGCGCGCGGCGAAGCTGTAGTCGCCGATTTTGATCGTAGGCTTGCGAACCTAAAGCCGGCACAGCAGGTCTATGCGCTTTATGTGACACCCGGCGGAGTGACGACAGGGCCGGGCTCGCTGGTTGATCGCATGATGAGCCAAGCGGGGCTCGTCAATTTCCAGACGCAAAAGGGCTGGAACCCGCTGCCCCTAGAACGCTTAGCGACCGAGCGTCCGGCCATGGTGGTGACGGCCTTCTTTACGGCGCAGAGCCCGCACCAAGATTATTGGAGCCAAGCGCGCCATCCCATGGTGCGACAAATGCTGACCGACCTGCCAGTTGCGCGCCTTGATGGTGGTGCTACGGCCTGTAGCGGCTGGTTTATGGTCGATGCGATGGAGGCGATGGCCGCCACAGGTCACAGCATTTCTGCCGAGACCGGTCCTTTGCCTCAGGAATTGCGGCCATGAAGGTTCAAAATCATACCCCAACTTTAGTCCTAACGCTGCTCGCTCTCAGCGCGCTGGCAATCGCGGCTTCCTGTTTGATCGGTGTCACGCCTTTGCCAATGGGGAGGCTTGTGGCAGCTTTGGTTGGGCTGGGTGACCCGCAAGCAGAATTGATCGTTTGGGACATTCGGTTACCGCGGGCCTTGGCGGCCTTTGTCGTCGGTATGGCGCTGGCGGGCTGTGGCGCAGCACTTCAAGGCCTGTTGCGCAATCCCTTGGCAGAGCCGGGGGTCCTTGGTGTCTCGGCCATGGCGAGCCTTTTTGCCACGATCACGATTTATTGGGGCTTTGTGCAGCTTTCGCCTTGGATGTTGCCCTTGGCGTCCATCGCGGGGGCTTTGCTTGCGACTGGTCTGCTCGCTCTCATCGCACCGCGGGTGCAGTCGGTTGTGACCTTGGTGCTGGTTGGGGTGGGTATTTCAAGCCTCGCAGGGGCCTTTATGTCGCTTCTGCTCAATCTAGCTCCAAACCCCTTCACCTTGTCAGATATGATGAATTGGATGATGGGCTCGGTGGCCAATCGTTCGCTGGAAGACCTTTTGCTTGCTTCCCCTTTCTTCGTTGCAGGGGCGATAGCGATTGGTCTGGCAGCGCCGGGCCTGCGGGCTTTGACACTCGGCGAAGAGGCCGCCAGCGCTGTGGGTCTTGATGTGGGTCGTTCGCGTATCTGGGTCGTGCTTGGCACTGGGCTTTTGACGGGGGCAGCTGTCTCGATCGCGGGTGCGGTTGGCTTTGTTGGCATCATCGCGCCCCACCTCATGCGGCCCTTAGTGGGGCATGACCCCGCGTGCACCCTCGTACCCGCAGCCCTGTTGGGTGGCCTCGTTCTTGTTGTCGCAGATTTGATCGCGAGGCTTGCCCCCACAGGCCAAGAACTAAAGCTTGGCGTTGTCGCCGCTCTGATCGGCGCACCCATCTTCATCTGGATTGCCGTTCGCCGCCGTATGCTGGAAGCAGACCAATGAGCCTTAAGCTTCACGATGCCAGCGTTATTGTGCATGGCGCAAAACTTCTCCATGCCGTGTCTTTTGACGTGACATCTAGAAAGCTTGTGGGCCTATTGGGGCCCAATGGGGCTGGAAAAACCACAGCCGTCCGCGCGCTTTTGGGCCTCCAACCATTGACCAGCGGGCAAGCCTATTTGGATGGCCAACCTGCCCATAGCCTAACACCCAAGCAGCGGGCCTTGCGCGTGTCTTACCTCCCCCAAGCGCGCAAGTTGGCATGGCCAATTGCCGTTCGCGAAGCCGTTAGCTTAGGCCGTTTTGCTTATGGTGGCCCGATGGGGCGACTAGGCCCCGCGGATGCAGCGGCGGTCGAGGATGCTTTGGCGAGATGTTCCCTCATTGGGTTTGAAGACCGTTCTGTCACCAGCCTGTCTGGCGGGGAACTGGCGCGTGTCCATTTGGCCCGTGCGCTCGCCAGCCAAGCGCCGGCACTGATTGCCGACGAACCGACCGCCGCGCTAGACCCCGGTCACAGCTTTGACGTGCTTGCGACGCTAAAATCCCAAGCCCGCGACGGGCAAGCGGTCTTGGTTGTCCTGCATGATTTGGCCCTTGCAGCGCGATTCTGTGACGAGATCATCCTGCTGCACCAGGGCAAACTCGTGATCCAAGCTCCGCCGCGCGAGGCCCTGACTACATCGACTTTGGCCGATGTGTATGGGGTGAAAGCCTCTTGGGACCAAGACCAACTAAGTCTTTCGGGCCGAATTTAGGTCCGGCTTGATAAAAGCCTATCGAAGACGCAGAATCTCTAAGCAAACAGGCTAGGCTGTCTCATAGGCCTTAAGTGTTGCGGCAATGCCGATTGAAAAGGGCGTGGGGTCGTTCCAGAACCGCTTGGCGAATTTGGTTGCATTAACTTGGTATGTGCGATCCCATTGAAAGCGCATCTCGGCCATTTCCGCCATCATGGGATTAAACAGCCCGATGAAGGGCAAAAAGGCCATCGGCAAAGCGGTGAGTTTGAGTGGCTTGCCCGTATATGCGCTAGCCAGTGAAAGGATGTCGCGTGGGGTTTGGATAGGCGCGCAGGGAATGTGCCAAGCTTGGCCGAAATCTTCGTCTGGTGCATTGAGAAGCGAGAGCACGCCACGCGCTATATCCGGCACATAGGCAAAGTCATGCTTCTGATTAGGGTCGACGATCAGCATAGCGGGTTTGCCTTTAGCCAATGCGCCAAATGCCATATCCCCAAGGTGGGACTGTGCGACCCCCGGGCCATAAAAGTCTGGCGCGCGTAGGGCCGCGACCCGCACTTTGCCCTCCCTGTGGGCCGACATCCATTGCCGTGTGATCGCAGCCCGCACGGCTGGCTTGGTCCCAAATGGCGAGAGGGGGAGGGTTTCGACGAGCGGGACCGTCTGGGGGCCATACATGTACAAGTTATCGACAAAGATTAGGCGCGCGCCATTCGCTTCTGCTGCCTGCAGCACATGGGCCATGGCGCGAGGCCATTGGTCAGCCCAGATTGCCCGCTCATAGGCAAAGCCAATTGCTAGGACGATCTGCGCGGCCCCTGCACAGGCCGCCTGCACTGAAGCCAAGATCTGACTATCGCACGGGACGAAGGATACGCCTTCTGGCAAAGTTTCTGGCCGATGGCGCTGGGCCACGCACACATCTCGTTCTTGGCCTGTCGCTAACAATTGCGAGACAACAGCCCGCCCGACCGGCCCATATCCTAGGACCACAATTTTCTCACGCATCTTCATCTCCTACGATTTCGTTGCATGAGGGATAGTGCTGAGGATTGTATACGTAAAATGCATAGTTTATATGTTCGCTATGCGTGAAGTGAATTTAAACGGTCTCGATCTCAATCTTCTTCCGCCGCTCGAGGCTTTGTTAAGGTGCAAAAATGTGACCTTGGCGGCGGCGGACGCAGGCATGAGTCAGCCCGCAATGAGCCGGGCGCTGGGGCGCTTGCGGACGATTTTTGATGATCTGATCTTGGCGCGCGGGGCCAAGGGCTTGGTGCTAACACCTAAGGCTTTGGAGATATCTTTTGCCCTTAGGCCTGCTTTGGAACAGCTGAAACAAGTGTTTCATGCCCCTGACTTCGACCCTAAAACATCACAGCGCACCATCCGCTTTGCCAGTTCGGATGTACATAACACGCTGATTTTTCCCACCTTACTGCGCAACTTATCAGACCGTGCGCCGGGATTAGACATTAGTTGCGAGCCATATGGCCCTGACCTTGTCTCGCGCATGGCGGGCGGCGATATCGACTTCGCTTTTGCGCTGGATACCTCGCCTTTGCCAACTGGGGCCCAAAGCCTGTATCTGGCACAAGACGAATTGGCATTGGTCATGCGGCGTAATCATCCTCTGGCGACCCACGATTGGACACTGTCAGACTATGGCGAAGTGCCCCACATTCTAATCAGACTTTTAAATGATGGGGTGAATGACTTGGATGCGCTCTTAGCGGTCCACGGAATCCAGCGTCGCACGCTCTGGTCTACGCCGCACTTTCTGGCTGCATTAGCCGCTGTCTCCACAACTGATGCGGTGACGACTTTGTCTCGTGCATTCGCCGCCCGATTTGCAGACCATTTTGACTTAATCTTGCACCGGCCCCCGATCGACAATCCATCATTGGGCATTGTTTTGGTTATGGCAAAAGCCCGAGACCATGACCCCTTGATGGCTTGGGTCGCTGACCAAGTTAAACTCGCCGCTATTGAGGTTTACGCGGTTTCAGTCAGGCGTTGAAACTTAGAAAGTGCGCCCAAGCCGGATGCCGACATTGTCGATGCCTTGGTTCTTAGAGCCACCCAGAATGTGGCCGTGGCTTAGGTGTTCATACACCAGATAGCTTGTCCAAGACTCACTGTGGCGATAGCCGACGGCAAAGCCCAAGCGGAATAAATCGCGCGAGCCCAAGGCCAATTCCTCCGCATTGAATTTTGCCCGCCGCGCGCTGTCGGCAGGAGCATAGGGGTTTTCCAGCGGATCGCCATTATGGATCACATAGCCCAAATAAGGGTCGATGGTTATGTTCTTGCTGACGGCGAAGGTCCAATCTAGCCCGACGCCGGCGAAACTGGTCTCGCCTTGGGTGTTAAGCGAAGCAACGACACCGGGGCGGGGTGAAAAAGCAAATTTCAGCCAATCTGGGCTGTTCCACAAGACTTCGACTTACACGTCCGGCCCGTCTTCCTTGCCTGCATTCTTGGAAACGTTTGTCTCGATATTGTGGGCCATGATTGCCCCGCGCACTTCGCTAATTTGGGCTTGGGCAGGCAGTGCGAACAAGCTTGTGATGCCAAAGGCTAAGCCCGTCGCGATGCGACGGTTTGTCGGGTCAAGATACGCCATACTAGATGTCCCTATGTTAGCTAACGATAGAGCGCGAGTCCGCCCTGGAGGTCAATTCGATCTGTTTTGTCTGCCGTCTTCGGCATTTGAAATGATTGCCAGAAACAGCCCTTAGCTTTACGGCTTCCACACTGATTTTGGAGGTTCCCATGGCCGTAGCGAAACTGGAAAAAGACGGGGCAATTGCCACCATCACCATCACCCGTCCCGAAGCAATGAATGCCTTAGGTCAACCCGGCGACGGTGATGTGTTTCAAGCCATTTGCGCTGACATTAATGCCGATCGTTCGATCCGCGCTGCGATTCTGACGGGCGAGGGGCGGGCCTTTTCTGCTGGCGGCGATGTGAAGGCCATGAAAGAACGGACAGGGGCTTTTGGCGGTAGCCCGGCTGAAATTCGCGAGGCTTATCGCGGTAATATCCATAAGATCATCAAAGCCCTCTGGAACTTGGAAGTGCCATTGGTCAGTGCGGTGAATGGTCCCGCTATTGGGCTTGGCTGTGACGTGGCCTGCATGGGTGATATTCGTATCGCCGCCAGCGGAGCCAAGTTCGGCGTGACCTTTTTGAAGCTAGGCCTGATCCCGGGCGATGGCGGCGCTTGGCTGACACCCCGCATCGTGGGGTGGAGTCGCGCGTGCGAGCTTTTGTTTACCGGCGATGTGGTCGACGCGCAGACCGCGCGTGAGTTTGGTTTTGTCTCCCGCGTAGTCGAGGCCGATGCCTTGATGGCGGAGGCCCGTGCGATGGCTGAAAAAATCGCGATGCAGCCACCCCATGCCCTGCGCGTCACCAAGGCATTGATGCGCCAGGGCCAGACGGCAACCTTTGACACCATCATGGAATTGTCGGCGGCTTCCCAAGGGCTGATGCATCATACGGCAGACCATGAGGAAGGCGTGGATGCCATTCTAGAAAAGCGCAGCCCCAGCTTTACTGGCCAATGAAGCGCCTAGCTTTCTGCCTGCTTGTGTGTGCTCTCAGCGCATGCGATCCCGGCGACACGGATCAAAATCCGCGTGATCGCATCGGCTCTGAGGGGCCGCTTTCCTGGCGATTGGTTGAGCAAAAGGCAGGGGCCGCAGCGTTTTTGTCGCGGCCGGGGGCAGCCCCCGACTTGGTTTTGTGGTGCGATGATCAACAGCTTATCACCCTGCGCGCGCATGTCTTTCCAGCACCCGAGGCCCAGCCGACTTTGGTGCTGACGACGAAGGCAGGCCGCATTGCTTTCACGGAAGTCCGTCGCCAAGGCGGCGTGCGGGATGGAGACCGCAAATTGGTGGAGGGCAAGATTGGCTTGGCTGAGATGGGGGTGGCTGAAACAATTCTTGCAGCCAGCGACTTTACCTTGACGTCGGGTGACGTTGACTATCGCGCTCAGCCGGTGGATCGTGATCAGATACTGCCTGCCTTTGTTGCCGCGTGTCGCAAAGAGGGGCCAAAAGCGCCCTAGAGAGCGCACGAAGTAGGGGAGAAGGCGATGTCACAGGCACCAGTGATCCACGGGTTTGTTGCGCAAGGGTTTGAGCCCGTTCGAGACGCTTTTGCGCAGAATTTAGCCAGTGGTGAGGAGCTTGGCGCGACCTTCAGCGTTGTCCAAGACGGCGAAACCATCATCGACCTCTATGGCGGGGTGCGCGACGAAGACCGTAGCGAGCCTTTAGGGCCAGACGATCTCTTTAATGTGTGGTCGACCACCAAAGGCATGGCTGCCATCAGTATCGGGATTGCTGTGGAGCGCGGTCTTTTAGACTATCAGGCACCAGTTGCGACTTATTGGCCAGAATATGCCGTCAACGGCAAAGAGGCCATCACGGTGGAAACCCTGCTCAGCCATGCCAGCGGCATTCAAGGCGCAGACACCCAAGCCACGACGGAAGAGCTGTTGGATATTCCAGCCTTTGCGGCTCGTTTAGCGAGCCAAGCCCCTTTGTTCCCGCCAGGCTCCGCCAACGCTTATAATGCTGGCGTTTTCGGCCATTGGGTGGACGCTTTGTTGCGCCGGACTGATGGTCGTTCTTTGAAGGATTTCTTCGCCGATGAAGTGGCGACACCGCTCAATGCCGATGTGTGGATTGGGTTGCCTGAGGATCAACACCACCGCCGCGCGCCGATTGTGGCACCGTGGGCAGCGATGTTAGCGACGGCACCGCCACAAACAGACCCAATCATCAAGTCGGCTATGGGCAGCCCACGGATGAGCCCACTTCAAGCCAATCGGCCCGATTGGATCGCCGCAGGCAATGGCGCGGCAGGCGGCAGTGCGAATGCCCGTGGCATTGCCCGCGTTTATGGCGCTTTAGCGCGCGGTGGTGAGCTCGACGGCGTTCGCATCCTGTCACCGGAAGGCGTGGCGCTCGCAAGTGCGCAACGTCGTGAAGGCAAGGATAAAGTTTTGGGCGTGTGGGTGCGCTGGGCGGCGGGCTTTATTCTATCCAGCAAAGGGCTTTATGGCCCCAATGACACCAGCTTTGGTCATTCCGGCTGGGGTGGTAGCTTTGGCTTTGCCGATCCCGTTAATAAGCTGGGCGTGTCTTACGCGATGAATTTGATGGCACCCAATCTTGCGGGTGATCCGAGGGGCGGCCGCTTGGTCACGGAAACCTATCGCTGCCTCGGGCTCGGCTGACGCAGCGGGGAGCACCTTTGCCCTTCCATCATGCCTCAAACGACTTATAACCAGTGCTATAGAACTAAGAAAACCAACCAGACTTAAGGGAGAAAACCAGATGATCGGAATCTGCGCACAATTCACCATCCAAGCCGGCAAGAATGCCGAATTTGAAGCCTTACTGACCGAATTCGTCACCACCGTGAAGGCGAAAGAGCCAGGTGCGACCGTCTACCAATTGTGCAAAAGCGCAAAAGCGGAAAACGACTATTTCATGCTGGAGCTTTATGCCGATCAAGCCGCGCTGGATGCCCATGGCAAGACCGAGCATATGGCTGCACTGGTTGCCAAAATCGGCGGCTTCCTTGCTGCTCCGCCAAAACTGACCCAAGGCCCAGCCGTATTTTAGGATAAGCCGCAATGGATTTAGCATTCACCTCTGAAGATCTTGCGTTTCAAGCCGAAGTCCGCGGCTGGATTGCTGAAAACTACACGCCCGCTTTGCGGGCAAAAATGGCCTTGTCCAAGAATGGCTATCTGGACAAGGAAGGCCAAGTTGAGTGGCAGAAGAAGCTGGCCGCACGTGGCTGGGCCGCCCCGGATTGGCCAGTTGAGCACGGCGGGCCGGGCTGGACTTCCAGTCAGCGCTATATCTTCAATATGGAAGTATCGGCCGCTGGTTGCCCGTCGCCTTCGCCTATGGGCCTAAAAATGGTGGCCCCAGTTATCATGGCCTTTGGCAATGATCAGCAAAAAGCCCAGCACTTGCCCAAGATCCTGACCTCGGACATTTGGTGGTGCCAAGGCTATTCAGAGCCCGGCTCTGGCTCGGACCTCGCCAGCCTTCAGATGAAGGCTGAAAAGACCGTGCGCGATGGGGTTGAGGGCTATGTTCTCAACGGCTCGAAAATCTGGACGACCCAAGCGCAATGGGCAGACTGGATGTTCAATCTCGTACGCACCAGCCAAGAAGCCAAGAACCAGAACGGCATCAGTTTCATTCTGGTCGACATGACCACGCCGGGCATTAGCGTACGCGCTCTGCCGACCTTGGATGGCCCAGTTGAAGGTCAGCAAGAAATCAACCAAGTCTTCTATGAAGACGTGTTTGTGCCAGCAGAAAACCTGATCGGCGAAGAAGGCAAAGGCTGGACCTATGCCAAGTATCTGTTGGAGTTTGAGCGTGGCAATGCCTATGCGCCGGGCTTGAAAAACGCCCTCAAAAAGGTCAAGCGCATCGCCGCAGTCGAACAGTCTGGCGATCGCGTCTTGCTGGAAGACCCAGATTTCGGTCGCAAGATTGCCGAACTGGAAATCCAGATCAACGCTCTTGATGCCACTGAGATGAAAATCTTCTCGGGCCTCTCTTCGGGTAAGTCAGTTGGTGCCGCATCCTCCATGCTGAAATGTAAAGGTAGCGAGATGCAGCAGGCCATCTCTGAGCTTGCTCTCGAGGCCGTTGGTGTATCGGGTATTCCGTTTGTCGCCGACAGCTGGGGCATCTTGGATGGGCGCTCGAACGACCCATTCCCCGTACCAGACTATGCGGTGGCAGTGGCCCCGTCTTACTTCAATTATCGCAAGACCTCGATCTATGCCGGGTCTAACGAAATCCAGCGCAATATCATGGCGAAAATGGTGTTAGGCCTCTAAAGGCAAGCTAGACCCTCAGAGCGTCGGTGTTGTTTCAGTGCCGAGCTCTGAGGAGTATCTATACAGCACAACCCAAAGTAATTTATGCTTGCTTTATGAACACGCAAGCGAACTGCCCTGAACCCCCCATTACACTCGGCCCCGACGAGGCCAGAAACTTGCCGACCTGGCGCGCCGCTTTTTCTGAGCGCACAGCCGAACTCATGGCGAAACTAGCGCTTTTGTCCTATGAACCTGATCCAAAAAAGTTGTCCCAATTATTGAACGCGGGACAGTTTACGCTCCTAGCCACCTATGACCAAGACGGCAGCCAAGCTTTCCTTGCGCGCGCTGACGACTTTGCTGTGATCGCCTTTCGAGGCACCGATTCCTATCGCGATTGGAAGACCAATTTGATGAGCGAAGCCGTGCTGGTCGACACACGCTTGGGCAGTGTCGAGATCCATAAGGGCTTTATGAAAGCCTATGATCGGATCGGCGCTCAACTGTTGGAAGATGTGAACCGCCTCGTGCCAGATACAAAGGGGCTGTATCTGACGGGGCATAGCCTGGGCGGTGCGATGGCGCAGATTGCCTCGACACAATTGGAGCGCGACAATCTGGCCGCCTGTTACACGTTTGGTGCACCAAGGGTGGGCGACCTTTCCTTTGACCGCTTGGTTGTCTGCCCGCACTATCGGCTGGTCAATGGTTGGGACTTAATTACCACCATGCCGCCACCGATCTTCACGCCCTATCGCCATACAGGCGACCCGCGTCTTTTAACGAGTACTGGCAAACCAATCATGCGGCGGGACCGCAGTCCATTTGTCAAAATCTTCCATACGATTATTGGGCTTATCTCGTTCGTCTTTGGCAATCCGCGCCTGCTGGATGACCACCGAATGGAAGCCTATATCGACAAAATAAAAGCCGCCCGCGCCTTGAGAGGGGAGGCGCGGGTCGGCGGGATGTTTGATTAAATTTTGAGTTTGCTTGTCAGCTAGGATCAGCCGCCCGAAAGCTTGCGCATGAACTTGCCGGTTTGACCGCCGCCCTGTTCATAGGCTTCATGACCGGCTGGGTCACAAATCTTGTCCCAATTGTCGCGAACTTCTTCGGCGGTGATGCCGTCATCCTTCAGGCAGATGCCGTCAGTTTCATAGATTTTCGCGACGGCGAACACACCAGCGCCAGCGGACAGAACGGTGCCAGTTGGGGCATCTTCGCTGACCAGGAACATCACGCCGGGGGTGACATATTCTGGCTTCAAAAGGTCCAACATTTGTGGCGGCATCAGGTTTTCCGTCATGCGGGTTGCAGCAACCGGGCTGATCGCATTGACCTTGATGTTATTCTTCGCGCCTTCGATTTTCAGCGTATTCATGAAGCCATAAAGCGCCAGCTTGGCTGCGCCATAATTGGTCTGGCCAAAATTGCCATACATGCCGCTCGACGAGGTGGTGACAACAATGCGGCCATAATTTTGCGCCTTCATGATTTCCCACATCGCCTTGACTGGCTTGACCGTCCCCATCAGGTGGACATTCATGACAACGTCAAAATCGGCGATTTCCATTTTCGAGAAACTCTTGTCGCGCAGGATACCCGCGTTTGCGATCAAGATGTCGATCCGGCCCCATTTTTCCATGACTTGGGCAACCATATTGGCCACGCCCGCATCGTCGGTGACAGAGGCACCATTGGCGATGGCTTCGCCGCCAAAGGCTTGAATTTCTGCGACAACGGCTTCGGCTGCAGCGGAGTTGCCGCCAGTTCCGTCCATCGCGCCGCCCAAATCATTGACAACAACCTTGGCACCACGCCGGGCCAATTCGAGGGCGTGTTGCTTACCCAACCCACCACCGGCACCTGTTACGATGGCGACTTGGCCGTCAAAGCGAATATCTGACATGTGAACGTCTCCTGAGCATGTTGGCTTATAAGGATTTGCGCATTGCCATGCCCACCACTTCCGCTCGCGTCAAGGGAAACTGACATGGCAGGGGGTGTAATTTTCTGCCTCTAGAGCCCTGCCTCGGCTTTTGTGATTGGATCGAACGCGTTAACACGTATCTAGGGTCGACGTATGGTACGTCGCACCCAGCAAGGACATGATCTCGATGCAATCGAAATTCTTGATGGCTGTTAGCGTTGCGACGCTAGCCTTTTCCAGCCCCGCCTTCGCCGATGAAGGCATGTGGACATTTGATGCGTTTCCAGCCGCCAAAATGAAAGCGGCCCATGGTTTTGCCCCCGATCAGGCGTGGCTGAGCAAGGTTCAACAGTCCGCTGTGCGCTTGTCGTCTGGCTGTTCGGCCAGTTTTGTTTCCGATAGTGGTTTGATCCTGACCAATTGGCATTGCGTGTCCAGCTGTGTGGCTGACTTGTCGAGCGCCGATAAGGATTACGGCCTGAACGGCTTCTTGGCCGCTGCTTTGACCGACGAGAAGACTTGCCCCGGCGTGGAAGCAGAAGTGCTGGTTAGCATCATCGACAATACGGCCAAGGTGAAAGCCGCGACCGCCGGTGTTGAGGCCAGCAAAGTAGCCCAAGCGCGCGGCGTTGCAATTGCCAAGTTGGAAGAAGAAGCCTGCAAGAATGACGACAAGGAATTGTTCCGTTGTGACATGATTTCCTTGTTCCGTGGAGGTCAGTACAAGATCTACAAATACCGCACCTACAAAGACGTGCGCTTGGTCTTTTCGCCTGAAAATGCCATGGGCTTCTTTGGCGGTGACCCGGACAATTTCAATTTCCCACGCTACAATTTGGATGGTGCTTTCCTGCGTGCCTATGAAAATGGGGCGCCGGTCAAAACCCCAACCCACCTCGCTTGGACCACTGAAACCCCTAAAGATGGCGAGATCGTCTTTGTTGCGGGCAATCCGGGCTCAACCGAGCGTTTGCGCACCACCACCCAATTGAAGTTTGAGCGCGACATGCGCTTGCATACCCGCCAATTGGTGCGGGCCGAGCTTCGCGGCCGCCTCGTCGAATATCGCACCAAAAGCGACGAGGCCAAGCGCTCGGCTGAAGACATGCTGTTTGGGATCGAGAATAGCTATAAGGCTCAATATGGCCAGCAACGCTCGCTGATGGACCCACAGTTTTTCGCGATCAAAGAGCGCGAAGAAGCGGAACTGAAAGCCAAAGTACGCGCCAATCCAGAGCTCCTGGCCGAAATTGGCGACCCGTGGGCACAGATTGATGCAGCCGTTTTAAAGCAACAAGATATGTTCTGGGAGCATGAGTTCTTGGAAGCTCGAGCTGGCTCGATCTCGAGCCTGTATGGTACCGCTCGCGCGCTGGTCCGAATGTCTAACGAGCGCGCCAAGCCTTTGGCAGAGCGTTTACCCGGCTATTCGGATGCGGCGATCGCACAAATGGAAAAGCAAATTCTGACGGAAGCGCCAATCTACAAAGATATGGAAGTTATCGGTCTAGAATTGTGGCTCTCGAAAGCGCGTGAATATCTGACGGCTGACAATCCATCTATCAAGCGCTTGCTGGGTGCCGAAAGCCCTGAGGGCATTGCAGCACGCGGCATTGCGGGCACAAAACTCGATGACAAAGCGGTTCGTGAAGCCCTAATCAAGGGTGGCAAGGCCGCTGTTGATGCTTCAAATGACCCTCTTATCGTATTGGCGCGCAGGGCCGAAACCGATGCGCGGGCGCTGTCGGTCCGGATGAACCAAGAGGTCAATGGCCCCTTGTCGCAAGCAGCTGAGAAGATCGCGAAGGCACGCTTCGCGGTTTATGGGGCTGATGTCTATCCAGACGCCACTTTCACCCTTCGTCTGTCTTTTGGCGTCGTGAAAGGCTGGACCTATGCAGGGGTCAACGTGCCATCGACCACGACAATTGCTGGCTATTTTGAGCGCGCGTCAGGCGAATTCCCGTTCGTCGCAGCTCCCTCGTGGCTTGCCGCCAAGCCAAACTTGAACTTGGCCACGCCGTTCAACATCTCGACCACCAATGACATCATCGGCGGCAACTCAGGTTCGCCTCTGATCGACCGCCAAGGTCGTGTGGTAGGTGCGGCGTTTGACGGCAATATCCACTCGCTCGGTGGCAATTATGCCTATGACGGTCGATTGAATCGCACGGTATCCGTCACGACTGCGGCCATCACCGAAGCCTTGACGAAGGTTTACAAGGCAGACCGTTTGGTCACAGAGTTGAAGGCTAAATAGGCTGCGCGATGACCATAATGTGACTGGGGGAGGCTAAGTGTAGGCCTAGGCTCCCCCGTCGCGTCAAGCTATGGGACGGGCTGAAGTGACGACCGAAGGATGGCTCTCATGATGGTTCGTAAGGCTCGCTTGGCTCTTGCAGGTTTCGCGCTTTTAGCGGCCAATGTCGCGGTCCCAGCTTTGGCGCAAACGACAATCAGTGCGCAAACGACGATTGTACCAGGCCCCACGCCGGTGACCCGAGCGCTTGCCCTTCCGGCTGCAGTCAGTGTCACCCCCCAAACCATGGTGGCGGACCTAGAAGCACCCTGGGGCTTGGCCTTTCTGCCCAATGGCGACCTCTTGGTGACCGAGCTTCTGGGAAAGCTACGCTATGTCAAAGCCGATACAAGCTGGAGCTTGGAGGCTGAAGAAATCAAAGGTGTGCCAGCGGTCACTGTCGGCGGTCAAGGCGGCCTCATGGATGTGACCCTGCACCCCAATTTCTCCCGCAATAAACTGATCTACTTAAGCTTTTCAGTCGGCGATGAAGCAGCGAACCGTACCCGAATTGTACGCGCCAAGCTCGAAGGCCGAGCTTTAACTGATGTCCAGACCATTTTTGAAGTCACACCAGCCAAGCCACGCTTTCAGCACTATGGCTCGCGCTTTGCTTGGTTGCCAGATCAGACTTTGTTGATCAGCATTGGCGACGGGGGCAATCCGCCTAATTCGTTGGACGGCAGCTTTATCCGCAATCAGGCGCAGAACCTAGGCAGTCATTTGGGTAAAATCATTCGGATCAAGGATGATGGCTCCATTCCAAAGGACAATCCATTTCTAAACACGCCGGGCGCGCGGCCTGAGATTTATTCTTATGGTCACCGCAATTCCCAAGGTCTGGTGCGCGATCCTGTTTCGGGTCGCATTTATGCAACCGAGCATGGCAGCCAAGGTGGGGATGAGTTGAACCTTATCCAGTCTGGTCAGAATTATGGCTGGCCAAAGGTCACCTATGCCGTCGAATACGGAGCAGCCCGCACCCCGATCACCCCCAATCAAAGCGGCTCGGGTCTGGTTGATCCTCTTGCGGTTTGGTCGCCAGCCATTGCGCCTTCTGGCCTAACAGTTGTGCGCAGTTCGAAGTATCGCGGCTGGGATGGGGATGTGCTGGCTGGTGGACTTAGGCTGGACCAAGGGCGTGGCGCTTTGATCCGGGTGGACCTAGACAAGGCCGGCAAAGTTTTGGGCCAAGAGCGGATCGATTTAGGCGATGTGCGGGTGCGCGATGTGCGGCAGGGGCCAGATGGCTATATCTATGTGTTGACCACCGCCATGCGCAATTTCCGCGACAAAGGTCAGCGCAATGGCGAATTGGTGCGCCTCGTTCCTGCAACTGAGGCTCCAACACGGTGAAAAAGGGGCCGAGTGGGGCTTGCGGCCAAGTCGCGTAGCACTCTAAGCCCTTCTTATGCCATCCATTGCACGCATGACCTTGTTTATGATGTTGGCCCATGTCGCATTGGGGGCCATCATGCCCTATTTGCCTGTTTGGTTGGCGACTACGAAAGGTCTAACTGGCGCGCAAATCGGGGTTATTCTTGCTTCGTCCAGCTTTGGTCGCATTCTCGTTGGCCCCTTGGTTGCCGCTTGGGCAGAAGGCCGCGGAGACCGACGGATTCCCCTGATTGTGTTCTCGTCGGCGCTGGCACTTGGATATCTTAGCTTTCCATTCCTAGGTGCGTTCTGGCCAATTGCTTTGGCCTGCTTTGCTACCGGTGTCATGTTTCAATGCTTGATGCCATTTGCCGAAGCCGGCGTCATGCGCGTCACATCGAATTCGCGCCGCTGGCCTTATGGTCGGGCGAGAGCGGCGGCATCGGCGGCGTTCGTTCTGGCCAATCTGGGGGCAGGGGCGACCATCCAAGCCTTTAGCGTTGAAGCCGTCTATGCGTGGTTCATCATCGCCAGCTTAGCGACCATGGCGTGTGGCTTTTGGTTGCACCCGGAGCCTATCGCCCAGCCCGCGGCCACGCCGCTTGGCACCCGGTTACTAGATAGCTTTACCTTGTTCAAAAGCAGAACATTCCTTTTGGCTGTCGTTGCGGCCAGTTTCATTCAAGCAGCGCATGCCTTTTACTATGGCTTCTCCAGCAAGCTGTGGCTCGAGCAGGGTTTTTCAGGCTCGCAAGTGGGTATGTTGTGGGCGTTTGGTGTCATTGTTGAAATTGGATTTTTTGCACTTTTGGCCAGTCGCTTGAACCATTTCCGGCCAGAGACTTTGATCCTTTGGGGGGCCATTGCCAGCATCATTCGCTGGGCTGCTTTCGCCCAGACACCGGATTTAGGCGTGACCTTCCTAGTGCAAGCCCTCCATGCTCTGACATTTGCGGCGACCCATATGGGGTTCATGCGCTTGATTGAGGCAGAAATCCCCTTGGCCCAGCGTGCAACGGGTCAACAATTGGGCTCGGCCCTCATCATGTCGCCCATCATGGGCCTAGCCAGTATTGCGGCTGGCACCCTCTATGACCAGTTCAGCTCTGGTGGCTATTGGAGTGGCGTGATTTTGGCCACGATTGGCCTTATTCTGATTTCGCTACTCTTATCGCCGCGTCAGCCAACTCTCAGGTTGCCGCCGGAAGATCAGATCAAGTAAGCGGCCGCCCGACCAATTACATCCAAGCTACGCGTCCAAACCATGTTTTTCCACTCATCGGTCTCAGGATAAAAGGCCGCGCGGCTATCGGCTTGGATTTGACAAGCTTCAGGGCCTGATGGATCGCCATAGCAGTGCAGCCAGCAGGCAGCTTGGGTCGCCATAAACACACTCATTGTGTCAACGGTACCAAACTCAATGGCGATACAGGCGCTCCACGAGGGGTCTAAAACGCGAACCAAGGCGGCATCCATCGTCCCAGACAAGTCGGCCGAGACGGAGCTGCCATCCTTGGTCGAACGGATTTCATCGCCCCAAATGGCCGCTTGACGCTGGTAATGGTCGCTAGATGGGGCGGCTTCGGTGATGATCTCGCCGACGCCAAAGGGGCCAAGCCCGGTATGCATGTCGATTGTCACGACTTGTTCAAGGCCAACACAATGCGCCTTTAAGATCTTATGGATGGTCTGGTTCGACCAAGACGGCGCGATACCACCATAATAGACGCCTTTGGGGTGGTTATACTGCCCTCCCGTCAGGGCTGCCTGTAGGGCTGGGAACCCATGCTCACCTGCAAAGGCGAGCAATTTGCCTTGTGCTTCTTGCAAGCTCGCGTCATCGCGGGCCGCTGGTGCTGCCCAAGGCGCCAAAAGGTCATAGTCGGGGTTGGCAGGCAAAGGCGGGTCAAAGCTTTTGAGGTAGTTGCGATTGAGGTCGATATTGTCCTCATTGAAGCGGCTATCCCACGAAAAGCCATACGGATTATGGGCATGGATCAAAACAACCCGAAACTTTTGCGCCCAATCTTGTGCCAAACCAGTTGCCAATAGCCCTACTTGCACGCCAGAGCCGCAATAGCCTTCTGGTCCATGCGTGCCAGAGATCACCACAAGGGCTGCATTTGCATCTTCGGGGCCAAGGACGGCGCAGTCCATCGCAATTTCGCGCCCGCCTGGTCCTTTGGCATGGGACATAACATGGGTTTCGACGTGCGCCCCGACGGCTGCGGCAGCGCTTAGAAACTTGTCGCGCGCTTCAAAATAGGTATGGGCAAAGAACGTTTCTGGAGCGAGTGACATCGAACTTCTTCCTATATTAAGGCGGCAAATAAACGGTCTAGCCCCATAGATCTCGGCTGGGTGGATGTAGGATAGAGCCGTCATAAACGAGACCGGGGTCACGATCTTGATCGAGCAAGAGCGGTCCGTCCAGATCAACCCAATCGGCTAATTGCGCAAGCAAGACCGCCGGGGCGGTCACCAGACTGGTACCAACCATACAGCCCATCATGACCTTCAGGCCTGCTGCCCGCGCCTCTCGAATAGATTTTAGGGCCTCGGTGAAGCCACCGGTCTTGTCGAGTTTGACGTTTACGGCATCATAATTTTGGACCAGAAGTTCGATGTCGGCGCTGGTGTGAAAGCTTTCGTCGGCGCAAATGGCTATGGGTGCCGCGACTTGGCCTAATCGGGAATCCTTGCTGGCGGCAAAGGGCTGTTCGACCACATCAATGTTCAGGCTGCGAGCCTCTTCTAAAAGGCCAGGCAAAGTATCAGGTTGCATGCCTTCATTAGCATCGACGATTAAGCGCGCATCTGGCCGGGCCTTTGCCACAGCGCGCACACAATTCAAGTCTTGCTCCCCACCAATCTTGACCTTCAAAATCGGTCGGCCTTTAGCTGCCAGCGCTGCTTGTGTCATCGCCTCTGGTGTATCGAGCGAGATGGTGAAAGCGGTCACCAAGGGTTTGGGTTCAGGCAAACCTGCTATCTTCCAAACCGGTTGGTTGAGAGTCTTGGCCTTTAAGTCCCATAGCGCGCAATCCAAGGCGTTTCGCGCAGCCCCAGCGGGCAAAAGGCTTTGGCAGCCTTCAATATCAATGCCCGCTTCGACGTGAACCCGGACGGCTTCCAATTGCACCATCACGCTGTCGCAGTCTTCCTCATAACGGGCATAGGGCACGCATTCACCTTGCCCGACGAAGCCGTTATGCTCTAGCCGAATGGAGACAATTTTCGCCTGTGTGCGCGCACCCCGGGCGATCCTGAAAATGCCTTTGAGGGGCCACACTTCTTGCTGGATATGAAACTTCATGCCACTTCTTAAACGCTTTTATTGGCTTTGCGAAGCGCATACACATGAGACATTCCAGTCACAGCATGTCATTTGTAAATGCGGGTAAGGCCCTTTTCCAACAACGGTCTAGGCACTAAGCTAGACTTTGCTGTGCCCCATGTGCACAACGATTCGTAACAGACCGCGCTACCGCCTATTCAGGTGGTCAAACAGGATTTTAGCCAGGAAGGCCATTTCTTGCCCGAACAGGAGGCCCAGTTTGCGATTGATCGTAGCGGACCTGCGCCAATACTTCGGGTGACGGGGGATTGGACAATCCATACGATCGGGCTGATCGATGCAGAATTGCGTCCAGTCCGTGATCTTGTTGAAGATCGCCCGGCTATTGTCGACGTCAGCGGCTTGATGGACCTTGATACCGCCGGTGCTTATGTTATCGAAAAGGCGCTACAATCATCCGTTGATGAACCGGCACAAATGATCGGCAAACATCCCGTAGCCGGCCGCATGTTGGCAGAAGTCCGGAAGTTCGCTTCTGGGTGCGACGCCCAGCCAGAGCCCGTGGCCTTGTGGCGACAATTGCTCGAACGCGTTGGCCGCGGCATGATCCAAGTTTATGAAGAGTCAATTGATACGATTGGATTTTTTGGGGAGACTGTTGTCGCCTGCGGCAAGGCAATTGCCCAGCCAAGCCGCGTGCGCTGGTTGCCCACGTTTGCAGTTGCTGAAAGCGCCGGCCTGAATGCTGTGCCGATTGTGATGACGCTGTCGTTTTTCATCGGTGCGGTTATCGCCTTTTTGGGCAAGACCATCTTGCAAGATTTTGGCGCCTCGGTGTTCACCATTGAGCTGGTAGGGTTTGCCATCCTGCGTGAATTTGGCGTGCTGATTACAGCGATTATTTTAGCCGGGCGATCAGACTCTTCGTTTACGGCTCAAATCGGCTCTATGAAAATGACCCAAGAGATTGATGCCATGCGTATTTTGGGCATGAGCCCGATGGAAATGCTGGTGGTGCCGCGTGTCATCGCGCTCTTGGTAATGTTCCCGATCTTGACCTTTTTGGCCATGATTGCCGGTATCGCCGGTGGGGCGATTGTGACCATGGTCACGTTGGATATAAGCCCAACCCTGTTTTTCAATCGATTGAACGACAATGTGGGCGTGGATCAGTTTTGGGCCGGTATGGGCAAGGCACCCGTCTTTGCCTTTATCATTGCAATTATTGGCTGTCGGCAGGGCCTGAATGTGGAAAGCGACGTGATTTCGCTGGGCCAAAGGACAACCGCATCTGTGGTGCAGGCTTTGTTTATGGTGATTGTGGTCGAAGCCATCTTTGCCCTGATCTATATGGAGCTTGGTATATGAACCCCGCCGATGCTCTCACCCCCATTTTGGACATACCCGATGAGGAAGTGGCGATCCGGTTGCGCGGGATTGGCAATCGCTTTGGACCGGTTGTAATTCATGAGCATCTTGATCTCGATGTCCTGCGAGGCGAAACCATTGGCATCGTTGGTGGTTCGGGAACGGGCAAGTCGGTCTTGATGCGGGCCATCATTGGCTTGCGGCCACCATCGGAAGGCAAAATCATGGTGCTAGGCCATGATGTGTGGTCCGATGACCCTGCAGAACGCAAAGCGCTCGACGCGCGCTGGGGCGTGATGTTCCAAGATGGTGCTTTGTTCTCAAACCTGACGGTGCGTGAAAATGTAATGGTACCCCTGACGGAACATACCGATCTGCCGCCAAAGCTGCGCCTTGAGATCGCAGACCTGAAGATTTTGATGGCGGGTCTGCCAGCTTCTTCGGCTGACAAATTGCCGTCTGAACTTTCCGGTGGCATGCGCAAGCGGGCCGCCCTCGCGCGTGCGATTGCGCTGGATCCTGATATTCTCTTTTTAGATGAGCCCACAGCTGGCCTCGACCCGATCACCGCAGGCAAGTTTGACGCTTTGGTCAATGAATTGAAGGAGACCCTAGGGCTTACCGTCTTCTTGATCACGCACGATCTAGATACGCTAAGAGACGCTTGTGATCGGGTTGCGGCATTGGCAGAGGGTAAAGTTATCGCTATCGGTCCATTGGACCATTTGCGCGAACATGCGACGGGTTGGTTATCGGAATACTTTGGCGGGCCGCGTGGCCGGGCCGCCTTAGGCTGAATGGCCAAATCAGGAGGAGAAGATGGAAACTAAGGCCAATTACGTCATGATCGGATTGTTCACGATCTTGAGCATCATCGCGGCCATCATCTTTACAGTCTGGATGGGCAATTCCGGCGTCAATCGCCAAGGGTCGCAATACGACGTTGTCTTTGAAGGACCTGTACGCGGGCTCGAAATTGGCGGCGAAGTCCGCTTTAACGGCATTAAGGTCGGTGAAGTCACCGATCTGCGCTTGAGTGAGCAAAACCCGAAAGACGTTGTCGCGCGTATTCGCGTGCAAAGCACAACGCCCGTCAAGACAGATTCCATCGCCCAGCTTGAACCCTCAGGCCTAACCGGCTCGACCTATATTCAAATTCTAGCTGGCTCTGATGGAGCAAAGCGCATGTTCGCCCGTATGGGCCAAAGCCCCCCGATCATCACCAGCCAGCGCGGGCAATTGGACCGCTTGCTTGAGGATGGGGAAGGGGTGATTTCAACCTCGCTTGAAGCAGTAGCGCGCCTCAATAAGTTGCTCGACGCAGAAAACATCGCAAATTTCTCTAAGACATTGCGCGAGGCTAGTTTAGCGGCGGAGACCTTCCGTGAAACCACGGAGGAGGCAACTTTGTTTGCCCAGTCCGCCCGCAGATTTACCGACCAAGCTACCGTTACAGCGGCGACCTATGACGGCTTGGGCAAAAATCTAATGACGCAATCCAATACCTTGAGCCAAGAATCCTTGGCCTTGGTCAGTTCTAGCCGCCTTCTGGTTGATGGCCTAAGTGAGGATGCCAATTCCTTGTCCGGCGGCGCAGAATTGACCTTGGCGAAAACCATGGAAGCCTTGACGGAAGCCCAAACGACCTTGCAGGAGTTCAACCAAACCGCGGTGGCCATGCGGGTTGCTACGAACCAATTTGGGGCCGTCGCAGACAATACCAATCGCGCAGTTGTTTCGATTGATCGCTTCTTTAAAATCGGCGCAGACCAAACCTTGCCTGACATGAGCCGTGCTGCTCAAGAAGTGCGCAATACGTCCATGACATTTGATGCTTTGGGCCAACAAGTCAGCCAGAATCCGCTGGATATCGTTAACCGTCCTGCCAACGCGACAGTAAAGTGGAAAAAATGAAACCGACCAAAAGTCTCGGCCTTCTTATTGCCGTCGCCATGCTGACCACGCCACTGGCAGGCTGTATCACCCTGTTGCCAAAGCCTGGTAAGCCCCCCGCCGTCGTGGCGATGCGGGCGGACCCGACTGTGCCACTACAAGCCCAACAATACCCATTCACCGTCGGGATTGGTGTGCCCACTATGCCAGCGATTTTGTTGGGCAACCAAATTGCTGTCATACGCAAAGACCGCACGTTTGCGTATGTGGACGGTTTGAGATTTTCGGCGTCCGCGCCGCTGTCGATTCAAAACGTGGTACTAGAAACGTTTGACTTGGCGGGCTCTACCCGTGCAGCGGTTCGGGCTGTAACCATTGCTCGACCTGATTATGAGCTCCATTTCGATGTCAGCGACTTCCAAGTCACAGAACCTCAAGGGCGGACCAAGGGTACGGCGCGCATCGAAGCCACCGCGCGCCTGATTGATGTGTATTCCGGTAAGCCCTTGGCTTCAAAGGTCATAGTCGGTGAAGCCATAGCCGCGCGTGGCGACGTGACGCAACCGGCCCGCGCTTTAGAGCAAGCCACCCGAAGCTTTGCGATCAAGGCCATGCAATGGGCCGTGATAGAGGCGAATGCCGACTATGCTTCGAAAGCGGCGTCCGCAACCAAATAAATTCGCGCCTCGTGGCCATTGAGGCGGCCGCGCGCGGCCGCCTCCCGCCTTGCTTCAACAAAGCGCACCACAAGGGCCCGCAGGTCTGCATCCATCGTCAGCTTAAGGCGCATGGCCTTAACCGCATTGGTGACAGCTTCGCGTGTTCCACGACGGGCTTGATCGCGCGAACGGCTGGCCATAGCGCGCAGCCGGTCCAGCAAAGAATCGTCAATCGTGCCCTCTAAATCTAGCTCGCTCAATAGGGCCATAATGCGCTGATTGTCCGGGTTTGGGCCTTTAGAATCGAGGCTGGATAGCACTTGCTTCCAGCTCCAGGCGCCAGCTTGAGCACCAGCAGGCGCACCGGCGCGATCTATCTGCAAGTCTGCAAACGGATCATCCTCAACCGGGATGGGGCTGGAAATGGCTAAGCGGCCCTTAAGTGGCGTGTTGAGAGGTGCTTCAGGTTGCGCAATCTCAGTGTCGGTAAAGGGCGCGAACAAAGCGCTCTCAGGCTCGGCAACCTCCTCCAATACGGTCACAATCGGCGTTGGTTCCGGCACCGGCTCCGGCTCTGGCGGCGGAGGCGGCGGAGGCGGCGGAGGAGGCGGAGGAGGTGCAGGCGGCGGAGGAGGAGGCGGAGGAGGTGGAGGCGGCGGAGGCGGCGGAGGAGGCGGTGGCGGCGGCGGCGGTGGCGCTACGGCAACCGGTTGGGCCAGAATAGGGGCAACTGGGATAGGGGCTAGGACCCCTGACAGGCCACCTAAGCGTTGTACCACTTCGCCCAGCGCTGAATACGAATCACGCAGGCGAACTTGGAAAGCCTCGTCCAATGCGGCGGTTTCTTCTGCGGCGCGGCGTCCGGCGGCATTTAGGCGGCTCAAGGTTTCGTTTAGCGCGTCTTCGATCACACGGGCACGTGTATCGGCTTCTTGAGGCAAGTTCGACAAGCGACGGTCAAGGCCGTCGAGAATGTCTTCCACCGAGCGTGCTTGGTCGCCACAAGCAGCAGCGAGTGCCGAGAAGCGCTCTTGAATGCGGGCCCCGGTTTGATCCAACAATCCGGCCGATTGCTCAATCATGGCTTGTGCATCTTTCAAGCGGCCGGACATGAATTGATCGGCCTCTTTGCTGACTTCAAAGGCAGTCTGCCTGGCCGAATCCAAGCGATGCTGGTTTTCGGTTTCCTGTTCAGAAGCGCGGCGGCGCGCCTCCTCGGCGGCTTGGCGGATGGCCTCGCTGCTGGCGCGCAAAGCCGCCATGGTTTCTTCCCCGGCAAGGCGGGCAGCGGCGGCTTCGGCACGCAAGGACTCCGCCGCCAGACGCGCATTGGCTTCAGCCGCGGCACGCACATCTTCCAAGGTCGCAAGACTCATGTCGCGAGCTTCTTGGGTCTTTCCGGTGATCGTATTGGCAGCGTGCATCGCGGAGTCACTGGCTGTCTGCGCAGCACTGTTCAAGGATTGTACGGCACCATCGACACTGCCGACCGCCTCATCTGCCCGTAACCGCGCCAAAACCATCAAATCATGGGCACGGGCGAGAGCGGATTCGCCCTTAGCAGCGGCTTGATCCAATTCCGTAATCGCCGAAGCTGCGCGCTGGGCCGCCTGATCCAAGCGCTCAGCCGCGCCAATGGCTAGTTCCGACGCTTGCGTAGACTGGGTGGCGAGACCTTGCGCGGCCTCGGTCAAGCGGTTGGCCCGCAGGTCCAGCCCTTCGGTCGCGACTTGGGTTGTAGTGGCGGCATTGGCCGTCATTTCTGCGAGGGCAGCGAGCAAGCTGTCGAGGCGTTCTCGCTCTTGTTCCATGGTTTGGGCGAGGCTATCGGCACTGCCGCGCGCGGCTTGGCCGGCTTCATTGAGGGCCAATGTGCGCCGCTCTACTTGGCCTTCGATTTGGGCCAAGCGCTCTGCCACTTGGCCAAGCGCGCCTTCCAATCGATTTATTTCACCCTCTACCGCTTGAGCGGTCGTGCGGATCGCGCCTTCGGCCAAGTTGCTTGGCAACAGCAGGCGACGGACAGCCGCCATCAATTGCCGCGATTCCCGATTGGACTTCGCAATGCTTTCCCCCATCAGACCGGCGAGCAGCGAAAAGGCCGGGCCAAATAGCAAAACAGCCAGACTGAGCAGAAGGGTGGCGTCACTCGCCCCCAAGGTCGCGATATTCTCGAAAATATAGGCCCCAACGCCTGCCACCCAGATGAGGGCGAGGCCGATTGAACCGTAAAGCAGGGTAGGGGCCTGCTTGCTCTTCGGGCGACGCTTGATCGGGGCAGAGCCATCAGGCTCTTCCGTCGCGGTTTCCCACTTCATCTTAGCGCTTGTATCTACAGGCTCTTTAGGTGCGCTGGGTTCAAGCGCCCCGCCTGCAGCTTCGGCAATTTCGATGGGTGCGAGGCGGCTAACTTCTTCCTCGGTTTCAAGTTGTTTCATGCGTTGGGCGGCTTTGGCGATGCGCTTAGCAGACTCACTGATTTGCGCTTCATCGCGCACCCGAGCCCAGATATCTTCATCTTTTTCATCGGCCATATTAGTTTGCCCAACCCAATCCTAAAACACGAACGCACATGGTGCCAATTCTTGGCGGCCCAACTATTTGACCAATATGCAACAGCATTCTTATCTAGGCAAAGCCATTTGCGCTATGGGGCCTTGCAGCCTGAAGAATTGAGTGTGTCCGTGCGCTTTTTTGAGGCTGGAGCCGCCGTTTTTTCAGAGGTTTAGGTCGCGTGGCCGCTTAATTGGTGCTTACTCAATTGAAGAACGTCTACAGAGCGAATTTGAGCGGCTTGGTTGGCCGGTGTGGTTACCGATAGACTAGGGGGTGCCTTTCTTTTTGATCACGTCCCATTTGGTGGTGTAACACGCGGTGACAGCTAATCCCCCTGCGCAGCGCTCGTCACATAGCTGGCGGAGCGGGGGGATTGGCGGTTGGT
>NZ_JBIIYV010000099.1:0-7495 GCF_044346625.1 Aquidulcibacter sp. | reverse complement strand
CCTGTATGGCAGATGTGATGCGCCTGTGCCCGCGGGAAGCTTCTGCCCGCGACCGTCAGGGCGTTCGCGCCTGCCTCAAGGCTAATCTCTCCAGGACCTCACAAGCGTGCCAAACCAGCTTGAGGACCGCCGGAGCGGATCGTGAAGCGCAAGGCAGTTCCAGCCGCCCACCTTCTTCTAATCGGTTAACCCCTCCCGCACCCAAATCTTAGGAGTTTACATGTCACCTTGGATCATCTGGGGCACTGCCTTGTTGTTCTATCTTCTATTCCGGCTTTGGTACGACAATTGGCAAGGGCCGGTAAAGCCACACGAGATCGAAGCTTTCCTAGATTCTGTCGGGGATAGACTGGAGGAGACCGGCAATAGCCGGGCGATCCTGAGAGCATTTCTAGAACAAGATGATGGGGGTGAATTCCTCATGCTCAATCTCGTCAAGGCTGAGATGGGCGAGGTTGAGGACCCAAGAACCGGTGAAATGGTGCGGGGCGTCGAGTTGTTAAAGCGTTACTCTGAACGCTTCATGCCGGTACTGCTGGGCCGCGGCGGCCATCCGGGCATCGTTGGGCGCAAAGTTGGAGGCTATGTGGACGCTTGGAACACAACCCCCGATCCGGGCTGGACGTTATTTGGCTTAATGCGCTACCGCAGTCGGCGCGACATGATGCGCTTGGCCTCTGATCCAGCTTTTATTGCCGCCCATCCTGAGAAGATTCTGGGAACACCGGTGACATTCTCCTTTCCAACCAAGAGGATGATTAGCCTCTATATCGGGCCTCGCGCGTCGGTTCTTTTGATCCTCGCCTTGGTGGCCGCTCTGGTTCAATTGGCCTGGGGGGTGTGAGGGCGCGAGCGGGGGAAGGATAATGTGCCGCCTGCCAGCAGGCTTTGATAGTCGACTTCTGGCTCGGTGATTGGCCTGCCACGCAGCGTAACATCTGCTGCAGCTGACCGAGTAATCTGCAGCATTTTCCCCTTCGACAAATGAAGTCGGGCTTGAGGCACCAAAGGGCGGCCTAAAGTGAAGCGCCCACTGGCAGGCTCAACCGGGTAGAAGCCCAAAGCAGCAAAGATGTACCACGCACTCATCTGCCCACAGTCGTCATTGCCGACTATGCCGTCAGGACGATCCGAATAAAACGTCCGGGCAATCTGCGCGACCCTCTCGTGGCCGCGCTCCGGCGCGTCCGTATAGGCATAAAGCCAAGCGATATGATGGCTGGGTTCGTTGCCGTGCGCGTATTGGCCAATCAAAGCCTCTTGACCTAAATGCTTGTTATCGCCCAGAGACGGAAGAGAAAAGAACCGATCCAACCAGCGCGCCAACCCACCTGGTCCGCCAACAAGCGCACGAAAACCCTCTACATCGTGCAGCGCAGGGGTCGCCGTATATTGCCAAGCATTGGCCTCGGTATAATCGCCGGGGTTATTCATGGGCGAAGTGGGCACCAAGGGATCAAATGGGGTTCGCCAGCCACCCGCTTGATTGCGCGCGCGCATGGTTTGGGTTCCCGGATCAAAGAGCTCTTGATAGCCCCGCGCGCGGGATTGAAAGCGCTGCGCGGCATGATCCTTGCCCAAAAGCCGCGCAACCCGCGCCACAGCATTGTCGCCAATACCATACTCCAACGTCTTGGAGACGGCTTCGCCTTCGCCGAGGTCATAGGGTAGATAGCCGTATTTCTCGTAAGCCATCCAATCTTTTTGGGCCCAAGATGGGGCATTTGGGCGCGGTTGCGTCGACGTGGCAATCATAGCGGCCAAGGCCTCCTCGCGATCAAACCCGTTGAAGCCCTTTAAAACCGCATCGGCAATGACCGGCAGAGCGGGGTTGCCGATCATCGTCCAAGTCTCTTGTCCCCATGCGGTCCAGAGTGGCAGATAGCCTTGAGCGCGATGATGATCCAGAAGGGTTTGAACCATTCCGTCCACGCGCTCAGGGACGATCAAGGTGAAGAGCGGATGGACCCCTCGAAACGTGTCCCAGAGCGACAAGGTGCTGTAGTAGTGCCCTGTCTTTGTTTGGATCACCGCCCCTGCCGGGCCACGCACACGTCCATCAACATCGGCTATATCGCTTGGGTGGATCAGGGTGCGATAAAGCGCTGAATAGAATATCCGCTTCTCTTTGGTACTTCCCTCGATCTCAATCCGTCGCAAGAGGCCGTTCCACTGCCTGCGGGCGCCCTGCACAACGGCCTCAAATCGTGGCTGCCCAAAGGCGGCTAGATTTGCCTTGGCACCGGCAACATCCACAGTCGATAGCGCGATCCGGGCCTCCAACTGCTTGGCCTGCCCCAAGTCAAACTCAAGGATAAAGCGTGGGGCTTGGTCACCCGGCCGGCCGGGCAGAGTAATGATCCGTGCAATCGGTTGATCAAACCGAACAACGAAAGACGCCTCACGCGCCACCCAGTTTTTCGACCAGATAGTGCCGTTGATCTCGCCACTACTGGCATCTGTTTGAACTTCCGATTTCAAGACGCGTGGGCCATCGCCAAACAAAATGCCATGCTGAAGATCAAGGAGGACTTGCACCTTCCCGGCGCGCTCAAAGGTATAGCGTTGAATTGCAACGCGTTGACTGGCCGTTAGCTCGACGCGAACCCCATGATCCTTCAGCGTCACTGCGTAATAACCAGGGCTCGCTTGCTCGGTCGTCTTGTCGAAACTGCTGCGGAAGTTCGTGGTGGCGCTGCTCCATCTGGTACCAGTTGACGGTTGGAGCAATATGTCGCCCAGCTCACCAATGCCAGCGCCGCTGATATGGGTGTTGGAGAAGCCCATAATCGAGCGGTCTTGATATTGATAGCCGCTCGAATAACTCCAGCCGCGATCTTCCATATCAGGGCCTGGTGCCACCATGCCGAAGGGTACAACAGCGCCGGGAAAAACGTGCCCTGTACCATCGGTTCCAATGAAAGGATCGACAAAGCGAAGGGGATGTTTCTCAAGCGCGATTGTTGGTGTGGCAGCCACGAGAAAAGCCAAGCCATAGAGCCAACAGAGAAGTCTACTTAGAGCTTTCATCTTTATTTTTGCTCCTGACCGTCACTGGGCAAAAAACATCAAGGACCGATACAGATTTGACTTCCAATAGTCCCAGTCATGGCCGCCGGACAGCTCCTCAAAGGTGTGGGCGATGCCGGCGCTTTCCATTTTTTGATGTAAAATGCGATTGGCTCCCAAGAGTGGATCTTGTGTGCCGCAATCAAAGCGGATCGGTGGCAAGGACCCTTTGGCCCCCTCTAGCGCCGCGAAAACATCTTGATCGAAGGCTTGCGAACTCCAGCCGTCGGTTGTCTCTTCAATGAGGTTGGCCAGCTGGTTTATATGGGTCGCCGACGAATGGGCGCTGATCGCCTTATAGAGGCTCGGATATTTCGCACCGAGACGCAGCGCTGCAAAACCCCCCATAGACAGCCCAGCAAGATAGCGCGGGGAAGCGGGGCTACACGCCTTTGCCAATTGGTAGGCGATCGTTGGAACTTCCTCGACAATCCAATGCTCATAATTAGCATCAGTATGGGGAATATATCCTGAGCCGTCGCCCCAAAGGCCATCTGAGGGCATCAAAAGTACCATGGGCGGGATCAGGTTTTGCGCCATCAAGGCCCGGGCGGTGAGGTGAGCTTCGCCTTTAAACGCCCAGGCCCAATGCGAGCCGTAAACACCATGCAGCAAGG
This sequence comes from Aquidulcibacter sp., assembly GCF_044346625.1. Taxonomy (GTDB): domain Bacteria; phylum Pseudomonadota; class Alphaproteobacteria; order Caulobacterales; family Aquidulcibacteraceae; genus Aquidulcibacter. The sequence continues at coordinate 3,809 of NZ_JBIIYV010000099.1, read as the reverse complement.
TAACGATTGGCAGCGATGTTCCTTCTTCCACATCTTCGGGCACGAAAGCGGTCACATCCGCCCGTCGCCCCAATGCCTTGCTCTTCACCGTAATGTGGGAAAGGCCTTTTGGGTCAGCAGTCAGCTCAGCGCGTTCAAAGGTCCTAAACATGAGAGCGGCCATTTTCAAAGATTACGACGCCTTTGGCCGTGCGCCCAGCCAACATATCGTCGATTGCCGCATCCAAGGTCTCCAAGCGATAGGTTTTGGAGATCATGGAAGGTAGATCAAGGGCGCCTTCGACCGCCCAGCGCATGAGGCGCGGGAAGTCTCGGTCCGGTTCACAGCCCCCATAGAGTGGTGTCACATAGCGCTTATCCCACCAAAACCAGGGCATGGGCACCTCAACGGGTCCATGTGCGCCGCTGACTTGAACCGCCATCCCACCATTGCGTACCAGTCGCAAAGGCAGGAAGGCCAATGCTGCAACCCCGGTTGCCTCAAAGGCAAAATCGACCCCGCGCCCAGCGGTCAAAGCCTTAATCTGAGAGGTAAGTTGATCATGACCTGCATCAGAAGGACTGGCGAGAATCAGGTCAGTTGCCCCCATATGTCTCGCACGGTCCAAACTATCCTGACGCAAGTCGATCGCAATAATCTTGCTGACGCCAGCTAAGCGCGCACCCTGCACAACCGATAGGCCGACGCCACCGCAGCCGACTATCGCCAGGCTGTCGCCCGGCTGGGGTTGGGCAATATTCAAGACCGAGCCGACACCCGTCATCACGCCACAGCCAAGAATACACGCCTGCTCTAATGGGATTTCGGGTAGAAGCGGTGTCACGGCTGAACGGCGCACGAGCGTAAACTCGGCAAACGTCCCTAGGTTAAAGGCGCGCTCTATCGACTGGCCTTGCCACATCGTGTGATCTTGGCCGGCCCGGCTTGAACCCAAAGTCTCAGGATCAATACCGTGCGAACGCTCGCAGATATTTGAGTGCCCGGTTTCACATTGCTTGCACTGACCACAAGGTATAGCCCAGTTCAGCAAAACAGGGGTGCCAAGTTCTAGGTCGCGGACGTCGGGACCAACAGCCTCGACCCAACCAGCCCCCTCATGCCCCGCCACCAAGGGACCATCCCAGGACAAAGAGGCATAGTCCGTATGGCAAACCCCCGCTGCACCGAGTGCGACCCGCACCTCATCGCCTAAAGGTGCACGAACCGATATCCTGTCAAGGACGAAGCCTCCTTGGCCATCGGTAATGGCGGCAAGGCCAGTGCGAGTTACAGCGTCTGCCACCGCGCTCACGCTTTCCCCTCGAAGATAACCGGATTTTTGGGGGTTCGAATAATTTCGCCGATACGCGCACCCGGGCACCATTGTGCCCAATCACCCTCCTGAATGGCGTTGGTAGGCTCTTGCAGGACCATATCCGCGTCCATGTAGATCACCGTCATCACGCTGCGAGGGCTGTTGGAGACGTTGGGGCCAGCCTTATGAAAGGTCCAACCCAAATGGAAACTGACATCACCCAATTCATAAGGATTTTGAACGAAGGGAAAGCAGCGGGATTCCATCATCGCTGTAATCGCGGCCTCGCTTTCATCGGAAATGCCAAGGTCGCGACCAAAGGCTTCATGTTGGCTGCCAGCATAAAAGCAAAGCGGACCCATGTCGGTAGGAACGTCTTGTAGCGGAATCCAGGCGGTAACGGTGCGATCGGTTGAGAGCGGCCAATAATATTGGTCGGCATGGGCAGGGGTGATGCCACCACCGGGCTCTTTATAGAGCGATTGATCATGATATAGGCGCACGCCCCCTACACCCAACAACTCTGCAGCGATCCGGCCAAGTGTCTTTCCCAAGACGAAGGATTTTACCCGCTCGCTCTGCTCCCACAAATTCATAACTTGTAAAAAGGCACGATCATAAGTGGTGCGCTCTTCCAAGGGCTTTGTCTGGGTCGAAAGCGCAATCGTCAATCGTGTGATTTCGCGACCATAGTCGGCTAGAACGTCAGGGGGCAGAACGGATTTTAGATGAATAAAGCCATCCTGCTCAAACTGGCGAATGTGCTCCGGCGTAAGGCTAAATGGGCGGTCAAGTTCACCATCGAGAGCAAGGGTCATGATTGGAATCCTTGGTTTTAAAGCGGATTTAGAGAGATCAGAAAGGCGGAAACCGGTCCGAGGGTGACCTCATCCTCGGCAAACTGAATAGCACCGACGGCCAAATCCGGTTGTCTTCGGCTATGGAACAAGCCGGAAATCGTGCGGGTCTCGCCGGAGAAATTGAAGCCTGCAAGGCAAGAAGCTTCGCCCAATGAGCGCGAGAAAATGAGGCAGGCCTCATCCTCATAAAGCACGCTAAAGCCTCCAAGACGCAGAGCTGGGTTCGACTGCCGAAACGAAATCGCGCGTTGGGCAAAAGCTAAAACCGAAGCTGGATCCTTTGATTGGATATCCACGCTTAAATCTCTGTGCGCCTCAATAATCGGGAGCCAGGGCTTAGCAGTGGAAAAGCCCAGGTTTTCCTCATCATGCGACCAAGGCAGCACGGTACGGCATCCATCACGGCCTTTGTTTGCGGGCCAATTCGCAAGGCCCAACGGATCGCGCAAATCCTCATAGGCTAAGTCAGCTTGGGTCAGACCCAGTTCCTCGCCTTGGTAAAGAAAGATTGTGCCGCGCAGGGAAACTAACAACGCCAAAGCAAACTGAGCAAGGTGGTGTGTCGGGGCATCAAGTTTCCATCGGCTGGCGACGCGGGCACAGTCGTGATTGCTAAGCGCCCAAGATGGCCAAGCAGTTGCGCCGGCCCCTGTTGTCCAAGGCTGCATCGCCTCGTGAAAATGCTGTGGGTCCGCCCGGTCACTCAATAATTGAAAAGAATAGGCCGTATGCAGACGATCTGTGCCAGCCGTATATTCAATCATCCGAGTGAGGTTATCGTCCGAGCCGATTTCACCCACGACAAAGGTCCCCGGATAGAGGTCAAGAAGCGTCCGAATCTTATTCAAGAAGGGCAGGTTTTCAGCCTGGCAGACGTTGTAGATATGCCGCTGCATTGTCGCGGGACTATCTCCTAACTTTGGCGGGTTGTTTCGTAGCGCTTTGTCGTGGAAGTAATAATTGACGGTATCAAGCCGGAAACCATCAACGCCGCGGTCCAACCAAAAGCGCCCGACACCTAAAATTGCCTCTTGAACTTCAGAACAATGGAAATTGAGGTCTGGCATCTGAGGCAGGAAGTTGTGGAGGTAATATTGCCCCCGCCTTGGCTCCCAAGTCCAGGTCCCGCCGCCCATCCAGCTTTGCCAATTGGTTGGGCACGCCCCATCGGGCAAAGGGTCAGCCCAGACAAACCAATCTGCCCTCGGGTTTGACCGGCTTTGTCGGCTTTCTTGAAACCACGCATGCTCCAGCGCGGTATGGGACCAAACCTGATCGATAATGACTTTAAGGCCCAGCGCATGCGCGCGTGAAATCAGCGCGTCAAAGTCTGCCATGGTGCCAAACATGGGATCGATAGCGCAGTGGTCACTGACGTCATACCCAAAATCACGCTGGGGTGAGGGAAAAAATGGCGAGAGCCAAATCCCGTCAACGCCCAGCGCTGCCACATAGTCGAGTTTGGAGGTCACACCGCGCAAGTCTCCGATCCCATCGCCATTGGAATCGGCAAAGCTGCGGGGGTAGATTTGATAAAGCGTGGCACCGCGCCACCAGTGAGGATCGGAAGATTGCGTCGTCAAGTTGATATCTCTGGGACTGGCCTATGCCCTGCACCAAGCAAGGCTCCAGTTTAGAGTTGAAAGTGCTTTTT
>NZ_JBIIYV010000098.1:0-7532 GCF_044346625.1 Aquidulcibacter sp. | reverse complement strand
CCCTGTTACGCCAAACTAATGGTGGCACGGGTCGCCCAATTAAGCCTGCCATCTGGTCGCAGTGTTGAAGCCTGCTTTACCGGCCGTCTTGGGTCCAAGCGCTTGACCATGCGCGTCGACCCAATCAAACGGCGTGTGGTGGTCAGCGGCCCTTTGCGCGTTTCTCAGAAACAAGCCTTAGGATTTGTGCAGGAGAATGCAGCTTGGATCGAAGCGCGTCTCGATGCTTTGCCCGCGCCCGCGCCCTTTGTCGAAGGGGCTGAAATCCTGTTTCGTGGCAGGCCAACGAGACTGGAGCGCGTGCCCGGTCGCGGTGCTCCCATTTTTCAAGATGGGGTTGAGCCGCGCTTGGTGATTGCCGCAACTCCAGTCCGCTTTAGTGCGCGTGTCGCGGTTGCCTTGAAAGCTTTCGCCCAATCAGACGCTGTGAATTATGCGCAGAGCTTTTCCCCCTGTCTCGGTAAGGAGCCAAGCTCAATTGCCTTACGTGACACACGCTCTCGCTGGGGGTCATGTACCTCGCGCGGGGACATTATGTTGTCGTGGCGCTTGATTGGTGCACCGCCGAAAGTGTTCGAGTATGTCGTCGCCCATGAGATGGCGCATTTGCTGGAACTCAATCACTCCCCAGCCTTCTGGGCTCATGTGGCGCGCTTGATGCCCGACTGGAAGCCGGCCCGCGCTTGGCTGAAAAGCCAAGGTGGCCAGCTTCAGGCCCTTGGTGGATAAGCTGTTGCTCAGCCAAACTCTGCCGCTGCTGACAGTACCCGATAGGGTGGACGGCCAAGGGCGGCAAAGCCAATCGCCACACCCGCCAGCGCAAAGACCGTAACAGCGCCGCCGACGATGGAACCAACCAGTCCGACGTTCAGCAACCAATCGGCTTCCAGCACGCTGGTGACAATCGCATACGCGGCCCCAAGGCCAAGGCCTGCGCCAATCAGCGCCGCAATCAAACCGGCACAAGCCTGTTCAATCGCCATAGCCCCGACAATGCGGGCGCGGCTTGCCCCAAGGCTTTTTAGGATCGCAGCTTCATAAAGCCGTCTACGGCTACCGGCGGCCAACGCCCCCGCGACAGCAGCAGCACCTGCAGCCAAAGCGACGGCGGCAATGGCTTGAATGGCGATGGCGAGGCTTTCGAACAAATCACCGGCTGCAGCCAAAGCATCGCGCACCCGCACAATGCCGACAGCGGGAAAGTCCTTCGCCAAAGCCTTAGTCATCTGCGCTTCTTCATCGGGCGTCAGCCGGGCAATGGCGAAATGGCGGAATTGTGCGCCTTCAAACGCACCGGGGGCGAAGACGACGGCAAAGTTTGCGCCAAAGCCGCCCCAATCCACTTTCCGAAGGTTTTCAACTTTGGCCTCAATCTCTCGGCCAGACACCAGAATGCCCAGCGTATCGCCGACCTTAGCCCCAATCCCTTCTGCGGCTTCGGCTTCAAGGCTGATTTTGGCCTCAAATGGGTCGTTCCAATCCTCTGGCCACCAGGTTCCAGCGGTTAGCTTCGCGCCTTCGGGCTGTTTGGCCTGCCAGGTTGAGCCAATTTCTTGTTCGACAAACCAACGCTCAGACGGCTTGACCTTCTCAACATCAATTTCTTGCCCATTGAGCGAGATGACCCGGATCGTCAGCACCGGCGTGCGGGCGTAATCCTCTGGCTTGAGGCGGGGGATTGTCGCTTTGACTAATGCGTCAAATTCTAAAGCCTTGAGATCAGGGATTTCGGTATAGGCCACACTTGGGGCTTTGGCTGGGGCTGTATCGCGGACTTGGGCCACCAGATTGGACTGGATTTGTCCAAGTGCCACTAAGAGCGCGAGGCCTAAGCCGAGGGCAGGCGCTGCTGCGGGGGCGAGAGAGCCCGGACCACCCAGTGCTGCAAGGCCCAAGCCCCAAGCGCCACCGGGGCGGGGTGCACGATGGGCGATGATTTGGGCGGCTTTGCCAAGTCCGTAAAACGCCAACCAGCCAAGTCCAGCCCCAATCGCCAGCAAAATCGCCATCACGGGATCTGGGCTCGTCAGCGCAAAGAGACCCGCCAGCGCGACGAGGCCAACCATAGCTGCAATGCGCTCTGCCAAGGGCGTCGGGCTATCGCCGCCGCCGCCGCGCAGCAGATGGGACGGCGGGGTTGCGCGCGCGGCACCCAAGGGTGGCGCGGCAAAAGCAAAGGCACACAAAAGCCCAATCCCCGCCGCAGAGGCGAGGGGCTTTGGAAATAGGGTCAGCTCAATCGGGATCGGCAAAGCGCTGCCATAAGCCCACGAGGTCAAAAACGGTGCTGCCCCGCCAATCACAACACCTAAGAGCGCACCCAAAAGCGCCAAGCACAAGATTTGTAGCCCGTAGGCCAGACGCACATCACCACCGGAAGCACCCATCGCTTTTAAGATGGCAATGGAGCCGCGTCGCGTTTGCAAATGTCCGCGCACGGCACCCGCAACGCCCAAGCCCCCGGCCAACAGGGCGGCAAAGCCAACGCACGACAGAAAGAGTTCCACCCTGTCGAGTGCGCGATCAAAGCCTTCAGCCGAGCGTGCTTTGTCGCGCAAGGAAGCTTTATCATTTGGAAAAGCTTGATCAAAGGCGGTCTTGGTGGCAGCTGCCGAACCCGCATCTTTTAACTTCACCCGGAGTGCGGAAGAAAAGAGGGCACCCGGTTGAGCCAGATTGAGGGGTTTCAGCGATACCGTTGACACCATCAGGCGCGGCGAAAATGCAAAGCCACGACCCAGAGCATCGGGTTCTTTCAACAGGACTGCGCGGATTTGCACCTTGCCATAGGGCAAAGCGATCTCGTCACCGACTTTTAGCTTGAAGGCATCGAGCAAGGCCTGCTCAGCAACTGCTCCCCAAACGCCATCCTTCTCGGCCAACAGGCCTTGCAAGGGCTGTTGCGGGGCTAGGGTGACACTCCCTTCAAGCGGGTGGACTTGATCGACCGCGCGCAATTGGATCAGGCGACGAATGTCGCCAGAGGTCCCCATTGTATTGCTATCAATGGCAAGGGAAGTGGCACCCCGTTGCTCAAAGAAGGTCAATTGATCTGCACTTGGCGTGCGCTGGCGAAGGTTCAGGACGAAATCGCCCCCCAGAATGCGCCTCTGCTCGGCATCTAGGCCGGACCGAAAGGCCTGCGCCATGCTGCCCGCTGCGGCAATGGCAGCGACCCCAATGGCGAGGCAAACCAGAAATAGGCGGAAGCCTTTAATGCCGCTGCGTAGCTCTGCCACCGCAATGTTGAGCGCATAGGACCAGCGCGTCACGAAGCGACCTTCCCATCTTCCAAGCGCACAATCCGGTCGCAGGCGGCAGCTAGGCTGGCTTCATGGGTGACCAGCACCAAAGCGGCCCCTTGGCTGCGTGCGGCATCAAATAAGAGGTCACGAACCGATTGACCGGCCGCTTGGTCGAGATTGCCGGTCGGCTCGTCGGCAAAGATCAATTTCGGTTGGATCACCGTGGCGCGGGCGACGGCGACGCGCTGTTGCTCTCCACCTGACAGCTGGCTTGGATAATGTTTGAGCCGGTGGTTCAAGCCTACCTTTTCAAGCGCGGCAGCCGCCGCCTCGCGAGCGACCTTGCCGGTTGAAATGTCAGCAGTTTCAAGCGCGGTGGCGACATTCTCAAGCGCCGTCATATTGGGCAGAAGGTGAAAGGCTTGAAAGACAATGCCAATCCGCCCACGCCGAACAAAGGCTAGCTGATCCTCATTCAAACCAACCAATTCCGTGCCCAAAAGTTTGACGGAGCCCCCACTCGCGGGTTCCAGCCCTGTGGAGACCGCCAAGAGGCTGGACTTGCCAGAGCCTGATCGGCCTGTAATCGCCACGATCTCGCCCGCCCGGATCTCGCCATCTATCCCTTTGAGGATATGGACTGGGCCATCCGCGCCGGGGAGGGACAAGGTTACATTGTGAAGCGAGAGGACAATATCGTTTTGGGTCATAGACTGCACATAATCTTGAAAGGGGCTGTCGCAATGGGTGCGATAGCTTAAATAAGCGTCATGCTGCACTTGCCCCTTATTTTCACCACCCGTCGAGCCTTTGTTACCGGTAGCGCTGCAGTGGCGCTAGCTGGCCACGATGCTGCCGCGCAATCAGGCAAAGCAGTGCGGCCAAAGCCCTACACCATCGTTGCCTTTGGCGATTCCTTAACGGCCGGCCTTGGCGTGAAGCGCAGTGAAGCCTTCCCGGCCCGGCTAGAGGCTCGCTTGAAGGCAGCCGGTTATGATCTGCGTATCGCAAATGCCGGTCTGTCAGGCGACACGACCGCAGGGGCGTTGGCGCGATTTGATTTTGCCGTGCCGCGCGGCACGGATGCCGTGTTGCTTGCCATTGGTGCCAATGACATGTTGCAAGGGCGCAGCCCGGAAGATGCTAAGACAAACATTGATGCCATGATCACGCGGGCTAAGGCTCGGGGCCTGAAGGTGGCATTATTAGGCATGCGAGCGCCCAGCAATTGGGGCGCAGATTATCGGGCGCGCTTTGACGCCATCTATCCAAGCCTTGCCCGCAAACATAAGATCGCGCTGGACCCCTTTGTGCTAGAAGGCGTGGCCCTAAACCCTGCGCTCAACCAAGCCGATGGGATCCATCCAAACCCGGTGGGTGCCGACCGGATTGCGGCCCGCCTCGTGCCCTTTGTGGCAAAATCATTTGGTCTAAAGTCCAAGCGCCCCTAAACCCTGCTCGCCGTCATAAGGAACTCAGCCATGATCATGAAACCGCTCGGCCGCACTGGCCTGTCCGTCCCGCTGATTTGCCTCGGCACCATGACTTATGGCGAGCAGAATACCGAAGCTGAAGGCCATGCCCAAATGGATTATGCGTTTGAGCGCGGCATAAATTTCTTTGACACGGCAGAGCTTTACGCCGTTCCGCCCCGCCCTGAAACAACTGGCGCGACCGAGCGCATCATTGGCACGTGGATGAAAGCGCGTGGCACGCGTGATAAGATTTTCCTGGCGTCCAAAGTGGCTGGCCGCTCGCCGATGAATTGGTTCCGCGACTCAGGCGAAGGCTCTCGCGTCAATAAGGCCAATATTGATGAGGCGATTGAAAAGAGCCTCGCGCGCCTTCAGACCGACTATCTCGACCTCTATCAAATCCACTGGCCCGACCGCCGCGTGAATATGTTCGGCGGCTGGGGCTATCGCGATTACAAGGATGACTACACTGCGTTTGAAGACGTGTTGGCCGCATTAGACCCTTGGGTCCAGAAGGGTGTGATCCGGCACATTGGCGTGTCGAACGAGACCGCTTGGGGCGTGATGCGCTTTGTTGAAGAGGCAGAGCGCAATGGCCTGCCGCGGATCGCGACGATCCAGAACGCTTATAATCTCGTCAATCGGACGTTTGAAACCGGCCTTGCCGAAGTCTCGATGCGCGAAAATGTTGGCCTGCTGGCTTATTCGCCATTGGCGCAAGGCTATTTGACTGGCAAATATCTGGGCGGCGCGCGCCCACCTGGTGCCCGCACGACCTTGTTTGAGCGCGGTCAGCGTTATCAGGGGCCGGGGGCAGAGCCTGCGATCAAGTCCTATATGGAATTGGCTGCCGCCCATGACATGACACCGGTGCAATTGGCTCTGAAATTCTGCGCAACGCGGGAATTCATGACGTCAGTCATCATCGGGGCCACCACGATGGACCAATTGAGCCACGCGATTGAAGCGTTCGACAAGCCTTGGACGCCAGAATTGGAAGCCGCCGTCGAGACCCTGCATTCGACCATCCCCAATCCTTGCCCCTAAGTTCAGCCAAGTCGATGCTGCGCCTCTTTGTTGCCTTGCCCTTGCCCGACGCCATTGCCGATGCTGTGGCGAAGACCCAAAGCGGCTTAGAGCGCGCGTCGTGGAGTAAGCGGGACAATCTGCACATCACCTTGCGCTTTGTGGGCGAGGTGGATGAGGCACAAGCCACCGACCTAGATGTGGCTTTGGCCGATATCCGCGTCGCACCGTTTGAGGTGGCCCTGCAGGGTTCGGGCTTTTTCGGCAATTCAAAGCCCCACGCTGCTTGGATGGGAGTCGCCCCGAGTGAGGCCTTGACCCACTTGCAACGGGCGTGCGAACGGGCCTGTCGGCAAGTGGGCCTCGCCCCTGATCCCCGCGACTACACCCCCCATGTGACCACCTGCTATTTGCAAGATGGCCATAGTCTGGAGGCGGTCATTGCCTATCAAGCCCGCCATCATTTGTTCAAGGCGGGGCCGTGGACGGCCGACCGCTTTTACCTTTACGCCAGCCATATCTCGAAAAAGGGCTCAAACCTCTATGGGATTGAGGCGGAATATCCGTTGATCGGCTAGAGCAGGACTCGTTTCGACAGAAACGATGGAGCCTGCGACCTTAAAGAATCTAGAGCAAAATGCATAAAGAGTCAGCTTCACCCAAACGCATTTTGCTCTAGAGATAAGCCCCAATTTGCCACGGCACAAATTCTTCGTCGCCAAGGCCTAAGGCTTCTGACTGGGTAAGCTTGCCAGAGGCGGTTTCGATGAGCGCTTCAAAGATGCGTGCGCCTGCAGCCTCAATGCTTTCGCCCGATAGGATGGGCGAACAATCAATATCCATATCCTCATCCATATGGCGGGCGAGGGCTTGGTTGGAGGCGAGTTTCAAGCACGGGCTGGGTTTGGAGCCAAACACGCTGCCGCGCCCGGTGGTAAAGGCGATCAGGTTCGCCCCCGCCGCAATCTGGCCTGTCGCGCTGCACGGATCGTAGCCCGGGCTGTCCATAAAGACAAAGCCCTTTTCGGTGATGGCTTGCCCGTAGCGATAGACGCCATTGAGCGGTGTGGAACCACTTTTGGCCACCGCACCCAGCGACTTTTCTAAAATTGTGGTGAGACCGCCAGCCTTATTGCCGGGTGAGGGGTTGTTATCGAGGCTGGCACCATGCTTGCCAACATATTCTTCCCACCAAGCCAATCGGTCCTTAAGCGCTTGCGCGACTTCACCATTTTTGGCGCGCTGGAGCAGCAAATATTCCGCACCATAGATTTCAGGGGTTTCAGACAGAATGGCGGTGCCGCCATGGGCCACCAACAGGTCGCTCGCCGCACCTAGGGCCGGGTTAGCCGTCACGCCAGACCAACCGTCTGACCCACCGCATTGTAGGCCAAGGGTCAAGGCGCTGACAGGGGCCGTGCTTCGGCGTGCTTGATTGGCTTCCTGCACCAACTCTTGCACCAGCCCACGCCCATGCTCAATCGCCCGAGCTGTGCCGCCAACGTCTTGGATGGTGAAGGTTTGTAGGCGGTCAGAGCGGGTAAGACCCATCTCTTCGACCAAGCGGTCTAGCTGATTGACCTCACACCCCAGCCCAATGATGACGACGGAATGGAAATTGGCGTGGCGGGCATAGCCTGCCAAGGTGCGCTGGAGATCATCAACGCCGTCGCCTGTGCTGGCGGTACCGCAGCCTGTTGTGTGGGTGAAGGCGGCAACGCCATCGACATGGGCGAACTCCGCCATGCGATCTTCATGGAAATGGGCCGCGCGGTCGATCAAGTTG
>NZ_JBIIYV010000095.1:0-7584 GCF_044346625.1 Aquidulcibacter sp. | reverse complement strand
ATGCAGGACTTTGGGGTCGACACCGAAGAAGACGTGTTGCGCACCTTGGCGATGTTTGGTGGCTTCACCGAAGGCCTCCAGCTGTTTGCGTCTTTTGCCATGCTGATGAACTTCCCGCGCTTCAACAAGATGAAGGGCATGGGCCAGATTGTGTCTTGGTCGGTTCGCGATGAAAGCCTGCATTGCGAAGGCATGGTCAAATTGTTCCACACCTATGCCCGCGAAACCGGCAAGCTGTCACCTTCGGTGAAAGACGATATCGTCGATTGCTGCAAAACCGTGGTGAAGCTCGAAGACAAGTTCATCGATTTGGCCTTCGAAATGGGCCCTGTTCAAGGCATGGTTCCAGAAGATATCAAAGCCTATATCCGCTATATTGCCGACTGGCGTTTGTCGCAGCTCGAGCTGCCAACCGTTTATGGCGTGACCGAGCATCCATTGCCTTGGCTCAGCCCCATGCTGAACGGCGTGGAGCATGCCAACTTCTTTGAGGCTCGCGCGACCGAATACTCAAAGGGTGCCACCAAGGGCGATTGGCACGGGGAAGAGGGTGTGTGGTCGATGTTTGATCGCATGCTGCAAAAGCGCTCGTCCGAGGACGCGCTCTAAGTCCTTCTTATTGACCATTCGTGCCGCGCAAGCGGCACGAATTGCCTACCAATTCCAAAGTTTGTCAATAAAATAGCCGAATTTATCAATGATTTGGCTGGCACGCTTCTTGAAGTGGGATCATCGAACAGGATGGTCTCACATGCGTCTCAATCTTATCCCCGTCGACAGTCTGACCCGTATTGCGTGGGCATTGGTCGATACCCATGGCGATGAAGCCCTCGGCGTTGCTGATCGCACAATACGTGAGTTGGAAAGCGAAGGCTCACCCATTGTGGCTGATGCCTGGCGGGGCTTGCGCTCTGTTTTAGAGGACGTGCTGGGGGGCAGGCTGGGCCGCGATACCCCAACGATCCACTAGCGCCAAATCCAGACCAATACGGCAGTAATTCCAATCAAAATGACCGCTTGGACCCGATAATTCTGCCAGAGTGGGCGGGTCCGCAGATGCTCGGTCTCTGCATCATAGTCAGCCTTGCGCCACATCAAGGTTTCAATCCGGGCGAGCTCTGGCGCAGGGGCGAGGAGCGAGCCTAGAACCGTTGCTACCAAAGCCACCGCGAAAATCACCACCGCAGCAATCAAGAAGTGCATGTTGATGGATTTCTCCATTGCAATGGCGATGAACAAATAGATGCCACATAGCGTGCCAAGCGTCAGTCCAATCTTGGCCCCGGTTGCGTTTGCCCGCTTCCAGAACAGGCCTAAAACAAAAAGCGCGACGATCGGCGGCACCGCATAGGCCAGCACGGCTTGGATATATTGCCAGAGCGAGTCTGCGTGCTTCTCGATGACGGGGATCCAGGCAATTGCCAACACCATCAAGACAAGGGTGGTGATCCGACCAATCCGTACCAGGGCTGTCTGGCTTAAGTTTGGCGCGATCTTGCGAGCAAAGTCCATCGTTACAAGGGTTGAGGCCGAATTGAAGGTCGAAGCGATGGACGACATGATCGCAGCCAAGAAGCCTGCAATCACAATCCCGACAATCCCAACAGGCAAAAGATCAAAGATCAGGGTCGGATAGACCATGTCGCCTTTGGCCAAGTCTGGATAAATCAGGATGGCTGCCGTGCCGGGCAGAACCATCAAGAACAAGATTGGCAGCTTCAAGACACCGGCAAACAAGCTACCCCAACGCCCATGATCAAGGGTTTTGGCACTCATGACACGTTGGGCCATGAATTGGTTGGTGCACCAGAAGTAAAAGCCTAGAAGCGGCACCCCTGTGATCAGGCCAAACCACGGTACGCCTTGATCGTCATTGGGCCGGATCAGGCTGAGTTTCTCTGGGTCAACTTGGCTCATCACAACGTGCCAACCACCAGCCTTTGCAAACGAGAAGTAGGCGATGAAGACAGATGCGCCAAGCAACAAAATCGTCTGAACCACTTCGGTCACCATCACGGCGCGCAGTCCCCCCAAAGCTGTATAAAGCCCTGCCGTCACCGCCAGTATGGCTGCAATTTCCCACAACTCGAGACTTGGGAAGAGGAGTTTGAACAGGATTGCGCCACCAAATAAAGTCGCGGCGGTATCGACGACAATATTGAGGAAGATCGTCAGGCCTGAAAAATAAAGCCGGATGGAGCTGGAATAACGCCGCTCGAGAAACTCTGGCATCGTATAGACTTGGCTGCGCAGGACGGCAGGTAGAACAAAGACACAATAAATTGCCAGAATGACGGTGGCCATCCACTCGTAATTGAATACCGAAATGCCAATCGTATAGGCAGCCCCCGCAAGGCCAATCAGCGTGGTGGCAGAGATATTGGAACCGATGAGGGCGAGGCCAATGGTTGGCCAAGTCGCAGAGCGGGAGGCGAGGAAATAGTCCTTGGCATCTGTCTGCCCGCGCGACGCGACCAATCCTAATAGGATGATACCCACCATGTAGCCGATGACGATGATCCAGTCCAAGCTCGCCATCGATGCTTGTAGCGTGTCCATGTCTCTTCCCCCAGATGTGACGGGTTATCTGCGCAACCGTCCGATCACGCTAAAGTGACCACTCTCGTTCGACAACCATTGAAGCGTGAGTTTTCACAGCGCCTATACGCCACGGCATTTCCTCCCTCGCAAGGCTTGACCCGGTTCCAAACTTCAACGGATACTGGCCTAAGTTAGCCGCCAACGCGCCTTAGAGGCTGGTGAAGATGTTAGATATACTCGAATCCTTGGTTACAGATCAGCCGCTATGGCACTTCTGCCTGATCTTGCTGGTCAGTCTGGTCCTTTTCGAATTCTTGGGCCGGAAGCTGCGCCAAGTTTTGCGTCGTCGGGTTGGTGCTCTCTCTGATGACAAGCCAGATGGGGTGGACTATCTGCTTTCCAGTGTCTTTTCGCTGTTAGGCCTTTTGATTGCTTTCACCTTTGGCATGGCCTTGGACCGTTATGAGTCGCGTCGCGATCTGGTGGTGCAGGAGGCCAATGCTATCGGTACCGCTCATATCCGTACCGCTTTCGCTGCTGAGCCTTTGCGTGCGCAGCTGCGAGAACAATTGGAGGCCTATGCCAAGACGCGCTTGGCTTATGGTCAGGCTGCCTTCCACGATAAGCCACCCTTGGCTGCTGAGGCCGAGCGTCAACGCGCCATGCTGGCGACCCTTGGCATCGCCGCCACCCAGAGTGTTGCGTCTGCCCCGATGGGCCCTGCCGTCATGGCAAGCGTCAACGAGGTGATCGATGTCGGCAGCGCGCGCGAGGCGATCAATCTCGCCAAAGTGCCAACCAGCGTTGTTGCGATGTTGATCGGTTACGCCTTCATTGCAGCCTTTGTTCTGGGCTACTCCCAACCCATCCTAAGCCTTGTGCACCGGATAGGTAACGGCTTGCTATTTCTGCTCCTAACCCTCTCGCTTGTTACCATCTTTGATCTCGACCGCCCGGCAACTGGCACGATCAAAGTCAGCCAACAGCCATTGGTCGACCTCATTCGCGGGTTTAAGAATTAGCGTGAGCCCTTCGCGCCAGACGCAACGCCTGAGCACTAAGGCCCTCTAAAACTCGCGTGGCACGAGAATCGCTTCTCCAGATAGGCTTGTCCCAAACAGATACAAATGCCGTTGGCATTGTCTGGGACCCAATTTGGAGTGAAGAGAATGCGCAAACCAGTCATCGTTGCTACAGCTATCGTCGCTGCTGCTTTGGCAGCAGGTTTTGCCTTCGCAGGCGTCCAAACCACCCAGGGCCAAGCCAGTACTCCAGAGCGGGACGCAACCTATCGCAGCTGCTTGCAAGCAGCGGACGCTAAGTTCGACGGCCTCAATCTCGACCTTCTGGTTGGCGACGCAGCTGACAAGGTCGCCTTACGCAATCGCGCTATGCGCGCGCATTGCGACGCCTACCGCGCAGACCTCACCACCCGTTGGAACGGCTTTGCAGACTCCTGCCAAGATACTGCCGCGTATTCTGGCCTTGAAGGCAAGAGTTTGAGTGTCACCAGCATTTCCAAAATGCGCCAAATCTGCACCGCTATGACGGCTACCAAGTCGGCGGCGAAGTAGGGCTTTGGGGGATTGGACACGAAGGTCCTTTGCGACTGCTCGTATTGCCAAATGATCATGCAAAGCAAACTTGTCCCGGGCTGGTTGTAAATCGCGCTTCGGGTTGCGGTTGTCCCTACTTCTGCTATGCCTTGGATCTAGCCTCAAATTGCCATTGTCTGCGTTTAGGGACCATGCTTGGGTGTTGGCTTGGTGAAGACATTCTGGGGGAAAGCATGCGAGACACGAAGCCCCTCCTTCTGGTTTTGTTGGCATTGCTTGCGCTTCTAGGCGTAGGTCTCATTGTGCTTGCGAATTTCGGCGACGCGTCTGTTGTTGCCGCTACTGGAGGCATCTATGGCGCACTGGAGTCAGCCGGCGAGCAAAACAATGTCGCTCTACGCAATGATCTCTACGCGACGGTGTTGCGCCTCAAGGAGCCGTGGGCGGCAGTCAACTTAAGCGGCGTCATCGCGCTGTTACTCGCGCTTGTCGCGTTGGTGATTCTATGGCGGAAACGCGACTAGCATATCCGTCCGGCTGACCTACCCCAGTCCTGCCTCAGTATTTTCGGGCCGGCAATAACTTGCGACCGGGCACGGCGTTGGCTGTCGCAAATTGGCCCCGGCCCTGCCCTGAGACGGCTCGACATTCGTGTCCTCCCTGCGTTGCGCAAGCCAGCTCGATGAAGGCCAGGAAATAGGTGGCTCAGTGATCGTAGCGGTTTGGGAAGCGTCTGCTGTGGCTTGTGGTCGCCCCTCGATTTGCTGTAACAAGTCTTACCGGCTGGATTGCGATCCTTTGGGACACTTGGCCGCCGCTGGAAGACCATTCGTGAGAGGGGGCAAGCCATGAGTGCATTCCGGGAAGCCATGCGCCGGGTCATCACGGGCGACGACGCCGACGGCAAATCGGTAATCATCATCGACGGCGGGCCGTCCTCGGAGATCGGCGATCCTTGTCTCGGGGGCCTGTTCGAGATCTGGGAAGACTGCGCGTCGGGGCCGCTCGATCCCCAGGTGCACGACGACCTGGGCACAAAGCGTCCGGTGCTGGGCCCGCGTGCTGGCAATGTGCAGGTGCGCTGGTTCGTCATCACGCCGACGCCCGATGGCGTGCCGAAAGAAGCACTCGACGCGGCGGTGCGTGACCGCTTCGCAGACTTCGACGGTGCCCATCACATCATCGACCAGTCGCGCCATTCCGCGATGCACGAGACACATTCGATTGACGTGATCTGCCTGCTCCAGGGTGAGGTGTCGTTGACTCTGGAAAATGGGGAGACACGGATCAGGCCGGGGCAGGTGGTGATCCAACGCGGCACCAACCACGCATGGACCGCGCACGGCGGCCCAGCACTTCTGCTGGCAGTGCTGATCGATCGGCCGCTCAAAGGGCATTGAGCCATGCAAGCGCCTCATCGGAGCCATCATCATGCTCGCGAAAGTCCCCTGATCATGACCGGCCAAGCCCTAAACCGGCCACATTGTGAGGCCGCTATTACAACACGCTTTGGGACACGATCCTGCCAAGTTCTGTCGCCTAAGAGGACAAAGCCATGAAGGCCGTGAACAAACGCCTAGTTTGCGTCGTGATCGAGGTCTTGAGTTAGGTTGATTGGGGTTTGGATTAGAAGCCAATAACGTGTGGACTTAAGTGTGCCAGTTTCAACAAGCGCGCCTTTCTCAACAAGGTCACTTAGATCACGGGTTGCTGTTGCTCGGGAAGCACCCGTGATTGTGATGTAGTTAGCGGCGCTCAATCCGCCTTTGAAACTGTCGGGACCTTCACGGAATAAGCGCTGAAGGGCACGTTGTTGACGCTCATTAAGCTGACCCCGCAATCGATCATACATTTTTGTTTTCTCGATAAGAAAATCGATCATGCGTTGGCTTTGAGCTTGCGCATCGAGCACTGTCTGGCAAAAATACGCAAGCCATGGGGTGATTTCCAAGTCCTTATTGTTGTTCTCAAGTGCATCATAATAGGCATTGCGGTTGCGATGAATTGTTTGGGACAATGCTATAAGCGTTGGTCGCCCGATACCTTGGGCAAGGGCCTTTTCCGCAAGTGCGCGGGCAATGCGGCCATTGCCATCTTCAAAAGGATGGATCGACACAAAATAAAGATGTGCGATGCCTGCGCGGATAAGTGGCGATAATGGTGATGCGCCGTCCTTAGATGTCTCAGAAAACCACTTGATGAACGCTGTCATCTCAGAACGCATGTCATTTGCAGGAGGTGCTTCGAAATGTACTTTTGGTTTATAGATTGCGCCCGAGACAACCTGCATGGGATCGCCTTGGCTTCGGTATACTCCAATCTCACGCAGATCATGGCGGCCGTTTGTGACCATGCGGTGCCAATTGAACAAAGTGTCGTCATCAAGCGACTCTGCAAAGTTACGATACAAATCTATCATCAATTCTGAAATGCCGCGTTCGGCAGGCGGCACACGCTTTTGTTCAGGAGACAAACCAAACTGCCCCAAGATCGACGATTGCACACTGTCACGGTTGAGAATTTCGCCTTCAATTTCGGACGTTTTCAATGCCTCTCCTGTAAGCATATCTACCAGCACTAACTGGCGCGTTTCATCGTCAAGATGTTTCGCTGCACCGATTTGAATGCCCGTGTTTTGCATGAATTGCGCTTCAAAACCTGCTACAATCTCCGCATCCCAACGAAAGCTGGGCCAATCCTTATGCTGCCAGTTCCAACCCATGAGTTTTAAACCTTCCAATTATAACTCACAAATTCTCGCAAAATGAGGCATAAAGCAAGTGTTTATCACTCATGTTTAGCGGTCCAGTTTGCAAGGCCTACTCCGCGGATGCAATGCTATCTGCTTAGAGTGCCATTGGAGTGATGGTGCCGCCTAGGTGACTCGAACATCTGAGCCCCGCATTTCCCTAGGCGCGGCCTGTGGCAACGGTGTTCAAAGTTTAAGTCAGATTGAAAAGGTCGGGGACCGGCTTTCGCCGTCGAGGCGGCTGGCACCTTTGTTGTCACCCCACTAGTACCGACAGCGCACAAATGATTTTGATACGCCCCAAAATGGGTTTGGCTTTGCCTTGAGGTGTCTTCCCATCAGACATCTCCGCATTCGGATTAGGAGCGGAACAAGGTTTGGGCCAGCATCTGAGAGCAGTAAGAGGTGCGCCAAAGTGGATCTGTTGAGCTCGCCTAAATGACTGATGTTGGCCGAAAGGGGATGGTCTGGCTTGGGGGAGGTTGGGTCCGTAAGTTGCCATTTCCAGGCATTGAACGCTAACCGCCACTTCCGATCCTTCATGTCGATCACCATCGGAGGGTCAAGACTCGAAACGCCATCAAATGATTGGCGATCAGAAACCACCACAGCGGAAAATCCGTACGGGTCAGTCGGATGTCGCCAATTGAATCATCACGGTCAAACAAGCGGTGGCCGATCAAGCCCGGCGTGACATGAGCAATCGGAAAGCCGATGATCGTCCATAATGGCCACACC
>NZ_JBIIYV010000096.1:0-7584 GCF_044346625.1 Aquidulcibacter sp. | reverse complement strand
AATACAAACGGCCGGGTCGTGATTTGTTAAAGCTTCAATGCGCGATTCAAATCTTCATGTTCAAAAGCAGTCGCCATTCGGCTTATTTCTGATGCTTTAGCACCGACCTCGACTGCAATCACGCGCCAGTTTTTTGTAACTTGTGCGACTTCGCGAATAATCAGGCGCGCCTCCTTCAAGCCCAAGCCGAAATAGCCACAAGCGCTTTCCAATAGGTCGAGCGAGCAGGTAGCCTCGTCAAGATCGATATTGGTTGACAGGATGCGGGGCTTTAGGTCGGTTGGAACCGGGTTTAGGTCATAAGCTGGAGAGAGTATCCAGCCTGCTTTACCTGCCCAAAGGAACCCGTGATTTCGCAAGTGATCGTCAACATTGGATATCATGACATTAAAAACAACGCGGCGATAAAGTTGACGGGAGTCGAGACGTGCTTGTGCGCCATGTACGCCCAGAGCGTCGACTAATTCCGGATAGGAACCGGTTTGCCCGTCGCGCGAGGCTGTCATGGCCATCGCCGACAAAAAAGGCATGCGGTAAATGCCTGACCGATCAAAGCGCTTTGAAAGAAGAACCGCTCGCCCGGCGACCTTCACTAACGCATGTGTTGGCGTTTGGATGCCAGAAAGGCTTGCCAATCTCAATGCGATCTCCTCCCAGGTTTCAATACTGTAGTCGTCATTTTCCTTTGGGAACTTGGCGATTGAGAGATCTCCGTTTTGATCGAGGATAGAAGCCTTCGGCCGGGCACCGCCAAGTGAGGAACCAGGCGCAAAAATCATCTGCAGGTCTTCATCGGTCTCTTCGTCCGACAAGATGCGGTCGCTGGATTGCAGCAAGCGACCGAGGTCAAGGAGCGCTGGTACGCCATTTGGACTGATTGCGAGAAAACGGTCTTCCGCCTTTTTCTTGAACCTTAAGGCACCAAGGCGGGAGAAATCGGTTACCCCAAGAAGGTAGTCAGTCTCCATTAGAGTGCGAACCTGGCGGCCTTCCTTTTGGGCAGCGCGCCGCTCTGCACGCTGCATGAGGCGACGTCCCCAGGTATCCGGGGCTGAATCACCAATCGAGCCGAATAGGGAATGACCCGCGCCAGGCGAAAACCCGCCTCGCAACAATGGCAGCCCTGGCTCCAGGGCAAATCGATTGGTACTTTCCAACCACGCCCGATCATACTCAAAGACCATGGTTTCATTGCCGCGCGCGCGGTTGATCCGCGCGAGACCGACCAGGAAAGTCTCGCCAGATAGGTCAACATAGACCTCGATATCGTTCATGGACGGATACTCCTGGACTTCAGATGGACGCGTTTGGGTAAAGCCGCGCTGGCCAAGATCTTTCCTACCGGGTCGTTGTTGATGTCAGCGAGAGTTCCAAGCCCGTCAAGAAGCCCTAATGCTTGCATCACCGCCGCGTAAATGCCGATGCTGACGCTTGGGTCGCCGCTTTCGACGCGTTGCAGGGTAGATCGTGATGTAAAGGCGCGTTCGGCAACGATCTGCATTGGCAATTCCCGACGCTTGCGTGCATCGCGCAAGTCAGCCCCAAGCGCGCGCAAAGCGCGCTGAACAGCAGAAGAGGGATGATGAGGTGTTGGCATATGTGATCTTCACAAGTCTTTATCGTATTTTTTGTAGCATGAAGATGACATTTCATCAAGTTATAATTGAATCCCAAGGCTCTGACTGGAACTGAAGAATAGGCGGATATCGAGGAGCGCTGGTATGCTATTTGGACTGATTGCGAGAAAACGGTCTTCCCCCTTTTTCTTGAACCTTAAGGCACCAAGCCGGGAGAAATCGGTTACCCCAAGAAGGTAGTTACTCTCTCCATCAGGGTGCGAACCTGGCACCCGTCCTGCTGCGCTTCGCGCCTTAGTCGGTGCATGAGGCGACGTCCCCAGGTATCTGGGGCTGAATCACCAATCGAGCCAAATAGGGGCCGAATAGGGAATGACCCGCGCCAGCTGAAATCCCGCTGGTTTAAGCTGATGGTGCTGGCGCTTGCAGCTCGCTGCGTCTCGACTAAACCTGTTTTCTTAGAATTTGTCCTTGGTGAGCTGGGTCATTGCATGGTTTGGCCTTGTGCTCGCTGGAGAGGGTGTTGATGGAACGCATCAGAGCATTTTCCCGGCGCAGCCTTTTAGGCGTGGCGACAGCGAGCACTTTAGCAACTGGCACACCTGTGGGTGCCCAAGCACGGGCTGGAAGAGTTCTGCCAGGCTTGGACGTTCTTTTGGGTCCCAAGCGCGCCCTCCTTACAGGCAAGCGGGTTGGCCTGATCACCAATCCAACAGGTGTCACGGTGAAACTCGAAAGTGCAATTGATCTGATGGCGCGGGCGAGGGACTTCAAATTGGCGGCTCTATTTGGTCCAGAGCACGGGGTGCGGGGCGATGCCCAAGCAGGTGCTGCCGTGGCTGATCGCGTGGATGCTCGCACAGGCCTTTCCGCCTACAGCCTTTATGGAACTACCCGCAAACCAACGCCTGCCATGCTCACCGGTTTGGATGTGTTGGTGTTTGATATCCAAGATATTGGCGCGCGGTTTTATACCTATCCATGGACGCTTGCGCTTGTCATGCAGGCCGCGCGAGAAGCCGGGATTGGCGTCATTGTAGCCGACCGGCCCAACCCGATTGGCGGTATCAGGGTCGAAGGACCAGTCTTGTACCCGGCCTTGGCGAGCTTTGTCGGAGCCTACCCGATCCCCATTCGCCACGGGATGACCCTTGGCGAACTAGCCTTGATGATGAATACAGATTTCGGCATTGGTTGTGACCTCAATGTGGTGAAATGCACCAATTGGCGACGAACCGACGATGGCACCAAGACCGGTCTGCCCTGGGTGCCGCCCTCACCCAATATGCCCACAATCGACACCGCTTTCCTCTATCCCGGCACCTGCCTGATCGAAGGCACAAACCTGTCTGAGGGGCGTGGCACTACTAGGCCGTTCGAACTGATTGGTGCGCCCTTCATCGACGCGCCTGCGCTTGCCGATAGACTCAATAAGCGCAACTTGCCCGGAGCCAACTTCCGGCCGGCTTGGTTTACGCCATCCTTCTCCAAGTTTCAGGGTCAGTTGTGCGCGGGCGTGCAGGTGCATATCGCAGATCGCGCAGCCCTTGCGCCCGTAGATGCCGGTATCGCGATCTTGCTCGACGTCGCACGCCACCACGGCAAGGATTTTTCGTTCTTGCCCGGCGATCCGCCCTTCTTCGATAAGCTGGCTGGTGTGTCGTGGCTGCGCGAGGCGATTCTTGCCGGGGAAAGCGTGGACGCCATAAAGTCGCGTTGGCAGCCAGAGCTGGCCGCTTTCAAGTTAAAGCGTGCCCGCAGGCTGTTGTACTAGGAGTGACCTGAAACGGGGGCCGCACGCCCCTCAAACACCGCCGATTAGGGCGAAGCTGGACTTTGAAATGGTCCATTGAGTTTCACGATGACATAATTGAGGTAGGTCGCAAAAGTGACCCAAAGCACATAGGGCAGCAAGAGCGCGCTTGCGAGCGCCGAATAAGGCAACACACCAACGCAAAGTGCGACAACTGAGCCCCAAAGCAGGAAGGATTCCTTCAACGCCCAATCAGGCCGCTTAAGCGCAAAGAATAGAGGTGACCACGCAAAGTGAAACACAAAGTTGGCAGCAAAAAGCCCGATTACAATCATCTGATCGGAACGGTTGGCGGCCCCTTCCCAGGCGAGTACCGCAGCCCAAGCTGCCGATGACAAAATCAAAGTCCAAGCCGGGCCAAACAGCCAATCGGGCGGCTGCCAACTTGGCTTTTTGAGATTGCGATACCACGGCCCAATACTGGTCAGCGCGCCGCCCGCACCAGCGAGAATGAGCGCCCATAAAATCGCAGCTATGATATGTGGTTCTGGCATAGGGCGTATATGTGACCTATGGGCCCAACTAGCAAGCAACGATGCCTAGATAACGGAAAAGTTTAACCCAAAGTCAGCATGGTATCGCCTTAAACTCTACTGGCGCAGGCGCAACGGTACCTTGGTACCGCCGGCTTGATTCCCCACCCCGATAGGCACAGGCACGGGGGAACCCTCATAATCGGAGTTAATGACCAGCCGTGCAGTGCCGCTAAGGTTGATGTTTCGTGCAACAATCACGCTCCATTTAGAGCCCTCTGCCACATCCCCCTTGGCCCTGACCGAAAGCTTCGTCATGGGAAGACAGATCGTCCCCAACAGCTGATCGACTCTGTTAGACGTGATAGTAAAGGTTACATCATTTCCGCGCGTTGCAACAATCACAAAACCCGCCCAATCTCCTGACTCGCGCCCAGACAAGGAAACTGAAGCATTATCGACCGCACTCAAGGCGGTGCGTTCTGCAAACATTAATAAAACATCGTTACCTTGCAAAGATCCGCTGTGTCGAATTCTCACATCCTCACAGAAGTAGTGTTCGCCGGGCTTGAGTATTAGCGCAGAGTTTCCTTGTATTTCATATTCAGTGCGATGAATACCCGGCGACAAAGTTATAGTACCCTTATCAATGACCTTATCGCCACCATCAGGCACGCTATGACAGGGCTTGGGCGGTGCTATGTTTCGGAGTGCGAATGGATCCGTGACCTTTAGGGCACCGCTATGTGCAGCGGGCTTGAAGCCTAAGCCCGTGGCTTTTCCCACGGCGCGCGAGGTGCCGGCCTCAACTGTCGCATTCACAAGCAACTCAAAATTACCATTGGCGTGAACGATACAGTTTCGGGCGCGAATACCGCTATTTTCGGTTGCGATAATGGCCTTCCCTTTCGGCATTGTGTCATCCGCGCCAATTACACACAAAGGTTGCACATGCATGGATTCGGCGATCGATTTCACTTCAATACGAAAGCCGCCCTTCGGCACTAAATTTCCGAAAAACGAGGATCGAATTGCAAGTCCTTCAACCGTGTAGGAGCCATCACTGCCTTGGGCTGCCTTAAACGAAACCGTCGCACGGCTTGCGAACGCGCCAACTTGAGCCATCGCAAAGCTTTCAACATCCGCTGGCGTTTGCCGGGCATTTGAGCCAACTAAGATTAGATTTTGAGCCCCAGAAAGGGCCGCAGCATCCGCGGCCGATTGCATCAAAGCTCTTTCAGAACTCAGCGACACAAGCTCGCTCGTCATGGCAATAATCATCGCCAGCGGCACGATCGCGATGCCAGCCATTATGGCTATTTTGCCGGACTGGACGCGGGCCTTTCTTGAAGATCGCGATGGTAAACGCGGAAACATTCGAACTTAGCAGGATTTTGCATGATTAGGGTTGGTCATAATTCTTGCTCTACCAACGCTGCGTTTGAGATGGGGGGGGGAGCAAGTCCAAGCTCAAATTCTACCAGAATATCATAGAACTCTTTCCATTTAAGTAGCCCGGCCGAACCGCTTTGGAAGCGGTAAGCCCAGAACGAAGAGATATGCGAGATCATGCCCATCGAATGGCCAAGATCCAGGAAAAGCAGTGGGGCCTTCAATAGGAACCTCCGGAAAGCTGCCGTGTTGCCACGGTCGACTAGGTCGGCGAACGCATCATCGTAGAGCGTCAGAACTTGACTACAGCTGCGGGCGGTTTCTCGGATCCGTGCGCGGATGGACGTCTTTAGCAGGCGAAATTCCTCTGGCGTTGCAGCATCATTGGGTCCTGACGGCGTGATCTTGTCCATCTCCTTCGATACGCGGATTAGGCCTTGCATCATTTCCGAGAATTGCCATTTGTAATAGATGAAACCCTTCCAGCTGAAGATGCCCTGAGTGAACTGATCGCCGTGCAAGCCCAATGTCTCACGCAGGGGGTTGAGTACCCCACCATTATCTGCAACCAAAAGTGCGTTGGCCATTTTGCCAACCATGCCATCGTTGCTGACACTCTTGGTTCCAAAAGCCATCCGGATTAGCGGGGCCATCTCTGAGTTGGTGAAGCTTTGCATGCGCTGGGCGTCGGCAGGCGATATTGGGAAATAGCATTCGGCAGGCTCGTGTTGGTTTCGGCGCAATTGCTCGCGAACCAAAAAAGGATCGAGAGAAGGCAGCTGGTTCAACATGTCCAAGACTGAAAAGTCTTTCTCCAGCTGCATTTCATCAAAACCAACAAAGTCGCAAATCGTCTGCTTAAATCCTTTTTGATTCACAAAAACTGAGCGCCCGCCCAATTTCAGATCGTCAAGGTCAAGCGGGAGAATAATTTTCGTCGCAACGAGTGTAGAATTTGGGATTAGATAAACTTCATCTCGCCGCAGCCGGTGCTTGACTATGATCGACCGGTTCAGAAGATCGTTGGTGAACAGCGGAGCCTCTTTGTATAAAGGATCGTCAGCGAAGCGCTTCCCGACCTGAAGCAAATTGAGCACCCGACTGGTTGACGCCGTGGTCGCGAGAGCAGCTAAGTTACGTATCCCCGACATGGGCAGCCTGTTCAAAACTCGGTAAATTAAAAAATTTTAATGTTCCGGCAGGAAGCCAGAATTCACTCATCAAGTCAATACAATAATCACGAAATTGTGATTTCGATTACAAAGAACACGCATCTGTGAAGAACAAAGTACAAGCCAATAACTTGGTTAACTCCTGGGTCAATGGGACCTATATGTTACAGTGTTCTTCGGGCTTGCTTCGTGGGTATGAGGACCTTTTGGAAATAACCTATAAAACCCTCACCCGTTGTCGGTCCGTTCAAAACTCTTGTTGCCATACACCCGACAGGCCTCAGGGCACCTGCAAAAGTGGTCGTCATCTAATTGAGAGGTCACGCTGCCGCGCGCATGCTATCTTGCATGAAGCCAATGTCTCGTTGGAAAAGACAAAATATTTGGCGTCGAGTTCCAACTGGTTATCAAGCAAATCCTCCCGTGTAGGCAAGGCATCAGGGCGTTCTTGCTCGCTAGAGTGGGCGGGGAAAGCAAAGGGAGTACCGCTCTGGTCGAAGAAATACTGTATCTTCGAGGGTCGAAGTGAAGGTTAGGTGTTTGACCAACTCGTACATCGATATCCAAGAGAATGTCCGCCTTCGAGCAACCCACAAAACTGCCAGAAACGGCAACCCTTGGCGCATTTGAGTCTGTCCATATTTCGGCCAGGTTTGGCCGATCGCGGCTGGTCTGGTTTTCGGGGCTTGGGTCAGGAAAGCTGCCGTTCAACGATTGATTGCGCTTTAGTTTAGGCCAATTTGAAAAACGGCCGCAAACAATTTAGTCGTCAGAATAGTATCGGCGAAGGAACAATTATAATGGTGGATCGCGACACGCTGATTTTGATTAAGCCAGACTTTTTAGATCCCGCTTTTCCCGATACGCGCTTTTATTGCTGGCATTGTGCCTTGCTAGAGGGCGTATTGGTTAGCTTTCCAGCGCTTCTAACCCGGCTGAACATTGTTCGGATCGACTGGCCTA
This sequence comes from Aquidulcibacter sp., assembly GCF_044346625.1. Classification (GTDB taxonomy): domain Bacteria; phylum Pseudomonadota; class Alphaproteobacteria; order Caulobacterales; family Aquidulcibacteraceae; genus Aquidulcibacter. Next base: position 194 of record NZ_JBIIYV010000096.1, on the reverse strand, counting down.
GACCACGGCAAGAAGTCATTCAATTGATCGGCGAAGAAAACCAATCACTCCCCGTTCTTGTCTTTGCAGATGATGCCTCAGAGCAGTCCGGTGCCAGATATTCTAGGGGGCGACAGTTTGTGGCAGGCAAGGATGATATCCTTCAAGCCCTTTCGTCTCGTCATAATATTCCAGCGCCGCATCCTTAGACGACA
>NZ_JBIIYV010000094.1:0-7618 GCF_044346625.1 Aquidulcibacter sp. | reverse complement strand
TAAGTATTAAACCCCAATTGTTTCCAAGTGTTGGCGAACAGACGATCAAGAATCTGGTTGCTGACCATACATTGGTGCTGTCGATCATGGCAGGACTTGGCACGGCCAAGATTACGGAGGTTCTTTCCGCAAGCCAAGTCATCCGGGCCATGCCCAATACGCCCGGCCAAATCGGGAAAGGCGTGACGGCTTATTGGAATAGCCCAACAGTGCCCCCTGAAGCGGAGGCTTTAGCGGTTTCTCTGCTGCGCCCTCTTGGCACCGTCGAGAAGCTTCAAAGCGAAAAGCAGATGGATGCGGTTACGGCCGTGTCTGGGTCTGGCCCGGCCTATGTGTTCCTTTTGGCTGAAGCGATGGCGGCAGCTGGTGAAGCCGAAGGCCTAGACCGTGCGATGGCTGAGCGACTGTCTTGGCAGACCGTGATCGGCGCGGCAGCCCTGATGGAGCAAACCGGGCAAAGCCCTCAGGATTTGCGCCGCGCTGTAACAAGCCCAGAAGGCACAACTGCCGCCGCAACAGATGCATTGACGGCTGGTGGCGGGATTTTAACCTTGGTGCGGCGCGCGGTTGAAGCAGCGATCCATCGTTCGCGACAATTGGGCAAGTAGCCGCGCGGCCCTTTGCACCCTATATTGTGCGCATGATCCACCGCGACCCAACCTTGCACGCTCCCTTCCTCAAAGCTCTGGGCGAAGCTGCTTTGGCTTTGTGCGCCGAGAAATCATGGGCCGAGGTCAGCTTGCTCAGCCTTTGCCAAGAAGCAGGGAAAAGCCTTGCGGCCTGCGCCGAAGCAGGGATTACCCGCTTTTCCGTGACCGAATACCTCGACCAAATGTTGGATCGCGCGATGCTGGAAGCTGTGGCGGATCTCGAAGCTGAAGCGCCGAGCCGGGATCGCTTATTTGATGTTGTCATGGCGCGATTTGATGCGAAGCAGGATCAACGGGCCGCTTGGGTTTCGATCCTTGAGGCCGACGCCCAAGAACCCGCAGCAGGCTTTGCTCGCGCCGCAAGAAGGTTGCGCACCGCGGCCTGGGCTTTAGAGGCGGTGGGTATTTCGACGGACAGCCTTAAGGCCACCGCACGTGTTTTGGGGCTTGCCCGTCGCTTGCGTAAAATGGAAGCGCTCTGGCTGAAGGATGATGCCGACTTGTCCAAGACCATGGCGGGCCTCGACCAGACATTACGCGAGAGCGAGGAATGGGTGGACCGTGGCGAAAAGCTGGCTGATTTCTTGAAATCGGGTTCCCTGCGCCGAACGCGGTCTAAAGCGGCAGACGAACACTCACCCGAAGACCCCCAAGCGTAGAGCGCGACAGCACGAGGTTGCCGCCGTGTGAGCGGGCAGCATCATAGGCAAGCGCTAGCCCCAACCCGACGCCTTTGCGATTTTGATTGCGGGCTGGATCTAGCCTCGAAAACGGCTTGAGCGCTTCTTCGTAGTTTTCCGGCGGTATCCCGGGGCCATCATCGTCGACATAAAGATAAATGGCGTCACTGCTTTCCGACGAGCTGATCGCCACCGTTTGGCCAAAGGACAGGGCATTCTCAACGAGGTTGGAGAGGCAGCGCTTTAAAGCAATGGGGCGGCCGGAGGTGGGGAGGCTGGTGGCGAGGCCAGACCCATCGATTTCACGCCCGGCGCGCGCCACATCTTGAATGATGGCGCGCGCAATTTCAGCCAGATCCAAAGTTTCACGCTCCTCTGACCATTGGCCTTGGGCGAAGGTCAGATATTCCTCCAGCATGCCCTCCATTTCGACGATATCCTTGCGGGCTTCGTCAATATCGCTGGACGGGGGCATCATGGCCAATTGCAACTTGAGCCGGGTAAGCGGGGTTCGTAAATCATGGCTGACGCCCGCGAGCAGATTGGTGCGCTGTTCAATGTGGCGTTGAATGCGCCCCCGCATCTGTAAAAAGGCCAAAGTCGCCCGGCGCACTTCGGCCGATCCGGCTGGCTTAAGGCTAACATTCTCGCCCCGACCAAAGCGGTCGGCAGCGTCGGCCAGCCGCTCCATCGGCCGGACTTGATTGCGAATAAATAGAACCGAGACCGTGGCCAAGAGAATTGTGGCCCCTGCTAGCCAAAGAATAAAGATACCGCCGGTCGAGGCAAAAACCCGGTCGCGATAGGCTAGAAAACGCAAAACCCCACCGGGAACTTCAACCCGAATGTCGACGTAATCAGGATAGCGCGTCGTATCAAACCAGAATTTCTGCCGCAGTGACCCGGACAAAGCCCGCCGCAAGGTGCGGTCAAAGGCGGGTATTACGGCAAGGCGCTCTCGCTCTGGCAATTTGGCCTGCTTCTGGAGGGCAACCGAGAGGCGCAAGTCTGCCCGCGCATAATTGGTAATAGCGGCGAGGTTTTCAGGTGTCGGATTGTCGGCATAAAGTTGAGTGACGAGGGCAATATCGCCCGCCGCCCCTTCACTCAAACGCCGGCTAACTTGTTCCCAATGCAAATCAAAGAACAAGTAGGTCACGACCATTTGCATGATCGCCACGGGCAAGACGATGATAAGGAGCGAGCGGGCAAAAAGCCCGCGCGGGATCAGCGCCTTCAGGTCCATCGCAAAAGGCCTTGCCGCAAAACAGTCTTACGCATCATGCATCAACCGATAGCCAAGCCCACGAACCGTCTGCAGATAATGCGGCTCTGCTGGGTCATCTTCCAATTTGCGCCGCAGGCGGGTGACTTGCACATCAATCGACCGCTCGACCGTCACACCTGCTTTGCGCGCCAATTCTTCCCGCGTGATGGTGGCCCCTGGTCTGGCTGCTAAGGCGGCCAGCAGATCTCGTTCAGCATCGGTCAAACGAACCAATACCCCATCGCGGCGCAACTCGCCTTTGGTGGTGTTCCAAGTGACAGAACCCAACAGCAAGACGTCGGCTGCAGGAGCAGGGCGCGCGCGCTTTAGGATTGCGGCAACGCGCAAAGCCAATTCCTCTGGCTCAAAAGGCTTGCCAAGGTAATCGTCGGCTCCCGCCGTGAGGCCCTCAATTCGGTGGCTTGGGTCACCCAAGGCCGTCAAAAGAATGATGGGCGTATCGCGCTCACCCCGCACCGAACGGGTCAGCGAAACGCCATCCTCGCCCGGCATCATCACATCCAAGATGACCAGATCAAACATCAAGGCATCCATCAGCTTGCGGGCGCTGGCGGCATCGGAGGCTTCAGTCACCGAATATCCAAGGCCACTGAGATAGCGCTTCAAGAGGGTGCGAATGCGATCATCATCATCGACGACAAGGAGGTGGGCTGGAAAGTCGGCTTGGGTACGAGGGGCCATTAGAGGGCTCTTTTGGGTTTGGGGGCTAAAGCGGCACCAGTAGGCGCTGACGCGGCTGGCCCGGCGGACGTTTCTGTGAGCGTTGAGAGGACTTTGTCACAACCGGCCACTGCTTCACTGCCTGCAATACGGTAGGCACCAGCCAAACGCGTGCGCATGGCTAAAGCGAATTCAGTTGCGACAGACGTACCTTGAGCTGTCAGATGAACAATTTTGCGCCGTCCATCGCGCGAATCTTCTGTGCGGCTCAACCAAGTTCGTGATTCCAACCCATCCAGCGTCTTCAGCATCGCTTGCTTGCTCAGGCCCAATTCTGCGGCAAGTTTCAAAACGGGTAGGGGATTGCCTAAAAGCTCACACAGACAGCGCACGTCTGCCCAAGAAACTTCATGCTGTCGCCGCTGCTCTTGCGTCGCCGCCTTCAACAAATCACCCGCTTTAAAAATCAAGGAAACCCCGAGGTCGAGCTCATCTTCGCGCAAATACAGGCGCGGCCCGCCTGCGGCAGGGCTGCTTGATCTGGCAAAAGCATTCGGTAAGGTGTTGACAGTCATGGCTGGTCCAAGAGATTGCGTCTCATCGCATTTGGGTTCAAGCCCACCGACTGTGAAGCTTTGATAAACCTATACACTGAACTAGGCGCAAGACACATGACTTTCATTCCTTACGACGATCGCGACGGCTGGATCTGGATGGACGGCGAATTTAAGCCATGGCGCGAGGCGAAAGTGCATGTATTGACCCATGGTCTGCATTACGGCTCGTCGATCTTTGAGGGCGAGCGCGCCTATGATGGCCAGATTTTCGAAAGCCTACTGCATACGGAGCGACTGTTCCGGTCTGCTGAGATTTTGGGGATGAAACCCGCGTTCACAGTGGCAGATATTGAGGCCGCCAAGGCCGAAGCCATGGCCCGAAACGGCTTTGAGAATTGTTACATCCGCCCGGTCATGTGGCGCGGCAGCGAAATGATGGGCGTGTCAGCACAACAAAGCACGATCCGCGCCGCGGTCGCTGTCTGGGAATGGGGCAATTACTTTGCCGACAAAATGAGCGGGATCCGCATGACCCACGCTAAATGGCGCAGACCCGACCCAAAGACGGCCCCCTGTGAAGCCAAAGCGGCTGGCCTTTATATGATCTGTACCGACTCAAAGCATGCTGCAGAAGCGGAAGGCTATGCAGATGCCTTGATGCTCGATTGGCGCGGCCACGTAGCCGAAGCCACAGGTGCGAATGTCTTTTTCATCCAAGACGGGGCTATCCATACACCCGTGCCCGATTGCTTCCTCAATGGCATCACGCGGCAGACCGTGATCCGCCTTGCGCGCGACAAGGGCTATGAAGTGGTTGAGCGGACGATCATGCCTGAAGAACTCGGCAATTTCTCTGAATGCTTCATCACAGGTACCGCAGCAGAAGTAACGCCCGTCAAGGAGATTGCTGGCATCCACTACCAGCCAGGCCGCGTGTGTGAAGATATGGTCCACACCTATGACGCGCTGGTGCGCGGCAAGCACGCATAGGAGCGTTTATGAAAAAAGGTTTCTTGGCCCCAGCTCTGGGGATCGCCGCGCTCGTTTTGGTTGGTGCGGGTGCGTTTGCCTTCAATGGCTTGGATAAGGAAACCAAAGGCGTTCTGGCGCAATTGCCAACCAACAAGGATGTTTTGTTCTGGTCTATACCTCAGCGCGATGCTGCTTTTCGGGCGATGGATCGGTTGGACTTTTTGGCCAAAAGCCATGTCGTCGAAGCCGGTCCTAAGGCGTCAGATCTGCCTGTCGGCGAACCCTTAGCAATCCCAAATATTGACGCTTATATCCAAGCGCAGCGCTCGTCTGGCATTGTCATTATCCAAGACGGCAAGGTCCGGTTTGAGAAATATGGCCTCGGCTTTGACGCCGCTGGTCGCTGGACAAGCTTCTCTGTTGCCAAATCCTACACTTCCACTTTGGTGGGCGCCGCCATTCAGGACGGCTATATTAAGAGCCTGTCTGACAAAGTCTCAACCTATATTCCGGGCCTCAAAGGCTCTGCCTATGACGATGTGACGGTGGAGCAATTGCTCACCATGTCGTCGGGTGTTGCGTGGAATGAGGATTATGAAAACCCAAACTCGGATGTAGCGAAGTTCAATAATGCAAAGGCTGATGATGGCGTTGATGCCACGACCAGCTATATGCGCAAACTACCCCGTGCCCACGCTCCCGGTACTGTTTGGAACTATAACACTGGCGAGACCAATTTGGTTGGCATTTTGGTCAGTTCTGCCACCAAGAAGCCACTTGCGACCTATCTGTCTGAGAAGATTTGGAAGCCTTTCGGCATGGAACAAAAGGCAACTTGGATCCTCAACAGCACGGGTCAGGAGATTGCCGGTTGTTGTTTGCAGATGGCAATCCGCGACTATGCGCGCATGGGGCAATTTGTGTTGGCTGGCGGTAAGATTGGTGACACCCAAGTGGTCCCCGCCGACTGGTTTGCCAAAGCGACCACCAAGAAAATGGATTATGGCGAGCCGGGGCGTGGCTATGGCTATCAATGGTGGACATATGATGACGGCAGCGTGTCGGCACAGGGCATTTTTGGGCAAGGCATCTTTATTGATCCCAAGCGCAAACTGGTGATTGCCTCCAACGCCAATTGGACCCGCGCGACAGATGGGCCCGAGGGTGCGGCCCGGGAAGTCTTATACAAGCAAGTCCAAGATTTGATTGATGCAGAGGCCGCAGCAAAAGCGCCAGCCACTTCTACCAAGTCGGCGAACTAAGCCCGTCTTTTGCTTCTGAAAGGCGACGGTGGGTGCTGGCCGTTGTGCCAATTGGCAAATCGTTCAGCGAGAAAAAGCCATGCTCTGCGATCTCATGGGCGCGGTCGGTCGGTTGCGTTGTCCAAGCGTCGGCCCGATACAGTAAGACATGGTCGCCTTTGAAATAGGCAAAATTGGTGTGTATGGAGATAAGGCGTAAGTCTTCAGGCCGAATAATCAGGCCTGCTTCCTCGCGCGCTTCTTTGATGGCCGCATCTAGCGAATGTTCTCCACGTTCCACGCCGCCGCCCGGAAGGTGCCAGCCGGGCAAATAGGTGTGGCGCACCAAGCAAACACGGTCTTGGGCGTCTATCGCCAGAATGCGCACACCCAAGGTCGCCCCGCGCGACAGTCGGAACCACGTATGTATCACAGCTTTGCGCAGAAACTTTATCATGAGGCTTTGTATAGGGTGACTTGGCGGCGCGTGCCAATGCCGCTAGAGAGGCACGCAACGACATAAGGAGTTTCCACAATGTATGCCATTCTCGCACTCGTTTTGGCCGTTGGTGCCATGGCTCTCTTGAACCTGATTGAGTTCAAGCGCCTCGACTAGTCCAGTGGCCCCTGCCGATTTACCCACGCTGTGCTGTGGGTTCGTCGGCTAAGGCCGCGACGATTGGGGCTAAAGCCTCATAAAGTTCTGGAATTGAGATCGGCTTATTCAAAAAGCCGGTCATGCCCGCCGCAAAGGCGGCTTCGCGCGTCTCCGGTCGTGCATCTGCAGTAAATGCAATGATCGGCATCGCTGGAAAATCGACCGCCTGCAAGTCTGCCTCTATAGCCCGAATCTGGCGTGTGGCTTGATAGCCATCCATGTTTGGCATATGCAAATCCATCAAAATGGCATCGAAGCGGGCTTTCTGGATCGTCTCCAGACACATAACACCATCGGCAACAATCACGCAGGAATGGCCTAATTGTTCAAGGATTACGGCGATGATCCTTTGATTGATCAAATTGTCTTCCACAACCAAAATACACAAATCGCGGGTATGATCGATCGACCCAATCGGCTCATCCAGATTACTCGCCACCCGCTCCAGCGGCAGATAAAATTGGATCGAACCATTGCGGGTGCCCCGCGTGGCAATCGTGACGTCGCCGCCCATGGCCCGCGCTAGTTTGCGCGCCAATGGCAGATCAATCCCATTGCTTTGCGTAATGGGATTATCGGGTGTTTGAATGCTGGAGAAAGGCTCAAACAGGCTGCGGGCTTCAAGGTTAGAATAAGGCGCACCTACATCCTGCAAGACGACCAAGGCACCATGGCCATTCTCACCAGCACTGAGGCGCACTTTCATGGTGCCCGGCCCACTGCGCTCAATCGCGTGGCGCAACATGGCTTGTAGCGTCCGCAAAAACAGCTTTTCGTCGCCGAGGAAATTGGCCTGAGCAGCGGGATCTATATCGAGTCGCATGTGAACAATCCGATTTCGGCGCATTTAGGATAATCTGCCTTTGAGAGGCAGCTTTTTGGCTGGATGGTGGTTTGTGGTGTCTATGTGGC